>JBMNEQ010000002.1:0-266401 GCA_050948865.1 Bacilli bacterium
TAACAATCGTTTTACAAAAATGATTGTTAATTATTTTTAAAAAAGTTATACTAAATATAAAGGATGGTGATTTAATGCGAGATAAATATAAAAATAGTGCTTATAATTTAAGTCAACAAAAAAAAGAAAGACTAAAAGTTAAAAGAAGAAAGAAAATTGCGGAAAATTTAACTGCGGGTGCTTTGCTTGTTGCCATGTCTGTTGGGGGAGCGTATTTAGCTTTAGAAGCTTGGGATAAGGAAAGTGAAATAAGGGCTGAACAAACTGAAGAATATCGTCGAAGGATAGAAATGTCTAATCTAGATTTTGAAAAGCTCGCTATTGAATATCGGGAAAGCTTTTATAGTCCAGAAACTATTCTTGAATTAAAACAATCGATTATTAATGAATATGATAAATTACTTAATGAATATATTGATAATTATGCTTTAATTCATGGACAAAAACCTGAAGCATCAAAAGAAAAACTACATGAAATAGTAATGGCAGCAGATGAATTTAAACAAGAGTATAAAGAAGAAAGAAATTATGAAGAATATTCTGAAGAAGAAAGATTAGTAGAAGCTAGTTCTTTATATAATGCTAAACGAAGTATTTTAGAAAAACAAAAAGAAGAGTATGAGATTAAAAGTGGTTATTATGAAAATAACCTTAAGGAAAGAGAAAAAGCAGAAGAGGAGATAAGGAACATTAATTTTAAACTTAATGATCTTAGTGAGGCTAATAAAGTAATAATGGATAGACATATTACTTTACAAATACAAAAAGAAGGGAAAGAAAGGTAGAAAAGGCAATGGAAACTTTAAACAAAGGTGAATTAATTACTTTAGAAAATGATATTGATTATTATGTGGTGGAAATTATTGAACAAGAAGGAGACCGTTATTTATATTTAGTTAATGATGAAAGAGCTGAAGTTGTAATAGGAAAAGAAATCATTGATGGTGATAATATTATTGTAGAAACAATTGATGATAGGGAAAAAATGAGGGAAATAACTAAATTAGTATTAGAAAAAGTAGAATAATTTTTAAAAAGTGAATAATAATTTTAATACTGCATATTATAGTAATGCCAAGCGAGATTATTCGCTTGGCAGAAGAGCCCTAGGAGTTTTATCCTAGGGCTCTATTTATTTTTTTTTCTTTTTGGTATAATAAATTGTAGGTGATTAAAGTGAAAGAAAAGGAAAAACAAAAGAAATGGGGGATAGCTGTTTCTTTAGCCAAGGTAGATAAATTAAAGCCTTCTAAAGAAATGATATTTCTAATAAAAAAAGAGATAAATGGGGAAATCAGTAAAACAACTATTTTAAAAAATTTAAAAAGGAAATATCAGGATAATTAATATGAGAGATATTTATTATGATGATGATAATCAAGTATTGAAAAATAAATTAGGTATTACTAATGAAGAAAGATTAAATAAAGCTCAAGCTGATTTTACTATTTTAAGAACTAAAGAATTACTTGATAATGATAGTATTGGAATCGATGAAAATTCATTACGTTTTATTCATTATCATATGTTTCAAGATTTATTTGATTGGGCAGGTTGTTATAGAAAACTCAATATAGAAAAACCAGAACGTGTTCTTAATGGATTTTCTATAGAATATGAGGATTATCAAAATATAGATAAAAGAATAAAAGAAATATTTGTTAATGATCAAGAAATAGATTTAAATAGATTTAATGATCAAGAAAAATTATTATATATCAGTGATTTAATGATTAATATATGGAAATGTCATCCTTTTAGAGATGGTAATACTAGGACTGTTATTATTTTTATTTGTAATTATTGTAAGAAAAAGGGATTAGAAATTAAAGATGATTTACTTTTAAATAATTGTGGGTATGTTAGATCTTCTTTAGTAGCAGCTTCATTTTCTCATAAAGCTTTAGAAAGGGTTCCTAAAAAAGAATATTTATATAGAATAATGGAAGATATGTTAAATGTTAAAAAAGAAATAAAAGTTAAATAATGGTTTTAAAGAGATAGAGGAGGATTCATGAGAACTAAATATACAACCTTAAATTTTGTTACATCTTTTTTTCCATGGTTAATTATAGCTGTTATTGGTTTTGTCAAAATAAAATTATTTATTCAATATTTTGGTCCTGAAATGAATGGTCTTATTCAATTATCAGGTCAATTATATGCTTATTTATCATTAATGGAATTAGGATTTGGTTCAGCTATTATATATAGTTTATATAAACCTTTTGTAGATAATGATCAAGAAAAAATTAGTCAACTATTTGTAGGGGCAAAATCTATTTTTAAAAAGATCGGCTTTTTAATATTTTTAGGAGGTTTTCTTCTTTCAATTATAGTTCCTTTTATTATTACTAATTTACAAATTCCTAGATTATATGTTTTTGCTGTTTTTTTTCTTTATGCTTGGGATTATTTAAGTATGTATTTTTTATTGCTCCCTTATAAAGTTTTATTACAAGCTGATCAAAAAAAATACAAACTTAATATTATAACTAATACAAGACATTTAATCTTTCGATTAATAGAACTTTTATTAATAATAAATAAAGTTAATTTATTATTAATTATTATAGGAAGTATTACGGCTAATTTGATTTCTAATTTATTTGTTATAAAAACAGTAAAAAAAGAATATCCTTGGTTAAATAAAAAGGATAAAGCTGATACTTCACCAATGGGAATGACTAAAGATGTTTTCTTTCATAAGATTAATAGATTAGTCTTTAATCATACCGATAATATTATTTTATCAATAGCTCAAGGTTTAACAACAGTATCAATCTATGGTGCTTATAATTATATTATTAGTTATTTAAATCAGATATTAAATTATATTTTTAAAGCTCCACAAGCTAGTATGGGGAATTTACATGCTGATGAAAAAGTAGGTATTAGTAAAAAAGAAGCTATTTTTAATGAATATTTATCATTATCTTTTTATTTTGCTTTATTGGTAGTTCCACTTTTTATAGTTTCTGTATCTTCATTTATTTCAGTTTGGATTAATAAAACTTTTGTTTTATCAAGTTTAGCCATAATTTTATTTGGTTTTATTCTTTGGTATGAATTTATTTTAGTTCCTCTTGTAACTACTTTGGAGGCTAAAGGAGAATATAAAAATATTAAAAAAGCAGATTTTTATTCAGCAATAACTAATCTAGTTTTATCATTTATATTAGTCTTTAAATATGGTATAGTAGGAGTATTGATAGGGACTGTTGTTAGTTATGCTTTAGTTAGTCATATTTTATATGTAAGATATGTTTATCAAAGTTTTATTGAAAAACCTGTTTTAATTTATTATAAAAAATATATAGTGTTTTTAATTAGTTTAATAATAGTAATATTTTCTCAAAATATATTAATTAAAGGATTAAATCTATATAATAATGACAATATTTTTCAATGGTTTTTAGAAACATCTTTTATTGGAAGTATAAGTTTAATAGTAATTACATTTTTATTTTATTTCTTTTATTCTTCTTTTCAGAATTTTATAAATAGGGTTTTGTTAAAAAGGGTTAAATGATTATGGAGGTTTTGTATGAAAAAAAGTGAAGTAATAGCAATTATATTATGTGGTGGTGTAGGTTCTCGTTTTAAAAATAATATACCGAAACAACTTATAAAAATTGAGGAAAAACCAATTTTTGAATATACTATTGATAAATTTAATAGAAATATAAATGTAGATAAAATTATTCTTGTAATAAATGAAAAATATCAAAATCAATTTCGACCAAAAGATTTATATAAAACTTATTTTAAAATTGGAGATATAGTTGTTGGTGGGAAGACGCGAAGGGAAAGTGTTTTAAAGGGCTTAGAGGTAATTTCTAATGAGAAAAGTAAAATTTTAATTCATGATGGAGTTAGGCCTTTTGTTTCAGAAGATACTATTAATCGGTGTATAGAAGCATTAGATGAACACGATGCTATTTACCCAGCTGTAAATTCAGCAGATACATTGATAGAAGTAAATGAAAAGCTATTTATTAGTAATATTCCTAATAGAAAATATATGAGACGTGGACAAACTCCTCAAGGTTTTAAATTTTCAATAATAAAAAAAGCTCATCAATTAGCCTTAAATGATGTCAATGTGGATGAAGAAATAACTAATGATTGTGGGCTCATAAAACGATATAATCTTTGTGAAATTAAAGTTGTTGAAGGTAATAGGGAAAACTTTAAAATAACTTATCCGGGAGATTTAGAATTGTTTAATCAAGTAATTAAAGGCGATAAAAATGAATGAATTTATAAGATTAATTATTGGATTTCCATTATATTATTTTAGTTTTTTAAGTTTTAGAAAGAAAAATCGTATAATTTTTGGAGCTTGGAATGGGCTTCAATTTTCTGATAATAGTAAATATCTTTTTCAATACATTTTAAAAGAAAAGCCCGGTTATGATTTAATTTGGTGTGGAAAAAGTTTTTTAAAATTAGACTTACCGTTAAATAAAAGAGTAAAGTTTGTTAAAATAAATTCTTTTAAAGCTTACTATTTTGCTCTAACTTCTAAATATGCATTTGTAACTCATGGTTATGAAGATATTGTTAATTTTAATGTTTTTGGCAGAGCTAAATTAGTTCAATTATGGCATGGAATAGGAATTAAAAATGTAGGTGAGTTGGATCAAAATGGGAACAGGTTTATTGGAATGTTAAAAAAGAAGGTCCGATGTTTTATAAGAAGATATGATTATTTTATTTGTTCTTCTAAATTAAATAAAAAAAGAAATATGAAAGCTTTTGCTTCATATGGAGCTAAAAAAGAAAAGATGATTGAAAGTGGACAACCCCGAAATGATTTTTTGATAAATCAGAAAGAAAATTTAAAGATTAGAAACGAGATTTTAAAAAGGTATAATATTCCTATTGATTTGAAGATAATTACTTATTTACCTACATTTAGAAAAAATAGTGATAAGTATTTTTCTTTTTTAAATTTAGAAGGAGAATTTAAAGATAATTTAATGCAATTTTTAAAAGGAAATAAATATATAATTTTAGAAAAAAGTCATATTTCCATATCTGATAGTTTTATTCAAGAAGGATGTAATGATAGGATTATTAACTTAAATAATTTTAAAAATGTAAATACTCAAGAAATTTTATTGATAACGGATTTATTAATTACGGATTATTCGAGTTGTTATATAGATTATCTTTTATTAAATAGACCGATTATTCATTATGTCTATGACTATTTAAAATATAAAAAAGAAGAGCAAGGTTTATATTTTAATCTAGATGATATAGCGGGGGGAGTAATTATCGAGGATATTAACGAATTACTTAATACAATGAAAGAAGAATTATTAAATCCTCAAAAAGAAAAAGAAAGAAGAAAAAAAATAAAAACATTAATGTTAGAATTTGAAAAGGGTAATAGTTGTAAAAAAATTTGTAAAAAGTTAGAAATAGTTTAACTTAAAGGTTGGAGAGTAGTATGAAAAGAAGTCTTAATAAAATAATTTTATATTATAATTTTAAATTTTTAATAAAGGGTTTTATGAAACCCCACTTTAAAGAAATAATTGAAACAATAAATGAAGTAAGTAAGGAAACTAAACGGTTAAGGTTTATTATTTTGTTTGATATGGCTTGGTGTAGAATTATTCATATAACTGATTATTTTGAATATCAGTTATATGAAATGTATAAATTAAACTGGCAACAAAGAAAAACAATGTTTACGGAAATTCATAAATGGGCATATGCTAAAAAATATAATGATGTAAATTATCGATATATTTTTAATTATAAAGATGAATTTAATAAAGAATATGCTGAATTTATTGGTAGGAAGTGGTTAAGGATTAAAGAAGATTCTAAAAAGGATATTGAAATGTTTATTAAAAATAAAGAATATATAATAGGAAAAAATGTTTTTGGTGGTGGTGGAAAACAAGTTTTTAAAATAAATTTAAAGGAGTATAAAAATACAGAAGAACTTTTAGATTTCTTTTTTCAAAAGAAAATAAATTTAATTGAGGAATGTATTGTTCAACATTCAAAATTAAATAAAATGTATCCGGGTTCTGTTAATACTCTTAGGATAGTTACTATTTTAAAAAATAATCGGGTAAATATTCTTTTCGCTTATTTAAGGGTTGGTAATGGTAATTTTGTTGATAATATGTCTAGTGGGGGAATGCTTGCTCCAATAGACTTAAAAAGTGGTATTATTAATAAACCAGCCATGGATTATAAAAAGAATATTTTTAAGAGTCATCCTCAAACTAAAACTATGTTTGTTGGTTTTAAAATTCCTATGTGGAGAGAATGTTTAGATTTAGTCATTAAAGCAAGTAAAAAGAGTGATAAAGTTTGTTTTGTTGGTTGGGATGTATCTTTAACTAAAAAAGGACCAGTATTAATTGAAGGTAATTATTACCCTGATAGTTCCTTATATCAATTACCAGCTCATATTCCAGGTAAAATAGGAAAATTACCGGAGTTTAAAACTATCCATAAAAGAAGGTGAATTATGAATGATAAAGTAATATTAATTGATGGTAATAATTTTTTATTTCGTAGTTATTATGCGACCGCGTATTCTGGAAATATGATGAAGAATTCTAAGGGGTTTCCGACGAATGCTTTATTTGGTTTTGTTAATATGTTAAATAAGATTATTGAAGAGGAATCTCCTACCCATATCTTGGTAGCGCTAGATAAGGGTAAAACTTTTCGTCATGATCGTTATCCTGATTATAAGGCTGGTCGTCTCGAGATGCCAGAGGAATTAGGTCTTCAGTTTGGGGTCGCTAAAGAACTTTTAACTGCTATGGGGATTATGTATTATGAAATAGATAATTATGAGGCTGATGACATTATTGGAACCTTTTCTAAGGTCTTTTCTGAAAGGGATGGTTATGATGTTTTAATTATTAGTAGTGATAAAGATTTATTACAATTAATTAATGAAAAGGTAGTTGTTAAGTTATTAAAAACTAAAGGGCATTTAATGATGAATAAAGAAAACTTTATTAAAGAGTATGGGTTTCTTCCTCATAAGATAATTGATTTAAAAGGATTAGAAGGGGATCCTTCTGATAATATTCCTGGAGTTAAAGGAGTAGGAGAAAAGACAGCTTTTAAATTAATTAAAGAATATAACAGTGTAGAAGGGATATACGCAAATATTGATAATATAAGTGGTAAATTAAAAGATAGATTATTAGATAATAAAGATAAGGCTTTTATGAGTAAACAGCTCGCTACGATTTATCAAGAGGTTCCTCTTAGTATTGGTATCAAAGATATTAAATATCAAGGTCCCAAAAAAGATAAATTAATTTCTTTATTTGAAGAGTTAGAGTTTTATTCTTTTTTAAAAAGAACAGAAAATAGAAAGATATCTAAAGAAGATGTAAAGATAATTAAAGAATCTGATTCTATAAATATTAAAGGGCCTGTTGGTTTATATTTAGAAATATTAGGTTCAAATTATCATCAAGGAGAAATATTAGGTTTAGGAGTTTATAATGAAAAGGAATCCTTTTTTATTCCTCCTTCTTTAATAAAAGAAAAGATTCTTTTATTAAAAGATAATCCTAAATATACTTATGATGTTAAAAAGTTATATGTTTCTTTAAAATATTTAGGTATAAATATTGAAGGAATTGAATTTGATACGATGTTAAGTGCTTATTTATTAAATTATAATATAAAAGATGATATAGCCTATTTAGGTAATACTTTAGGTTATGAGATTCCCTTTTATGAGATTATTTCTAAAAGTAAAGGATTAGATGAAGAAGTAATAGCTAAGTTATGTGTAGAAAAGGCTAAGTTTATTTATGAAACTAAAAATAAATTTGAAGAAGAATTAATTAAAGAAGAAAGTATGGATTTATATAAGAATATTGAATTTCCTTTAACTTTTATTTTAGGTGATATGGAATATAAAGGAATAAGAGTAGATAAATCTGTTTTAAAAAATATGGGGGAAGAAATAAAAGTTAAGTTAGAATTATTAACTAAGGATATTCATAATTATGCAGGTTTAGAGTTTAATATTGCTTCTCCTAAACAATTAGGAGAGGTTCTTTTTACAAAGATGAATCTTAAGTATCCTGGTAATGTTAAAAAGGGTTACTCGACTAATAAAGAAGTTTTAAATAAGATTAAAAAAGAGCATCCTATTATTAATAAGGTTTTAGAATTTAGAATGTTATCTAAAGTATATGGGACGTATATTGAAGGTTTAATTGATTGTATAAAAGATGGTGTTATTCATACTATTTATAATCAAACCTTAACAAGGACCGGTCGTTTATCATCAGTGGAACCTAATTTACAAAACATTCCTATTAGAAATGAATATGGACGTTTAGTTCGTAAAGCATTTTTAGCAAGTGAAGGTCATGAATTAATGGCAAGTGATTATTCTCAAATTGAATTAAGGGTTTTTGCTCATATGTCAAAAGTAGATAATTTAACAGAGGCTTTTAAAGAAGGAATGGATATTCATACTAAGACAGCAATGGATATTTTTAATGTTTCTTTTAATGAAGTTAACAAAGAAATGAGAAGGCAAGCGAAAGCTGTTAATTTTGGGATTTTATATGGAATTAGTAGTTTTGGCTTATCAGAAGATTTAGATATTAATATCCAAGAAGCAAAAGCCTTTATTGATAAATATTTAAAAACTTTTCCTGGAATTAAAAAATATATGGATGAAGTAATAAAAGAGGCTTATGAAAAAGGCTATGTAAAAACTCTAATGAATCGTAAAAGAAAGATTGAGGAGTTATATAATAAGAATTATATGATTAGAAGACAAGGGGAAAGAATAGCCTTAAATACACCTATTCAAGGTAGTAGTGCTGATATCTTAAAAAAGGTAATGATTGATATTGATAAAAAGTTTAAAGAATTAAATATAAAAAGTAAAATGTTATTGCAAGTTCATGATGAATTAATTTTTGATGTAGTTAATGAAGAAAAAGAAGAGGTAAAAAGGATAGTAAAAGAGATCATGGAAAAAGGATATCCTTTAGAGGTTCCTTTAAAAGTCGAGATTGGTTTTGGTAAAGATTGGTATCAAATAAAATAAATGGTGACAATGAAATGTCTAATAATGACATTTTTTGTTGTTATTTTTCCTCCCTTTGTTATTATAAAATTAAAATAATAAAGAAAGAAGGAATAAAATGAGAAAAGGAAAAAAGATTATCTGTGGTTTAATAGTTGTTTTAATTTTGTTTTTAGTTGGTTTAACTTATCTTTATAATAAACCAAAAACAATTTTTGCTTTATCAATAAAAAATGCTTATAAGGATTTACTTAGTTTTTCCTCTAATATTAAATCTTCAAGAATAGCTGAATTATCTAAAGATAATGTTGTTATTTCTAAATTTAATATCGATTTTGATTTAAAATTAGAAGAAGAGATTGATGATTATACTAAAGGTGTATTTGATTTTATTGATAAGCTAAAGTTCAAGATAGAAACAGGAAGAGATCCTCTGAATGAAAAATCAATGGTTAAATTAACTTCAACTTATGAAACAGAAAGTTTACTTAATGTTTTTTATTATCAATTAAAAGATCAAAGATATCTTTATTTTAAAGATGTTTATAATAAGTTTATTCAGTTAGAAGATGAAGAAAAAGAAATAGATAATTTAGAAGAATTAACTTATCTTTTTGATAAAGTATTTAAATTGTTTAATGAAAGTTTAAAAGATAAGGATTTTTCTAAAACAACTGTTAAATTAAAAACAGGAGATAAAACTGTTAATGCTAATAAAATAACTTTTACTTTAAATGAAGAAAGATTAAATGAAATTTTTATTTATGTTTTAAAAGGAATAAAGAATGATCAAGAAAGCATGGAAAGTATTATAAAACTTTATAATGGTTCTAATAGTGATTTAATTACTCAAAAAAAATTAACGATTGTTACTCTTGAGAAAAAGATTGATGAACTTATTAAAGAAGCAGAAGAACAATCTACTGAGAATAAAGATGAAATTAAGATTTCTGTTTATGTTAAGGGCTGGTTTAATACAGTAATTGGTTATGAATTATCGTATCCTGATACCAATAATTTTAATGAATCTTCTGATCAAAATTTGGTTTTAAATTATATAACTTATTCTAATCAAGATAAAAAGATTGTTAAAGAGTTTAAAATGGAAACTGAGGAACAGGTTTCAAATTTTATTTTAACTAAAGAGGAAGAAGGTAAGTATAAGTATCAAACGAGTAGTGATTTTAAAAATAAGGATTTAAATGATTATGAAAATATAAATTATAGTGGGGAAATAAGTTTAATTGAAGAGGTAATAAAAATAGATCAAGAATATAAACAAACAGGATTAATAAGTATTAACATTGAAAAAGGGGATAAAAAGGTTGGTAGTTTTAAAATTAATTTGGATATAGAAACTAAAATAGGGGGAAAGTTAAATGATATAAAAGTTAGTAATGTTATTAAACAAGATCAACTTTCTAAAGAAGAGATTTTAGAAATTTATTTCGATTTTTTAGAACCTTTTGTAGATAAATTGCTTTTGGTAATGGGTTTTAATAATTATGGTGAACCTAATTTTGAATGGGATCCTGAATTTGATGATGATTTTGAATGGGACGATGAATGGGATGATGATTTTGACTTCGATGAAAGTTATTAAAAAGGCCTTTTAAAAGGCTTTTTTAATTTTAAAAAGTGCTATAATGAGGGATAGGAGTGATAATTATGGTTATAACTAAAACAAAGTTTATAAATTATATTCGTTGTCCTAGATATTGTGCTTTAGATGAAATTAAAGAAGAAGAATTAGAAGCAGATGTTTCTTTTGAAGGTTATCAAGAAGAAGAAAAGGAGGAACTTTTAGGAGATTTATATAATTTAATTCAAGATCAAGAAGAAGAGGAAAATGATGCTTCTATTAAACAATTAGAAGCGATGCTTTCTTATTATTTAGAGATTGAAAAACTAGCCCTTAAACACGTTTTAGATATGTTTGGGGGTTATTTAATACCTAATAGTAAGAATAAGAATCAAGAGTCTTTTGATTTTATGGAAGCAGGAATTAAATATTTATGTTATGTTGATATTTATCGTGAGCATGATGATGGTTTTGATATTTTTGAAGTAAAAGCAACTACTAGTCAAACCTTTTTATCACTTGGACCAAAGATAAAAGGAGAAAAGCATTCCCTTTTTTATCAAGATCAAAATGGAGTTTATTATTTAAAAGAGGAAATAAAAGATTATCAATTTAAAATGCCTCTTAAAAAATATTTAGAACATAAAAAAAAGTTATTAAATAAGTATAGTGATAGTGGTAAATATGTATATGACTTATTAGTTCAAAGAATGATTATTGAAGGTTATTTAAAAGAAAATAATCAAGAAGATAAAATTGATAAAATAAAGTATTATTTAGCTGTTTTAAATCATGAATATGTTTTTGATGGTCTTTATGATGAATTAAAAAAACCAATATATAATAAAGATCAAAATAATCATTCTCTAATCAGTTTATTTGATTTTACAAAATTAACTTCTAGTATGATGGATAAAATAAATTTAGATAAAAAACAAGTCTATAATTATTTAAAAGAAATGAATATTAAAGAATGTGATTTAGGAATTCACTGTGAATTTAAAAAAACTACTAAATGTAAATTTATAGAAACATGTTTTTATAAACAGGTTCCCAAAGAAAACTCTATCTTAAATTATATGGGATATCATCATGGTTTTAAAGATCCTAGTGGATATAAATATGATGCTTATGAATTAATTAATTTAGGGAAAAGAGAGATGTTATCAATTGATGAATCATTATTAACAAGATTAAATAATATTATTCAAAGAAGGACTCTTTTAGAAAATAGGCCTTATATTAATAAAAAGAAAATAAATCTTGCTTTAAAAGAATTAGAATATCCTTTATATCATTTAGATTTTGAAACCTTTCCTTGTCCTTTACCACGTTATAAAGGGGAAAAATGTTATACTCAGTCTCCTTTTCAATTTTCTTTACATATTGAAAAGGAACCTGGAGTTTGTGATAAGGATCAAGATCATTATGAATATTTAGCTTCCAGTCATGATGATTTAAGAGAAGAATTAGTAAAAAAATTAATTGAATATATTGATACTGAAAAAGGAATGATTATTGTTTATAATCAAAGTTTCGAAAAAGGACGTCTTCAAGAACTAGCTGATTTATATCCAGAGTATAGAAAAAAATTATTAAAAATGAAAGAAATGGTTTATGATTTACTTTATATTATTAAAAATAATTCTACTTTTTATAAAGAAATAGGTTTAACTTCTGAAGAAGTAGAAGTAATAAATTATTATCATCCTTTATTAAATGGCTCTTATTCTATAAAAAAAGTTTTGCCTATTTTCGCCAAAGATTTAAATTATGGGAAATTAGATGTTAGTAATGGTATAGATGCTTTAGTTACTTATGCTTCTTTTTCGACTTTACCCAAAGAAGAATTTAAAATTAAATATCAATCCTTATTAGAATATTGTAAACAAGATACTTGGGCGATGGTTGTTATTTTAAAAGAACTAAGAAAACTAGTAAAGTGATGTCAAATTAATGATTAAACATTGAAGAAATAAAGAATTTTGAGTATTCTAATAATTAGGGAGGAAGTGTGATAAAATGATTTATCCATCAATTGATAAATTATTAAATATTATTGGTTCTAAATACCAATTAGTTCATGTTGTGGCTAGAAGATCAAAACAGATGTTTGATACTTCTTTTTATCAATTAAAAGAAGGTAAGTATCAATCTTCTAAAGATCTAGGTCGAGCTTTAGAAGAAGTGGGAGAAGGTTTAATCAAATTAAAATAAAAAACACCTCATAATTTAATTATTAATGTCCATAATAGTTAAAGAAGGAGGTAAAGATGAAAAAGGTTTTTAAAGTTTTATCTATAATATTATTTTTTTATGCGACAATTCTTTTTAATTATACAAGAGGATATAAAATAAAAACAGATTCCGTTTTTTATTTAGTAAATGGAACTACAACTACCACTCCTGATGGAAATACTAATCAAAATACTCCAGATTCTAATCTTAATCAGGGTCAAACCCCTAATAATAATGTAAGAGATAATACTACTAATAATAATACGAATCAAGATAATAATATTATTAATGATAATCGTGATGGAATGGATAATAGAACAGATCCTACCACTCCAGGAAATATAGGCGATGATGGAAACCTTGGCGCTGATACTGATGATTTAACTGAAACTAATTTAGTTAACGATAGGGGAATTTTTAATATTGTTATTGCTTCTATTGGAGGATTAGTAGTAGGTAGTTTAATAACTTATTTCTTTGTTACACCAAAAAGAATTGATAGTTAAATAAAACAAACCAAATAATATTTTTTGGTTTGTTTTGTTTTTAAGGCTCATGTATAATTATGTTAGGTGATAATTATGCAAATTACAAGAATTATTAAAAAAGGCCAAGATAAATATCAGGTTGATTTTAATACTAAAGATTGTTTAATTTTATATGAAGATGTTTTAATTCGTCATGCTTTATCTTTAGAAAAGGAAATAGATCAAAATTTATTTAAAAAATTAAAAAAAGAAAATGAAGAAGCAGAGGTTTACTTTTTAGTTTTAAAATATTTAAAATATCGTTTTCGGAGTGAATATGAAGTGATAACTTATTTAAAAAGAAAAAGATATAAGAGATATTTAATTAATAAGACAATTAAACGTTTAAAAAAAGAGGGTCATCTTAATGATAAACTTTTTATGGAAGCTTTTATTCATGATAAATTTAATTTTACTAATGATGGTCCTTATAAAATAAAAAGAGAATTATTAAATCATCAATTAGAAGAATCTTTAATAGAAGATTTTTTCTTAAAGATTGATCAAGAACTTTTAAAAGAAAAGTTAAAAGGAATTATTCAAAAACAAATAAAAATAAATACTAAATATAGTGGTTATCTTTTAAAACAAAAACTTTTTAATTATTTATTTAATTTAGGATATGATAAAGAAATGATTCTAGAAGAATTAAATACGAAAGAATTATCTAATCAAGATAATTTAAAAGAAGAATATGATAAACTTTATAAATTATTAAAAGGTAAATATAAAGGAAAACAATTAGATTTTAAAATAAAACAAAGATTATATCAAAGAGGATATAATATAGATGAGATAGAATACTTGTTAACTAAAAATGACTTCTAAACCGAAGTCATTTTTGTTTATTCTTTTTTTGTCAATTCTTTAATTAAACGTTTATATTGTTTTAAAAGAAGTGAATCGTGAATAGTTAATTTATTTTCTTTTCTTAGTTTATCTAAAGCTAAATGTGGTAAGGTTGGATCGGTTGCTAACTTTTCTTCCGCTAAATTAGATAAAATTTCTTCTTTAACTTTTTTTAAAGTTGGTTTCTTTTTTTGATCTTCTTTTAAAACTATATGGTAACCATAATAACTTTTAATTGGTTCTTTACTATATTTTCCTTTAGCTAAACTATAAGCTTCTTCTTCAAAGGAAGGATCCATTTTACCATGATTAAACCAATCTAATTTTCCCCCATCACTAGCATTACTTTCATCGTCTGAATATTTTTTAGCTAGTTTAGCAAAGTCTTCTCCATTATCTAGTTTTTTAATTATTTCTTTAGCTAATTTTAAAGCTTCTTCATCTTTTTCTTTTCTTTCTTCTTCTTCCATTTCTTCAGTTATTTTAGGTTTAATTAAAATATGACTAACTTTAACATCTCCATCAATTTCTTCTTCATAATAAGCTTCTATTTCTTTATCTTTAATTGTTTCTTTAACATAATCTTCAACCGCTAAATTTCTTTTTAAAGTAATTTCAATAAATTCATATAATTCTTTTTGACTATGAAATCCCCATTGTTGTTCGATAGCTTTTAGAAAATCATCTCCAGTTTGCTCTTTAATATAATTAATTTCCTTTTCTATTTCTTCATCTAAATCTTTATCAGTTTTATATTTTTTATTTAAAATACTTTTATCAATTAATTCTATTAAGATATTAGAAGCATGGCGTTCTTTCATAAGATTATATAATTCATTAGTAGTAATCTTTTTTCCTTTGATGGAAACAACTACTTCTTGACTATCTTTTAATTTAGGAACCTTATTCCAAGAACGTCCAATTATTATTCCCATAATAAATACAAATAGAACTCCTAAACTAATTAAGACTATTTTTTTATTCATTTTTTTCCTCCTCTAAATATAAAACAATAATAACAAATATTAAGACAAAAAACAAGAATTTTAGGGAATTAATCACTTCTAATTAATTTAACCATACAATAAATAAAGATTAAAAGGAGGAATAATTATGACCAAACCATCCTTAATTAATTCATCAATAATTTTAGTTTTATATATATTATTAGTTATTATTATAACTTCTGTATTATATTGTTATTAAAAAGGGACTAATTAAAGACCCTTTTTCAATTTTTCATATATTTCTTTGATTGTTTTCTTTTTGGTTTTATTTAAATAATGGGGAATTAAATGCAAATGATAATGTTTAACTTCTTGGATAGAACCATTATTTTGAACAAGACTTAAACCATCAGGTTTTAATTTAGTTTTTAATAATTGATAAATATCTTTAGATATTTTATTAATATGAGTAAGAGTTTCTAAAGGAATATCTTCAATATTGGTATAATGCTTTTTTGGAATAATTAAAGTATGTCCTTCTTCATTTGGATTAACATCAAGAAAAACTTTTACAATATCATCTTCATAGAAAGTATAAGAAGGTATTTCCCCTTTAATAATTTTACAAAATATACAATTCATAATTATCTCTCCTATCTAGGAATTATATTTTTTTTAGTAAAAAAGCCAAGGGATAAGATTAATTTAAAACGCCAATCTTCTAAATTTCTTCCAATTGTAATACGTGGTATTTTATAAAGATTGTTTTTTTGAGTGGCTCTTATAAACGGTTGTTCATATAAAAATCCCATTTTATATTCATTCTTTTTTAAAGTTTTAATAAAATCTTCAGTATAACTACCAAAAGGATAAGCAATAAATTCTGTTTCCAGATATTTTCCTACTTCCATAGTATCTTCGTTTAGCTCTTTTTTACTTAGATTTTTAACAATAGGAATATTGTTAATTTTTTTATGCATATCATGAGTATGAGAATGAAGTTCTAAATTTGGATATCTAGTTAAAATTTCTTCAATCATTTCTTTGGTTAAAAAATTATAATTATCCTTAACATTTTCTTTAGGTAGGATTCTAGAAGTTATAACAAAAGAAGTTCCTTTTAAATTATATTTTTCTAAAATCGGTAAAACATATTCATAGATACTTTTATTTCCATCATCAAAAGTTATTAAAACACTTTTTTTAGGTAGTTGGCATTCTTTTTTCATCCAGCAATAAAATTCATCCATACTTAATGTTTGATAACCTTTTTCCTTAATATATTTCATTTGCTTTTCAAATTTTTCAACAGATATAATAGCTCCATTTGCCTCTTTAAATTCTTTTTTAGTTATTTCATTATTAGGTTTGATATCATGATAAGCTAAAACCGGAATAGATTGTGGTCTTAATAAATAATAACTACTAATTGTTATAATAAAAATAATAATTAAGATAAAAAATAAAAGTGAAATTTTTTTGATATTTAGTTTTTTCATTCTTCTTTTCCTCCTTTAGTAATATTATATTACTTGTTTTATTTTGTCAAATATTGGGACCAAGAAAAATTAGGCTTCTTTATTGCTAGTTCTTTTATTATTTGATAAAATAAACAGCGTGAGGTGAAGTAGATGTTATTAAGAATAGAAAACTTAAATGTAAAAATAGATGATAAAAAGATCCTTTTTAATTATAATTTAGATATTAATAAAGGGGAAATACATGCGATTATGGGACCTAATGGTTGTGGGAAATCAACTTTATCAAGGGTTATAATGGGAGATAATAATTATCAATTAATAAAAGGTAAAATATACTTTAATGATGAAGATATTACTAAATTATCTGTCGATGAAAGGGCTCATTTAGGATTGTTTTTAGCTTTTCAATCACCTATTGAAATAGAAGGTGTTTCTAATTCTGACTTTTTAAGAACAGCTTTAAGTATTAAAGAAAAAAAGAATATTAATTTATATGATTTTGCTAAAGAAATAGAAACTATTACTAATGATTTAAAGATGGAGAAGGGAATAATTCATCGTTCTCTTAATCAAGGTTTTTCTGGTGGAGAAAAGAAAAAGAATGAGATATTACAAATGAAAATGTTAAAACCTAAAATGATTATTTTAGATGAGATTGATTCTGGTTTAGATATTGATAGTTTAAAAGTAGTAGCTAAAAATATTTTAAAATATAAGCAAGAAAATAAAGATGTTAGTCTTCTTATAATAACGCATTATCATCGTATTTTAGATTATATTAAGCCTGATTTTGTTCATATTATGAATAATGGGAGTATTATTAAAACAGGTGATTATAATCTTTCTTTAACTATAGAAAATGAAGGTTATAATAATATTAATGAAAGAAAGATTGTCTAATGAAAAAGATTGAAGTATTAGATAAATTTAAATTTCTTAATGAAATAAAAGAAAATGTTTTAATAGAAGAAGTAAGTAAGAATGAAATTAATATTATTATAAAATCTAATAAAAAAATAAATATTTGTTTTAAGAAAGAATCTAATTACTATAATAAGATTAATTTTATTATTAAAGCTTTTACAGAAGTTTATTTATATGATGTTGATAATCGATTAATTAATTCTGATTGTCAATATAATTATTTACTAGAAGAAGGAAGTTTTTTAGAAGTTAATAAGTTTTATTATTATAAAGAAGTAAAAGAAAAGATTATAATAGATTTAAAAGGATATAATAGTAGTCTTATTTATAATTTAGGAACGATTACTAGTTTTAAACAAAAATATCATTTAGTAATTAATCATGATTATTCTAAAACTAAAAGTTTAATTAATCTTCGGGGTGTGACTAAAGAAGAAGCAGAATTAGAAATGACAATTGATGCTTATGTTAAAAAGGGAAAGAAAGATTGTGAAACTAAACAAACAAGTAAAATAATAACAATGAATAATAATAAAGTTATTCTTAATCCTAATTTATATATCGATGAATATTTAGTTTTAGCTAAACATGGTGCTTCGATTGGGAAATTTGATGAAGAACAGTTGTTTTATTTACAAACAAGAGGACTTTCTTTACCAGAATGTTATCGATTATTAATTAAAGGATTTTTACTTAGTGTTTTAACTTTAAATCAAACTCAAAGAGAAATGGTTCTTAAAACTTTAAATGATTGGTAGGTGATAAAATGGAGGTTAGAAAAGATTTTCCCATGTTAAAGAAAGATCTTATTTATTTTGATAATAGTGCCACTACTTTTAAGCCTTATTCAGTAATTGAAGCTGTTGTTGATTATTATAGTAATTATACAGCGAATGCTCATCGTGGAGATTATGATATTAGTTTAAAAGTAGATGATCTTTTGGAAGGAACAAGGGAAAAGGTGAGAAGCTTTATTAAGGCTTCTAGTTTTAAGGAAATAATTTTTACTAGTGGAACAACAGCTAGTTTTAATATGATTGTTAATGATTTTTTTAAATATTATTTAAAAAGTAAAGATGAAATATTAATTACTAAAAGTGAACATGCTTCTTTAGTTTTACCATGGTTTTTATTAGAAGAAAAGATTGGTTGTAAAGTTAAATATATTCCCTTAGATGAAGATTTAAAGGTTACTTTAGATAATGTTAAAAAGGTGATTGGAAAAAATACTAAAGTTATTTCTTTATCTTATCTTACTAATGTAATAGGAGATATAAGACCAATTAAAGAAATAACAGAGTATGCTCATAAAAGGGGTATTTATGTTGTTATTGATGGGGCTCAAGCAGTTCCCCATTTACCAATTGATGTTCAAAGTTTAGATATTGATTTTTTAACTTTTTCGGCTCATAAAATGTTAGGTCCAACCGGGGTAGGAGTTTTATATGGAAAAGAAAAATGGTTAAAACAAATTAAACCTTCAATAGTTGGAGGGGGAATGAATGATGATTTTACTAGTTTAAAAGAGGTAAAGTTTAAAGATTTACCCCACTGTTTAGAAGCAGGAACTCCTAATATTGCTGGAATTCTTGGTTTTGGAAAAGCAATTGATTATTTAAATATTATTGGTATGGAAAATGTTTTTAAACATGATCAAATGTTAAAAAGATATGCTTTAGAAAAATTAAGTAAATTAAAAAATATTAAGATTTATAATCCAAAGACAGAAACAGGTATTATTACTTTTAATGTGACGGGAATATTTAGTCAAGATACAGCTATTTATTTAAATAAAAATAAAGTTTGTTTAAGAGCGGGGGCTCATTGTGCTAGAATGTTAAGTGAAGATTTAAATGTGACTAGCACTTGCCGAATTAGTTTTTATTTATATAATACTAAAGAAGAGATTGATAAGTTAGCTTCTTTATTAAGTGAAGAAGATATCTTAAAAAAATCATTGTAGGTGAGAAAATGGATAAAGAGATTAGAAGAAATATTATTTTAGAACATTATCAAAATCCTTTTCATAAGGGTTTAATCGAAGATCAAACTTATTTAAAAGTTAATGTTTATAATGTTTCTTGCATTGATAATATTACTTTAATGATGAAACTAGAGGATAATTTTATTCAAGATATTAGATTTGATGGTGAAGCTTGTGCAATATCTACTTCTGCTACTTCTATCTTAATTGAAGAATTATTAGGCAAAACTAAAGAAGAAGCTCTTATTTTTTTAAATGAATATGAAAAAATGATTAATGAAGAAGAATATAATAAAGATATTTTAGGGCAAGCTCTTGTTTATGAAGAAATATATCTTCAACCAATTAGAAAAAGATGTGCTTTACTTCCTTCTAGAGGAATAAAAGAAATATTAGAACAAAATAAAAAAAGTAGGGATTAACTACTTTTTTTTAGTTTTTTCTTCTAAGGTAATCAGAAGGCCTTCTTTCGCGATTAATTGATGGAGAAAAAGAACTTCACAAGCGGTAAAATCCTTTGTTTCAGAATATAATTTTACAAATTTTAAAACTTCTTTTAGATGATGAAGTCGAAGTTCATCAATAGAATCATTAAGATCTTTATTAAAACCTCTTATTTCCATAAGGCGATCATTTTTTAATTGTAATTCTTTTGCTTTTTCTAAAAGATAATTACCTTTATAAAAAAGGGAAAAAGATAAAGAAAGACTTCCTGCTGTTAATAAAGAAGAATTAGAACTTAAAGATAAAGCCATAAGGCCAAGAGAAAGAAAACTATATTTTATATTTTTAATTCCTTTTTCCTTTTCTTTTTTAATATCAAGATAATGATAATTATGTTCCTTCTGATAATGTATTGCTTTTTCTTCGATCATTTTTAATTGAGTTCCATTAATTAGTTTTAAATTATAATAGGGATTATCCTTTTTTAATTTCCAAAAAGCTCCTTTACTTTCTAAATAAGCAGTTTCTTCTTGAAGATGGTAATCTTTTATATATCCATTATCTTGTAAGTCTTTTAATTCATTATTTAAATTCATAACTTCCTCCTTTTAATTGTAATTATTATACTGGAAATTTTTAGAAAGTCAATTTAAGAAGGCTTTAGTCTTTTTTATAGTATAATATTTAGTGGTGATGATTATGTTAAAAACAAAAGAAGAATTAAAAGGTTTAACTAAAGAAACAATTATAAAAATTTCAGAATTAAAAAAAGAACCTCTTTGGATGCGAGAATTTCGTTTACAGGCTTATGAAAAGTTTCTTCAAGCTCCTTTACCTTCGTTTGGTCCTAACTTAAAAATAGATTTTAAAAATATTTTATATTATAAAAGTGTGGAAGATAAAGTTCATCAAGATTGGAAGAATGTTTCTCCTAAAGTAAGGGAAACTTTTGAAAAAATAGGAATTCCTGAAGCAGAAAAAAAGTATTTAGGGGGAACTCATGCTCAATATGAGAGTGAAGTAATATATAGTAGTATGTTAAATTATATTAAAGAAAAGGGGGTTATCTTTTTAGATACTGATAGTGCTTTAAAGGAATATCCTGATTTATTTAAGAAGTATTTTAATAATTTAGTTAAAGATGAGGAAAATAAATTTACTAGTTTAAATAGTTCTGTTTGGAGTGGAGGAACTTTTATTTATGTTCCTAAAGGAATAAAGGTAAAAAGACCTCTACAAAGTTATTTTCGCATGAATACAAAGGATATGGGTCAGTTTGAAAGAACGATTATTATTGTTGATGATGGAGGAGAATTAGATTATATTGAAGGGTGCACAGCTTTAACTTATTTAACAGATTCTCTTCATGCGGCTGTTGTAGAAATTTATGTTGGTAAAAATGCTCGTTGTCGTTATACAACGATTCAAAATTGGGCACCAAATATTTACAATTTAGTAACTAAAAGAGCAATTGTTGAAGAAGGTGGTTTAATGGAATGGATTGATGGTAATATCGGTTCTAAAGTTAATATGAAATATCCCTCTATTATTTTAAAAGGTCCTTATTCTAGGGGAACTTGTATAACAATAGCAGTAGCGGATAAAAATCAAATCCAAGATACAGGAGCTAAAATGATTCATTTAGCTCCTCATACTAAAAGTAATATTTTATCCAAATCGATTGTTCGTGGTGGTGGTGAAGCTATTTACCGAGGGACGGTTAATATAACTAAAGAGGCTTTTAATAGTTATAGTAATGTTCAATGTGATACTGTAATATTAGATAAAGAATCAAAAAGTGATGCTCTTCCTAAAAATATAGTTTCTAATAAAAGTTCTGTTTTAGAACATGAAGCGACAGTTTCTAAAATAAGTGAAGAACAATTATTTTATTTAATGAGTCGAGGAATAAACAATGAAAAAGCCACAGAATTAATAATTATGGGCTTTATTGAAACCTTTAGACAAGAACTTCCCCTAGAGTATGCAGTAGAATTAAATAAATTGCTTAAAAATGAATTATCTTGTTAGGTTTATTAAATATAGGGGGAAAAAATGATACAATAAAGGAAGTAAGATTAGAGGTGGTAAGATGATAAGACCATTTGTTAAATGGGTAGGCGGTAAAAGACAAATAATGAAGAAGATAAAAGAACATATTCCCAAGGAATTTAATACTTATTTTGAACCGTTTGTTGGTGGTGGTGCTGTTTTATTTGAACTTACTCCTAAAAAGGCTGTTATTAATGATTATAATCAAGAATTAATAAATGTATATAATGTATTAATGGGTAATGATTTAAATAATTTGTTTAAACAATTAAAAATACATGAAAAGAATAATAGTGAGGATTATTATTATGCTGTTAGGAATATGGATAGGGATCAAGAAGAGTATGCTAAATTAAGAGATTATGAAAAAGCAGCGAGAACAATTTATTTAAATAAAACTTGTTTTAATGGATTATACCGAGTTAATAGTAAAAATCAATTTAATGTTCCTTTTAATAAAAGTAACAAAGTTAATACTTTTGAGCCAGATAATTTAAAAATGATTCATGAGTATTTAACTAAAAATGAAATAACTATTTTAAATGCGGATTTTGAAGAAGCGGTAAAAGATGCTAAAGAGGGAGACTTTGTTTATTTTGATCCACCTTATGATCATTTAAAGGATGATTCTTTTACTAGTTATACAGATAAAGGGTTTAAAAAAGAAGATCAAGTAAGATTATTTAATTGTTATAAAAGATTAGATGAAAAGGGAGTTAAAGTTATGTTATCTAATCATAATACACCGTTTATCAATGAATTATATAAAGATTATACTATAGTGGTTATTGAGGCAAAAAGAAATATCAATTCTGTAGGTAGTAAAAGAGGTTCTGTTGAAGAAACAATTATTAGAAATTATTAATACTGTAGAACCATATTATATTAAAGATAATACGGTTTTAATTAATAATGACTCCCTGAAAATTATGAAAAGATTTAAAAGAAAATCAATAGATATGATTTTTGCTGATCCTCCTTATTTTCTTTCAGGTGATGGTATTACTTGTCAATCAGGTAAAATGGTTAGTGTTAAAAAGGGAAAATGGGATGAAAGTATTACTATTGAAGAAAAACATAATTTTAATAAAAAATGGATTAAAGAATGTAAGAAAGTATTAAAGGATAATGGAACAATATGGATAAGCGGAACAATGCATAATATTTATTCAATAGGAATGGCTCTTGAAGAAGAAGGTTTTAAAATTATCAATAATATTACTTGGAGAAAATTGAATCCACCACCTAATATTAGTTGTAGAACTTTTACTCATTCAACTGAAACAATACTCTGGGCTAAGAAGGATTTAAAGACTGTTAAACATAAGTTTAATTATGATGTTATGAAAAATATGAATAATGGCAAGCAAATGAAGGATGTCTGGGAAACTTCTTTAGTTAAACCAAGTGAAAGAAAATATGGAAAACATCCTACTCAAAAGCCTAAATTATTATTAGAAAAAATAATATTAGCTTCAACAGATGAAAATAATATTATATTAGATCCTTTTAATGGTAGTGGAACTACTGGAGTGGTAGCTAATATATTAAATCGAAAATATATTGGAATTGAAAAAGAAAAAGAATATTTAGAATTAGCAATTAGGAGGTTAAAGAATGAAACGCGAATTTAATGAAATAATTGAGAGTTTAAAAGATTCAATAGCAACATATGATTATTATGTTGATTTTGATAAAGTTTATAAAAATGTTAATAAAGTTGAGATGCAATTAAATCTTCTTAATTATTTAATTGGAAAAGATAATGTAGAACAGGAATTTATGAAATTGATAATTGAGTATCCTGATGTGTTAGAGGTTATTCCAATTTTGCTTGCAGTTCGACAAGGAGAAATTAAAATTATAGATGGGGAAGTAATATCTTATAGTTTTAAGAAAATGAATAAAGAGGTAGTTGATTATACTAAGTTATTAAAAAAAAGTGGATTAATTGAATTATTTGAAAAGAAAAAGATTAAGAATCTTGTTGATTATGTTACAGGTGTTGAAGTAGGACTTGATACTAATGCCAGAAAAAATAGAACAGGTCATATAATGGAAAATATAGTAGAAAGTTATATAAAAAAAACACCTAATGTAGAATATTTAAAAGAAGCGAATAAAAATGAAATAAAAACTTATTTTAAAACTGATATATTAGATAATCTTAATTTGGATGATAAGAAGGAAATTAATAAAAGATTTGATTTTGTAGTTAAATCTAAAAGTGGTAAATTACTTTTAATAGAAACTAATTTTTATGGTAGTAGTGGTTCTAAATTAAATGAAACAGCTAGAAGTTATGCCAAACTTGGGAAAGATATAGCGAAGATAAAGGGAGCTGAATTTGTTTGGATAACAGATGGCCGAGGTTGGCGTTTTGCTCAAAGTAATTTAAAAGAAGCTTATGATGTTATAAAGCATTTATATACTTTAGAAGATTTAGATAATGGTATATTAGAAAATATTTAATAAATAGGTATTTAATAGTCAGGGACTTTTATTTATTAAATTAGTTAAAAATGAATTGTCTGGGTTGATTGTATTAACTAAAGTTAAAACTTTTCTTTGCAAAAGATAAAAAGATGTTAAAAATAAATAAAAAAAAGCATCTTTTTTTTGTTTGCTTTTAAATTAGAAAAAACTATAATTTTACTGGGAGGAGGTAATTATGTTAAATCAGATTGTCATTGTAGGAAGATTGGTTAGAGATCCAACTTTAAGGGAAACAGAAAGTGGTAAAAAGGTGACGAATATTACTTTAGCTATTCCAAGAAGTTATAAGAATTTAAAAGGAGAGTATGAAACAGATTTTAGTGCGACACGTTATTAAATGAAAAGTTTAATCATTATTGAAAAATAATAGAACTGATATTTCGAAGGTTAGAATGATAGGGTAACGCCTTGAAATGACTCATTAATACTCCGATTAGCATTTATAGTGCAATTATATAAATGTTAAAAGCTCGGTGAAGTCGGTTGAAAATTACCGTAAAAGATTTAAATCTTACGAAAGCTATCTAGAGGTAGATGGTGTAATTGATAGATCGGATGTCTAAAAAATATCTATGGTGAGAATGTATGAAAATACTGGCGAACTTTTGAATGTACGGGTCTAAACTGTTAGTATATAGAAATGTATATTGCATTGAATGTGCAGTATGTGTGGATTAGTAAAAATTGAAGTTATGAAAGTCCATATAATGTTATAGGCATTATCAAGCATACAGGCCTAAAGAAAGCACCTAAGGATATATGTATAGATAGAAATATTGGAACGTGGAAAGCTCTGAATATGGAGATGATTGCACATCTACGAAGTAGTGATAACAAATTCATAAGTTATCTTAGTCAGGGTGAGAGTAGTGGCATAGTACCTATGAAATTATGATAATAATTAATGGAGGGATAGCCACAAGTCAAATTTTAATTATAGAATTTGAAACATTAACAAATGTAGATTCGAGTATGACAAATAAAATTGTCCTTTGATGGAAAGGATGGTGACTATATTGGATTCTTTAGAATCACAGAAAACAAAAAAGAAATCAAAAATCAGACACAGTGAATATTATAATCTAATAAAAACTTTTGATAAATTATATCAAGATAGTACTAATAATATGAAATTTACTAACTTAATGAAAATTATAACTAGTGAAGAAAATATTTTACTACAATAAGCGATATAGAAAAATTATCGCAAAAAAGATATATTTATTATGTTCAAAAGCAATTTGAAAATTACAAACCTAAGCCTGTAAGAAGAATAGAAATACCTAAATCAAATGGTAAAACAAGACCATTGGGTATTCCTACAATATGGGATAGGATAGTGCAATAATCAATCTTGCAAATTTTAGAGCCGATTTGTGAAGCAAAATTTTATGATAGAAGTAATGGATTTCGACCAAACAGAAGTGTAGAACATGCTATTGCTCAATGCTATAAAATGATGCAACAACAACAACTTCACTATGTAGTTGATATTGATATAAAAGGATTTTTTGACAATGTAAATCATAATAAATTATTAAAACAAATATGGTCTTTTGGAATAAGGGATAAAAAGCTATTAAAAATAATCAAAACAATACTAAAAGCTCCAATTCAAATGCCAGATGATACAATAATAAAAAATGATAAAGGAACACCACAAGGAGGTATTCTATCGCCACTTCTTTCAAATATTGTTTTGAATGAATTAGATTGGTGGATCGCAAGCCAGTGGGAAAATGTGCAATACTTAAAATTATACTTGAGTATGATGAAATACACTGTCATCATAAAATTCCTAAACAATTGGGAGGAACCGATAAATATAATAATTTGATAATAATACATAAGGATATTCATATATTAATTCATTCTAAAAGTAAAAAAATAATTGATCATTATTTAGAAATATATAATTTAAATAGTGAGCAAATTAACAAAGTAAATACTTTGAGGACTCAGGCTAATCTGGAGCCTTTATAGGAAAACTGTATAAAGATTTTAAGAATGTATTAAGTTAATGTTAAAACAATAAATAATTATAATTTGATGGAACGCCGTATGAGGTGAAAGTCTCATGTACGGTGTGGAGCGGGGGAAAAGTTGGAGATTTTATCAAAAACTTACCTATCGCTATTTGATTGTACTCTTTGGACTGGTATTGCTGAAACGACATCTTCATATTGTAAGAAAGGAGATTTATTAGGAATTAAAGGTCGTGTTCAAACCAGAGTTTATGAAGAAGAAGAAAGAAAAAGATATATTACGGAAGTGGTAGCAGAGAAAGTTACTTTTTTAACTCCAAAGAAAAAAGAAGATTAATTTTCTTGGTATAATAGGAAATAAAAAACAAGGATTATTTACTAACCTTGTTTTTAAATTCCTCATAAAATATTTCATCGGGTTTTTTTTGAAAAACATTAGATATTCTAACGGCCATAATATAAGATAGGTTTCTTTTTTTGTTTTCTAACTGCCAGTAATAAGCTTTACTAATACCTATAATATCCGCCATGTTTTGATTTGTATAGTTGTTCATTAATCTAAGTTCTCTTAATATTTTCATTTTTTCACCACCAATACCATTATAAAGAAAGATTTAAAAAAAAGCAATCCCAAATTACTATTTAGTTAACTTTAAAGAATAATAGGGGTGTGTTAGTTATACTTTCTATAAGTTAACTAAGGAGGAACATCAATATGTTAGGTAAGAGATTAAAAGAATTAAGAGTATCTAAAAGTTTGAGTCAACAACGTTTAGGGGAATTAGTTAATGTTACTAAAGTTTCAATTTGCTGTTATGAATTAGGGAAAAGAACTCCTAATTTAGAAACTATTAAAGATTTAGCGAATGTTTTTAATGTTTCGATAGATTATTTAGTAGGTAATGATATTCAAGTAGATGTTATTAAAGAAGATAGTGAGGAATATAAAATAATTTTAGCTCATGAAGATGTAAAAATAATTAAAGAATTAAAAAGTAACCATAATCTTTATAAGAAGATAACAGAGGATCCAAAACGTTTTATTACTTTAATGAAAAAATGGTTATAGTCTAAAGATTTTTTTGGTATAATTAAATTGGGTGATAGAATGAATATTATTACTTTAATTGAAAAAAAAAAAAATAAGGAAGCTTTAACTGAAAAGGAAATAGAATATATTATTCAAGGTTATATGAAAAATAAAATCACTGATTATCAAATGAGTGCTTTTTTAATGGCTGTTTGTTTAAAGGGTATGACTAAAAAAGAAACTATTTATTTAACAGCTTCGATGTTGAATAGTGGTAAAATACTTGATTTAAAGCAAATTCCTGGAATAAAAGTAGATAAACATTCAACAGGGGGAATTGGTGATAAAACAACCTTAATTATAACTCCTCTTGTGGCTGCTTGTGGAGTAGTTGTTCCTAAAATAAGTGGTCGGGGTTTAGGTTATACTGGTGGAACTATTGATAAGTTAGAAGCAATCAAAGGAATAAATGTTAATTTAAAAGAAGAATCTTTTTTAAAACAATTAAAAGAAATAAAAGTAGGAATTACTTCAACAACGAAAGATCTTGCTCCAGCTGATTCTAAGATTTATGCTCTTCGTGATGTAACAGCAACAGTGGCTTCTATTCCCTTAATTGCTACTAGTATTATGAGTAAGAAATTAGCTGTTAATAGTGATAAGATTGTTTTAGATGTTAAGGTTGGTTCAGGAACATTTATTAAAACTAAAGAAGAAGCTCTTACTTTAGCTAAATTAATGATAGAGATTGGAAATTCCTTTCAAAAGGAAATTGTTGCTGTTATTTCTAATATGGATACTCCTTTAGGTAGTAATATTGGTAATAGTTTAGAAGTAATGGAAGTTTTAGAAATATTAGAAGGAAAAAAGAAGAATAATTTAACTAAATTAGCTCTTACTTTAGCTAGTTATATGGTTAGTTTAGGAAAAGAAATAACTTATGATGAAGCAAAAGAAGAAGTAAAGGAGGCTTTAGTAACTAAAAAGGCTTTAAAGAAGTTTAAAGAAATGATTCATTATCAATTAGGAGATTTAAAAGAACTTCCCTTAGCTAAGATAAAAACAGAAATTAAAAGTAAAGAAGAAGGTTATTTAAATCAAATTAAAGCTTTAATAATTGGAGAAGAAGTGATGAATTTAGGAGCTGGAAGAAAAACTAAAGAAGATAAGATTGATTATGGAGTTGGTCTTATTTTAAAAAAGGAATTAGGAGATTATGTTAAAAAGGGTGATGTTTTAACCGAAGTTTATAGTAATAATTCTTTAATAAATAAAGAAAGACTAGAAGAAGCCTTTCTTATAGAAAAAGAAAAGAAAGAAATAAAACCTTTAATTATTGAAGTAATAAAAAATAACAGTTAAATTTCTGTTATTTTTTTATAAACTGAGTGTAATATTCATCATAAGTAAGATGATGTTCATAAAGATAAGTTGCTATTTCTTCACCAAGATAACGAAGATGCCATGGTTCTTCTTTATAACCAGTAATATCTTCTTTATCTTTAGGATATCTTATAATAAATCCATAACGGTGGGCGTTATTTTTTACCCATTGATATTCAGGAGTATTTTTAAATTTTGTAAAAGGTAATTCTTCATTATAAATATCAACTGCTAAACCAGTTTGATGTTCAGAAAAGCCAGGACGAGCAGAATAATCATCAGCTAAAGTTCCGTCCTTTTGATAGTATTTATTATATAAGTCTTCTTGTGTTTGATAACTTCGGTATCCAGAAATTACTTTAATATTAAGGTTTAAGTTTTTAATATCTAAGCACATTTCTTCAAATTTTTTCTTTAAAGTTTTTGTAACTAAAATATCTTGATTAATTGAACAAGCAGAAATTAAAGAAGTTAAATCTTGAGGGATAAAATCACTAGGTAATTTATTATATTTATTAACTAAGACTAAATTATTAAAAGGATCTTCAATTATCTTATAATTAGTATAAAAAGGATAATCTAAATTCATATTAACTTTATTAATAGTTTCTTCATAATCTAATTGATATTTATCTTGATAATTAATGTAGCGAATAATATTTTTACTTAGAAAATAATTAGAAGTAAGAAAAGGAGTAAAATCAAGATAATCTTTAGTTTCTTTTAAAATAAGATCAAGATCTTCTTCAGTTAAAAATTCTAAAATAATATTTATTTCATCATTTTTATAACCACGATCTTTTAAAGTATTTAAATGTTCAATATATTTATCATAATTTTTATATTCAAAGAAAACATAATCATGTAAATATTTTTTTAAATATAAATCTTTAGTTAAAGCTGTTTCTAAGGTTTTAGAATAAATCTTTGTTTTTAAAAGATAATTATCTAAATTATTTTTCATAATTAAATTGATTCCTTTAGGAGTATAATTTAATTTTTTTAATTGTTTAAATGTAGAATAATGATGTTGATAATAAATAATTATTAAACAAAGACTAAAGCAAATAAACATTATACTTTTAAAAATTATTTTTATATTCTTTTTCATTATCATTCCTCTTTATGATTAATTATAAATTATTTAAAAGTTGGTGTCAATTTTCTAGGTATTAATTATTTAGATAACTCATATTTTTTAATGAGGTGTTAGGATGAAAAAAGTATTACTTCTTTTAAGTTGTTTTTTAATAACTTTGCCAATTATTAAAGCCGAGTCCTTAGATTTAGCCCCCAATGCCAAAAGTGCTATTTTAATAGAAGCGAGCACAGGAGAAATTTTATATGAAAAAGATATCCATGTTCGATATGCTCCGGCTTCTATGACGAAAGTTTTAGGAATGCTTTTAATTATGGAAGCGATTGAAAATGGGAATTTAAAGTGGCAAGAAAAAATAACCGTATCTGCTCATGCCTCTTCGATGGGGGGCAGTCAAATCTTATTAGAAACCAATGAAATAATGACAGTCGAGGACCTCTTTAAAGGAATAGCGATTAGTTCAGCAAATGATGCCGCGGTAGCCTTAGCGGAAAGAATAGGAGGAACAGAAGAACATTTTGTTGAGTTAATGAATAAAAGAGCAAAAGAATTAGGACTTAGAAATACTAACTTTAAAAATGCTAGTGGGTTAGATGCTGCTAATCATTATTCTTCAGCTTATGATATGGCTGTTATAGCTAGAGAGTTAGTTAAACATAAAAAGGTGATGGAATATACATCTATTTATGAAGATTACCTAAGACAAAATCAAAAGAATAAGTTTTGGCTAGTTAATACGAATAAAGTGGTATCGTTATAATCATATAAAAAGGAGGTTCTATGAAAATAATTTTAGAAGAGAAATTACAAATAGAAATAATGAATTTTTTCTTAAAGACTAGTATTCCAAGAATTTTAAGGAAATAATTGGAAAATGAAAACAGGAATATATATTAGGGTTTCTACTGAAGATCAAGTAAAAGAAGGTTTCTCGATTAATGCTCAAAAAGAAAAACTAACTAAATATGCTCTTTTAAATGAATGGAAGATTATTGATTATTATATTGATGATGGATTAAGTGGGAAAAACACTAAAGATAGACCAGAAATAAATAGACTTTTAAATGATATTAAACTAAATAAAATAAATAATGTTTTAGTTTATAAATTAGATCGCTTAACTAGAAGTGTTTTTGATTTAATAACTTTAATAAATATATTTGAAACTTATAATTGTTCTTTTAATTCTCAAACAGAAAAGATTGATACTAGTAATGCTGTAGGAAGAATGTTTATTAAAATGCTTGGTATTTTTGCTGAATTTGAAAGGGAAAACTTAGCAGAAAGAATAACTCTTGGTTATGAACAAAAAACAAGGGAAGGTAATTATACTAATACAAACGGAGTATATGGTTATAATTATATAATTGGAAAAGGACTTATAGTAAATGAAGAAGAAAAACTTTTAGTAAATAGAATTTATAATTTATATTTAGATGGAGATTCTTTTCTTCAAATAAGTAAAACTTTAAATAAAGAAAAAGTTCCAACTAAAAGGGGAGGGAAGTGGAGGGGATCTACAATAAAAAGTATTTTAACTAATCCCCTTTATATTGGAAAAGTCCGTTATGGGATTACTAAGAATAATAATTTTATTACTCAAGGAAAAAATATAAAAAAGATTATAAATGATCATCTTTGGAATAATGTTCAAGAATTAATTAATAAAAGAAAGAAATATCAAAGTAAAAAATATACTAATGATGATGCTTATTATTTTAGAGCTCTTCAGTGTTTTAAATGTAATTCTAAATTTTATGGAAGACAACAAATACAAAATGGTAAAAAATATATTTCTTATACTTGTCAAGGAAGAAAAGAAATTTGTAAGGAAAGAGGATTTTCTCATAATAAAATGGAAACCTCATTTTTAAAATATTTAAAAAGAATTGAAAACTTTAAAGTAGAAGCCTCTAAATTAGATCTTATAAAAGAAGATTATCATTTAGAAAAGGATTGTTTTTTAAAAAAAAGAAAGTTATTAGAAAAGAAAAAAAAGGAAACTAGAGAATTATATTTAAATAATAATATTAAAGGGGATGAATATCAAATAATCTTAAAAAAGTTAAATGAAAGCTTAGAGCATCTTAATTTAAAACTAAAAACTATGATTAAACCAAAAGGGAAAGAGATAAAGTTTGAAGATATTAAAAATGTAATAAACAATATTAGATTAAATTGGGAATATTTAACCAATAAAGAAAGAAAAATATTTTTAGAAAGATTTGTTAAGAAAATAATAGTTAAAAAGGAAGATAAAGAGGTAAAAATTATTGAAGTAAGGTTTTAATATAAAAAGATTATTTATTTTGTGTTTAACAAATTTTAAAACTTATAAAAACGTTTATTAAATTAAGCGTTTTTTATTTTTTATTAGCGAAAAAACACAAATATTGTTGACTTTTAATCTTTATATGTTAAAATAAATTTGTATACTAAGGTTGCCAAAACAATAATGATAGTTGTGCCTGATAAGGGGTGAAGTATTTGATGAGTAAACGAAGGCGAAGTAATTTAAAACGGATTAGAACATTAATTTTTATTTGTTTTATAAGCGCTGTTGTTTTTTCTGTATCAACTTATGCATGGTTTGTTGGTATGCAAAGAGTTGGTGTTACTAGTTTTGATATAGGTATAGCAACTACTGAAAGTTTGGAATTATCTTTAGATGGTAGCGTTTGGAGTGATAATGTATCTATTTCTGAAAACGAGATAGATACTTATACAAATCATACTAATCGGTGGAGTGAATTAAAGCCTATTTCTACAGTAGGAGAGATGGATAAGAATTCTTCAAGAATGATAATTTTTGAAAAATCTAGTATGACTACTACTCCTGGGGGATACCGTTTATTAGCGAGTAGAATTGATAATTATACTGAAACTGAAGCAGAAGGTTATGTGGTCTTTGATTTATTTATTAAAAATATAACAGGAGATGAATATTATCCAAATTTAGATATAAGAAATGAAGAAGCAATTTATTTAACAACTGATTCAAAAGTAGAGGTTAACGATACTAAAGGTGTTCCTGATACAGGGATAGAGAACTCTGTTCGGGTTGCTTTTGCTCAAATAGGACGAGCAAAAATTGGAACTTCTACCGCTACAATAACAGGGATTACTTGTATAAGTGATAATGATATAACAGGTATTTGTAGTGAAGAACGAGGAGCTATAATATGGGAACCTAACGATAAAGGGCATAATCAAAATGCTATTAATTGGTATGATGTATCTTGTAAAAAAAGAACAGCTAAGCCATTAGTAGAAGCATCTTATGGAGAAAAAAAGAGTTGTGAAATAGTAGAAGAAGGAAAGTATTCTAAGACTTATGCTATTAAAAAGGAAATAGAACCTGATGATGAAGTAGATGTTTATGATGGAGAAGATTATAATACTTTTGTTCATGATTGGGAAGAAGGAGAAGAATTATTATATCCTTATCCTTATTTTACAGATACGATGAAAGAACTTTCAGGAACAAAACGTCCAACGTTTATGACTTTAGCCCCAAATAGTGTTACTAAAGTTAGAATCTATATTTATTTAGAAGGACAAGATGTTGATAACTATGATTTAGCGTCGATTGGTAAAATGATTACAGTTAATTTTGGATTTACTAAACAACGTTATGAAAAGGAGGATATTGATTATGAAGAACCAAATATTCCAGGAGATTAATAAATAAGTATTTTATATATTAAAAATATAAATATAAAATAAAAAAGAAGAAAGGAAGAAAGAAGAAATGCAAAAAGAAAAACAAAATCAACAACGATTAAGCCGTGTTCGAAATCTTATTGTTTTGTGTACCTTAAGTGCAATAATTTTATCAGTATCAACTTATGCTTGGTTTGTTGGTATGCAAAGAGTAGGAGTTACTCCATTTACAATTAATATAGCAGTAGCGGAAAGCCTATCTTTATCACTAGATGGAAAGACATGGGATTCTGAAATTACCATTGATGAAGATTTAGAAACAATTTATGAAGGAAATACAAATAGTTGGGGAGGAGAAAAAGGTTTAAAACCAATTTCATCAATAGGGGAAATGGAACCTACTACTTCAAGAATGAAACTATTTGAAAAATCTAGTATGACAACTAGTCCTGGTGGATTTCGAATGTTATCAAGTCAAATTCAAAATATGGGGGAAAAAGAAGTTCCTGGTTATGTAGTCTTTGACTTATTCATTAGAAATGTTACCGGAGAAAAATATTATGAAAATTTGGATATAAGAAATGAAGAAGCAATTTATTTAACAAATGATTCAGAAGTAGTAGTTTCTAAAGATGGAATAGAGGATACAGGGATAGAAAATTCTGTTCGTATTGCTTTTGCCCAAATAGGACGTGTAGAGTTAGGAACTGCTGATACTAAAATTATCGGTATTACTTGCCAAGGTGATGATGATGTAACAGGTATTTGTAGTGAAGATCGAGGAGCCATAATATGGGAGCCAAATGATAAAACACATAATAAAAATGCTTTAAGTTGGTATGAAGAATCATGTTTAGGAAGAACTGGTTTTGATATTAGAAGCGAAAACTCTTTTAGTGGGAATTGTGGAACAGTTATTGATGGGCTTTATTATCCAACTTATGCTTTTGCTAATGAAATAGGAGTAGAAGATAATATCGACGTTTATGATGGTCTAGAATATAATGGGTATGTGCATGATTGGAAAACATCTTTAGATGAAAATGGTGAGGAACAAAAGAATGACGAAGTTGGTCCAGCTTTAATTCAAAATCCTCAATACTTTACTGATACCATGAAATATAAAAATGGAACAGAACGTCCAACGTTTATGACTTTAGCCCCAAGAAGTATTACTAAAGTTAGAGTTTATATCTATTTAGAAGGACAAGATATAGATAACTATGAATATGCTGCTGTAGGAGCAGAAATAACCGTTAATTTTGGGTTTACAAAACAACGTTTTGTTGAAGGAGATATTGGTTATGATGGTGAAGATGTTAACTTAGGTTTAGGACCTGATGAAGCTGATAAAACAAAACCAGTAATAGAAATAGAGGGTGAGAATCCTTTATATATAGATTTAAACGATGAATTTAATGCACCGGAGGCTACAGCATATGATTCTGGTGAAGAAATGACTGAAGCAGAAATAGAGATTGTTGGAACAGTTAATCCTGCTTATAAAGGGGAATATACATTAATCTATAAAGTAAAAGATACTGAGGGTAATCTAGGAACTAAAGCTTTAACGGTTTATGTAGGTTATGATAATGGTGAAGATGAACCAAATCCTGATCCTGAGCCATAATAGTTTATAAAAAGATTAAGTCTAAAGATTTAATCTTTTTTTATTTAAAAATGAAATATTATTAGAAATAATAACTAAAAAGGTCGATATATGTGTCAATAACTTTTGAAAATGTCTCACATTAGATAAAAAAAATAGTTTGGAAAATTTATTCCAATTCCTCCATCAATTCAGGAATCTAGATAATATCCTTTAGTTAGATGGCAATCAAATTTTTAATTTGATTGCCTGAAACATTACGGATATTATCTCCTAAATTGATGGATTATCTCGGCATAAAACTCGTTTATGCATAAACCTTTTCTTTATGAGATTTTTTCATTTGTTTCTCAAAAGAAGCTCTTTTCCAAGGATGACTCATAGGGGGCACATATTTTTCCTTTTTTATTTCTTCCTGAGGTAGATCAAGTTCTTTTGAAAACCTTTTATTTCTGGACAGTTCTCTTAACTCATAAATTTTTTCGTCTATACTCACCACTAAATCACCATTAAATGCTTCAATAACTAATGCTTTAGTTTTAGGCCTGAAGCATTTTAACTCATTATTAAAATAAGGTAAATAATACTTGTTTTTATATTTAATGGAATTACCTCTATCTATTATTCTTGTTGATAAAACTGCTAAAGTATAATTTATTTTTTCTTCACTAGGTGATTTTTCAAATGCACTTGGAAACTTCTTATAATCCATAGCAAAGCGTTTATTATATTTAGGAATAAAAACATTTATTAAATATTCATTAGCTTTTTCAAGTGTGTGTATTCCGTTTAATTTTAACTCATTAATTAGTCTTCCTTGAAATGTACCGTTAGTACGTTCAATAATTGGTTTTGCTTCAGGAACACTACTTGTTTTTAAATCAATACCTAGTTGTTTACATGAATAACCATACTGGGTAAGGATATCATTTTCAGATGTTTTTTTATCAGGGTTTAATTTGTTATAATTGAATACAGTTCTATTATCTGTTTTAAAACTATAAGGAATGCCATAACCTTTTAGGATTTGATATTTGGTTTGATAATAACCCTTTAAAGTTTCCTGATAGTCAAAATAACCGCCGACAACTGTGTTTGTTGCTTTATCTACAGCTAGATGAAGACATGTTTTAAAATCCCCAAACCATTGGTGTATTGAACCGTCTTGTTCAATAATTTCTCCGAAGTATTTTGGTTTTTCTTGCCTTGGGTGAGAATCCTCAATTGCTATCTCATTATTAACAATAACTTCTACTTCTTCTTCAGTTTTACCAGTCAGTAATTTTTCTTTTAACAATTGTTGTTTTCTATATTCCTTTCTAGTTCTTTTACGAGCCCTAGGCGATAAAATACCTGCCTTATTTAAAGTATTATAAATAAAATTATAAGAGACCTTTATGTTTTCAACTTCTTCAAGATATTCTTTAAAATGATTAAAATTAAAACCTTGATATTTAATAGTATAAAGTAGTACAATATCATCAGAAAGAGATTTATCGTGTGCTATACTGGGTTTCTTATTTCGATTGCCATGTATAAAACCAGATTTACCTCTTTTTTTATAAATAATTAAAAGACGATCAATTTGTCTTCTAGATAAAGATAGTTGTAATGCAACCCGATTTTTGCTTCTCCTTGTTCTACTAACTTTTTAATAATTTCATATTTCTTTTGTTCATTCATTCTTAATTGTTCCTTTCTCATTCATATCACCTCAGTGATATATTATAAATTACTTTTGAGACATAATCAAAAGATAACACTTAAGACATTATCATAAGTTAATCACTAAATAATAACTAAAAAGGTCGATATATGTTGACAATTTTTAGATACATGCTAAAATATAAGTGTAATAAAGAATAGAGGAGTTGTTCTCTAGTCATATTTTAATGAAGAAGAAAGAGAGGAAAAGAAAGGTTTATGCAAAAAGCAGAAAAAAATCGATTAAATCGTGTTCGAAATCTTATTGTTTTATGTGCAATAAGTGCTGTAATTCTATCAGTATCAACTTATGCTTGGTTTATTGGTATGCAAAGAGTAGGAGTTAATCCCTTTGAAATTAGTATAGAAGTTACGGATAGTTTGTTGTTATCTTTAGATGGTGATACTTTTCATGAAAAGGTTACGATTAATTCAGAAAATTTAGATGAGGTTTCTTATGAAAATCATACTAATAGTTGGGGTCTTGCAGATAGTGAGGGTAATTTCATTGGTCTAAAACCTGTTTCAACTGTTGGAGAAATGGATTCTGATGTTTCTAGAATGATTCTTTTTGAAAAATCTAGTATGACTGCTAGTCCAGGAGGATTTCGTTTATTATCTAGCCGTATTAATAATTTTCAAGATGAAGATGATGATAAAGGTTTTACAGGAGCGGCAAAAGGTTATGTAGTTTTTGATTTATTTATTAAAAACTTTACTGGTGATGAATATTATACAACTAATGATGTAAAAAATGAAGAAGCAATCTATTTAACAAAGGATTCAGAAGTAACTGTTGGTAGTACTGGTATAGAAAATACTGGTATTGAAAACGCTATTCGGGTAGCTTTTGCTCAAATAGGCCGGGTTAAAGCTGATACAACTGCATCGACAGTAACTGGTATTACTTGTAATGTTGTTGGTGAAAGTGAAGAACCCCAATATACTGAAGAAACTGGTATAACAGGTATTTGTCGTAAAGCTCAAATATGGGAGCCTAATGATACAAAACATAATGAAAATGCTATAAAGTGGTATCAGACTTCTTGTTTATCAAGAATAGGTGAAACAGTAATGGATAGTCAATCTTTTGAAGATGATTCTTGTGGAGAAGTAAAAGAAGGGGAGTTTTATGATACTTACGCTATTGCGGCAGAAATTACTCCTAATGATGAAGTAGATGTTTATGATGGTCCTCATTATAATGGTTATGAAGGATCTGGTGAATTTTTACAAGCTTATCCTTATTTCACTGATACTATGAAAAATAAAAGCGGAACAGAACGTCCAGAATTTATGTCTTTAGCTCCTAATAGTATTACTAAAGTAAGAGTTTACATCTATTTAGAAGGACAAGATATCGATAATTATGAATTTTCAATGATTGGAAAACAAGTCTCTGTTAAGTTTGGATTTGAAAAACAACGTTATGAACCAAGTGATATTGAATATGAAGGACCAAAGCTTCCTTATGATGAAGAAGGCGAAGGTGGAGATGAAGGAGAAGATGACTAATCCTTTATTCAACTTATAAAATTAAGCAATCAAAAGATTGCTTTTTTTGTTTATTTAGAATGACAACCCCTATTTTTGGAAGGGGTTTTTCATTGACAATCTGTCGATTTATGCTAAAATTAGAATGTATACTATAATTGATTTAAGGTCTAAAAAGGATAAGGATAGAATGGGTAAAAAAATTGTTAGAAGTGCGAACCGGGTTAAAAGAAAGAAAAAGATTGTTAAATACGCTAAAGTAATATTACTTATTCTATTATTATTGTTAGTAATTATTTACGCTGTGATGTTTATTTTTTTTGGACGTGGTAGTTTTACTATTAGATTAGATAGAAATTTACATTTTGAAAGAGGAATTATTATTTATGATGATCCAGAATATAAAGTTTTTCGAGCTGAGTTATTAGCAGAACCTGTTGATCATTTAGATAATATTGCTTATAAATGGCTTCCTGATGATCTTGATCAATATAAAGGAGGATCACATAACGGGGAGAACTATATTGCTTATACCTTTTATGTGGAGAATTTAGGGGATTATGTAGCTGATTATTGGTCAGAAATAACTATTGATGAGGTCTTTAAAAATGTTGATGAAGCAATAAGAATTAGAGTTTATCGAAATGGTCAATATAAAACTTATGGAAAAATAGGAAAATCAGGAGAACCAGAACGAGATACAATTCCTTTTGTTGATGAAGAGTTAGTTGTAAGAGAACATATTGTTAATTTTAAACCTAATGATATTAATAAATATACAGTAGTTATTTGGATAGAGGGAACTGATCCAGAATGCACTGATAATATTTTAAATGGAGAAATTAAAATATCGATGAGCTTTAACTCAGAAATTATAGAAAAAGAAGAGTAGTGGGTGCTAGGTTATGATAAAGGATAGAGAAATTAATGTTGAACGTTTAAGAAAGATGATTATGGTTTCTTTTGTAACTGCTGTTTTCTTATTAGTTATTACTTATGCTTGGTTTGTGGGAATGTTTACTGTTAGTGTTAATCCTTTTGAAGTAGAGATTGCTGCTACAGAGAGCCTTTTATTATCTTTAGATGGAAAAAGGTGGTATACAGAAGTAACAATATCTAAAGATAATTTAGATGAGGTTTGTTATGAGGGTCATACGAATAAATGGGGGGGAGAAAAAGGCTTAAAACCTCTTTCAACAGTAGGAGAGGTTGATAAAACAGTTTCTCGGTTAATCTTTTTTGAAAAAGCTAGTTTAACAGCTAGTCCGGGAGGATATCGACTTTTAGCTAGTCGTGTAGATAATTTTAGTGGTGAAGAGGCTGATGGTTATGTGGTCTTTGATTTATTTATTAAAAACTTTTCTGGTGATAGTTATGAATCAGAGTTAAATGAAGATGGTGAAGAAGCAATTTATTTATCTTTAGATTCTTCTGCTACTATTGCTGATGAAGGAATTGCTGAAACAGGAATAGAAAACTCTGTTCGAGTAGCCTTTGCCCTTATTGGAAGAGTGATGGGTTCTTTAAAAGATGACGCTATTATTACTAGTATAACTTGTCATGATAATAAGGAAAAAGGGATTACAGGAATATGTCGTGATGCTCAAATATGGGAACCAAATGATGATAAACATGTGTCTGGTGCGATTAATTGGTATACAGAATCTTGTCGTAAAAGAATTGGTCATGATATTACTAAAAAAGCATCATTCTCTGGTCCATGTAAACCTCTTCGTGATGGTATCTCTTATCAAACTTATGCGGTTAAGAATAAAATAAAAGTAGGAGATAATGTTGATATTTATGATGGTCCTGTTTATAATGGTTATAGTCATAATTGGGCACCTGGTAAAGAGTTATTATATCCCTATCCTTATTTTACGGATACGATGAAAGAACTATCAGGAATAGATCGTCCAGATTTTCTTAATTTAGCCCCTAATAGTATTACCAAGGTAAGAGTTTATGTTTATATAGAGGGTCAAGATATAGATAATTATGAATTTGCTGCTTATGGCAAAAAGATATCTGTTAATTTTGGCTTTACAAAACAAAAGTTAACGGAAGAAGATATTTATTATGAAGGACCAGGGAATCCATATCCTATTGAAGATGATGAAGAAATAGAAAACCCTTAATAGATAAAAGAGGTGCTTTAATGGAAGAAGGTAAAAATTTAAAGAAAAGAAAGTTTGCTTTAAATTTTCTTAGTAAAGAAAAAGAATTAAGAACTAAACAAATATTAACTCTTATCTTTTTTTCAGGAGTTTTATTAATTATTTCTACTTATGCTTGGTTTTCTGCTTCTGTTGATGTTCGAATTAGATTCTTTGATTTAGTAGTTTCTAGTGATACAGGATTATTTATTTCTTTAGATGGAATAGATTTTTCTAGTTCTGTAGAAGTAACTGTTGAAAACATTATTAGTGATCTAAGAAGAACATATCCTAATCATACTAATCAATGGGCTGTAGGAGGGTTATGGCCAGTTTCTTCTTATGGTTTACTAAGTTCTAATAATCCCAAGTTTACTTTCTTCGGAGGTGCTGTTAAGGGTTATCGGGGAGGCCAAAGAACTGATGATACTACTTTAAAATCTATTTTATTGCATGAAAATGAATCTAATGCGGCGAATGTTTTTGTGGCCTTTGATATCTTTTTAAAAAATGTTAGTGGTTCACCAAACAGTGATAACTTATCTTTTGGGGAAGAAACTTTTATTAATTTTGTTGAAGATACCACAGAAGATATTTTTGAAGAGATGGGAGGTATTATGAATTCTATGCGAATTGGAGCTGTAAAAGTAGGTAGTGTTTCTTTAGACGCAGAAATTAATGCTATTCAGAATATGGTTTGTAATAATAATTGTCAGTTTGTTATTTATGAACCTAATAGTACTTCTCATACAGAAATATCGATAGAAAAGGCTTATGAATATTATGGAGTTAATTTAATTGATGGAATTTATAATCCTACTTATGCAGTTATTAAAGAAGGGGATAAATTAGAACTTGCTAACGGTCATGCAGAAACAGGAATTCCTTTAGATACTGAACATTTTAGATTACAAAATACAATTAAGAATTTTCATAATCCTATTTTTCAAATCCCTCATGGGATAACTAAATTAAGAATCTATGTTTGGATTGAAGGACAAGATTTAGATAGTTTAGAAACAAATTCTAAAGGGGCTACCTTAGATTTAGGAATTGATTTTGTTAAAGATTTAGCAGGTTATGATATCGATTAAAGGGGTGATACGATGACAAAAGAAGAAAAAATAAACTTTGATTTATCTTTACTTAGTTTAAAGGATTTAATTAAGGTCTATGAAGAAATTAATGATTTTCTCTTGTTTTTGGATAATAAAAAAATAGAAGAAGAAAGGGGAAAATAATTTATGGCTAATTTTTTAGAATTTATAAAAGAAGATATCGAAGCTAAAAAGACTTTATTAGGAACAATGCCAACAAAGAATAAAAGGGATATTAAAGGTTTTAATCAAAAAGTTGATACTATTTCTAAAAAGTATTTAGAATATAAAAAGAATTTAAAAAAATATCTTCAAGCTAAAAATAGATCTTTTAAAATAAAAGAAGCAGAAAAAGATTTAACAGAAATAAAGGAAAAAATAAAGGCTTTAGAATATTGCCGTTTTATATTAAATCCCACTAATACTTATTATGAGAAAATGGGTTTTGATACCTTATTATATAAAATAAGTAATTATTCTGATTTTCAATTTCAATTTTTAAATGAAATAATTAATGAATTTTTAACTAAATTTGAATTAGCAGGAATAAGACTCTCTAGTGATGATTTTAAATTTACTTATTATGTTCATGAGTATATGAATTCCTTTTTTGAAAGAAGAATCCAGGGTAAAGAAGATTATGATAAACTTTCTGATGTTTTTGAAAGAATCTATTGGGTTAATCCAGAAATTATTGGTCATATTGAATTAAACTTTCGGCAATTAATTAAAAAGAATCAAAAGAATTTAACGACCTATATAGAAAAGTTAAAGAAAACGATTTTAGAAGAAAACAATTTTAAAAGTTATGAAGACTGTTTAAAGAAATTAAAAGAAGCTTACTTGGAGTTAAAGGAAAAAGATCGAGAAGATATTTATTTAATTGTTGATTTAGCTTTAAAAGGATCATTTGATATTAATGATTATTTTGAAGATAGTAGAATAAGGATGGGAACTTACTCTGATTTATCTATTGATTCTTTAAATTTTAACGATCAAATAGAAATGAAGAAATTTTATGATAATTTAGAAAAATTAAGAATAAATTTAATAGAATATAATAATTATATGAGGTTTATTCCTTTATTTGAAGATTTTAAAAATCAATATGAAAAACAAGCTTTATCTTCAGAAAAGGATATTGGAAAGGCCATTAAAAATATAGAAACACAAATCGGAGAAAAGGAAAAACAATTAGAAAAGATTAATCGCCGTATATTTAAAGGAGATGTTCGCTTTTTTGAATGGAGAAAACCAGAGGTTAGTTTAAAACAGGCGAAGATTGAATCTCTTAAAATTGCTCAAGAATTATATGTTTTATATCAAAAACATGATCAAGAATTTTTTCATAACCGGGTGTTATTGATTTTAAATAAGTCTTTAACGATTTTAGAATTATTAAATTTATTTTATAGTTTTGATTATTTTAAAAAATCTTCTTTAAAAAGGGTTTTTGAATTAACAAATTATGAAGAAGTTATAAAATATAGCGATGAGTTTAATTTATTCGCGAAAGATTTAACTAATGTTGTTATTAATGGAGTAACTTTATTTGAAGAAAATAATATTCCCCAAGTTATTGTTAATAAATATCGTTTAAATAATATTAATTTAACTGAAGAGTTTTTAGAAGAAGGAGAAATAGAAAATTTATTAAATAAAATATGTTTTTTATTAAGAATTAATCAAATAGAAAAAAGTTCTTTAACGGTAGAAAAGATTTGGTTTATAGTCCAAATGGAAAAAATAAAAGATGAAGAAGAGAAAGCAAAAAAGTAAAGATTTTCTTTAAAAGAAAGTCTTTATTTTTTTATCTCTATTTAATTAGATAGAGAAAAATAAATAATTATGATATAATGTTTAATAGTAAAGGGTAATGTAAAGGGCTGATAATAATGAGAAAGTTATTTAAATTTTTATCTGTTGTTTTATTAATTATTATTTTTTTATTAATTAAAAATTATGACTTTTCTTCAAAAGTAATCATTAATAATTTTCCTCGATTTTTAAATAATGATGTTACGGGTTACAGTCAGTCAGTTTTTATAGGAAGAAATAATTCAAGTTATCAGGAGACCTCTTTATTAATAACAGATCAATCTCTTCTTACTTTTAATTTTAATTATTCTAATGAGGAAGAAGAAAGTAGTAATTATACTCATAATTTAACCTCATCAGTTTTATTACCAATAGGAACGATGATCACTTTAATTGATCAAATTAAAAATAATGTTTATCAATATCAAGTTGATAGTTCTCTTCTTAATCCTCTTTATCCATTTACTTTATTTAAAGAAGTGGGAAGAGGAACTAATCTTTATTTTATTGAAGATTCTTATTATAATGAGGGAATGGTTAAAGAAAAATTTATTATTATTTTAGATTTTTCTTCTGCTACTATTAATAAAAACTATTTAAATATGAGTATTGGATTGGAATTACATGATTCTAATAGTAATGTTGTTCGAGAAACTTTAGAAACTACTATTAAAGAATTTAGTATTTATAATGAAACTCAATCTAGTTTGTCTTTAACAACTTCTTTTTTAGAACCGATTTTATTTAATAGTGATTCTACTTATATGATTAATCTTACTAGCAAATTAAATTATCCAGTTATTAATGGGAAGAAAATAATTGATACGACTAAAGAAAATATGGAAATAGGTCTTTTAATTAAAGTTGTGGATGCTTCTAATAAAATAATTGAAAGTGAAAAATTAAAAAGTTTATCTTTTAAAATAGGAAATAAAGAATATTATTTTGGATCTGATCATCTTCTTCGTCTTAATTTAGAAGAGGGTCTTGCTGATACTTTTAAAACTTTAACTATTAAAACTACTAAAAATAATAGTGATTTAGAAAAAGGAGAATATTATTTAAAAATAAATAATTATTTATCATTAGATGGTAATTATTATGAAGAATTAGGAGATGAAATAAGTATTCCTTTAGTAGTTTCTTTTAATAAAAATTTAGATTCTTATAATTTTGCTGTTCTTTTAGATGATGCTGATCGCTTTTTAATAAAAGAAGAAGAAAGAAAAGTTATTTTTGATATTTTATTAAATGGTCCTTTTATTAATCCAAAACTTTTTATTTCTTTATATGAAAAAGAGGAAGATGATTATAAGTTAGTTAGTTTAGAAGATTATATCAGTGATATTTTAGTAAAAGAAGATGATCGTTATTTAATTACTGATCAACCTTCTTTCTATGAAGAACCTGATTATTTATATAATTATTTAGAATTAAATTTAATTTTAGAACATTTTAATAATACTGGTTATAAGTTTGTAATATCTTTATATGATGGGGAAGAGGAAATAGAATCTTTAGAAAAGTATTTTATTATTAGAGAGGAAGAATGATATGAATAAATCAAAAACTTTAGTTATTCTTTTTGTTTTAATTTTTTTAGTTCTTTCTTTAGGGTTAACTTATTCTATTTTTTATTCTAAAAGTGGATTGAAAACTGATGATCAAAATCTAGCTAAATTTGTGGTTAATGCTGAAGTATTAGATGAGTTAGAATTATCTTTAATTGGTTTAAAACCAGGCTCTGTGGAAGAATATCTTTTTTCTATTAGTAATAATCAATCAGGGGTTAAAAGTGATGTTTCGATTGAATATGAAATAATAATTAAGACTTATTCTTTTCTTCCTTTAGAAATAAGTTTATATAAAGTTGAAAATGAAGAAGAAGAGTTAATTTTAACTTGTGATGATAGTGAAAGAGATCTTTATAATAATGTAGTTTGTATTAGTCCTTCTCAAATAATGGAACATGATTCTATAAAAGAAGATGATTATCTTTTAAAAGTTAGTTTTCCGGAAGAAGAAGATGATTATCGTTATGCTTTAATGGTTGATTTTATTAACTTAGAAATAGATAGTGCTCAAATAATAGAGAAATAGGTGAATATATGAAAAAAAGAGGTTTAATAATATCTTTAATTTTACTAATGATTAGTTTTATGGTTATTTATTTAGTTCCTTCAGCTAAATATGTAGCTAAAACAATGTGGAATTATTATTTTCAAGCTCAAGCTTTTTATTTTACCAGTGATAGTTTAGGGGAAGAAGAAGTTATTAATGTAAATAATTTTTGGATGGGAGAAGAAATAACTTTTACTTTAAGAAACTTTTCTAATGAATCTTTAATTACAGAGTTTGATATTGAATATCAGGTAACTTGTTCTATTGAAGGAGGGGCTTCTTCTTGGGCAGAATGTAGGTTAATGAAAACAAATAAGAATACTTATGAGGGCATCTTAGAAAGTTCTTTTCTTTGTTTTAATGCTATAGATGAAGAAGATGTTAGTACTTATGAAGAAGAAGAATGTTTATTAGAAGGTTATGAATGGAGGCAAGAAGAGGTTTTAGAAGAAATATCTTTTGAGGTAGTAGTTACTAATCAAAATCATCAATTATCTGATTTAACTGTTAATATTGAGGTAAAAAGTATTTCTCCTTATAAAAAAACTTTATTAGGAAAGTTTAATCTTCATAAAATAGAAGAAGAAACTAAACCATTTTTAAAATATAATAATTATTCTAATTATGGAGAATTAATTGTTATTAATCCAACTTCTTCTAATCAATGTTTACAATTAACTTGGGATTCTTCAAAACTTTTATTTGATTCTCCTAATGTTAATGGTAGTATTAAGTTTAATATTAAAGCGGATAAGAGTTTAAAATTCTTATTTTATCCTCATGATTTAAAGAGTAATTATAGTATAGAAGATTTTACAATTTCTAAGACTAGTGGTTGTTAAATAAAGTTTAAAAAGATTGATGTTTTAAAGCATTTATGATATTATTTAGAAAAGTAGGAGGAAATATGAAAGTATTAAGATTTATAAAAAAAATGATTACAGGAATATTAGGGATTGCTTTTTTTACTTTTGCTATTGCTATGGCTTTATTATTGTTAAATTATAATGATTATAAAGTAAGTCAAATTGATAAAACTTCTTTTATTATAATTAGAGATACAATTGCTGCTGATAGATATGAAAAAGGGGATTTAGTTTTAGTTGAAGAAAAAAAGATTGAGGAAATTAGTGAAGGCGATGAATTATTTGTTTATGTTGTTGGAACAAAAGGAATTGAAAAAATAGAACTTGGAGTAGTTAGTGAACTTCATTATGAAGAAAATGCTATTACTTTTAAAAATGGTTCCACTTATTTAATGAAGTTTGTAGCAGGAGAAGCTAAAAAAGTATATCCTGAACTAGGAACTTATTTATCAGTTATAACTTCTCAATGGGGTTTTTTGTTTATTATTCTTGTTCCTTGTTTTTTAATTTTTATCAGTCAAGTATATGCTTTAGTTATTGAAATAAAATATGGAGGTCAAGAAGAAAACTTATCTTAATAAATAATTGGAAAAAGGATATAAAAGGTTATATCTTTTTTTTATGAAAAAAAGCAACTATCATTGTATAAGATACTCAGGTATGGTAGAATTTATATAAGGTAATAATTTGTCAAAATAAGAGTAGGAATGATGAGGATGAATTTTAATAAAGATTATGTAATAAAGAAAATTATTAATTATTTATTAAATGTCTTGGTTTTTCTTTTCGGAATAGTGTTATTAATTTCCATTTATATAAGTCTTCAAATAAAGATTTTAGGAAATGAACATGCTAGTTTTTTTGGTTATACAATTTTTGAAGTGCAAAGTGGGAGTATGGCTAAAGCAATTAATAAGGGCGACTGGGTAATTGTTAAATTAACTAATCAAGTTGATCGAAATGATATAATTACTTATAAATTAAATAATGATTATATTACACACCGAGTAGTTGAAGTTTATAAAGGTGGTTTTGTAACTAAAGGAGATTTTAATAAAGATAAAGATGAACCTATCTTGCAAAAGCAAGTCGTGGGGAAAGTTGTTAAAAAGATTGGAGGTTTAGGTTTTTTTCGGAAAACTATTTTTAATCCAGCTGTTTTAATTACTTTAATTATAACTTTGTTTTTCTTTAATTTAGCTTTTAAAAAAGAATCTAGTGAAAAAGGGATAGAAGGTTTTTTTAAAACAATCTTTTTTCGGATAAAAGAGTTTTTAAAGAAGATTCAAGAGAAGATAAAAGGTCAAGATTTTGATTTTGATAAATTAGAAGAAGGATCTAATATTTTAAAGGTGGAAAAGGAACCAGAGGAAAAGAAGATAGAAAGTAAAATAAAGGTTGTTAAGACTGATGAAAGGGATTTAAGTAAAACTACTTTATTTAGAGTAATTCCTGTTGATGCTTCTGATGTTAATGAAAAGTATAAAGACTTAATTACTAAAGAAGTCTTAGATGAACCTTATAAAGATGAGGATGACTTAGATAAAACTTCTTTATATCGAATGATTGAAGTTAATCCTAATGAAGTTTCTGAGACCTTTTTAGAGATAGCAGAAAATGAATTAAAGGATCCAGAAGTTCGAATAGAAAAAGAAGAAAAAGAACCAACTAAAAAAATAACTATAGAAGAACAAGAAGAATCTTTAACAGACATTGATTTAGAATTACTTAAAGGCTCTGGGGAATATAAGAAAGGGAAAAATATTATTGATACAGCTTTGAATATTAAAAGAAAAGAGATTGAGGAAATAATTAATCTTTTAATAGAAAGTGAAGAAGATTTTATTATTCGTTCGACGATTAAAGAAGAATTTTTAGATGTTTATATTAATGCTAAATATAGAAATTATTATGATCATAAAATTCGTTATCAAGGAAAAAAGTTTCTTCCAAAAATTGAAAAAACAATTAAAGATAAAGGAAAAGAATTAATTAAAAATTATAAAGGTAATTTTATAAAACAAGAAGAAGTAGTGAATAAATATTTAAAACTTTTTATCTTAATTATGAATTTAGAACAAGGAAGAGATTTTATTTATAAAATAAAAGTTCGCCAAGAGTTTTATAAAAAATTACTTCAAGATTATTTTTCTTTAGAAGAAGATTATTTTATTTTGGATTTAATTAAAAGAATTTTAAAGATTGTGAATACTAATCAAGCTCTTTTAAAAATTTATTTAGAAGAATTGGAAACTTCTACTTTTAAATTAAATTTTAATCAATTAACTTCAAGAAAGAATATGAGAATTGTGGAGTTAGATCATAATATTTCTTTTAGTAAAGTTTATAGTGATTATATTATTGATAAAACTTATTCTGAAGGAATTGTGGCTGAAGATAAAATTTATGTTTTAATTAGTTTGCTTTCTTTAGAATTAATTAAAAATATGTTAGAAGCTGATTTTAATAAAGATTATTTATTTTATTTACCACCTAGTCTTTATTCTAAGACTAGAAAGTTTCAAAAACTATTAAGGATGTTAGAAGATCTTTATGCCAAAGATCATCTTGTTTTCTTAATAACATTTGAAGAATTATTAAAGAATAAAAAGATTATTAAAGGGGTAAAGAAAAGTGGTTATAAATTTGGAGTCTTATTTATAGAAGGAGTTATTATTAAAGATAAAGATCGTCCTTATTTATCGCTAGCGGATTATATTTTAATTGATAAAAAAGATATTTTAAGAAAAGAAGCTTTAGCTTTAATTCCTAAAGATTTAAGAGATAAAGTAATTTATGAAGATATAATAACGAAAATGGAAAGCTTGGAGGTAAAATCAAAATGAGTATATTTATTAGATTTTTTTATGAATTTATGTCCATTTTCTTTGAAGGTTTAGTTTCTTTATTTAAAGGGATTTGGGAAGGTTTAATTAAGATGTTTAATTATCCTGATTATATTAAAGTTATTAATAGTTATAAAGATACCTTTGAAGGTCCAGAATGGGTTTTAATGGGTATTTCTATTGCTGTTTTAGTTATTATTGGTGGTTTAATCCTTTTATTAGTTTATTTCTTTTTAAGAAGGTTAATTAGGTTACGAAGAGGGAGTTTTGATCAAGAAGATTTATTAGATGAAATAGCTGATTTAAATCAAAAGGTTAGAGAATTAATGAAAGAAAAAGATGAAATAATGGCAATGAAAGTTTCTAAATTAGGATTAAAACCAGAAGAAGAGGAAGAAGAAGAAGTAACAGATGATGAGGAAATAGAAGAAGGGGATTTAGAAATTAGATTTCCTAAATTAAATAAAATAGATGAAGATTATGCTTCTTTTAAGGCCAAGAACTATGGTAATACAATAACCTTAGAAGAGTTAGTTGATGATTTAAAATGTTTTGCTGCTAGTCAGTTACGTTTATATTATGATGAGTCTATTTTAAGACCTTTTGTGGCTGGTTTAGCTTGTAGTCGTTTAATAATCTTACAAGGGATATCAGGAACAGGTAAAACCTCTTTAGCTTATACTTGGGGTAAATTTGTTAGTCAAGATTCTTGTATTGCCCCAGTTGAGCCTTCTTGGCGTGATAAAACAGAGTTACTAGGTTATTTTAATGAGTTTACTAAAAAGTTTAATGAATCTGATGTTTTAGCAGAATTATATAAAGCGAGTCATGATGATGATTTTCATACGATAGTTTTAGATGAAATGAATATTGCGAGAGTGGAATACTATTTTGCAGAAATGCTTTCTATTATGGAAATGCCCTCTCGAGATGAATGGATTATTGAACTAGTTCCTAATCATTGGCCAGGAGATCCTAAAAGATTAAATAGTGGGAAGTTAAAATTACCAGAAAATCTTTGGTATATTGGAACTATTAATAATGATGATTCTACTTTTATGGTTACAGATAAGGTTTATGACCGGTCAATGCCAATTGATATTAATACAAAGGTTGATCCCTTTAAATCAAGGGAACAAGAAGCAATAAATCTTAATGCTAGTTATTTAGAAACTTTATTTCAGCAAGCTGAAGAAAGTAATCCATTATCTGAACAAAATTTAAATAAAATTCAAGAAATGGATCGTTATGTTATTGAACATTTTAGAATTGCTTTTGGAAATAGAATTATGAAACAAATGCATACTTTTGTTCCTGTTTATGTAGCGAGTGGAGGAGATGAAATAGAGGCGATTGATTACTTTATTGCGAAGAAAATCTTAAGAAAGTTTGATCAATTAAATATAATTTTAATTCGTGATGAAATTGATCCTTTTATTGATTACTTAAATAAGCAGTTTGGAAATGGAGTCATGAAAGAATGTATTGAATATTTAAAACGAGTCCAAAGATCAGTCTAAGGTGGTGATTATTTTATATGATTCAAAAATTAAAGATTGAAGTTGATGAAAAAACTAGAGAAAGAGTAACAGATTTTAATAAAAAGATTAAATCATCAATGTTTTATCAATCAGAATTAGCTAGTGATTCTTTATCTTTAGAGTGGTTAAAAGAAATTGAATGGGCTTGTCCTTATATTGATAATATTATTAAAAATCCTCGTTTAGCCTTAGTTAATGAAGAAGATATTGTTAAGATAGAATTAGCAAAAAAGACTTCTGTCGCGAGTATAAAAAATTTAGCCCGTAATACTCATTTTATTGATAAAATAGATGAAGAAACCAATGAAGTTCAACCATCAAAAATATTAATAGAAAGAAAAGAAGAAACTTATAATACTTATGAAAATAGATTTATTTATACTTTAATATTTAATCTATCAAGATTTATAATGGAAAAGGAATCTTTATTAGAAGGAATAGAAATAGAAAATAAAAAGATTTTAGAATATGCTGCTTCTTCTAATACTGAGGAAGAAAGGTTAAAGGTGGAAGTTAAAATAACTTCTGGAATTCCTCCTAAAAAGGATAAAGAAGAAAGTTTTAAGAAAGAGTTAGAAGCTTTAAAAGTTCGAATAAGAGTTATTAAAGATTATATTGTTACCTGGCGAAGAAATGAATTTATCACTTCCTTAGAAAAAGATCATGTTTCTTTTGTTACTCCTCCTATTAAAAAGACTAATATGATTTTAAAAAATCCCAATTTTCAAAATGCAATGAAATTATGGACTTATTTACAAACTTATGATGAAGATGATAATAATGTTGCTAAAGATAGTTTAGAAACAGAGGGTGATGAAGTTTTAAAAGGAATATTAGATGATACTTTTTTAATGAATTATTTTGTTTTAGATTCAATATCGACAACTAAAAAGGAACAAAAAGAGAAATTAACTAAGTATGCTGTCATTATGATTAGTCAACAAATAAAAAGAGCTCTTTCTATTTTATTAAAAAGTGGTATAGATATGACTGATGAGGAATTATTAGAATTATTATCTTTAGAAATAAAAAATGAACAAACAAGAAGGGTGGTTGATAGTGCTGATGTTCGTAATAAATTTAAAGAAGAACTAGATAAGTATTTAGAAAGGACACAAGATTATTAAGGTGATATAATGAAAAAAAATAAAGGTTTAAAAATAATATTAAAAATATTAAAAGGATTAATTATGCTGGCTCTTATTCTTTTTATAATAGCAGTCTGTTTGCAACGTTTTAGTAATAATCGTTTATCCTTTTTTAATTATAGAATGTTTACAGTTGTTTCAGGAAGTATGGAACCTAAATATATGATAGGGGATGTTTTAATTTCTAAAAAGGTTAATCCCAAAACAATAAAAATAGGGGATACAGTTAGTTATAGAGAATCTGAAGGAAACTTAAAAGATCAAGTTATTACTCATGAGGTAGTTACTACTTCTAAAGATGAATCTGGTAAATATGTTTTTCAAACCAGAGGAATAGCTAATTTAATATCTGATCAAAAATTAGTTTCTGAAAATCAACTTTATGGAAAAGTAATTTATAAGGCAGTATTATTATCTTTCGTTTATCGTTTACTTAATACACCGATGGGTTTCTTTATATTTATAGTAATACCTTTACTTTTTATTATTACTTCTGAAATAATAAAGGTCTTATTAGATAAAGAAGAACAAAGAAGAAAAACTGTTACTAAATAAAATAATAATAGAAAGAGAGGTGGTATAAATGAAATCATACTACCGTATGCTTAAAAGAGTAAATCTAGTTTCCTTGCTTTTTGTTATTGTTTCATTTATATCAGTAACTCTCGCTTGGTTTGCGTATAGTGGTTTAGGGAAGGTGGCAACGGAAATTGATGTTAAGGCTTGGTTTATTGAATTAGAGAAGAATGGGGAATCAGTTTCTAATGATATAAGTATTTCTTTAGAAGAATTATATCCTGGTATGAAGACAGTAACCGAAGAAATTAAGATAAAAAATTTAGGAGATTCTGATGCAAGTGTGAATTACTCTATTGTTTCAGCAAGGATTTTAGGTGAAGAAAAAGATAATTATTTAATAACAGAAAATGAGTTAACTTCAGAAGAAGTAGAAGATATCTTATCTCATCAATATCCTTTTAAGATTAATATTAATTTATCACGGCATTATGTTTTATCTAAAAATGGAGAAAGCATTTTTAAAGTTTCTGTTTCTTGGCCTTTAGATTCAGATGATGATGAATTAGATAGTAAATGGGGAAATGATGCTTATAATTTTTATCAAAAAGAATTAAAACAACAGAAGAATAATCCTAATTATCAAATTCGACCAGCAATTCAAATTGTTTTAAGTGTAGTAGCAGAACAATATATAAAGGAAAGTAAAACTAGTGATGTTCGTTATAATTTAGGGGATGTAATTCTTTATGATGTAGAAGAAAAGAAGGTTTGTCCTACTTTAAGTGAAACTTGTTTAAAGACTTATGTAATTGATGTTAATAACACTTTAGGAGATAACTTTGTTTCTTTATTACTAGATCCTAAGGGTTCTTATATTCAGGGTGATTATTATAATTATACTTCTTTATATGATGCTTTAACTAGAGATTGGGAAGTAACTAGTAGAGCTTTAGTAGTAGAAGATTTATTAAAAATAATTTCCACTGATGTTGTTGCTTCCTTTTTGGTTAGAGAAGATTTATCTAATACAATTATTGGTAATTTAAAATATGAAAATAGAATGAGTAGTTTTTTAGATAAAACAGTGTTATTTAATGGATATTATTACTTTAAAAATAATAAATTTAACTTTTTAATCCCTGATAATTGTTATTGGACAAATAGTAATTATAATGATGATTATGGATATGGGGTGGTAAAATATAATGAAAAGAGGACTAAGATTTATGCTGAAGAAAAGGAAAAAATTTGTCAAGTAATACCAGTAATTGAAGTAGAAAAAGCTGATTTAAATTAAAAAAAACATCTAAGGATGTTTTTTTTATTGATTTTATTCAATTATTTGGGTAAAGGAAATAGAAGCACTTATTAAAAAGGTTAAATCTTCATCAGTAGCTAGAAAGCCAATTTCACTATCCATTTCATCATCCATTAATTCTTCTTCACCTTCATACCATTCAAAATATATTCTTATTGTAAAAGGTTGAAAATAAAATTCTTCTTCTTCTTTATTATAAAACATAGTATTAGTAATTTCTTCTTCATCTATTTCTAGTAATTCTAATTCATCATTTTCTTCGTTAAAAGATTCATCATAAAGAGCGTAGTTAGTAATTTTTAAATCAGGAATTTCTTCGTTTTCTAGTTCTAGTTTAATTTTATATAAAAAGGAAACTTCCACATTAGAAGGATCAATATCAATATCAATATAACCTGTAGAACTTGGAGCCAAAACATCAGGGGCCACATGAATGTTTTCTTCGATAATAGGAATAAGTGTTAATTCTGATTGAGAATCATTGGTAATATCAGTATTATTAATTAAGATTTGCCATTTAGCAAGAGGAACTTCAATATTACTTGTTGCATCAACAACATATCTAGAGTATGTTCCACTCATTAAACCAAGACAAATCGTTAAAGAAACGAAGGCTAAGATTAAATTCACTTTTTTTGACATATCTATGACCCCTTTCCCCTTGTATTTTTATTATATACTTACTTTATATGTTTTACAATTTGTTTTACAAAAAAGAATGTAAAATATGTAAAATTGAGGTTGTAAAGCTAGGGATATGGTTTACGCTATTGTTAAGAAGGGAAATTAAAAAATTGATAGTTTTTTTGAATTAATGGACTACTTTTAGATTAACAAATACATATTTTAAAGGAGATATAACACCAGCTAATATTATTAAAATAACTAAAGAATTAAAAGATGAAGTTAAAAATGATGATTAAGTCCGTATAATAAAAATGAAAAACTGATATGTTTTTGAGGAAGAAGTTATATTTAGGAAAAAGTCATCAGATTTATTTGTTTAATTTCCAAGTATTAAATAATTTTATTTAAAAAATTCTTTAAAAATCATAAAAATGATGTTTGAAAGAAAAAATAAGGTTTTATTGGAAAAAAACGTTAAAACATTGTAATATCAATAAAAGTAATTTATAATAAATAATAGAATTGTGATGTTTATCTTGAGTTTGACAGTTAAAACGCACAAACCTATATTGTTTAAAGGTTTGTGCGTTTTCAGTTTGTTGTGAAATAATATGTTTTTAAGTCATTTTAAAATTTGACGTATTTTTGACAAAGTTAAATATTTTTTTGATAAATCAACATTATATATATTTTCTAATTTTGAAATTATTTTATCTCTAAAGTTTTGTAAATAAACATCATGTTCTACTTTAGTACTAGTATATTTTTTAAGTGAGTTTATAATTTTTTCGCTTGAATATTGTTCTTTTAAATCCTTTTCTAATAATCTTAATAATACTAATGCTATAAAACAAACTAGAAAATGGGCTTCTATGTGTTCTTTTGTCCATACATAAACTGGTCTTGTTTTTAAAGAGCTTTTAGTTATTTTAAAAGTTTCTTCTATTTCCCATAAATTTTTATATTTATCTCTAATTTCTTTATCAGACATTTCTAATTCGCTAGTTACTATTGCATAATATCCATCATATTTTTCTTCTTCTTTTATTTTGGCGTTGTTTAATGATAGCACGGAATTATTAATGATTTCTCCAGTATTTTTATCAAAATTTATATCATTTATATAAGCTGCTGCTCCATAAGCCGTCGCTTTAGTATATTTTCCAGGATTGGATATTAAATCTTTAGCCTTATTAATTAATATATTTCTTTCGCGTTTTTGTTTATCAGCATATTTTTTTGAATAATAGACCATTTGTTTTTGATAAATATCAAATTTGTTGTTTCGTTTTCCATTTCTATCTATTTTAGTAGTTTTAGCAAAGACTCTTGATTTGTGTATAAATTTTATTGAATTACCTTCTTTATCGGTAATATCATCTTTAATATAACCATTTTTATTAAGAACCCATCTTTTAAATTCTTTATCCGCTCCTCTAACAGTTTGTCCAAAAATATAACCATCTGTTTCTGTATAGTTATTATTTTTACCAGCAATAAATACAGTATTATCGGAAGTATTTAATGCTCTATCAGAGACAACTACAACCCTATCTAAATTAAATTTTGCTTTACCCTCTTTAATTGCTGGTCTTAAAGATGTTTTTTCTGATTCGTTTCCTGGAAAAATATCATAAGATAAAGGACAACCAGTATTATCCATTAAAAGTCCCATTTGAATAATTGGACTTTTTCTATTTTCTTTAGAATAACCTTTTTTTCTATATCCTTTTTCTAAAATATTTCCGTTTTCATCAATAAGATCTTCATCATTATTAGAAATTTCAAAATAATAATTTGTACAATCATAATAGGTTGTAGAAACATCTCTATTATATTTATCTTTTGTATTAAACCATAATTCTTTTTCTATATCCTTTTTTATGTTAGAAAAAACATCTAAAGAACGATATAAATCTTTTAAAGAGAAATTAAAATTTTCAAAAAAGGTTTCTTTATTTTCAAATGTTTCCTTTTTACTTCCTGGGAAAAGAATCCTAGAATAAACAAGGAGTTGCATAATAGAATTGATATTAAAAGAAGCTTTAATTTTTTTTTGCTTTTCTTTTAAAAGCAAATCTAATTGTAATTCTTGAAACATTTTTTTTAAAATAACATATCCTAAATTTTTTTGAGAAGAAACATCATAATTAATAGTTTTAGAATGTATATTTTTAATAGTTAATTCAGTTACTTCTTCATTTGTTTTTTCTTTAGCAATTTTTTTAAAATGGGCTATAGGATCATCATAAATATGCAAAAATTCATCTAAATAACCAATTTTTTCAACAGTTTTAGATCTTGATTTGCCTTCGTGGTCTCTATAACCGTGAACAAAAGATAAATAAATTCTTCCTTTATTATTTTTAGTTTGTTTTAGATACATTTTATCACTACTTTCTTATATAATTATATCACATTCCACAACAATTCGCAACAATAAAATGATAAAAGTTTGACAATAAAAAACGCTGATGTTATCAGCGTTAGGGTCAGTTTTAAATATTGGGAAGTGTCAAACTCGGGAGGAAGAAGTTATATTTAGGAAAAAGTCATCAGATTTATTTGTTTAATTTCCAAGTATTAAATAATTTTATTTAAAAAATTCTTTAAAAATCATAAAAATGATGTTTGAAAGAAAAAATAAGGTTTTATTGGAAAAAAACGTTAAAACATTGTAATATCAATAAAAGTAATTTATAATAAATAATAGAATTGTGATGTTTATTGTAGTTTAACCGTAACATATGATGTTTTGAAATTTTATAAATGATATAACTTATTTTTAAAGGAGGTAGTGTATGGAATATAAATATGATGGAGAATTAAATAATTATGAAAAGGTCGAAGAAACAAAAGAAATTTATAAAAAGCAATCATATTGGGGAATGGCTTTTGGTTTACAAAAAATGGATAATCTTTCTCCGTCTAAATATTTAATAGAATTATCCAATGATAATATAAAAGGTAAATTAAATAACAATAAAATAGAAGATTTATTAAATAAATATTACGAAAAACTAAATATGATGGATAGCAAAGTATTAGCCGAACGCAAATGTGATTTAGTAGCAACTAGAATAGTAGAATTATTAAATGATAATAATTTTTCTTTTCGGCCAACTACATTAAAAGTAATTCATGAATATTTATTTAAAAATATTTATGATTTTGCTGGTAAATATAGAACATATAACATTATTAAAAAGGAACCTATTTTAAATAATGAAACTGTTGTTTATGCCTCACAGAACGAGATTGAGGCTACACTTGAATATGATTTTAAACAAGAAATGGTATATGATTATTCTAAATTATCATTAGATAAGCAAATAAATCATCTTGTTGTTTTTGTTTCAAGAATATGGCAAGTTTATCCTTTTGTTGACGGAAATACTAGAACGGTGGCTGTTATGATTGAAAAGTATTTAAGAAGTTTGGGTTATGATGTTAACAATGATTTATTTAAAGAAAATTCAATTTATTTTAGAAATGCTTTAGTAAGAAGTAATTATTCTAATAGAGCTAAAAATATTTATCCAACAAATAAATATTTGATCAGATTTTTTGAGAATTTTTTATCTAATAAAACCCATAAATTAAGTAGTAAAGATTTGATAATAAAAGAATTATTTGCTGATGAAGATAGTTAATCCTAAAAGAAAGTTGGAAGAAGAGAAAAAATAGTTATTAACTCTTTTTTTTATTGTTTTATAAACATACGAATAAACTAGTAAGATTTTATAATGGTGTTGATGGTTTAAAAACAGGATACACTGATGAGGCTGGTTATTGTCTTACTGCTACTGCTTTAAGAAATGATATGCGCCTTATTGCAGTTGTTTTTGGAGAACCTGATAGTAAAGTTAGAAATGGTGAAATTAGTAAAATGCTAGATTATGGTTTTAATGTTTATGAAACAGAAAAGTTATTATCTAATAACAGTGTAATTGGGGAAATAGAAGTTATTAAAGGAAAAGATAAATATGTAGAAATTGTTCCTAAATATGATGTCGATTTTCTTTATAAAAAGGGAGAAGAAAAGAAGAATATTGTTTATGATATAAAAATTAATAAGTATCAGGCTCCATTAATTAAAGGAGAAGTTATTGGTAATTTGGATTTAATAGAAAATAATAAAGTTATTAGAAGTGTAGAAATATCTATAAAAAAGGATGTTAAAAAAGCTAATATATTAGAACTTTATTTAAGATATTTATTAGATATTATTAAAGGTGATATTAACATTAAAGTTTTTAAATAATTAATTATAAGGTAATATTTAAGTTTTAAATCCATATAATTAAGTGAAAAATATAATTATGAGGTGAAAGTATGAAAAGGTTTATATTAATAGGAATAATAATTTTCTTATTTATCCTTAGCGGATGTAATAAGCAAAATGAAAAAAGTATTTTAAAAGATTTAACAAAAAAGGTGGAGAATAATAAAGGTTATTATTTAAAAGGGGAAATGGAGATAATTAATAATGAGGATGTTTATAAATATAATGTGGAAGTTTCTTATCAAGAACCTGATTTCTTTCGGGTTAGTTTAATAAATACGATTAATGAACATGAACAAATAATTTTAAAAAATCAAGAGGGAGTTTATGTATTAACACCATCATTAAATAAAAGTTTTAAGTTTCAAAGTGAGTGGCCTTATAATAATTCTCAAGTTTATTTATTACAAACTTTATTAAAAGATTTAAAAAAGGATGATAAAAAAAGTTTTGAAGAAACAGAAAATTATTATGTTTTTACAACTAAGGTAAACTATCCTAATAATAGAAAATTAGTTAAGCAAAATATTTATTTGAATAAGGATTTAGATTTTAAACAAATTGATGTTTTAGATGAAAATAATAATCCGCTTATAAAAATGACTTTTTCTAAAGTTGATATGAAAGCTGATTTTAAAAAGAATTATTTTGCTGTCAATGAAAATATGAAAACAGCAGTTGTTTATGAGGATGTTAAACAAGTTTTTAAAATTGATAATGTAATTTATCCCATGTATATTCCTGATAATACTCATTTAAGTTCTCAAGACTTTTTAGAAAGAGAGAACGGAGAAAGGGTAATGTTAACTTTTGAAGGAGAAAAGCCTTTTACCTTAATAGAAGAAACTTTTAATCCTTTAGAAGAATTTACAATTATTCCTACTTATGGAGATCCAATTCTTTTAATTGATACTATTGGTTATGTGGGGGAAAATGAAGTCTCTTGGATAAGTTCTGGGATGGAATATTATTTAGCATCAGAGGTTATGAAAAAATCAGAGTTGGTTGAAGTTGCTCGTTCTATGAATACAGTTCCTGTTTTAAAATAAAAAAGCTTATAAATTAATTTATAGGCTTTTTTTTGACCATCCGTATTTTCCTTTAAATTCTACAAAGCGAACAGGTGTAATTGATTGAATAGTAATATTACCCTGTTCATCTTTTTTTAGAAGTTTTAAATCTTGTAGTTCAGGAGGACCAATAGGAATAATCATTATTCCATTATTATCCAATTGTTCAATTAACTCTTGAGGTATTTCTTTAGAAGCAGCAGTTACAATAATTCGATCAAAAGGAGCATGTTTTTTTAAACCAATGCTACCATCACTTATAAAGAAACTAATATTAGTAAAATTCATTTCCTTAAGTCTTTTTTTTGCTTGTCTACTTAATTCTGGAATTAATTCTATGGTGTAAACATGTTTTGTAAAGTGGCTTAAGATCGCTGTTTGATAACCAGATCCAGTTCCTATTTCTAAAACATGGTGTTCTTTATTTAAATCTAATAGTAAACTCATTTTTAAAACTAAACTAGGTTGAGAAATTGTTTGGTTATAACCAATTGGTAAAGGAGTATCATAATGTGCTATTTTTTTATCATCTTCTAAAACAAATTTAGAGCGATCTAGTTGTTGTATAAATTTTTTCAAATCTTTTTCTTTAATAATATCTCCCCTTTAATTATTTAAAATCTTTTTTATTTCTTCTTGACCTTCTTTATATAAGATATTTCTTCCTTCTTTAATCTTTATTAAAGTAGGTTGATTTATTTGTAAAGAAGAAACATTTTGAGCTTCTTTATTACTATTTTCTTTTACGATAGATTGATTAAATCCATTTTCTAAATCAACTGTATAGATAGGAAGATTATTTTCATATCGCTCTATAATTAAATTATAAATTTCTTTTTCCTTATTTTGATGATTAAAAAATAAAACATAATATTCTTTTTCAGGTTTATTAAAAGTTTCTCCTGCTAAAATTTCTTTATATTGGATTACGGCAATTATATTTTCTTTATTCCTAATTGGTAATTGATTTTTAGTTAAAAATATTGTTAGAACATAAAAACCAATAAAAATAACTAAAACAATGATAATAGTTTTTATAACATCGTTAATTTCTGTAATATTTTCTTTCTTTTTCTTTCTATTCCTATTTCTTTTTGTCATTTTTCATCACCTTTTTTAATTTTATCATATTATTAAAGTAAAAAACAAGTTTTTTTCCTTAAATTAAAATCGACAATGAAGAACAAAAGTTCTAAATTATTTATGTTAAAGTATTTAAAAATGATGTATAATGAATTTAGAGAAATAATTTAATTTGATACTAGGATAGGTGATAGTTTTGAGTAAAAAACGGCCTAAAAAAAGAAAAAGAATATTAAAGTTTTTGATTATTTTTATCTTTTTTATTAGTGGTTTAATTTATTTAGGTTTTAAATTTATCAAACAACCTCCCACTTTTTATGGTTATATAGCTGGTTTTAAACCAACTGTTTTATTATATAACAAAACTTTAACTCAAAATATTGAAACTATTAGGGGGGAAAAGGTTTTAGTAACAGGTAAAAAAATTAATGATGAAAAAAATAATATTTATCAAGAAATAATTAAAGATAAAAGGACTTTTTATATTGAAGAAAAGAATTTAACTAATAAAGAGGAAAAGATAGTTCAAGAGAAAAAGATATATATAAGAACTCCCGCTACTATTTATAAGGATATTAAATCAGGGAAGATTCTTGGTTTAGGGAAAAAGGGTAGTGAATTAGAAGTTTTAGGATATAAAGAATTATTAGAAGATGGTTTAGTGAATATTTATCAAGTAAAATATAATGATGAAAAAGGTTATATCTATGGTAAATATACTGTTTTAAATCAAGAAGAGGCGACTGTTTTTTATGAACCTGATTTATATTATGATGTTCATAATAAAAGAGGGGATCGTTATGGGGGTGGTCATGCGGGAAATTTAGATTATTATCCTGTTTTAAAACCTATCTTTAAAGATAATATAATGCCTAATCCTGTTTATGCTTTATATTTAAATAATGGAAGAAATATAATAAATAAGATTGATGATTATATTAATTTAGCTAAACAAACTAAAATAAATGCTTTTGTTGTTGATATTAAAGATGATGAAGCTCCAGGTTATAAATCATTAGTTTTTGAAAAGTATTCACCAACTAATTATCAATATGCGAATAATAGTTATTCTAATTATGAAGAAGCAATAAAAAAATTAAAAGAAGCAGGTTTTTATGTAATTGGCAGAATAACAGTTTTTAAAGATAAGTATTATGTTTTAGATAATCCAACCAAGGCAATTATTGATAGTAAGACTAAAGAACCTTATTTACATTCTAATACTTATTGGCCTAGTCCTTTTCAACGTGATGTTTGGGAATTTAATGTTAATTTAGCTAAAGAGGCTGTAGGGATGGGATTTAATGAAATTCAGTTTGATTATGTTCGTTTTCCTGATCAAACAAGAGATGCTGAAGTTAAAGGATTAATGAATTTAGGGAATATTTATGAAGAAGAAAAGGCGGAGGCTATTCAAGGGTTTTTCTTTTATGCAACAGATGTTCTTCATCAATTAGGAGTTTATGTTTCAGCAGATGTTTTTGGTGAATCAGCTTATGATTATGTTACTGCTTATGGTCAATATTGGCCCGCGATCTCTAATATTGTTGATGTTATTAGTGGAATGCCTTATCCAGATCATTTTAATAAATATGAGTTTGGTTTTACAGAACCTGTTTGGACTATACCTTATGATCTTCTTTATCATTGGGGGCATAATTATGTAATGATTCGGCAAACAGAAATACCAACACCAGCAACGATAAGAACTTGGATTCAAGGTGGTGATGTTCCTAATTATAAACATGCTGGAGGTTATCATTATGGGGAAGAAGAAATAGAAGCACAAATTAAGGGATTATTTGATGCTGGTTTAAACGGGGGTTATATGACTTGGTTATCTTATTCAGGATTAAAGAGATATCAAAGTCAAATAAAGGTCTATAGTAAGGAGTATTAAAATGAAAGAATATGAATTTAATAAAAGAAAATATCTTTTAGAGAAAGAAGAAAAAGGGGGATTTGATTTAGAAGTTGTAAAAGAGAAAATGACTGATTATTTTAATAATTATGATTATGTTGTTGGTGATTGGGCTTATGGGAAATTACGATTAAAGGGTTTTTATAATAGTAATAATAAAAAAGCAACTAAAATAAATGATATAAAAAAGCTAGATAAATATCTAAAAGAACAATGTGCTTATGGTTGTAAATATTTTATTTTAAAAAAGGTATACAAAAAATAACTTTATATGATATAATATTTTATAGAAAAGAATAAGCAAGGAAGAGGTGGAACTAGTGGGCGAAAAACAAACAATTATTGTTTTGGATCAAAATGGTCAAGAGAGGGAAGCTGAAATTCTGTCAAACTTCAAATTACCTGATACCGGAAAAGAGTATATATTTTATACTTTTAATGAAAAAGATGAAAATGATATGGTTAGATTATATGCATCAATTTTGACGGAAAGAGATGGCATGTTATCTTTTGAAAATATTGAATCGGAAGAAGAATGGGCAACAATAAAAGAAATTATGAAGAAAATGGCTCAAATATAAAAATGAGGAGGATGGAATAATGAAGGAGATAGTTTTTACGAGTAATATTGATGGCAAAGATTATAGTCCTGAAGAAATAACTAGAATTTTTAATGATTATAAAAAAGCTAATAATAAAGGATTTAAGGTGGTAAAAGTATTAGGTAAATATTTACCTAATATTAAAAGAGTTTGGAGTATGGCTTTTGATAAAGAAGCAAAAATTAGAAGAATTAAGGAAGATGTTTCTAAAGAAAAAGTTGCTATTGCTCAAATGGATATTGCTAGGGAAGCTTATGGTAAAGAAACAAAAGCAGCTCAAGTTATGGAAGAAGCTATAAAAACCTCTTTAAATAAAATATATAAATTACAAATTAAGGAAGCTAAACTTCGTGTGGCTTTACAAAAAAGAAATGTTTATGTAGGAAGATCAATTGGTTTAAAAGAAGCTTTAGAGCGTTATTGGGGAGTGGAAACAAGTTTTAGTGGTAAAACAGAAGAAGGACCACAAGTTCCAGATTTTAAACAGCAAGAAGAGGCTGATATTGCAGCACTTCATCGGGAATTGGATGAAATAATTGCTCAAAGTCAAGAAGAAAAACAAAAAGATCAAGAACAACAACCTTTATTTAAAGTTACTGATAAACGTAGTAAATTTGCTCAAGAAACTTTTGAGCAAATTAAAAGAGAACAAGAAGCTAAACTTCGAAAGGAACGTGAACAAGAACAACAAGTAAAGGAACAGCAAGAACAACAAAAAATAGAACAAAAGCAAAGAGAATTATTAACTAGTGAAGCTAGAATAGAACAAGAGCAAATTGACGAACATTCTTTAGATGATGTTTTCTTAGATTTAACAAAAAATATGCAAGAATTAGGAAATCTTATTTCTAATGTTAAAAGTGAAGTAGAAAATCAAAAAAGCATTGCTGAAAATGAAGCTCGTGAGAAAGAAAAATTACAAAAGGAATTAGATGAAATGAAATCTTTAGGACAATCAAAAGAAGAACTTGATAAAAGAAATAATGAATTAGAGACTAGGGAAAAAGAAGTAACTACTAAAGAAGAAAATCTTAATAATCAAACTAATGAATTAAATAATCGGGAAAATAGGTTAAATGAAAGAGAAAGTAATTTGAATGAGAGAGAAAAAGCTATTTTAAATCGTGAAAAAGAATTTTTAGGTAAGATTTCAGACTTTAGTAATATGGTTAAAAGTGTAAATGAAAATTTAAAAACTCAAACTGATGTTAAAGAATTTGTTAAAAAATAATTTTAAAGAGGTTTAAATAAACCTCTTTTTTTATTTAATTGTTATTTTTTTTCTCCTTTGATATACTAATAATGGTGATGTGGATGATTTATTTAGATTATAGTGCAACAACTCCAGTAAATAAAGAAGTATTAGATACTTTTAATAAAGTAACTAAAGATTATATAGGAAATCCTAATTCTTTGCATAAATTGGGGAAGAAAACAAAAGAATTAATAGAAGTTTCTACTAAGCAAATAGCTGATCTTTTAAAGGTTTTACCGGAAGAGATTATTTATACTAGTGGGGCTACTGAATCTAATAATTTAGCGATAAAAGGTGTTGCTGTTCATTATCAAAATAGAGGGAATCATATTATAACAACTAAGTTAGAACATGCGTCGGTTAGAGAACCAATTGCTTATTTAACTAAAAAAGGATTTAAATGTTCTTATGTTAAATTAACGAAAGAAGGTTTAATTGATTTAAAGCATTTAGAATCTTTAATAAGGAATGATACTATTCTTGTTTCTATTGTTGCTGTTGATAGTGAATTAGGTCTTAGGCAACCTATTGAAGAGATTGGTAAGTTATTAAAGAAATACCCTCAAGTTATTTTTCATGTTGATGCTACTCAGGCGATCGGGAAAGTAAAAGTTGATTTTAAAAATGTTGATCTGATTAGTTTTTCTGCTCATAAGTTTTATGGTTTAAAAGGTATTGGTGTTTTAATTAAGAAAGAAAGAATTCAATTAGAACCTTTATTTCATGGAGGATTAAAGAATCAAATTCGTAGTGGAACTCCTTCTTCCCCTTTAATTGTTTCTTTAGCGAAAGCTTTAAGACTAAGTATGAAAGATTTATTAATTAAAAATGAACATATTTTTAATTTAAATAAAAAAATTAAAAAAAATTTTTCTACTTTTAAAGGTTTAGTTATAAATAATACTGAGGAAAGTATTCCTCATATTATAAATATAAGTTTGAAAAATATAAAGCCTGAAACTTTTATTCGTGGTTTAGAAAAACATCACATTTATATTTCTACTAAGAGTGCTTGTTCTTCTTTAAAGGAACCTTCATTATCAGTTTTAGAACTAACAAAAGATCAATCTTTAGCCCTTTCTTCTTTAAGAATTAGTTTATCTTATCTTACTACAGAATTAGAAGTAGAGAGATTTTTAAATACTTTTGTTTTGGTTTTTGATGAATTAAATTTAAAGAAAGAGGAATAATATGAAGAGGATAATTTTTATAAAATATGGGGAATTAAATACTAAAAAAGGTAATATTAATTTTTTTATCAATCAATTATATAGTAATATTTGTTTAAAATTAAAAAATGAAGAGGTTGAAATAAAAAAAACTAAAGCTAGAATATATATTGAAACAAAGGAAGAGAATTTTAAGATAATTATTGATAAATTAAAACAAGTTTTTGGAATTCATAGTATTGTTTTAGCTTATCAAATAGAAAGTGATTTTAAGAAGATTAAAGAAGGAACTTTTTTAATTTTTAAAGATTTAAAGATTAAAACTTTTAAAGTAGAAACGAGAAGGATTGATAAAGGGTTTTCTTATTCTAGTTTAGAAACAAGTCGTCTTCTTGGTTCTTTTATTTTAAAAAATAATAATCAATTAAAAGTTGATGTTCATCATCCTGAGTTTTTATTTAAAGTAGAAATAAGAAAAGATTATACTTATTTATATCAAGATGAAATAAAGGGTTTAGGAGGTTTTCCTGTTGGTTCATTAGGTAAAGGATTATTAATGTTAAGTGGGGGAATAGATTCTCCTGTGGCTGGTTTTTTAGCAATTAAAAAAGGAATAAAAATAGAAGGTATATATTTTGATTCTCCTCCTCATACTAGTATTGAAGCTTTAAATAAAGTTAAAGATTTAGCTAAAAAATTAATGGTTTATAATAATGAAGAATTTATTTTACATATAGTTCCTTTTACTAAATTACAAGAAACTATTTATCAAAAAACTAATCCTTCTTATATGATAACCATTTTAAGAAGAATGATGTATTTAATAACAGAAAAATTAACTCTTTTAAGGCAAGCGAATGCTTTTATTACAGGAGAGTCTATTGGACAAGTGGCAAGTCAAACTTTAACTAGTTTAAGAACAATTAATAATGTAACGAAAATACCAATAATAAGACCTTTAGCTTGTTTAGATAAAGCAGAAATTGTTAGTTTAGCTAAAAAAATAGATACCTATAAAATAAGTATTCTACCTTATGAGGATTGTTGTACAATCTTTGTTCCTAAACATCCGATTATTAATCCGACGATAGAAAAATGTTTAAAAAATGAAGAAAAATTTGATTACCAAAAATTGATAAAGGAATGCTTGGATAATGTTCAAACGTTAACTATAAACACTTTAGATAAAAATGAATATGAGGATTTATTGTAGGGATTAATTACCATGCTATTTTATGTATGATATGACTTTTTCTTCACATTCTATAAATGTATAGGAGGTGAAAAAATGCCAAATCAAAGCGGTAGCCGTAATAGACTTGTTGTTCCTGGTGCTAAACAGGCTATTGATAAAATGAAGTTTGAAATAGCTAATGAATTTGGAGTAAATTTAGGTCCAGATACTACTTCTCGTGCTAATGGTTCAGTTGGTGGAGAAATTACTAGACGTTTAGTACAAATGGGCCAATCTCAATTAGGCGGTTCACAAGGATATAATGCTCAAAATCAATAAAGATTAAATTATTACAATATAAATCTAAATAGGGTCGATTATGATTATTTAATTAACCCTATTTTTTTTCTTCTCGATTTAGTATAATAGAAATACATTAAGGAGGAAGTAGATGAAAATTTTAGCAGTTAATGCTGGTAGTTCTTCATTAAAAGTTAGTTTATATGATTCATTTAAAAAAGAACTTTTAGCAAAGATTAATTTTGAACGAATTGGTTTAGATAATCCTTTTTATGTTTTAGATTTTAAAGATTTAAAAGAGAAAAAGGAAGTAAATATTAAAAATGTTGAAGAAGCAACAAAAATTATTTTAAATTTATTTATAGAATATAAAATAATTAGTGATTTAAAGGAAATAAAAGGAGTAGGACACCGAGTAGTTCATGGTAGTGATAAATATAAACAATCAGTAGTAATTACTGAAGAGGTAATAAAAGATATAGAAATTTATATTCCTTTAGCCCCTTTACATAATCCGGCTAATTTACTTGGAATAAAAGTTTTTAAAAAGGTTTTACCAAAAGTGAAGATGGTGGCTGTATTTGATACAGCTTTTCATCAAACATTACCAGAAGAAGCTTATTTATATTCTGTTCCTTATGAATGGTATACGAAATATGGAGTTAGAAAATATGGATTTCATGGTATAAGTCATAATTATATTGCTAAAAGAACAGAAGAAGTTCTTCAAAAGAAAAATTTAAAAATAATATCTTGTCATTTAGGAAATGGTGGTAGTATTTCTGCCATTAAAGATGGTCAATGTTTAGATACTACTTTAGGTTTTACACCTTTAGGTGGTATAGCAATGGGGACTAGAAGTGGGAATATTGATCCTTCTATTATTTCTTATATGATGAAACAAACTAATAAATCAATTGAAGAGGTCATGGAAGATTTAAATAAAAAAAGTGGTGTCTTTGGAATATCTGGTTATAGTGATTTTCGAGATATTGAAAAAGGAATTCTTGAAGATGATTATAAATGTAAACTAGCGATGAAAATTTATATTAACCGAGTTTTGGCTTATTTATCTTATTATAATACCCTTTTAGAAGGAACTGATGTTATTGTTTTTACTGCTGGGATTGGAGAAAATAGCACTATGGTTAGAGAAAAGATAATGAGGCGTTTAAAATTATTTGGTGTTATAATAGATGAAACTAAGAATCAAGTAAGAGGTAAAGAATTAGAAATAACCAAAAATGATTCTAAAATAAAATGTTATGTTATTCCAACTAATGAGGAATTAATGATTGTAAGTGAGGTAATAGATCTTTTAAAGTAGAAATGAGGATATTGTGAAGAAAATGATGAGACAAATTTACCGTCAAATAAAGAAATATAAAACGATAATTATAACTCGCCATATAGGACCTGATCCTGATGCTTTAGGTTCTCAATTAGGATTAAGGGAAATGATTTTGAATACTTTTCCGAATAAGAACGTTTATGCTGTAGGTTTACCTACATCAAAATTTAAATTTATGGGGAAATTAGATAAAATGTGTGAAGAGTATTATGAAGATTCTTTGTTAATTGTTTTAGATACTCCAGATTTAAAAAGAGTTGATGGTGTTGATCCAACTAGATTTAAATATAGTATAAAAATAGATCACCATCCTTTTATGGAACAGTTTTGTGATTTAGAATGGATTGATAGTAGTTCTTCTAGTGTTTGTCAAATGCTAATTGAATTAAGTTTTAAAACTAGATTAAAGATTAATGAAAAGGCAGCAGAAAATTTTTTTGTTGGTTTAGTGGCAGATACTGATCGTTTTTTATATGATTATACATCAATTAAGACTTTTGATTTAACTAAAAAATTATTAGAAAAAACTAAAATAAATATTAATCCTTTATATGAACAGTTATATATGAGAACATTAAATGAAATACGGTTACAAGGTCATATTGCTTTAAACTTGACAGTTACTGAACATGGAGTTGCCTATATAATTTTGACAAATGATATTATAGAAGGTTATAATGTTGATGTTGCGAGTGCTGGTAATTTAATTAATAATTTTAACTTTATTGAAGAAGTATTAATTTGGTTAACTGTTTCTGAGGATAAAAAGCAAGACACAATAAGAGTTAATATTCGTTCAAGAGGTCCAATTATTAATACAATCGCTGAAAGTTATAATGGTGGTGGCCATAAATTCGCTAGTGGGGCTCGTCTTAATGATATGGAAGAGGTTCATCAATTAGTAGCAGAATTAGATGAATTAAGTAAAATATATCAGGGGATAGATTAAAAATTTATTTTTAAAGAAAGAAGAGGTCCTCTTTTTATGAGAATAAGTAGTGTAAATTTAACAATTAGTGCTGTTAGAGTAAGTCAATATCCTGAAGATAAGAAAGCAGAATTTTTATTAGTGGGTCGCTCTAATGTTGGTAAAAGTAGCTTTGTTAACACTTTAATTAATCGAAAAAATTATGCTAGAACTTCTAGTAGACCAGGAAAAACTCAAACATTAAACTTTTATCTAATTAATAATGATTTTTATTTAGTGGATGTTCCTGGTTATGGTTATGCGAATGTGAATAAGAAAAAACAAAAAAAGTTTGGTTTAATGATTGAAGAATATTTAACTAATCGTCCTAATTTAAAAGAAGTTTTTATGATTATAGATTTTCGGCATAAACCAACAGAGAATGATCATTTAATGTATAATTTTTTAAAATATTATAATAAAAAGGTTACAGTAATTGCGACTAAGATAGATAAAATAACTCCCGCTAATAGAGAGAAACAAAAAAAATTAATATTAGATAATTTAGATTTAGTAGTAGGTGATGAATTAATCTTATTTTCTAGTGTTACAAAAGATGGTAAAAAAGAAGTATACAGTATTATTGAAAAGTATCTTGATTTTGTAGAAATAGATTAATAATAACTTAAAGATGATATTTTCATAAACTAATTTAGGTGGTTTGATGAAAATATCTTTTTTTGATAATGAGAAGTTTGTCTTATATTTAAATAAATATTATATTAAAGATTTAAAATTAGATGATGAAAAGGAAATGGAAATTTATTTTAAAAAATTATTTCTTCGTCTTAAAAATAATTATAAATTAAAATTAGGAGGATATTATAATATTAAAATTTATTCTAATAAAAGATATGGATTAGTAATTGAAGTTGAAAAATTGATTAGTGAATATTTTAAAGTTTATGGGAATAATGTAGAAATGAGAATAGCGATTATTTTAGATAATTTATTTCTTTATGAAATAGAAGATTATTTTTTTATTAAAGAAATAAAAAAATATCTTAAAAATGTTTATTATAAAGATTTAAAATATTATTTAGAGATAGATGAAGAAATAGATGAAAAAACTTATAGTTTTCTATTAGAAAATAGTAAAGTAGTTTATGGAGAAACATTGGATAATTTATCTTGTTTTAATCAAATAGAAGTCTTATAATGTTAATAAGTAGGTGATTTAATGATTAAACCAATTGTTGCTTTAGTAGGAAGACCTAATGTTGGAAAATCAACTATTTTTAATCGTTTAGCTAAAAGAAGAATCGCCATTATTGATGATTTTCCTGGTATAACTAGAGATCGGCTTTATAGTGAAGTTATATTATAATGATTTTATTTTTGATTTAATTGATACTGGTGGTATTGAGGTTTCTAAAGATTTTTATAATAAAGAAGTTTTTATTCAAACAGAAATTGCAATTGAAGAAGCAGATATTGTTATTTTTATTGTTGATGGTAAAGATGGTTTAACTAATGATGATGTAATGATTAGAGATCTTTTAAAAAAGTCTAATAAAAAAGTAATTGTTGCTATTAATAAAAGTGATGTTAAAATAGCAAAAGATCATCAATATGATTTTTATCAATTAGGGTTTGATGATTACTTTTTAATTAGTGCGGAGCATAATATTGGTTTTGGAGATTTATTAGATTATTTAGTTTCTTTATTTAAAAATACTATTCAAGAAGAAAGAGATAAAAATGTTATTAGTTTTTCTATTGTTGGAAGACCTAATGTTGGTAAAAGTAGTTTGGTTAATGCTTTATTAAATGAAGAAAGAGTAATTGTTTCTAAAGAACCAGGAACCACAAGAGAAGCGATTGATAGTTATTTTTCATATGAAGGAAAAGATTATTTAGTAATTGATACTGCGGGTATTAGAAAAAGAGGTAAAATTTATGAAAGAATCGAAAAGTATAGCGTTTTAAGAGCTTTAAAAGCTATTAGTCGAAGTGATGTTTGCTTATTAATCATCAATGCTGAAGAAGGAATTATTGAGCAAGATAAACATATAGCAAGTTATATTTTAAAAGAAGGAAGAGCTGTTTTAATTGTAGTGAATAAATGGGATCAAGTAAAAGATAAAAGTGTTCGAAAATGGAGAAATAAAATTAAAGAAGAATTTAAATTTATGCCTTATGCTCCTATTGTTTTTTTATCCGCTAAAACTAAAAAGGGACTTAATTCTTTAATACCAGAAATTCTAACTGTTTATAAAAATACTTATCAAGAAATTAAAACTAGTCTTTTAAATACAGTTATTCATGATGCCTTTTTACTTAATCCTCCACCAACTTATAAAGGTCGGAATTTAAAAATATATTTTGTTAGTCAAATTAGTGTGGCTCCTCCTAAATTTTTATTTCAAGTTAATAATAAAGGCTTACTTCATTTCTCTTATGAACGATATTTAGAGAATAAATTGAGGGAAAATTTTGATTTAACAGGAACACCAATAATATTACAATTTAAAAATAGAGGCGAGAAATAATAACTAAAGTTTTTATTAAACATATATTAATTAAGGAGGTTTTAAGATGTTTAATGAAAACTTTTTTAAGAAGATAGAAGAAAAAACTAATGTTAATAAAGAAGTAATCTTAGGATTAGCCTCAAAACTTCAAAAGGGTAATTTAAAGGATGTTAATACTTTAAAAGAGGTAATTACAGAGTTAAGTAATTTAACAGGAAGAAAGTTAAGTGAAGACCAAGAAAAAAAGATAATTCAAACGATAGTTGATGATAAAGTTCCTAAAGATTTAGATAATTTAATGGAATAAGATAAAAAATGAATAATTTTGTATTCTCTTTCATACATTTTAATGAATAATATATGAAAGTAGGGATTATATGGAAAAGATAGACATTATTAAAAGCTTAGGTGAACGAACTGGTGGTGATATATATTTAGGGGTAGTTGGAGCTGTTCGAACAGGAAAATCAACTTTTATTAAAAGGTTTATGGAAAGTTTAGTAGTACCTAATATTACTGATGAATATGAAAGAAAAAGATGTTTAGATGAAATGCCCCAAAGTGCTCAAGGTAAAACAATAATGACGACAGAACCAAAATTTGTTCCCGCTACAGCAGCGAAGATTGAAATCGATAATTTCTCTGCTAATGTTCGGTTAGTAGATTGTGTTGGTTATGTAATACCAGCTGCTAAAGGATATGAAGATGAAAATGGACCAAGGATGGTTAGAACTCCCTGAGGAGATATTTAATTAGGGATACCAGAACAATTTTACTTTGTGTATTAAAGAGGAATTTTATAAAAGATTAACTTTTGAAGAGTAATAGATTTAATTATATATATATTAGATAAGTTTTATTATATAATGGTATTAGATGTTAAGGAGGTATCTTTATGGTAGAGAAAATAAAATTAATAGATGAATTAAAAGAAAAATTAGAAACTTTAAGACCTTTTACCAAAGGGGAATTAGAGAGATTAAAAGAAGAATTTTCTATTGAAAATACCTATGATAGTAACGCTATTGAGGGGAGTACCTTAACATTAGAAGAAACAGTATTAGTTTTAAAAGAGAATATAACTATTGCTGAAAAACCATTAGATTTTCATTTAAGGGCTATTGGACATCAAGAGGCTTATTATTATATTGAAAAATTAGTTAAAGAAAAAAAGGATTTAACAGAAAAAGAAATATTAAATATTCATAGTTTGGTCTTAATGGATAGAGCAGAAGATAAAGGAAGATATAGAAATATTTTAGTAAGAATATTAAATACTAATGTTGAAGTAGCTCCTCCTTATTTGATAAAACCAAAAATGGAAGAATTATTAAATTGGTATAATAAGAGTAATTTAAAAGAAATAGAAAAGATATCATTATTTCATTTAAAATTTGAAACAATTCATCCTTTTATTGATGGTAATGGCCGTGTCGGAAGATTAATTTTAAATTTTGAATTAATGAAAAAGGGTTATGTTCCTATTAATATTAAATATAAAGATCGAAAAAGATATTATGATGCTTTTAAAGTTTGGAATGAAGAAGAAGATAGTAGTTTCATGACCGATTTAATATGTGATCTTTTGATTGAAGAATTAAATAGATATATTAATTTAAAAGAATAATTAAATATAAAAAGAATGCCTAATAATGTGTGTTCTTTTTTTTATTGCTTTTAAATAACTTTAATTAGAGGTGAGGAGATTGAAACTTATTGAAATATTTAATGAAAATGGGTTTACTTTAGAAGAAGTTTTATTAGATTATTTTTATTTTTTAAATAAGGATCTAGAAAAAGAATTCAATGATTACTAAAATGTTATTTAAAGTAGCTTTATATATTCGTCTTTCTAGGGAAGATGGCGATGATTTAGAAAGTGAAAGTATAACTAATCAAAGAACTCTTCTTCAAAATTATGTTACTGATCATCAATTAATTATTATTGATGAATATATTGACGATGGTTATTCCGGAGGTAATTTTAATCGTCCTGGTTTTAAACGCTTACTTGAGGATATTAAAAATAAAAAAGTAAATATGGTTATTACTAAAGATTTATCAAGATTAGGTCGTGATTATATTGATACTGGTCATTATATAGAAAGGTTTTTTCCTATAAATAATATTAGATATGTAGCCCTACTTGATGATATAGATACTTTTAAAGAAACATCAGGAAGTGATGTAATGCCTTTTAAACTAGGTCTTAATGATATGTATGCCAAAGATATTTCTAAAAAGGTTAGAAGCACTTTAACTGTTCTTAAAAAAAAGGGATTGTTTTTAGGTAGTACTCCTAGTTATGGTTATCTTAAGGATCCTAATAATAAATATAAACTTATTGTTGATGATAAATATTCTAAGGTTGTAAAAAGAATCTTTGAAATGTATCATCGAGGAATTAAAACAAGTGTAATAGCAGAAATATTAACTAAAGAAAAAGTATTAACTCCTATTTTAGTTAAGAATAGTTTATCTAAAATAAGTAATATTCCATATCCTCAGATATGGAAAACAACAACAATTAATAATATTTTAAAAAATCCTGTTTATACAGGTTCTTTAATTCAAAATACTACTACTAATTTAAGTTATAAGTTAAAAACAAGAATAAAAGTTCCAAAAGAAAAATGGATAGTAATAGAAAATACTCATGAACCTATAATAAGTAAAGAACTATTTAATTCTGTTCAAAAAAGAAGGAATAGAAAAAATAATTATAATGAAAGTAGAAGAAATGTAAAGTATTTATTATCAGGTTTAATTAAATGTAAGGATTGTCAATCTAGAATGTCAATAAGTTATGATAAAAAAAGGGATCGTACTATTTCTAACTGTAATAATTATAGAAAATTTAGCAAATATGGTGTTTGTTCTTCGCACTTTATTAATTATATAAAATTAGAAAATTTGATTATAAGGAGAGTTAAAGAACTATGTAAAATTGGTATTAATCAAGAATCTTTTATAAAAAAGATAAATTATATTGATCCCTTAATTCAGGAAAAACAAACAAAAGAAAGTTTAAATTTTCAACTTAACTGTTTAATAGAGAAACTTGATAATTTATATGATGATAAATTTAATAAAGTTATTGATTCTAAAATGTATTTAAGATTATCAAAAAAAGTTAATAAAGAAATAAAGGAATTAAAAGAGGAAATAAAAAAATTAAATAAGACTGATTTCTTTGATAAAGAGGATTTTTTCAATTTAATTAAGGAATTCTTAAATATGAAAAAGATTACTTCTTATATAATAACTAAATTAATTAGAGAAATTTATATTCATAAGGATCAAACTATTGAAATTCATTATAGAATAAAAGATTTTAATCATTTTAAATAATTAGGTATCCCTAATATTAATACTCCCTGGTATGATGAAGAGATACCTTTTATTGAAGCTGCTGAAATAGGGACAGAAAAGGTTATTAAGGATCATTCAACGATTGGGATTGTTGTTACTACAGATGGTTCTATTGGGGAGATTGAACGTTTAGATTATGTTAAGGCGGAAGAGACAGTTATAAATGAATTAAAGGAAATAGGAAAACCTTTTATAGTTTTATTAAACTCTACTCATCCGATGTTACCAGAGACAGAAAGATTAGCTGAATCTTTAAGAGATCAACATTCAGTTCCTGTTTTACCTGTTAATATTGAAGCAATGGGAGAAAAAGAGATGTATAGTGTTTTAAGAGAGGCTTTATATGAATTTCCAATTATTGATGTTCGAGTTAATATGCCAGAATGGATTGGTTGTTTAAAACCTGATCATTGGTTAAAGAAACTTTATATTGATAAAATAAAAGAAAGTGTTGTGGAAGTAGATAAACTTCGCGATGTAGAAGGAATTAATCAACATTTTAGTGATTGTGAATTTATTAGTAAGGCTTATTTATCAGAAGTAAATGCCGCAACAGGAGAAGTAACAATTTCTCTTCATGCTCCTAATCATTTATATAATGAAGTTTTAAAAGATATTATTGGGGTAAATGTTTCCAATCGGGCTGAACTTCTAAGTTTATTTCAAGATTATGATGAGGCGAAGGTGGAATATGATCAAATAAAAAGTGCTTTAAAAATGGTTAAACAAACTGGTTATGGGGTAGCTTTACCAACTTTAGGTGATATGAAATTAGATTCCCCAGAAATAGTTAAACAGGGTAATCGTTATGGTATAAAATTAAAAGCAGTAGCGCCTTCTATTCATATGGTTAGAGTAGATGTTCAAAGTAGTTTTGAACCAATAATTGGTTCAGAAGTTCAAAGTAAAGAGTTAATTAATTATTTAATGAAAGATTATGAAACAACACCAGAAAATATTTGGAAATCAGAAATATTTGGACGTAGTTTAGATGCGATAGTTCAAGAGGGAATTCAAGCGAAACTTTTAATGATGCCAGATAATATTAGATATAAATTACAAGGAATTTTAACAAAAGTAGTAAATAAAGGTTCATCAAATATGATAGCAATAGTTTTATAAACAGGTTAATCCTGTTTTTTATTTTATTTAAAATTGATGTGATATAATATTTTTGGAGGTTTTATAAATGGGATTAAACGTAGAAGAAAAAAAAGAAATATTTAAAGAATTTCAAAAGGAATTAATAAAAGCGAAACAAGTTTATGTAGAAGTTTGTAGGGAAAATGTAAAATTACCCCAATATAATAATATTGGGGATGCAGGAATGGATATTAGGGCTGCAGAAGATATAATTTTATTACCTGGTGAAACTAAAATTATTCCTACTGGTTTAAAAATGGTAATTCCCAAAGGGTATGAAATACAAGTTAGACCAAGAAGCGGAATATCACTTAAACATCCATTAAGGATTGCTAATTCTCCTGGAACTATTGATAGTGGTTATCGTGATGAAATAGGGATAATTATGTCAAATATATTACCTAAAAGAATGTTTGAAAAAGGGGATATTTCTTCTTCTTTTTTTACTTATATTGATGATAAAGAATATCAAGAATCAGGAATTTATAAAATAAGAAAAGGGGATCGAATAGCCCAAATAATATTAACAAAGGTTGAAACTATTGAATTTGTTCCTATTCAAAATATAAAAGATTTAGGAGTAAACCGTGGCGGTGGTTTTGGTTCAACAGGAATTAAATGATATTGTCTAAAATCTAAAAACTTTCCTTTTATTTATAATATGATATAATAATTATAAATTTAGGAGGGTTTATGGAAAATTTAGAATTTATTGCTATTTTTATAGCACCAATATTTGGTTTACTTATAAGTAATTACAAATATAATTTTCAATTAAAGGAGTTGTTTTTAAATTATTTAAGTCTTGTTGTTATAACTAACTTATTAACAAATTTAATATTATGGATATTTAAAGAATATCTTGTGTATAGTTTTACAATATCATTTTTTATTAAATATAGTTTAACAAATATTATATTATCAATATTTTTATCTTTTTTAATAATGGTTATTAAAGAAAATACGAATATTACTTTGAAAGTGAAGAAAAATGAAAAGAATTAAAACTTTTTTTCTTGATGTAGTAATGATAATATTAATATTTGTTATTTTATTTATGTTTTTTATAAAATCTTATTATGGTTTTTTTGATAGTACTTATTTAAATATTTTTTCTAATAATTTAGAAGAAGGATTTTTTAAAGAAGGATTATATTATATATTTCCTAAGTTTCTTTTTATTCTGTTTTGTTATTTAAGTTTAAGATATATTATATTTAAGCTTAAAATAACATTAGATATTAAAGTTTTTAAAAAAAGAATAAATTTAAATTCAGTGTTATTAAAAGTTAAATGGTTTTTGTTATTGATTTTTATTTTGTTAGGAATTTTTCTTATAAGTAATAATTTAAATATTTTAAATTATAATAATTATAAGAGTGTAGGTTTAAAGGTTTCCAAAGAAAGTAATAATTTAGTTTATTTTGATGATGTAGTTATTTTTTCAGAACCGACTAGCATAATAGAAGTTAATATAGATACTTTAGGTAATGAATTGCCTACTTCTAAAAGTGCCGGTGATTTACCTGTGATTTTATCATTAACAATAGAAGGAACAACCTTAAAGACTTTTGGAGAAATAAAGGTTCAAGGTTCTTCGACAGCTTATTGGCCTAAAAAAAATTGGTCTTTAAAGTTTTATGCTGATGCTAAAAGAGAAGAGAAACTTCGATTAAAAATAGGAGATTCTATTGCTTCTGATAAATGGATTGCGAAAGCAGAATGGATAGATCCAACAATGTTAAGAAATGCTTTATCATATAATTTATGGGGTTCAATGGTTAAAAGTAGAAAAACATTTCCTAAATATGAAGTAGATAATGCTTGGATAGGAAATAATAATATGCAAAAGGGACTTCAAACTGAAGCCCAAGGATTTCCTAAAGCTCATCCAATACATGTAAAAGTAAATGATGAACATTATGGATTATCAATGTTACTTTTAGGACATGATCCTTTAAATTTTAATATTGATAAAAATAATCCAAAACATATTTATATGGAGTTTGATGCTCGGGGTGGTTATACTTTAGTAAAAACATGGGAAAAGTTTTCAGCTGAAGGTGTTGGAAAATGGATTGATGGTTATTACCCTTCTAATGAAGATTTTACTTATGAACAACTTTTAGCGATAGATAGATTAGGAAAATTTATTAATGGTTCTTTGGATAATTTTAAAGCAAACTTTTCTAAGTATTTAGATAAAACAAATATGATTGATATGTTATTATTTTTAGAAGTTATATATGATTGGGATGCTGTGGCCCAAGATATAGAAATGGTTACTTATGATTTAGAGAAATGGTATATGCTTCCTTGGGATAAAGATACGACTTTTGGAATGTATTTTGATGGAAGTGGTATTATGGAAGAAACAGAAAATAAATTATTAATAAATTATGAAGAAGAAAAGTTAACCCAAAAACCGTGGTATAAAACTTATCATACATTTAAACCAGATATTGAACAGCGTTATGCAGAGTTAAGAAATGATGATATTTTTACTGTTAATAATCTTTCTAGGTTAGCAGAAGGAATTATTAAAAAGATTCCAACTGAATTATGGAAAATTGAAAAGAATAAATGGAAAGAATATAAAAGGCCTTCTTATGATGATACTAGCACTTATCAAGTAATTTCTTGGTTTGAAGAACGTTTAAAAGTTTTAGATAAACATTTTGATTATCATAAAAAGCTTAATAAATAAATTTACTTATTAAGCTTTTTTTATGATAAAATGAAGATATCTATTTTAAGTGAAAGGAAGTAAAACAAATGAGTAATGAAAAAACCAAACAAAGAGAACTAGAATTAGATACTAAGGCTTTAAAGAATGATCAAGATAAAAGGGTTATTCCTTCAGGCTTAGATTTAAAGGTAAGAAAAAAGATTGATCAAAATAAAAAGAAAATTTTAAAATATTTAAAAGCAAATGATGAAGATTATAATAATTATGAATGGCAAATGCAAAATCGTTTTGATGATATTGATAAATTAAAAGAAGTATTTAATATAGATGAAAAAAGATTGGAAGAAATTAAAGAAATTTCTAAAAAATATCGTTGGTCAATTTCTCCATATTATTTATCATTATTAGATTTAGAAAATAAAAATGATCCATTATCTTTAATGTGTATTCCTAGTATTTTAGAAGGTGAAACCACTGGTGAAAGTGATCCAATGGCTGAAGAATATACTAATCCTGCTGGTTCAATTACTAGAAGATATCCTGATCGTTTAATTATTAATGTTACTAATTCTTGTGGAACTTATTGTCGTTTTTGTCAAAGAAAAAGGAACATTGGAGAAAGGGATTCTTCTACTAATTTAAAAGAAATTAATGAATCAATAGAATATATTAAAAATAATAAATATATTCGTGATGTTTTAATAACTGGAGGAGATCCATTAACTTTATCAACGAAAAAATTAGAAGATATTATTAAAAGAGTAAGGGCGATTAAACATGTAGAAATAATTAGATTAGGAACAAGAATTCCTATAACTATTCCTCAAAGGATAGATAAAGAATTGGTTAAAATGTTAAAAAAGTATCATCCGTTATATATAAATTTACATTTTAATCATCCTAAAGAAATAACTAAAGAATCAGTAAAGGCTTGTTCCTTTTTAGCGGATGCTGGAATTCCTTTAGGGAATCAAACGGTCTTATTAAAAGGGATTAATAATAATAAATATGTAATGTTAAAACTTTGTCAAGAGCTTTTAAAAGCTCGGGTTAAACCATATTATATCTTTCAAGCGAAAAAGGTTAAAGGGACTTTGCATTTTGTTTGTGAGATAAAAGAAGGGATAGAAATAGTTAATTTTTTAAGAGGAAATACTAGTGGTTTAGCGATTCCGTCTTATATAGTTAATTCTCCCAATGGACTTGGGAAGGTTAATTTAGCAAAAAAGAATTATGAATTTTTAGAAAATGGGAAAATAAAATTAACAACTTGGGAGGGAAAAGAATTAATTTATTAATCCTATTGTCTTTTTAGTAGTAGAAATCTTTAATTATGTTATAGTAATATTAGGTGATGGTTTATGGTAGGAAATTTAAAAGAACAAGAAGATTTTATCTTAAAACAATTATTGAAAAAGGAAACTAATATTTTTATAATGGTAAATAATTATCTAAATTTATTAGAAGAAGAATATTTTAATAGTGCTCTTTTTTATATTGAAAGTTTAAAAAGGAAAGGTTATCAATTAATTGATCAATGTTTTAAAAAAGAAAAATTAATTGATGAAAATTTAATTGCTTTTTACGCTAGTATGAAAGTTTATGATTTTAAAGTTCAAGATTATATTAAGCAGTTTAGTTGGAAGGCTAAAATATCTTATTTAGCTGAGTATAATTTTCAAACAAGAGAATTAAGTTTTAATCAAGAAAAATTAAAAGAAGTAGAAAATGATAATACTATAAATAAATATAATTATTTAATAATGGAATCTATTAATCATGAAATAAGACATGCTTATCAATATAAATTAGAAAAAGGTTTATCTCTTTTAAAAGATAAAGAAATAGATTTTTATGCTTTATATGATTGGATATTTTTTCATTTAGTAAAAATAAAAGAGCCATCTTTATATGAAAAATATCATGATTTATTTCCTTTTGAATATGATGCAGTTTTATATAGTAGAAAAACTTTGTTTGAAGATTTTAATAAATATTTTTCTTTTGTTCCGAAACATTTAATATTTGAAAGAAATTATCAAACAATAAAATATATTTTTCAACATAATAATAATCCTTTAACTAACGAAAAGTTCTTTTATAGGGATTATGCTTATTTAATGTTACGAATTCATTCTAGATTATTAAAAGATAATAAAAATATTAAGTCTAAAATAGAGGAGTTTTCTCGATCAGCGAAAAGATTTCAAGATTCAGAGTTTAAAAGGTTAATGCGGGGTGATGATAGTATTTATTTGGATGTTATTAGAGAATTTAAAGAAAAAGAGATAAAAACATTAAATGTTTTTGCAGAAATTCTTCAGTATAAAGAAGATAGTTTAGAATAGAAGTGGTGAAGTTATGAAGAAGAGGAATGGTTTTAAAAAAATATTATTATTTATTTTAATATTATTTATTTTAATAATTATTATTTTTAAGGGATTAGGTTTTTTTAAACAACAATTATTTGAAAAGGAAGTTAAAAATATTTTAAAAAAAATTAGTTTAAGAATGGAGGAAGAAGATTTATTTCTTCCTTTAATTGATGAAACGAATATTAAAAAATATCTAAAGGTAGGTAATAAGAATTATCAAAAACTTGTTTTTTCTAAAGATGAAGAGAGTAATATTTTTATTATGTTAAAAGGTCAAAATAAATGGGAAGGTTTAACTGCTTGTGGAACATTAAAAGAGATAAAAATAGGAAGAAATATTATTTGCAAAATTCCTTTTATTTGTGGAGAATCTTTATATGATAAAAGGGATAATAATCAATATCAAACAGTAGAAATAGGAGAGCAGTGTTGGATGGCTGAAGATTTAAGATATAAATGCTCTAATTATTTAGAAGGGGAAAATATTTCTACAGAATGGAATTCTTCTTTTGAAGCTTGTGCTCCCCAAGGAGATGATTATGATGGTTTGGTCTACCAATGGAAAGCGGCGATGGCTGGAGAACTAGATGAAGGTGTGCAGGGATTATGCCCTAATGGATGGTATCTTCCAACTGATACTGATTGGAAGGAATTAGAGTTATATTTAGGATTAGATATAAAAGAAGTTAATAGAGTAGATTGGCGGGGTTTAGGAATAGGAGATCAATTAAAATCTTTTGAATTTAATTGGTGTTTTAATAATGATAATTGTGGAACCTCTGGTTTTAAGGCAATTCCTGGAGGACACCGAGAAACATCAGGAAAGTTAGGTTACTATGATAAAGGAAGTTATTGGTGGTCTTCTACTTCAGAAGGTCCTAATGTTTGGGGACGTTCCTTACGCCTTGAAAGTTCAGATATTAGTCGTTTTGCTATTAATAGATTAAATGGCTGGTCAGTAAGATGCCTTTTAAAAAAATAAAATGGTAAATTTTACCAGGTAAAAACCGTTGTAAAACCTTGACATGCAATGCTTTAGGTGTTATCTTTAAAGTAGGAGGTAGCTAGAGTATGAAGTTTTTATTTAAGAAGAAAAAACAAGGTTTTACATTAATTGAATTATTAGCAGTAATAGTTATTTTAGCAATCGTCTTAGCTATCGCTTTACCTTCTATTACAGGATTAATAGGAAATACTACAAAGAAGGCTTTTTTAATGGATGCAAAGATGGTAATAAAAGCAATAGACTATCAACTTCTAGAAGGTTATGATTTAGAAAGTAGTCCAATTACTAAGAGAAATTTTGACGAAGTACTAAATTTAAGTGCTAAAAATTATGAAAGTGTTAGTGTAGCACTTGATGAAAAGGATGAACCATATGTAAAGTTGGTAGGTCAAAACAAATGGGAAGGTTTAACTACTTGTGGAACTTATAAAGATATGTTGATAGGTAAAACAAATGAAATAAAATGTGAAGTTTCTTTTGTTTGTGGTAAAAAGTTTTTTGATCTAAGATATTATTCAGATGGTATAAAGAACACATATAAAACAGTTCAAATAGGGGATCAATGTTGGTTTGCGGAGAATCTTCGTTATACAGGGGAGGGAACTGAAAATTTTTGTTTAGTTGATTCTATAGATGATTGGAAAGATGAATCGTCTTATGGTGCTTGTATGAAAAATACAGATGATTCTTGTGATTACGAAGAAAATTATTGTGAATGGGATTTTGATGAAGAAGTTTTATATCAATGGGGAGCAGTAATGAATGATAAATTAGAATCTCAAAATGAAGAAGTTATTCAAGGATTATGTCCAGACGGTTGGCACTTGCCTACTGTTGCAGAATGGGATACATTAGTTGAAAAGCTAGGTAATGAAAGTTCAGTAGGTGCCAAATTAAAAAGTTTTTCGGAATGGAATGGAGACAAAGTAGAGAATTCGGGATTCAATGCCCGACCTGCTGGTTACCGCGATATGTTGGGGGTTCTTAATAACGTGGGGTATAGCGTGGATTGGTGGTCGTCATCTCTTGAGGATGGCTCTAAAGTTTGTGGACGTTACATGAATTCGGATAATTCTAATGTTTATCACAATTCGTATTCTCAGGGTAATGGTTGTTCAGTCCGTTGCGTCCGGGACTTAAATTCGGTAAGCCCGTAAGGCGAAGGAGACTTTGTTAAGTTAACTGTATGTGAATTGCATAATAAAAGGTTATAAATATTGTAAAGTTAAAAAGTCATAACTTGCAAATATTTAAGACTTTTTATGTTATCAATTATAATTGTCTTATCTCATAATAAAAGGAGTTGATTAAAATGAGAAAAGACATTATAATTGAAAAATTATTAATGAAAGGAGAAATAGAAGTAGTTAAGAAAAAGGGGGGTAAGTAAATAAAATAAATCAAATCCCATTGTAGGGATGGGATTACTTATTGATAATAATGGCTTACCAGTTTTTTATGATGTTTTTCTAAGATAAAACAACTTCTAAAAAGATTATAAATAAAACAATTAATAATTTAGAATTAAACAAAGTAGTTGTCGTTGCTGATAATGGTGTATATTCACAAGAAAATGTGTATTTATTAGGAATTAAAGGGAATAGATATATAATTTCTAAATCAGTAAAAAAACATTGGAATATCAAACCAAAAAAATCAGAAGAAGTAAGTTTAAGAGAATGGGCTTTAGAAGGAAATGTATAAGAGCATTAAGAATAAAAGATTCATTTAGAATAATTAAAAGTGATTTAGAAGGATAATCTTGTATAAGGTTTTAAAATATCTAGATAAATCAACATTAAATACTAAAGATTGGACACAAGGTATTATTATAGAAAAATGAAAAGATCATTAATTAATTTTCAAATTAATCATATTGAAGATGGCTATTATTAAATAATAAACGGGACTAAATATATAAATTTAATATCATTAAAAAACTTATAATTACATATGACGAGACTTATATATTATAAAAAAGGCAAGATTAAACCTTGTATTTGCATAGATTAAGCCTTGCCTTTTTTCTTTTTAACTGTCAAACTCAGGAAATAGTTAAATGAACTGGTAAAATTTACCAAGGGAAAACTGTTGTAAAACCTTGACACGCAATGCTTTAGGTGCTATCTTTAAAGTAGGAGGTAGTTAGAGTATGGAGTTTTTATTTAAGAAGAAAAAACAAGGTTTTACATTAATTGAATTACTAGCAGTAGTAATAATATTAGGTGTAATTGCCATAATAGCAGTTCCTACTATTAAAGGAGTAATAAAAAATTCAACTAGAGAAGCTTTTATAGTTGATGCTAAAAACGTAATAAAAGCAGTAGATTTTTATATGCTTGATGATGAAGATGTTTCTTTATTAGAAGGTTTAGAACTATCATCATTAGAAGATATATTAAATATAAGTAGTTCTAACTATAGTAGTATAAAGATATCATTTGATCGACATTTAAATCCTTTTATAAAATTAGTTGGTAAAGATAAATGGCAAGGTTTAATGGCTTGTGGAACATATAATGATTTACAAGTAGGCTCTGATATAGATTGTGAAGTTCCTCCTTTTCCAGCAATACTTCCTGATGGACAGTTATGTGGTAGTGTATTTTATGATGGAAGAGATGGTAATAAATATAAAACAGTTCAAATAGGGGATCAATGTTGGTTTGCGGAGAATCTAAGGTATACGGGAAGTGGTTGTTTAGTTGATTCCACAGAGGATTGGAATAAGGCTACTTCTTATGGGGCATGTATGATGCATATTGAAGAAAAGGATGCTTTGAATGAAAATGTTCCTGATTGGGCTAAAAATAAAGAGGTCTTATATCAATGGGGAGCAGCAATGAATGGTAAATTAAATCCTCAAACTGTAGAAGATAGACAAGGATTATGTCCTAATGGCTGGCATTTACCTACTGATGTAGAATGGGGTACGTTAATTGATGGGTTAAATGGTTCAGCTGGTGTTAAATTAAAAAGTACTCCACCGGTTTGGGATGGAGAGGAGCAGGATAATTCGGGGTTTAATGCTCGTCCTATTGGTTATCGCTATACGTCGGGGGATCTTTTGTTCGCGGGGTTTTACGCAGGTTGGTGGTCGTCCTCTTCTGGTGAGGATGATAATGCATGGCGTCGCACCGCCCAATCAAGTACTTCTGGTATTTTTCACAATACATCTTCTCAGGCTTACGGTTATTCGGTCCGTTGCGTCCGGGACTTAAATTCGGCAAGCCCGTAGGGCGAAGCCTTTCACTTTCAACTTCCAAGACCGAAAAATGTCTTGGTTTTGGCAGAGATAAAAAGCAAACTGTAAGCAGTAAAAAAACAAAGAGGCAGAAGGCCCTGTATTGTAAATGTCAATATGAAAGCACATAAATATTTCAATATCAAAATGTCATAATTTTATCTATTATTTTTGATTTTTTATTATACAATTTACAATTAAAAAACAGCAATTATTATAAATGCTGTTTTTTTATTATAATCTTTTTAATAAAGTTTCAAATTCTTCTTTTATTTCTTTTAATCTTGTTTCTGTTTTAGCTTCAAACCTCATTGTGATATTAGGTCCAGTATTAGAAGCTCTAATTAAAGCAAAACCATCTTCAAATAAGACTTTACAGCCATCAATTGTTAAAATATTATAATTTTTTTCTAAACAATATTCTTTTACTTGTTCTATTTGTTTAAATTTAATATTATCATCTGCTTTTATTTTTAATTCTTCAGTTGAATAATATTTACTAATACCTTCTAATAAAGAACTTACTGCTTTATTTTCTTTGCTTATAATTTCAATCATTCTTAAAGAACTATAAACGCCATCATCAAAACCATGAAATTTATCATTAAAGAAAATATGTCCTGATAATTCTCCTCCAAATTTAATACCTTCTTCATATATTTTCGCTCTAACATAAGAATTACCTGTTCTGTAACAGATTGGTGTTCCATTAAGTTTAATAATTTCATCTTCAATTGCTTTTGAGCATTTGACATCATATAAAAATCTTTTATCTTCAATTTTATTGATAAGATTTCTAATAACAATAATCATAAAATGATCAGCGGGAACAGTCTTTCCAAGTTCATCAACCATTCCTACTCGGTCTCCATCACCATCATAAGCAAAACCAACATCAGCTTTTAACTCTAAGACTTTATTTTTTAAAGCTTCTAAATTTTTTTCAACACTAGGATCAGGATGATGATTAGGGTAATTAGGATCAGACTCACAATAAAGGGGATAATAATCAATGTTTAGTTTATCTAAAACTTTTTTAATAATTATAGCTGGAGTTCCATTACCGCAATCAACAACTATTTTTGGTTGATAATCACCTAATTTTATTGAAGAAGTAATATAGTTTAAATATCGTTCTTCGATGTTTTCTTTAACTATTTTTCCTTGTCCTTCTAAGAAGTTTCCTCTTAATACCAAATCTTTAAATTCCTTAATATATTCTCCATAAGCATTATATATTCCTGTAAAAGTCATTTTAAAACCATTATATTCTTTGGGATTATGAGAACCTGTTATCATAATACCTGAGTTAGCTTTAAATAAAGTTAAAGCATAATAATACATGGGAGTAGTTACTAATCCTAAATTAATAACATCTATTCCTGTATCGATTATTCCTTTAGCTAAAGCTTCAAAAAGAATTGGTGAAGATTCTCGATTATCATATCCAATAATAGTCGTTGTTTTATTTTCCTTTCTTAATTTAGTTCCAAATCCTAAACCAATTGTATAGGCCACATCAATGGTTAAATCTTTTTCATAAATACCACGAATGTCATACCCCCTAAAAATGTTTTCATTAATATTGTTTGTTATTTTCATTTTTAACTCCTTTCAAAATGTTCTAAGATAATTATATCATATAATTGGAGTGTATGAGTTTAGAGGTGTAAATTGTTATTTTTTAGTTTAGATGGTATAATAAAAAAAACAAAAATACATTAAAAGGAGAAAGTGATAAAATGGATTTAGTGTTTTTAAAATTTAAAAGGGATGCTTATAATATTACTGAATATTATAAAAAACTTATCTATAAAACTAAACAAAATTATAATATAGGCAGTATTAATGAATGGATTGTTGATAATTATTATGTTATTAGTGAACAAGAAAAGTATATTAAAAGTGAATATATTAGTAAAAATGTTAAAAAGATAAGAAGGGGAAGAAGGGTAGAATTATATAAATATATATATAATTATTTAAAGAAAAATGATTTTAATCTTGATCTATCAGATTTATTTAGTAATTTAAATAATTATCAAGCTGGTCGTAAAGATTATTTTTCTTATGTTGAAATTGATTTTATTTATCTTTTAATAAGATTAGCCCTTATTAATGAAATGGGCGAGTTAACGAGAAAATTAGATAAGAAATTAAAAATAAAAGGCAATGTTGAAAAAATGTTTGAAAAGATTAATGATAACATTCAACAAAAGAAAACTTTTAAATTAAAAGATTATATTAAAATTACTGATGATTGTTTAAAAGATCCTTATTATATTGAACAAATCAATTATCGCTTAAAAGAGTTAGGCCGTTTATCAGAGCCAACGTTTATTAAATTAAATGAATTATTATTAAAAAATCAAATCTCTTTAAAAGATTTAATTAAAGAATCACATGATGAAAAGGTTAAAGAAAATGTTTTAATGATTAATTTATTCACTTCTTTTAAAAAGATTATTAAGTTTAAATTAGAATTTATTTATAAGAATATAAGTTATGCTGAAAAAGCTTTAATGAATGAAAAGATGGGAATTTATAATCAGTTATATGATAATAATAAATTTGATTATCGTAATCGAATTATTAAAGGGGCTAAAAAAAGAAAGATTAGTGAGTATGAATATGCGAATGAGGTTGTAAAACTGGCTAATAAGGAGAAAAAGCATATTGGTTGGTATCTTTTTCCAAAGATTAATTATGATTTAAGAGCGAAGATTTATATTGGAACGATAATTATATTAACATTATTAATTTCATATTTTATTGCTTGTTATTATGGATTTTTATTCTTCCCTATTTTATTAATACCAATTAGTGTTTTGGTAATGGAAGTTTTAAGTCAAATATTAAGGCATTTTGGAAGTCCGAAAAGTTTATTTAAATTAAAGTTTGAAGATGGTCTTCCAGAGGAATTTAGTACAATGGTTGTTATTCCGACGATTGCTAATTCAAGAGAAAAAGTAATAAATATGTTTGAAACTTTAGAGGTTTATTATTTATCTAATAAAACAGATAATATTTATTTTACTTTACTTGGAGATTGCACTGGGGAAAAGGTAAAAGATATTCCTAAAGATAAAGAAATTAGAGAAGCTGGAATTAAAAAGGTTCAGGAATTAAATGAAAAATATGGGAAAAGAATCTTTAACTTTGTTTATAGGAATCGCTTTTATAATGAAGGAGAAGGTAGTTATTTAGGTTTTGAAAGAAAAAGAGGAGCCTTAATTCATTTTAATAAATTATTATTAAAAAAATTAACTAAAAATCAAAAAGAGGAATATTTTAATTGTCAAACTTTTGATGATTTTAATGTTTCTATTAAATATGTTATTACTTTAGATACTGATACTAAATTAGTTTTAAATACTGCTTTAAGTTTAATTGGGGCGATGGCTCATCCAATGAATAGACCAGTCTTATCAAAAGACGGAAGAAAAGTTGTAGAGGGTTATGGTATTATGCAACCAAGAATTAGTATTGATGTGGAAACGACTAATAAATCTCAATATTCACAGTTATTCGCTGGTTTAGGGGGCCTTGATATTTATACAACTGCTTGTTTTGATTTATATCAAGATATTTTTAATGAAGGTAGTTTTGTTGGTAAAGGAATTTATGATTTAGAAATATTTGATCAAATTTTAGGGGATGCTTTTCCTAATAATTTAATTTTAAGTCATGATTTAATTGAAGGTAATTATATTCGTTGTGGTTTTGTTAATGATGTGGAATTATTTGATGATTATCCTTCAAGATATTTAAATGATGCTTCTAGGCATCATCGTTGGAATCGTGGAGATTGGCAAATAAGTGGGTGGTTATTTAAAAAGGTAAAAAATGTTCGAGGAGAAGTTGTAACTAATCCGATTCATAGTTTAGGAAAATGGAAGATTTTTGATAATCTAAGAAGAAGTTTAGTTAATTTTTTCCTATTATTAATTATCTTTTATGGTTTTACAATTGGAAGAGGGGATGCTTCTTATTATTTAATGTTAGTTTTTATCATTATTGCTACTCCGATCTTCTTTTTCTTACTATCAAAAATAATTTACCGAAATAAATATGATTTGTTTTTAAAATATTATTTAAAGATTATTATTGGAATGTCAGCCGTTATTAATAAAGCTTTTATTGTTTTAGCAATTTTACCTTATGAGGCTCATCTTTATTTAGATTCTATTGCTAAATCGATGTATCGTATGCATATTAGTAAAAAGAGATTATTAAATTGGATTACTGCTGAGGAAGTAGAAAAGACTTTAAAAAATGATTTAAAAACCTATATCAGAGCTTTTAGGATTAATTATTTTACAGCAGTAGCTTTAATAATTTTAACTTTAATTTTTAAACCAGTAAGTTTTTTCATCGCCTTAGTGATTGGTTTTATTTGGGTGGGAGCTCCTTTTTTACTATACATGATTAGTAAAGATACCCCTGGTTATAAAAAAAGTTTAGATAAAAAGCAAATTAATGAAATAAGAAGTTTAGCGAAAAAGACTTGGAAGTTTTTTGAAGATCTTTTAATTGAAGAAAATAATTATTTAATTCCTGATAATTATCAATTTAATCGGGAAAAAAAGACAGATTATAAAACTTCACCATCAAATATTGGATATTCCTTAATAAGTATTGTTTCTGCTGTAGAATTGAAATTTATCAGTGCTAAAAAAGCAATTAGTCTTCTTGAGCATATTATTAAGAATGTAGAAAGTTTAAATAAATGGAATGGACACTTATATAATTGGTATAATATTCATACTAAAAAAGAATTATATCCTTATTTTATATCTTCTGTTGATAATGGTAATTTTATTGCCACTTTGTATGTTGTTAAAGGCTTTTTAAAAAAACATGAAGAACGTCATCTTTTATTTAGAGTGGAAAAATTAATAGAAGAAATGGATTTTTCTAAATTATATAATTATGAACTTGATGTTTTTAGCATTGGTTACAATGGTAGTGAACAAACACTTTTAACTTATAATTATAATAATTTTGCATCAGAATCAAGATTAACAAGTTTTATTGCGATTGCTAAAGGGGATGCTCCTTATAAACATTGGTTTTGTTTAGATAAAACTTTAACTAAATATAAACATTATAAGGGAGTAGCTTCTTGGTCAGGAACAGCTTTTGAATATTTTATGCCTTTAATATTTACTAAAACTTATCGTCATACTTTATTAGATGAAACTTACTTTTTTGCTTATTATGCTAATCGGGAATTTATTCGAAATATTAGTTTTTCTTTACCATGGGGAATGTCTGAATCTGCTTATAATGAGTTAGATGATTCAGAAAATTATAAATATAGTGCTTTTGGAATTCCTTATTTAAAATTACAAGATAGTCCGACTTATCCGATTGTTATTTCTCCTTATAGTTCAATGATGGCAATCGGGATTGATGATAAGGAAGTTTATCATAATTATCTTAAATTTAAAAAAATGAATATGTTAGGAGAATATGGTTTATATGAATCTTTTGATTATGAAGATCAAGCCATTGTTAAAAGTTTTTATGCTCATCATCAAGGTATGATTTTAGGAAGTTTAACTAATTATTTAGAAGATAATATTATTCAAGAATATTTTCATGATGATAAGGAAATTCAAGCGATTGAAATGCTTCTTAAAGAAAAAGTTCAAATTAGGCCTTATATTGATTTAAAAATTGCTCGATATAAAAAACATCAATATATTAAAGAACAACATGAAAATGATGTTCGGGAGTTTACAAAACCTAATCCTATTTCAGAATTAGGATTATTATCTAATGGAACTTATTCTATATTGATGAATGATTTAGGTAACTCTTTAAGTAAGTATAAAAACTTACAAGTTAATAGGGCTCGTCAAGTTCCAGAAGAAGATTATGGAATATATTTATTTATTCGTAATTTAAAAACAGATAAACTTTGGTCTAATACTTATGCTCCAATATATAAAGAGCCTGATAAACAAAAGATTATTATGGCTTCTGATCGAATTAAATATGTTAGAGAAGATGAGGGAATAGTAACTAATACTGAAATTACAGTAACTAAAGATCATAATGCTGAAATAAGAAGGATTACTTTTAAAAATACTACTAATAATGATGTTCATTTAGAACTTACTTCTTATGGAGAGATTATTATGTCTAGAAATGAAGAAGATATTGCTCATCGAGCTTTTAATAGTATTACTATTCATACAGAAGTGGATAAAAAAAGTTCTTCTTTAGTTTTTAGAAGAAAATCTTTAACTAAAGAAAATACTAAATATTATATAGTTCACCGTTTCTTTTTAGATAAGGATAATGGTTATCCTTTTGAATATGAAACTTTACGGGATAATTTTATTGGAAGGAATCGTTCAATTAGAAATCCAATTATTTTAGAAGAGAAAAATCCTTTATCAAAAATGGTGGGAGCTTCTTTGGACCCAATAATGAGTATTCGAAAGCATATCAGATTAAAACCACGGACTAAAGCGGAAGTTTATTTATTAGTTGGCTTTGGTAAATCTAAAGAACAAATTAGGGAAATTGTTAATACTTACCGGGATAAATACACAATTAATAAAGCTTTTGCTATGACAACTGTTTTTAGTAATATGTTATCTAGTTATGCTAATTTAACGGCTCGGCAAATGCGTTTATATAATACTTTATTAAAATATATTTATCAGCCTCTTCCTTTAACAAAAGAACGAAGTAAGGTTTTAGAAGCTAATGAGTTAGCGCAAACAGGTTTATGGAAGTTTGATATTCCAGGAGACTTACCGATTATCTTAGTAGAAATAAAGAAAATAGAAGATGCTGGTTTTGTTAAAGAAGTTCTTCAGGCTTATGAATTTTATAAAAGTCGTGGTTTATATTTAGATGTGGTAATCATTAATAGTGAAACAGCTAAAAAGGTTAAACATGTAGATAATTATATTAAAAATTTATTATATCGTATTAATAATCTTAATTACTTTGAAAACTCTCCAGGAGGAGTTTATACAATTTCTAGTAAGAAATTATCAGAAACTGATCGAATTTTATTAAAAACAGTAGCTAGATTAGATTTAGATGCTTCTAAATATAAATCTTTAGAAGAACATTTAGTTGATTTTGATCAAGAGTTAACTTTAGAAAAAGAAGATAAAATTTATCAGCCTTTAAATTCTTTTCCAGTTAAATTACCAAAAGAGATGGAATTTTATAATGGGTATGGTGGTTTTACTAATGATGGTCAAGAATATATTATTGATAAAACAGAAACTCCTACACCATGGTCAAATATTTTAGCGAATAAGAATTTTGGAACAGTTATTACTAATAATTTAGGTGGTTATACTTATGCTTATAATAGTAGAGAGTTTAAAATATCAACTTGGTCTAATGATATTATTGGGGATCCTACTAGTGAAAAGATTATTATTAATAATCAATTATTTAAACCATCTTTAGTTCGGCATGGATTTGGTTATTCAATCTTTTATGCTGAAACTAATGATTATAAGATAGATTTAAAAGTATTTGTTGGTTTAGTAGATACGATTAAGTTTTATAGATTAAAGATTACTAATAAATTAAAAAGAAAACAAAGAATGAATTGTTCTTTGATTATTAAACCAGTTTTAGGGCCTAGTGAAGAATTAACTTATCGTTATTTAAAGACTAATTTTAATGAAAAAAGAAATTGTTTGGAGATTAAGAATGTTTATAATGAGGTCTTTAATAAGGTAGTAGTTTTTCTTTCAGCAACAGAAAAGATTAAAGATTATGAAGAAGAAAGATTTAATGAGCAAAAGATTAATTTAACTTTAAATATAGAAAAGTTAGAAACAAAAGAATTTTCTTTTATGCTTGGTTCAGAAAAGGAAGAAGCAGTTTTAAAGAAGTTTAATAATCTTAAGACAATTGATAAAGAATTTAAAGCTGTTAAAGATTATTGGCAAGATAAATTAGGAACTTTTAAAGTGAAGACTCCTGATTTGGCTTTTAATTATGTCATAAATGGTTGGTATTTATATCAGACTTTAGCGGCTCGTTTAATCGCTAAAACAGGTCTTTATCAAGTGGGAGGAGCTTTAGGATTTAGAGATCAATTACAAGATGTCTTAGGGGTTGTTCATGTTGATTCTTCTTTAGCTAGAGAACAGATTATAAAACATGCTCATCATCAATTTAAAGATGGTTCTGTTCTTCATTGGTGGCATGAAGAATTAAATTTTGGAGTAAGAACTAATTTCTCTGATGATTATTTATGGCTAGTTTATGTTACTAGTGAGTATTTAATGGCTACAGAAGATTATAGTATTTTAGAGGAAGTAATACCTTTTATTGAAGGAGAAGATTTATTAGAAGGAGAGAATGAAAAGGGAATAACTTATTCTTCTAGTAGTGATCAAGTTTCATTATATGAACATTTAAAGTTATCAGTAAATAGATCTTTAGAGCGTTTTGGTCGTCATGACTTACCTTTAATGGGATGTGGTGATTGGAATGATGGAATGAATAAAGTTGGAGAAAAGGGTAAAGGAGAAAGTGTTTTTGTGGGATTTTTCCTTTATGATATTTTAAAAAGAATGATGGTAATTTCTAAAGAAAGAAATGATCAAGAATTTATTGATCTTTGTTTATCTAGAAGAAAAAGTTTAAAAGAAACTTTAAATAAAAATGCTTGGGATGGGGCTTGGTATTTAAGAGCTTTCTTTGATAATGGAATTCCTCTAGGTTCAAGGAATAATAGAGAATGTCAAATAGATTTACTTTCTCAATCATGGAGTGTTTTAAGTGAAGTCGCTAGTGGTAATAGAAAAGATCAAGTCTTTAGAGAAGTAGAAAATAGGTTAGTTGATCGAGAAAATAAGATTATTAAATTATTAACTCCCCCTTTTAGAAAGACTAGAAATAATCCTGGTTATATTAAAGATTATATAAGAGGAACTAGGGAAAATGGGGGTCAATATACTCATGCTGCTTTATGGTATATTCTTGCTTTATTAAAAGATAAACAAGTAGATTTAGCTCATGAATATTATCAAATGATTAATCCGATTAATCGTAGTTTATTAACAGGGGATGCTATTAAGTATAAAACAGAACCTTATGTGTTACCAGCGGATATTTATTCTAATCATCATCATATTGGTCGTGGTGGTTGGACCTGGTATACTGGTTCAGCTAGTTGGGCTTATAAAATAGGGATTGAAGAAATCTTAGGATTTAAGAAAAGAGGTTCTAAATTAATGATTGAGCCAAAAATAAATTCTAGGTGGTCTAATTATGAATTTAATTATCGTTATTTAGAAACTGAATATTTAATCAAAGTTTATAATGAACAACATTTAACTTTTGGTCAAGTTTTAATAAAATTAGATCAAAAAGAATTAGAAGAACCAGTTATTGAATTAGTTAATGATCGAAAAAAGCATGAGATTATAGTAAATATTAAGGAGAGATTATGATAAAATTTGATTTTAAAACATATACAAAAAAATTTATTACAAAAGAAGATTTTAAGAAATATAAAATTAAAGAAGAAGATGTTTTGGCTTATTTTAAAAAAAATAAAGAGATGATGGGTTGGTATCAATTATCTTCTTTGTTTTCTCCTTCTTTAATTAAAGAGATTAAAAAGACTTCTTTGTTTATTCAAAATAATTGTGAAGTTTTTTTAGTCGTCGGAATTGGGGGTTCTTATTTAGGCGCTGTAGCGACTATTGAAGCTTTAAAACCATATTTTTATAATCAAAAAGAAAAACCTGAAATATACTTTTTAGGAACTAATCTTGCTAGTGATTATTATTCTGATTTAATAGACTTAATTAAAGATAAAGAAATAATTATTAATGTTATATCAAAATCAGGAGGGACTTTAGAACCATCTTTAGCTTATCAACAACTTCTTAAGTTGATGGAAAAAAAGTATTCTAAGGAAGAATTAAAGAAAAGAATTATTCTAACCACTGATCAAAATAAAGGTTCTTTAAGAGAAGATGTAAAAAAGTATGGTTATCAATCTTTTGTAATTCCTAGTGATATTGGGGGTCGTTTTTCTGTTTTTTCTCCAGGAGGACTATTACCAATTGCTGTAGCGGGACTTAATTTAGAAAAGTTATATGAAGGAGCGAAAGAAGCGAATAAGAACTTAGATAAAGAAATAGAATATGCTTTAATAAGAAAGATTATGTATGATCAAGGTAAGGTTGTTGAAGCTTATGTGGTTTATGAACCTAAACTACGTCTTTTTACAGAGTGGTTAAAACAGTTATATGGGGAATCTTTAGGGAAAGAAGAACAAGGAATTTTATCTATTTCTTTATTAAATACAGGTGATCTTCATTCTTTAGGGCAATTTGTTCAAGAAGGTTCTAAAATTCTTTTTGAAACAGTAATTAATATAGAAACTAGTAATTCTAAGGTTAAATCCTTAGAATATAATTTAACAATGAATGAAATAAATCAAATAGCTAGAAAAGCTACTTCTTTAGCTCATTATAATGGGAATGTTTTAAATAATATTATTCAAATAAATAAATTAGATGAATATTCTTTTGGTTATCTTTTAGAGTTTTTTATGGTTTCTTCTGTGATAAGTGGTTATCTAGAAAAGGTTAATCCTTTTAATCAAGAGGGAGTGGAAGAGTATAAAAGAATTATGAAAGGTTTATTACTTAAAGATAAAGAAGATTAAAGAAAGTCTTTTTCTTAAGAAAAGTCTTCTAAACTATTGCATTAATGCTAAAAACATGGTATTTTATATTTGTAAGCATATATACGTGCTTATTAATTACAGAAATGGGAGGTAATTAAATATGACAAAAGCAGAATTAGTGGATGTTATGGCAAACGAATCAGGTCTAAAGAAAGTGGATGCTGCTCGGGCATTAGAAGCATTTATGGTAGGAATTACTGATGCTTTGAAGAAAGGAAAAAAAGTTACTTTAGTTGGCTTTGGTAGTTTTGAAGCTAAACAAAGAGCTGCTCGTATGGGACGTAATCCACAAACTGGAGAAACTGTAAAAATTCCAGCTAGAAAAGTTGTCTCATTTAAAGTTGGAAGTAAATTAAAAGAAGCTGTAAAGTAATAAAAGGATAAGAGCAATCTTATCTTTTTTTATGGAAAGAAAGTTTATTTTAAGATATAATTTATTAGGAGGTCATGATGTTAAAAACAAGCTTAGAATTATTAAAAAAGATTACGACAAAAGGATTTGAAGCTTATATAGTAGGGGGATTTCCAAGAGATTATTATATGAAGAAGAAGAGTTTAGATGTTGATATTTGCACAAATGCTACTCCTTATGAATTAAGTAAGATTTTTAAAGGAGTTATTCTTCCTCCTGAAAAGTATGGCTCTTTAACGATTATTTATAAAAATATTCGTTTTGAAATTACTACTTATCGTAAGGAACTTCGTTATAAAAATCGTAAACCGATAGAATTAGAATATATTAATGATTTAATAACTGATTTAAAAAGAAGGGATTTTACGATTAATACTTTATGTATTGATTCTAATGGTAATCTTTTTGATTATTTAAATGGCAAAAAAGATATTAAAAATAAAGTTATAAAAATGATTGGGGATCCAGAGTTAAAATTAAAAGAAGATATTTTAAGATTACTTCGAGCTCTTCGTTTTGCCACTGTTTTAGATTTTAAGTTAGATTCTAAGTTAAAGAAAGCGATTATAAAAAAGAGGCAGTTACTTAAGACTTTATCTGGAACTAGAAAGAAAGAGGAGTTAATTCGTATTTTTGCTAATCCTAATAATGAATATGGAATTAAATTAATTAAAGAATTAGGTCTTGCTCCTTATTTAGGTTTTACTAACTTTGATAGCTTAGTTATAACTGATGATATTTTAGGGATTTGGGCTCAACTAGGAGTTGTTTTGATATATCCCTTTAGTAAGAGTGAAAAAGAGATTATTAAAGGTATTATGGCTGTTTTAAAGGAAGATAAGATTGATAACTTTACTGTTTATAAATATGGTTTATATATAACTAGTATTGCTGGTTTTATTAAAGGGATTGATAAAAAGGAAATTAATGAAATTTATCAATCTTTACCTATAAAAAGTAGAAATGAAATAGTTTTAGATGTTGATAAAATATGTAGTTTAGTTAATAAGAAACCAGGGCCTTGGATTAAAAATATTTATTTAGATATTGAAACAAAGATTTTAAAAGGAGAATTAAGTAATCTTCAAGAGGTCTTAGAGGATTATATTATTAAAAAAATACATACTCTTGAATGAGGTGTATTTTTTTATGAAAAGAAAAATATTAGTTTTAATTTGTTTCTTATTTTTAATTATTTTTTTAATAATTATTCAACCTCAAACTAAATTAGTTGGTATTTCTAAAATAGATTTTAATTTAGATGATGATGAATTAGCAGTAGTTTTTATTAATCAATTTCCTGATAGTTTTCTTCTTTTTTTTAATGAAGAAGTAAGAATTTTAGTTGTTCTTAATTATAAGAAGGGAAACCTTCAAGAGACTTTAAAGAAGTTTAATATTAGACCCGTTAATGTTTTATTAATTAAAGATATAGAAATAGATTTTAATTATCATAAAAAGATTAAATTAACGACTAGTTATGAAGAAGAAGATATTCGTTTTAAATTAGAACAAAATATAATAAAAGTAGAGTATGAAGAAGCTCTTTTTTGTATTTATGTAAAAAGAATGGAAGCTAGAAATAAGTTTTTAGATTGTGATTTTATTTACTTTTATCATGTTTTAGGAATAACTCATTTAGATATAAGTAAAGAAACTGATCTTATTTTTTATCATAATAAAAGGCCTTTACCAACCTTCTTAATGGAAAAGATTTATGAAAGGTGGTTAGATACTTATATTTTAAGAGATGATGAATTTACGATTATGAAGATGGAAGAAGATTACTTTAATATTATTGCGATCCCGAATATTTAGGATTCTTCTATACAAGGAAGATTATAAGTAGTATAATTAATTGAGGAGTGGTCATATGAAAGCCTTAAAAATATTAAACTTTTTAAAAATGGGATCTCTTAATTTACCAATATTTTTTATAAGAAATTATCAAAAATTAAATATTGATAGTGATTTATTAATATTATTAACTTATTTATATAATAAAGAATGTCTTTTAGATCTTAAAAGAATTAAAGAAGATTTAAATATGGAGGAAAAGAAAGTTTTAGAAGATATAAATAAATTACAAGAAAAGGGTTTAATTAATATAGTTGTAGAAAAGAATAAGAAAGGAATTATGGAAGAAAAGATTTCTTTAGAACCTTTATTTAATAAATTATCTTTACTTTTAATGGAAGATGATGCTCTTCAAGAAGAGAAAACGAATATTTATCAACTTTTTGAAGAAGAGTTTGGACGCACTTTATCTCCGATGGAGTTTTCAATAATTACAGAATGGTTAAAAGCTGAATATAAAGAAGAAGTGATTATTGAGGCTTTAAAAGAAGCTGTTTTTAATGGGGTTAGTAATTTAAGATATATTGATAAAATATTATTTGAATGGCATAAGAAGGGCTTAAAAAGGGTTGAAGATATTAGAAAAGATCGAAAGAAGTATCTTCAAGAGAAAAAGGTTAAGGTGGAAATTCCTGATTATAATTGGTTAGAAGATGAAGAAGAAAAGTAAAGAAGTTTTTTTATATTTAGATAAACTTTATCCTAAAGCTAAAGGAGAATTAAAATATACTAAAGATTATGAATTTTTAATAGCTGTAGTTTTAAGTGCTCAAACAACTGATCAAATGGTTAATAGAGTAACAGAAAAATTATTTCAAGATTATCCTACTTTAGAGGATTTAATGATGATGGAAGAAGCTGTTTTAATAAATTATTTAACTCCTTTAGGTTTAGCTAAAAGGAAGGCTTTATATATAAAGGACATTGTAAAGGTTTTATTTAATCAATATCAGGGAGTGGTTCTTAATAATAGAGAAATATTAGAAAGTTTTAAAGGAGTAGGAAGAAAAACTGCTAATTTAGTTTTAGGGGAATTATTTCAAGAGCCTTATTTAGCAGTAGATACTCACATTATGAGGATTAGTAAAAGATTAAACTTAGCTTCTAAGAATGATAATCCTTATCAGGTGGAACAAAAATTAATGAACCTTTTACCTAGATCTAAAGTATTAAAAACTCATTACCAATTGATTTTATTTGGACGTTACTTTTGTAAAGCTAAAAAGCCATTATGTAAAGAGTGTCAGTTAAAAAGTATTTGTCAATATTACTTAGAAGATAAGGAGTAAAGATATTTATGGAGTTTAAAAATAGTAATCAATTAAAAGGATATTTAAAAGTAGAATCAAAACATTTAAATATTCACAGTAATCATATCTATACGATGTATTTTACAAGACAATTTTTAAATCGTTTAACAAAAGAAAATCAAGAAGATTTTGTTATTAAGGGAAGTTATGCCCAACTCGCGAACATCAAGAGATTAACTAGACCTTTAACTGATATTGATGCTACTAGTCCTAGAGATTTATTAGATTCCTCTTATCTTTTAGAAAAGATTATCTCTAAAAAGGATGATCCAATTACTTATAAAATGAAAGAAAAGTTTATTACTACTAGGGAAACTGCTGCTTTTAAAATAAAATGTAATTTTGATAAAATAGAACATATGATTAAATTTGATTTAAAACAAGATAATAATCATCGCTTTATTCAAAGAACTTTACCCAAAGTCTTTAAAAAGGATCAACCTTTTGATATAAAATGTGCAACAATAGAACAACATCTTTCTAATAAGATGTATGTTATTTTAAGAGAAATAGTTTTTAATCAAGAAACAAAGAAAAAGTTAAGAAGATTTAAAGATTATTACGATGTTTATCAAATTATAAAAGAAGGTTCTTTTAATGAAGGTTTAATTAGGGGATATTTAAAAGATAATATTGAAAAGTATCAAGAAATTGATGAACGAGTTTTTAAGCAATACTTATTTGAAGAGGAATTTATTTTAAAACATGAAGAAGAATATCAAGAAGAAGCTAAAAGATTGGGTTTTAAAGAAGAGGTTTCTTTTAAGGAAACAGTAAAATCCATGGAGGATTTAATTAAAACAAAGTAAAAGAGGTTATTTTTTTAACCTCTTTTTTATTCGATGATAACTGTTCTAGTTAAGGATGTAGTTTTTCCTTGATATTCAATATTATAGGTAATGGTATAAGTTTCTGGTTTAGAAGTATCAATTAAGTTATTTAAGATAATTTGATTATCTGATTTTCTTGTCGTTGTTTTAGTAACAGTTGCTTCACTTGTTACATTAATGTGATTCTCCATAACTAAAAAGCCTGGTTCTTGATATTCATTATTAATTTCTAAATAAATAGTATCTTCTCCCATTAAACTTACTTCTATTAAAGGAATATAAGGATTATCAGAAATAGTAATTTCTGAGCCACTACTACGATTATTTTTAAAGAGTGAGTAACAAGTTTTTACAACAAAAGTTAAATCACCACTAGTAGTTGGTTCATAAGTAAAACTATTCTTTTTAGTCCAACCTAAGAGGGTTAATTTATCTTTACTTTTTAAATAAACTTCATAACCTATTTCTCCTAATTCTTTTAATCTTTCATTTTCAAATCTAGTTAAATATTTATTTTTATGTTGGGCTAAGGTTTTAATTAATTCATTAGTAACAAAGTTCAGAGGAGTAATTGGTTCCCAAGTTAATTCAATTTTTTTCCCTTTTAAATTAATATCAACACCGAGGGGATTTTCTAATTGTTTATATTTAGGAGAAACTTCAGTTGGCTCTGTTCCTTTTTTAAAATATTCTGATAATTTCATATTATCAGGGGTCCATTCACTAGGGAACATAGCGGGAACAGTATTTTTCTCTACAGTTATTCTTACTACACTACTAGGAATATCAAAAGTCTTTTTCTTAGTATCTTTAAAGATTCCTCTTGATAAAGTAGTGAATAGATTATCTCGAACACTCCATGAGGCAGTAGTATTGTAATGATTTTTATCAAACTTTTCATATCCTAACCACATTCCAATTGCATAATCAGGAGAATAACCAACATACCATAAATCATTTAAAGCATTAGCAGAAAGACCATATTTTTTGATGGTATCAGCATCAAAATTGGTTGTTCCTGATTTAGCTGCTATTTCAATTCCAGGGATTTTCCCTTTAATATAATTAATATCAACCCCATATTTTAAAATATTAGTAATCATGTAGGCTGTAGAATCAGACATAACTCTTTCTTTAAGAGGTTGATAAGTTATAGTTTCATTATTATCTAGAAATTCTATTTTATTAATGGTATGAGGTTCAATATAATAACCACCATTACCAAAAGCAGCATAAGCAGTAGTTAATTGTAGGGGAGTAGTTTTATCAAAAGCTCCAATAGCATGAGCTTCATGAACTTTACCACTTTCTATTTCTGGATTAATTCTTAATTTTTGAACAAACTCTAAAATGTTTTTATTATCAACTTGTTGAAAAGCTCTTAAAGCGGGAATATTTCTAGAATAAACAAGGGCATATCTAGAAGTAACTAAACCATGATAACTACCATCCCAATTTTTAATGGTATTTCCTCCAGTATATTGATGAACATCATCTAAAAAAGGAGTATAAGTAGACCAATTATTATATTCCATTCCTGGTCCATAATCAAAAATTGGTTTAGCAGTAGAACCAATTTGTTTTTCTAACTCGGTTACATAATTAAAAAGTAATTTACCTTTTCGGTTTCTTCCATTTCCAATCGCTAAAATGGCCCCAGATTTAATATCAGTAACAACAATTCCTGATTGAATAACATCATTAGGGAAAGTAAAGGCTCCCTCATTTAAAACCTCATTTAAAAATAATTGTTTATCTTTAGTTAAATTAGTATATATTTTCATTGGAACATTATTAGGACTATATCCTGTTTTTTCTTCGGCTTCTTTAATTACAACATCAAGATAACCTTGATAAGGAGTATTATCTTTATTAGTTGGTTCAATTAATAAAGATTCAATTGGAATAGAGTTCGCAATCTTTTCTTGTTCCTTAGTAATATAACCATGACGTCTCATTAAATATAAAACAGTATTTCTTCTTCTTTCAGTATTTTCTGGATGAATATAAGGATCATAAGCACTTGGAGCTTGAAATAATCCAGCGAGCATTGCTGCTTCAGCTAGATTAATATCTTGAAGATTTTTTCCAAAGTAATTTTTTGCCGCTTCAGCTACTCCATAAGAATTATTTCCTAAGAAGGGAATATTTACATAAAATTCAATAATTTCTTCTTTAGAATATTTTTTTTCTAATTTAAAAATGGTTAAATAAATATCAGTAAACTTTCTAATATAAGATCTTTTCCCCGAGGTAAAACTATTTTTTACTACTTGCATGCTTAGAGTTGATCCCCCACCAGCATTATGACCAGTTACTTCTCCAAAACCAGCTTTTAAAAAGCGGGGAAAGTCAAAGCCGTTATGTTGAAAAAACCTAGCGTCCTCTGTAGCAATAATCGCATCAACTAAAATTTCAGGTAGTTTATTATAAGAAACCTTTTCCCTAATTTCTCTTCCTATTTTACTAGTAATATTATTTTCTACATCATAGACAATAGAAGCTTCTTGTCGATATAAATTTTCTGGATTAAAAGGAGGAGCAACACTAATAATATAAAGAAAAAATAACCCCGCACTAGTCAGTAAAAAAATTCCTAAGCCTAAACTTAAAATTCCTATCCAATTAATAACCTTTTTTATTTTTTTTCTTTTTGTTTTTCCTTTACCTTTTTTCGTAGTTTTTTTTCTCTTTTTTGCCATAATTTTCCCTCCATACTTAGAATAGTATAAACTTCCATATAATATTAAAATAATTAAAGAAATTATAATTGTCCATTTAAATTTAAATAGATAAAGACTTAATAGAAAAAACAAACCAATTATAATACCGATTATTATTGATTGATTCTTTTTTTCTAAAAGAATCTTTTTAATTTTTTTCTTCATTTTGACCTCCAAAATATATTTGATCAACAATTTTTAAGTAATCTATTCTTGGAAGATAAGTTTCTTTAATTAAATAACCTTCTTCTTCAAAGAATGATAAAGGAATAGTTTTCTTTTTAGTAGTATTAATATATTCTAATAAGGAACTTCCTTTTAAAAGATATGTTTTATTATGGGAAGTAAATCTCACAATAATAAAACATATTCCTTGATGTTTAATAATGCTTTTTATATGTTTTAATTGTTGTTTATTAATATTATGAAGAGGAAAATACTTTTTAATTTTTGTTTCTTTAGCTTCAAAATCAATATATTTCCCTCGGTAAAGACCATTATAATCAGTAGTTGAAGGTTTTTTAAAATAAGCTTCTTTGATAGTAGGTTGTTTTTTTAAATTAAAAGAAACTTTAACTACTTGAATAGGAGTAGCCTTTTTATTAATAATAGCAATATCTTTTTCTTGATAATATTGATTAGTTATATTTAAATCATTTTCTAAAACCATTCCCCGATTGGCATAATTTGTTTTAAAGGTTTTTTCTTTTTTTATATAATTTGGGTAATTCATTTTTTCACCTAAAAAAATTATACTATAAATTGAAAGTAAAATCTACTTTGATATTCTTAAAAGATTGTTTTATTTTGAGAAGTTTTAACTTCTTTTAGGAAGTTTTTAGAGAACTTTCTTTTAATATAAAATATTATGTTAAGATAACTTTAAAAGGAGGAAGGATGGATAATATTTATATAAGTTATATGTTTGATCAAATAATAAAAGAAGTGGATTATATTAAACTTCGGTATGCTATTTATTATTTAAAATAAAGAAATATTTTCAATTATTCTTTCATATTATTAGATGGGAGGTCTAGAATATGGAAGAATTTTTATTTAATATTGATTTAACTTCAAAAATGGTTTATCTAGCGGTTATCTTATTAGTTATTGGTAAAGGTTTAAAGGGAATGTCTTATATCGATAATTGGTTAATAATTTGGATTTTATTAGTCATAAGTTTGATTATTAGTTTTGTTTTTAGTGGTTTTAGTTTTGATAGTTTATTAGAAGCTTTTATTGCTACTTCAATAGCAGTTACATCTCATCAAGTATATAAACAAACAAATGAAGGAATTAGGTTAACAAAAAGAAATAAAAATTGACAAACTTCGTTTTTTTTGAGAAAATATAATAAAACGAGGTGAGATTATGGATTCTGAAAAAATTATGTTAACACCCCAAGAGATATTTGAAAAGGAATTTAAAATTGATACTAGAGGTTATCGTCCTCAAGAAGTAGATAAGTTTTTAGATATTATTATTAAAGACTATACAGAATTTATATCTTTAATCAAGAAATTAAAACAAGAAAATGATGATTTAATGGAAGAAACATTAAGATTAAAGCATGAATTAAGAAACTTGCATACTAATTTAGAAGTCTTTAAGGGGAATGAAAAGGTTACTAATGTTGATATAATAAGAAGATTATCTCACTTAGAAAAAATTGTTTATGGAAAAGAAGATTAAAATAATAGCACCTGGGCAAATGCTGCATATTAAAATATGTAGAGGAAAGTCCATGCTCACACTATCCTGAGATGGTAGTAGTGTTCATGCTTAGGGAAGACATAACCTAAGGTAGCATTGCTAACGGCTCTGAAATAACCTAAATTTATTAAATAAAGATGGTTAGATTAAGTATAAAAGTGCCATAGAGACGATGGTTTTTAGAAATAAAAACAGTGGAACGTGGTAAACCCCATGAGTGAGAAACCCAAATTATGGTAGGGGAACTTGTTGATTAGGAAAAGGAACTAATCAAAAGATGGAAACATAGATAAATATTTGCCACCTAATTATTTAGGTACAGAACATGGCTTATAGGGTGCTATTATTTTATTAATGAGGTGATATATTGAAAGAAATTGGGGAACAACTTAGACAAGCTAGGGAAGAAATAGGATTAAGTATTGAAGAGGTTTCTCAAGATTTAAAACTAACGCTTAAGCAGATAAAAAGCATTGAAGAAGGTGATAAAGAAGGATTAAGGGATATTCTTGATTTGAAATTGATGTTTTTGGATTATGCTAAGTATTTAGGGTTAGAAACAGATGTTATTGAAAATAGTTTTAATGAATTTATGTTTGAATATACATCAAAAATTCCTCTTGATGAAATAAAAAAAGCTAATGAGGAAAAAAAAGAAGAAGAAAAAAATATTAAAAGAATTGCTTCTCCTTATACAAAAGAGATTCAAAAAAAGTATACAACTTTAAAAATACTTATTTGGATTATTATTATCTTTTTATTATTAATATTATTATTTTTTATTAAAGAAATGATTATCTAAATCAATAAAGTTTTGATTGGTAGAAAAAGAGGTTAAAATGAATATAGCGAATAAATTAACAATGATCAGAATAGTTTTATCAATTGTTGTTCTTATAATTTTATTATTTCCATTTTATATGATAGGAGTTACTTTTCCTAAATATGTTATTAATGATCAACTTATTATTAATAGTAAATATGTGATTTCAGGATTTATTTTTATGATAGCAGCTTTAACGGATTTTTTAGATGGATATATTGCTAGAAAATATGAGATGGTAACTGATTTTGGAAAATTAATGGATGCAGTTGCGGATAAAATTTTAGTTAATGGAGTTTTAATAGTTTTAGCGGCGGATAATTTTATTAGTCCTATTATTCCAGTTATTGTTATTTTAAGGGATAGTATGGTAAATTCTATAAAAATGGTGGCGGCGAGTAAAGGAAAGGTTGTGGCAGCTATTAATACTGGTAAAATTAAAACAGTTTTTTTAATGGTAGGAATAGTTTTATCTTTATTTTATAATTTACCATTTGAGTTATGGAATCTTCAAGTTGCTGATTTCTTATTAATAACAGCAGCTATTTTATCACTTATTTCTGGACTTCAATATTTTATTATGAATAAGGATTTATTAGGAACAACTAAATAAAAATTAAACTAAAATTAGAAATTATAATTAGATTAAAGTTAAAAAACACTTGATCGTTTAAGTGTTTTTTAATTTTAGTAATGTAAAGTTTTCTAAAACCAAACATTTGTTCGTAAAAACTATTGCTTTAAAATAAAAAATGTTGTAAAATGAAATTATAAAGAAAGGAAGTGTTTTATGACAAAAAATCCTGATAAAGATAAATTGTTAGAACAAGTATTAAATACAATTGAAAAGCAATTTGGTAAAGGATCGATTATGAAGTTAGGGGAAAAGAATATTGGTCCTATTGATGTTGTTTCTAGTGGATCTTTGAAATTAGATATTGCTTTAGGGGTAGGTGGTTATCCTAAAGGAAGGATTATAGAAATATATGGTCCAGAGTCTAGTGGGAAAACAACTTTTGCTTTACATGCTATTGCAGAAGTGCAAAAAGCAGGAGGAAGAGCGGCTTTTATTGATGCTGAACATTCTTTAGATCCTAATTATGCTTCTAATTTAGGAGTTAATATAAATGATTTATTATTATCGCAACCAGATACGGGGGAACAGGCCTTAGAAATATGTGAAGCTTTAGTTCGCAGTGAAGCGATTAGTATAGTTGTTATTGATTCTGTTGCGGCTTTAGTTCCTCAAGTTGAGATAGCTGGGGAAATGGGAGAAAGTCATGTTGGTTTACAAGCTAGATTAATGAGTCAAGCTTTAAGAAAATTATCTGGAACAATTAGCAAAACTAATACAATTGCTGTTTTTATTAATCAATTAAGGGAAAAAGTTGGAGTTATGTTTGGTAATCCTGAAACAACTCCAGGAGGAAGAGCTTTAAAGTTTTATTCGACCATTAGACTTGATATTAGAAGACAAGAGCAATTAAAACAAGGGGATAATATTATAGGGAATAAAACTTTAGTGAAAGTGGTAAAAAATAAAATTGCTCCTCCTTTTAAAACAGCTCAATTAGAAATAGTTTATGGTCAAGGTGTTAGTCGGGAGGGAGAGATTATTGATTTAGCTAGTGAAGCTAATATTATGGAAAAGAGTGGAGCTTGGTATGCTTATAAGGGGGAAAAAATAGGGCAAGGAAAGGAAAATGTAAAAACATTTTTAAAAGAAAACGTAAAAGTTCGTCAAGAGTTAGAAAATAAAGTAAGAGAATTTTATGATATAAAAGGTTCTTTGAAAGGAAAAGAAGAAGAAAAGGGCAAAAAATAGGCCCTTTTTTAACTTGACAATAGTAGTAATCAATTTTAAAATAGTATAAGGAGTTAAAAAATTAATGTTCTTTAACTTTAAAAAATAAAATTGGAGGAGAGATTATGGATAGTATTATATTATCTATTTTAACCTCTCTGTTTGGATTAACTTTAGGAGTAACTTCAGTTATTTATTATAATTATAGAAAGCAGATAAATTCTAATAAAGAAGCTGAAAATATTATTACAGAAGCGAAAAAAGAAGCGGAAAAAATTAAAAGAGAGTATATGTTTGAGGCTAAAGAAGAAGTTCATAAATATAAACTTGATATTGAAAGGGATCTTAAAGAAAAGAAAAAGGAAGCAGAAAAAAATGAAGAAAAATTAATGCAAAGAGAAACTAGCATTGATAAACGAGATGATATTTTACAAAATAGGGAAAAGATGTTAGAAGAACGTGATAATAATTTAGTTTTTAAACAAAAAGAAATCCAAAAAGCAGAGGCTGAAGTGGAAGAAATTAAAAAGGAGCAGTTAAATTTATTGGAGCAAATTTCCGGATTTCCTAGGGATAAAGCTCGTGACTTAATTATGAAGCGAGTGGAAGAAACAATGGAAATAGAGTTAGCGAACTATATTAGGGAAAGGGAAATAGAAGCGAAACTAAATGCTGATCGAGAAGCCAAAGAATTATTGATAATGTCGATGCAAAAATATGCTTCTGATGTTGCTAATGAACAAACAGTATCAGTAATTACTTTACCTAATGATGAGATGAAAGGTCGTCTTATTGGAAGAGAAGGACGAAATATTAGAACTATTGAAGCGGTAACGGGGGTTGATTTAATAATTGATGATACTCCTGAAGCGATAGTGATTTCTAGTTTTGATCCTTTAAGAAGGGAAATAGCTAAAATATCAATTGAAGCTTTAATTAAGGATGGAAGAATTCATCCGGCGAGAATTGAAGAAATTTATGATAAGACTTGTCAAGATATGAATAATAAAATTTTAGAGTATGGTAGTGAAGCAGTTTTTGAATTAGGAATTACAAAAATAGAGCCAGAAATTATATCTTTATTAGGAAAATTATATTTTCGTAGTAGTTATGGTCAAAATGCTCTTCAACATTCTAAAGAAGTAGCCCATTTAGTGGGTATTATGGCAGCGGAGATTGGGGAAAATGTAATTCTAGCTAAAAGAGCGGGTTTATTACATGATTTAGGAAAAGCAATTGATTTTGAAATAGAAGGCAGTCATGTTCAAATAGGATATGATATTTTAAAAAAATATAATGAAGATGAAGTCGTATTAAATGCTGTTTTATCACATCATGGGGATATAGAAGCGACTAGTAATATAGCAGTTTTAGTGGCAACTGCTGATGCTTTATCAGCGTCACGTCCCGGTGCTCGTAATGATTCATTAGAAAATTATATAAAAAGGCTAGAACAATTAGAAAATATTGCTCGAGAAGAATACGGAGTGGAAAAAGTATTCGCTATTCAGGCTGGTCGAGAATTAAGAATTATGGTTAATCCTGAAAAAATAGACGATTTAAAAAGTTATAAAGTAGCTCGTGATATAAAAGAAAGGATTGAAAAGGAATTACAGTATCCAGGAACAGTAAAAGTAACAGTAATAAGGGAAACTAGAGCTGTTGAAGAAGCTAAATAATTTAAATAAGAAAAAAAACATCTATACATTTAGGTGTTTTTTTGTTTTTGATGTAACTATTTATAAAATAAGGTGGAAATATATGGAAAAACTTGTCGAAAAATGGTATACTAAGTTTATAAAATAAAAGTTGATTTTTCTACTTAGAAATGAGGAAAGGTAATGAGAAATAAATTGATAATATTTTTTGTTTTCTTATTAATACCAATAATTGCTCAAGCAGAAGAATGCACAATGGAGGATCAATTAAGATTAAGAGAAATAGCGGGTAAAGCGAAAATTAATTATGAATTAGGGGATTATCCTCCTGAAGGAATGAGAAGTTTTATTGTAACTATGTCTGGTTTTTCTAAAGAAATTTATGTTACTGGTTTAGAACCTGTAATAGATTTTAGGTATGAAGATGAAAAAGGAATTATAAAAAGATCAGGTTTTGCACCTGGGCGAACTTATAAGTTGGAGTTTTATGGAAGTGAAGAAAGTAAATGTTCTGATTATAAAATTTTTACGAAGTTACTTAGTTTACCTCATTATAATTATTATTCTGAACATCCATTATGTGAAGGACATGAAGATTATATTTTATGTCAAAAGTTTGTTAATTCTAATGAGTTAGTTATTAATAACCTTGATTTTTATAATAAAATGACTGCTTATATTGAAAGTTTGGAGAAAAATAAAGAAAAATCTTTAAAGCCTAAAAAAGAGGAAGATAATGACATAATTTATGATATTTTAAAATTTTTAGATAAATATTATTTTTTCCTTTATGTTGTTATTATTTTAGGAGTAGGTGGTATTGTTTACATTGAAATAAAAGAAAGTAGGCGGATTTTATGAAAAAGATGTTTTCTTTTAGTTTGTTAATTTTAATATTGTTTAGTATTAATTTAATTAAAGTTCGGGCAAATATGGATTCATATGAGATTACTTCAGTTAATGTTAATGGTAATAATTTATATATTATAGGGTGGGCTTTAAAATACAAGACACATACTATTGCTCCTGTTTATACTTTAGAAATGGTTTTAGAGGAAAATAATTATAAAATTGATTATACTGAAAAAAATGAACCTGGTAAAATATATTCTCCTAATATTATGTTGCGTAATGATTATACGCAATCGTTATTTAAACAAGATACTTGTCCCGCTGGATTAAGTAGCATTAATAAAAATTATTGTAGGAATGGAAATACCCTTCATTATGAGGAGTATGTATCAATGGGTAATAAAGCTGTTCGTGATGTTATGGCTTATACGCCGTATAATTTTTATTATTTTAATATAGAATTTAAATTTGAAATACCTTTAGAAGATATTAAAAAATTGTTTGAAAAAGGGAAGGCTCTAGAAAGAAAAATATATTTTAATATTAAAGTTACTCAATCTCCAGGAACGTATTCTGTATTTGGGGAAAGTTATACTTTTCCAGGGTTTTCTGAAACCATAAATAAGATAGGAGTTACTGAAAAAGCTGTCAAGGATTTAAATGAGGATTTAATTGAATTTGCTAATATTGGTGGTTATAGTAATAAATTAGAAGTTATGGTTCCTGAAGGACGTGTTCAAAAATCAGAAGTAATGGAAGAAGCATATTATTATTGTGATTATAGTGGAGGAACTTGTCCCAAATGTTATCAATTAAAGTTTAAAATAAATAATTTATATACAATTGATAGTAGTCGTCTTATTTCTGAAAACACATTACCAGGAGCTAGGGGGATTAATCGTTCTTATAGCACTTATCCTATAAAGGTAAATAAGGAAGCGGAAGCTGTTTCTGATAAAAGTCTTTGTCGGGCTGTTGACGGTAGTACTTTAGCGGGATATTTACCTGGTTATTGGATTAGACCTTATACTGGCTCTTATTTATGGCTTAAATCTCTTCCAAAACCACCCCCACCACCAACGATAACACCGCCACCACTAATAATTGATCCGGTTTGTGGCTATGATGATGCTTTAGTAGAATATTGTTGTTTATATCCTGAAGATTGGGGTTTCTGTGAAGAATTAAAAAAGCCTGATAAAAAGCCAACAGGAAGGAATGCTCAATGTATAGAAAAGGAAGACCTTGTTCAAGAATTTAAATATCCTAAAACACCAGAATGGCCTAAAAGGTTAACTGATGATGGTTATGGAAAAACTTTATTAAATAATGAAGCTTGTAATGTTACTTGTCAAGAAGTTGTAAAGGTGGAATTTTTACCACCACCAGAAGTAAATGCCGGGATGGGTTTTATGTATCCTGTTGCTGTAAATGGGTCAAGAATATGTGCTTCAGCTTATAAAAATGAAGAGTGGGTTAAAAAAATGAACAAGGCTGTGGAAATTGCTGAAAAAGAATATTTGAAAATGATAGATTATTTAAAAGAGGCTAGTAGATTATCCGGAATATGTGGTAGTAAGTATACAATTATTGAACCTGTTCCTCCTTGTCCTTCTCCTTATACAGATTCTCGTTCTGGTTTAACTTGTCATTGTAATTCTTGCGAAACATGTTGGGAAACATGTTGTGATGAATGTTGTAGTACGACATGCACTGGTTCTGGTAAAAACCAAACTTGTACTGAATCTTGTTGGACTTGTTGTTCAAGTTGTAATCCATATTCATGTTCAGGCTCAACAGGTATTTCTTGTCCAAGTTCTTATGGTCATCATTTAAATTATATGTCCGGTAGTGATGATTGCCGAGAAGAGGTTTGTAATAATGTAAAAACTAAATTATGGAGCAGAGCTCAAGCGGAAATTAGAACTCAACTTAGTTACGCTCAAGCAGCTGCTTCTGAGCATAACAGACAGGTAAATATTATTAATAAACTTAATGATGATCGAGATTTATGTGATGTTTGGAATTCTGCTAACCTTTATTTTCGAAGTCCTTCTATAACTATTGATGTTCAGGGTTTAAATGCTATTGACAGTAAGTTTTTGCCAGCTCAAACAGCATATTTATTAATAAATGCTTTATATAATGATGATGATTATTCTTTTTCAGCTAAAAGGTTTTATGAATTAGAACGTTTATTAACAAATTTTTGTAATTATAAAGCTCTTAAAACTAGTGATTATTCTTCTAATCTAAGTTATAACACCACTCATTTAAGTATTTTAAATAGTTTAGCTAGGGATTACTGTCAAACTTATAATGGTAGAGAAATAAATTATCGTGATTTTTGGGTAAAAAATGCTTTAGCGGATTTAGAATATCAATTTTCTAAAGATTATTATATTCAAAGTTATACGGCTAAACCAAGAACATCGAGTGGAATAGGTTATATTCATCATGGACGTTATTATTATACTGATTTCTTTGCTTTAAGTGGAGAATATCCCTTTAATTTAAAGATGCGAAATATAGGTTCTAATATACCGGGTGAACCAAAAACTTGGGCTGTTAATAATTTGTCTTGTTTATATGATATGACAAATTGGATTTTTCCTCCTAGGGAAGATCCTCAGTATATTGAATATGGACCAATGACTTTTAGGTATCGACAAGTTTCGTTAAAAGATCCTTTTCCTAGACGGGGAGGAGGAACAAGAAAGGTTGGGGCTAATTGGGTAGGTTATCAAAATATAATTAAAGAATATGATAAAAATCCATATCATATAGTTTTATCGCCTGTTATGAGGAGATCAATAAGAATTTATAATAATAATAATAGATATGATTCTTTTACGGGGGATCCTTATTATAGTCCTTTTTTAAGAAATCCAGTTTATATAGGACCTTATAATTATAATAGATAATTAATAAAAAAATAAATAAAAATATAAATTTGTAGTTATTAAAAATAATAATTTAATAATTCTTTTTTGGCTTGAAGAATAAAAATTAAAAAAACCCTAGAAAAAAAACTTATATAATGATACAATTATTTTAGAAGATATTAAAATAATTACTTATAAGTTAGAAAAGGGAAATTATGTTGAGAATAAAAATAACAATTTTTATCTTATTATTACTTTTACCAATGGTTGTTCAAGCTGAAAAATGTTCGATGGAAGATGAACTAAGATTAAGAGAAATGGCTGGGAAAGCTAAAATAAATTATGAGTTTAGTGATTACCCTGCTGAAGGAAATCGAAGTTTTATTGTAACAATTACTGGTTTTTCTAAAGAGTTTTATATTATGGGACCTGAACCTATAGTAAATTTTGTTTATGAAGGTCAAGAGGGAATAGTAAGTCGAATTGGTTTTACTCCAGGTCGGACTTATAAGTTGGAGTTTTACGGGAGTGATGAAAGTAAATGTCCTAATTATAAAATATTTACAAAATTGCTTACTTTGCCTCATTTTAATTATTATTCAGAACATCCATTATGTATAGGACATGAAGATTATATTTTATGTCAAAAATTTGTTAATTCTAAAGAATTATTTAGAAATAATGCGGAATTTAATAAAAAAATGAAGGCTTATATTAAAAGTTTAGAAAAGGAAAAAAATGAAGAATTAAAAATAAATAAAGAAGAAAGTAAAGATTTAGTTTATGAAATTTTAAAATTTTTAGATAAATATTATTTTTTCCTTTATGTTGTTATTATTTTAGGAGTAAGTGGTATTGTTTATATCGAAGTAAAAGAAAGTAGGCGAATATTGTGAAAAAAGGAATAATTTATTTTTTTATATTTTTTCTTTTTCTTTTTTTTAATATATCTAAAGTAAAAGCAGATTCTTATGAAATTACTTCTGTTAGTATTACTGGTAATAACTTATATATTAAAGGGTGGTCAATGGTTTATAATCAACATAATATAAAAGTTAAGTACACCTTAGAAATGGTTTTGGAGGAAAATGGATATAAAAAGGAATATTTAGATAAAACATGGAATGACGGAAGTAAAACTTATGTTCCAACAATAAATCAACGTAATGATTATACAGATGCTATGTTTAAACAAAGTGATTGTCCATCCGCCTTAAGTAAAATAAATAGTAGTTATTGTTTAAATGGAAGAACTCTTCAATATGAACAGTATATTTCTAAAGGGGCAGCAGCAGTTCATGCTGTAATGAAACATGCTACTTATAATCATTTTTATTTTAATCTTGAATTTATATTTGAAATTCCCTTAGATGATATAAAAGAATTATTTGAGACAGGGGAACAACTTCAAAGAAAAATTCATTTTAATATTAAATATTATCAAGAAGCTGGCACTCATTTAATTTTTGGTGAATCTTATTCTGTTCCTACCTTATCAGGAACTATTAATAAAATAGGGGTAACAGAAAGGGTTATTGATATTAAAGATGAACAATTACAATTTGCTAATGTGGGAGGTTTTAGTAATCAGTTAGAAGTTTTAGTTACAGATGGTCGTGTTCAAACAACAACAACTATTGGAGGACCTTATTATACATGTGATTCTAGTAGTGCTTTTTGTCCTAAATGTTATCAATTAAAATTTAAGAAAAACAACTATTATATGATTAAAGAGACTGAAGGTCGACCTATTCATACTTCGTCTGATTTATATACTGCTAATTCTCATTTTACGATGTATCCTGTTTCTGTTAAAGAAGTAGCGAATCCTGTTCCTGATGCTGATTCTTGTCGAACAGAGGATGGGGGAACTTTAAAAGCTTATTTACCTTCTTTTTGGATTAGACCTTATACGGGGTCTCATTTATGGCTTCAATATGATCCAGATGATGATGATGATGACGATGACGATGAAGAAGAAATTATAGTTAATCCAGTATGTGGTTATACTGATGCTTTAGTGGAATATTGTTGTTTACATCCTGAAGATTGGGATTTTTGTAATGAATTAAAAAAACCTGATAAAAATGCAACTACAAGAAGGGCTGATTGCAAAGAAAGGGATGAACGAATTCAAGAATTTAAATATCCTAAAAAACCAGAATGGCCTAAAAGGTTAACTGATGATGGTTATGGTAAAACTTTTGTTGATAATGAGGCTTGTAGTGTAACTTGTCAAGAAGTTGTAAAGGTAGAATTTTTACCACCACCAGAAGTAAATGCTGGGATGGGTTTTATGTATCCTGTTGCGGTTAATGGTTCAAGAATATGTGCAGCTGCTTATAAAAATGAAGAGTGGGTTAAAAAAATGAACAAGGCTGTGGAAAAAGCTAATGAAGAATATATTAAAATGATAGGTTATTTAAAAGAAGCTAGTAGATTATCTGGAATATGTGGTAGTAAATATACAATTATTGAACCTGTTCCTCCTTGCCCTTCTCCTTATACAGATTCTCGTTCTGGTTTAACTTGTCATTGTAATTCTTGTGAAACATGTTGGGATACATGTTATTATGAATGTTGTAGTACGACATGCACTGGTTCTGGTAAAGATCAAACTTGTACTGAATCTTGTTCGACTTGTTCTGAAAGTTGTAATCCGCATCCATGTCCAGGTTCAACAGGTATTTCTTGCCCAACTTCTTATAGTCATCATTTAAATTATATGTCTGGTAGTGATGATTGCCGAGAAGAGGTTTGTAATAATGTGAAAACTAAATTATGGAGCACGGCTCAAGCGGAAATTAGAACTCAACTTAGTTACGCTCAAACAGCTGCCTCTGAGCATAATAGACAGGTAAATATTATTAATAAACTTAATGATGACCGAGATTTATGTGATGTTTGGAATTCTGCAAACCTTTATTTTCGAAGTCCTTCTATAAATATTGATATTCAAGGTTTAAATGCTGATGTTAGAGCTTCTTTACCAGCTCAAACTGCTTACTTATTAATTAATGCTTTATATAATGATGATGATTTATCCTTTTCAGTTAGAAGGTTTTATGAATTGGAACGTTTATTAACAAACTTTTGTAATTATAAAGCTCTTAAAACCAGTGATTATTCTTCTAATCTAAGTTATAATAATGTTCATTTAAGTATTTTAAATAGTTTAGCTAGAGATTATTGTCAAACTTATAAAAGTCAACAAATAAATTATCGGGATGTCTGGGTAAAAAATGCTTTAGCAGATTTAGAATATCAATTTTCTAAAGATTATTATATTCAAAGTTATACTGCTAATCCAAGAACATCAAGTGGAATAGGTTATATTCATCATGGGCGGTATTATTATACTGATTTTTATGCAATGAGTGGAGAACATAACTTTAATCTTTTAATGAAAAAAATAGGACCTAATATAATCGGGGGAAATAAGGATTGGACAATTGATCGTTTATTTTGTTTATATGATATGACGAATTGGATTTTTCCCCATCGAGATGGTCCCCAGTATATTGAATATGGACCTATGACTTTTAGATTTAGACAAATATCATTAGATGATCCTTTTCCAGATTGGACGAATCAAAGAAGAAAAGTTGGGGCTAATTGGGTAGGTTATCAAAATATAATTAAAGAATATGATAAAAATCCTTATCATATAGTTTTAACACCAGTAAGTCGTCAATCGATTAGACAATATAATAAAGATAATAGGTATGACTCTTTTACAGGAGATCCTTATTATAGTCCTTTTTTAAGAAATCCTATTTATATAGGCCCATTTATTTATAATAGATAAGAAGACTTTTTAAGAAAGGTCTTTTTATTTTTATGTATAAAAAATTTTAAATTATTTATATCTTAAATAATCCATGTTATACTATTATTAGATATAAAGGAGGAAGAAGATGGGCACACCTCATATAGAAGCTAAAAAGGAAGATATAGGGGAAGTAGTATTGATGCCAGGAGATCCTCTTCGGGCTAAATTTATAGCGGATAATTATTTAAGTAAAGTAAAAAAAATTAATGGGGTAAGAAATATGCTTGGTTATACAGGTTATTATCAAGATAAAAGAGTAACAGTAATGGGTTCAGGAATGGGAATCCCTAGTATGGGAATATATTCTTATGAGTTGTTTCATTTTTATAATGTTCAAAAGATTATTCGAATTGGTTCTTGTGGAGCTTTTACTAAAGATCTTAAATTATATGATTTAATTTTAGTAGAAAATTCTTATAGTGATTCAACTTATGCTTATGTTCAAAATGGCTCTACTAAAGATCTTTTACCAGCATCTATTACTTTAAATAATAAAATAGAGGAAATTGCTAAAAAAAATGGAATAAAGATAAAGAAGGGCAATATTTATACGACAGATGTTTTTACTTTTTATCAAGATAAGAAAGTAGAATCAAAACAGATAAATAAATATAATTGTTTAGCTTCAGAAATGGAAACCTTTGCTTTATTTCATAATGCTCAAGTTTTAGGAAAAGAGGCGGCTTCTGTTTTAACAGTTGTAGATAATATTTTAACCAAAGAAAAAGTTAGTTTTGAGAAAAGAGAACAAGGATTACATTTAATGATTGAATTAGTTTTAAAATCTTTATAAATAAAAAAACCCTATTTCCATATAATAAAAGATAGTAGGAGGAAGTTATGAAATACCAACGGTTTGATTTAAATGCTTATAATTTACATATTCTTAAAACAAAAAGATTTAAAACAATTTCTTTATTAATAAATTTTAAACGTCCGATAGTTAAAGAAGAAGTAACGATCAGAAGTTTTTTACCATTAATTTTATTAAATTCTACTAATCAATATCAAACAAAAAGAAAATTATCTATTGAAACAGAAAATTTATATGGAGTAGATATTAGTTATAATCAAAGACGATTAGGAAATTATGCTTTAATCTCTTTTAATATGAGTTTATTAAAAGAGAAATATACTGAACCGGGAATGTTTAAAAAAAGTTTATTTTTTTTATTTGATATTTTATTTAATCCTAATGTTTCAAATGAAGCTTTTGATTCAGAAGTTTTTTCTATTGTAAAAAATGAATTTGTTTCTAGTTTAAAAGCTTTAAAAGATAATACTATGCAATATGGTTTAGTTAAAATGTTAGAAGAAATGGATAAAAAGGCTCCTTACTCTTACCGGGTTGGTTATCTTGAAGATGTAGAGAAGATAACAGAAAAGGATTTATATAATTATTATCAAGAAATGTTAAAAAGTGATGAAATAGATGTTTTTATTTTAGGAGATATTGACGTTAATGAAACTAAAAGGATATTTAAAGAATATTTTTTAATAAAAACGATTAAAAAGGAACGTCAAAAACTTTTTATTGAACATCAAACTTATCGTAAACGTTTAAAAAAGGTTATTGAGCATCAAAAAATTAAACAGGCTAAATTATCGATGGGTTTAAAAATAATGAAGTTAACAGATTTTGAAAAGAAATATGTAATGACTTTATACGCGAATATTTTAGGAGGTCCTAGTTATTCTAAATTATTTAAGTCTATTAGAGAAAAAAATTCTTTAGCTTATTATGTGTTTTGTCGTTATAATCTAGCGGATAGTTTATTGTTAATTGGTTCTGGTATTAATCAAGATAGTTTTGATAAAGTTATTAGATTAATAAAAAAGGAAATTCAAAATATAATTAAAGGAGATATTACGGAAGCAGAAATTAATAATGTTAAAAAAGACATTATTAGTGTGATTGAATCAATTGAAGATTCTCCAACTAGAACAATCAATGCTTATTTATTAAAAGTTTTATTAGGTTTAGATGATTTTAGTTTAATAAAAAGAAATTATGAAAAGGTTAGTAAAGAAGATTTAATAAAGGTTGGAAAAAAGATTAAAATAGATACAGTTCATTTATTATGTAAAGGGGATTAGGATGAAGAAAATAATTAAAGAATTAGATGAAATATTATATTATGAAAAATTAGATAATGGGCTTGTTGTTTATATGATTCCTAATCAACAAGTAAAAAATGTTTATGTAACTTTTACGACTAAATATGGTGGTGTTCATACTGAATTTATTCCCCGGAATAAAGATAAGATGATAAAGGTCCCTCCCGGGATAGCCCATTTTTTAGAACATAAAATGTTTGAACAAGAAGATGGGATTGATCCGATGACTTTTTATGCTGAAAGAGGAACTGATGTTAATGCTTTTACTAGTTTGGAAAATACTACTTATTTATTTTATGGTTCTACTCATTTAGAAGAAAATTTAAATTTTTTACTAGACTTTGTTAACTCTCCTTATTTCACTGAAGGGAATGTGGAAAAAGAAAAGGGAATAATTGAACAAGAAATTATTATGTTTGAAGATGATCCAGATTCTTTTTTAGATGATCGAATTAGATTAAATACCTTTTTAAAACATCCCTTTCGTTTTTCCGTTGTTGGAACAATAAAAGATATAAATGAAATAACTAAAGATAATTTATATGAGTGTTATAAGACCTTTTATCATCCTTCAAATATGTTTTTAGTCGTTACTGGTAATTTTAATCCAGAAGAAGTTTTAAATATAGTTAAATTAAATCAAAGTAAAAAAGAATATCCCCCATTTTCTAAAATTAAGATTAAAGAGTATAAAGAACCTAATGAAGTAAAAGTTCAATATGAAGAAAGGGATTTAGATATTGAAGTTGATAAATTAGCTTTTGCTTTTAAAATATCTTTATCTAAAATAAAAATAAAGCCTTATCAACGAAACATTTATTTATCTCTTTATTTTGATATATTATTTAGCTCAACTTCATCTTTTTATGAAAGAATGAAAAAATTAAATTATATTGATTCTGAAATAAATATTTCAACAGGATATACTGCTAATCATTTATTAACTGTTTTAATTTGTAGGACTAAAAAAGCTAAGTTCTTAATCGAAGAAATAAAAAAAGAAGTAAAAGAAGTTAAGATTGATCAAGAAACCTTTGAAAGAAAAAAAAGATTATTATTTAGTTCTAAAATATTTTTATTTGAAAATATTAAATTATTAAATCACTCAATAATTAATAACGTTATTTTATATGGTGGTTTTGATGTTAATATGATAAAATTAATAAAGGAATTAAAGTTTGAAGAATTTGAAGATTTAATTAGTAAAATTGATTTTTCTAATAATTCAGCTTTAGTTCTTAATGCTTTAAATAAGCAATAATTAAAGGAGGGAAGTTATGCTTAAAGTAGAAAATGTAACTAAATATTATGGCTCTTTAAAGGCTTTAGATAAATTATCTTTTACTGTTGAGCAAGGAGATATTTTTGGTTTACTTGGTGTTAATGGGGCGGGTAAAACAACAGCCTTTAGAATTATTATGGGGTTACTTGAATATAATGGAGGCACTGTTACTCTTGATGATAGAATAATTGATTATAATATAACTGATGAAATTGGATTTTTAACTGAAGAGCGTAGTTTATTAATTAAATTATCTGTTTTAGAACAAGCTAAATACTATGGCGTTTTAAAAGGGATGAGTGAAAAACAAGCTGAAGAAGCTTTAGATTATTGGTTAGAAAGATTTGGGATTAGTGAGTATAAAAATAGAAAAATAAAGGAACTTTCAAAAGGAAATCAACAAAAGATTCAATTTATTATGGCGATTTTAAATAATCCAAAATTATTAATTTTAGATGAACCGTTTGCTGGGTTAGATCCAGTTAATGTAGAGATGTTTAAAGAAGTTATTAAAGAGTTTGAAAAAAAAGGAGCGATGATTATTTTTTCTTCGCACCGAATGGAACATATTGAATTATTTTGTGATAAAATTGTTATTTTAGTGAAGGGAAAAACAGTTCTAGAAGGAAGTCTCAAAGATATTAAACAAAGATTTAGAAAAAAGAATATAAGAATTAATGCTGATGTGGAAGAAGAACGATTAAAAAAAATAGAGGGAGTAATAAATGTTATTAAAATTGGTAATGAATATGAAGTAAAGATTAAGGAACAAAAATATGCAGAGGCAGTTTTTAAGTATGTTTTAACGTGTTCTAACGTGGTAAAATTTATGATTGAAGAACCAACTCTTAATGAGATTTTTGTGGCAAGGGTAGGTGAAAGTTATGAGTAAGAAATTAAAATATTTAACCAAAGTTAGTTTAAATAAGAAAATAAAAACTAAATGGTTTTTAGTAGTTAATATTATTTTAGTAATTGCTATTGTTAGTTTAGTGAATATTGATAATATTATTACTTTTTTTGGTGGTAGTTTTGGAGAAAAGACTAATATTATTGTCATTGATCAAACAGAAAAATCTTATGATTTATTTAAAAATACTTTAAAAGGAGATTCAAAGGAGGTTTTAAATCAATTAGATTTTGGGGAGTTTGAAATAAAGAAATCTGAAAAGACAGTTAAAAAAGAAACCAAGAAAATAAAAAATAATAAAACTGTTTTAGTTGTTTTTAAACCGGATGAAGAGAATGTTTTAAAGATTGATGTTATTACAGATAATTATATTGATACAATTTTATATCATAAAATAATTAGTGCGGCGAATGTAACTAAATCAAGTTTAGCCATGATGGAATCAAATATTTCTATGGAAGATTTAATGAAAATAAATCAACCGATTACGATTGAAAGAACTTATTTGGATGAAAGTAAAACTCAGAGTCAAGAAGATATGGAAACAATGATGTCGACTATTTTTCCAACTTTAATTTTACCCTTTTTTATGTTGATTATAATTGTTATTCAAATGTTAGGAGCAGAAATTAATGAAGAAAAATCTACTCGGGGAATGGAGATAATTATTTCTAATGTTTCACCAAAAACCCATTTTATATCTAAAATTTTAGGAAGTAATTTATTTGTTTTGATTCAAGGAACGATTTTGTTTTTAGCAGGATCGTTTGGATTATTAATCAGGAAAAAGATTAGCCAACCAACTAATCTTCTTCCTAGTGGTTTAAATTTAAATGGAATTTGGAGTCAATTAGTAGAATCAGGGGTAGCTGATCGTTTAATTTATATAATCCCGTTAACTTTATTATTAATTGTTTTAAGTTTTATTGCTTATTCTTTATTAGCGGGTATTTTAGCTTCGATGACTACTAGTATGGAAGACTTTAGTCAATTACAAACACCGATTATCTTTATTTGTTTAGCTAGTTATTATTTAGCTATTTTAGCTCCAATTTTTGAGGGTTCAATTTTTATTAGAGTCTTATCTTATATTCCCTTTTTATCCGCATTGATTAGTCCCGCCTTATTATTTGTTGGTCAAATAGGTTTAATCGATATTTTTATTTCTGTAGCTTTATTAGGTGGTTTAATTTATTTATTAACAACTTATGGCTTAAAAGTTTATAAAGTAGGTATTTTAAATTATTCTACTTCAAAATTATGGTTAAAAATGTTTAAAGCGATCAAAGAATAAGTCATCTTGAAGATGGCTTTTTTTCTTGAAAATACTAATTAATTATGTTATCATTTTATTAGAATAAAGGGGCTGAAGGATACTATGTATAATTTAGGTGAACAATTTTTACTTAATCAGGAGCAAGCTTTAGCGAATGAAAAGGCCATTTTCAAAGGTAAAACTTATCGGATTACTATTTTAACTGAAAGATTAATTCGTTTAGAATATAATAAGGATGGTTATTTTGAAGATCGTCCTACCCAATTAGCTTTCTTTAGAAAGTTTGATGTTCCTCCTTTAGCAATTAAAGAGGATGATAAGTATTTAGAAGTTTCTTCTAAGTATTTCAAATTAGAATATACAAAAGAACGCCCATTTTCTACTAGTAGATTAATTCCTGGTGGTAATTTAAGAGTTAGTCTTTTAAGCACTGATCGTGTTTGGTATCAAGGACATCCAGAAATTAGAAACTATTTAGGTACGAATGTTTCTTTAGAGGGAATGGGTCATAAGATAAAATTAAAAAAGGGCCTTTATTCTACAGATGGTTTTGTTAGTATTGATGATTCGTCTAGTTATGTGATTGAAAAGGATGGAACATTATTACCAAGACCTAAAGAAATAGTGGATATTTATTTGTTTTCTTATCGAAAAGATTTTGGTTTATGTTTAAAAGATTATTTTGAATTAACAGGAAAGCCCCCTTTAATACCTAAATATGCTTTGGGGAATTGGTGGTGTCGAAATAATAACTATACCGAGGAAGATTTAATTCATCTTTTAGGTAAGTTTGAAAAGGAGAATGTTCCTTTATCAGTATTATTATTAGATAAAGATTGGCATATTAGAAATTATGATAAGAAAAAGAATTTAATGACAGGTTTTAGTTTTAATAAGCAACTTTTTCCAACACCATCAGAATTTATTAAAAAGGTTCAGGCTTTAAATATTAAAGTTGGTTTAAATCTTGATCCTAAAGAAGGTATTTATTCTCATGAAGAAATGTATATTAAAGCTGCTTCTTATTTAGAACAAGCTGATAATCAGACTATTCCTTTTGCTCCTTTAAATCCAAAGTTTTTAGAAACTTATTTTAAAATTTTACTTAGACCTTTAGAAGGAGTAGGAGTAGATTTCTTTTGGAATGATTATCGACCTGAAAAGGATTTATTACCTTTATGGATTTTAAATCATTATCATTTTTTAGATAGTGATCGTTTAGAAGCTAGAAGAGGAATGTTACTTGGACGTAATTCTTTGATTGGCTCGCATCGTTATGGTGTTTTATATTCAGGAAATACAAAGGTTAGTTGGTCGACTTTAGGAAAATTACCTTTTTATAATTCGACTAGTTCTAATATTGGTATTTCTTGGTGGAGTCATGATATAGGGGGTCATCATTTAGGAATAGAAGATGGGGAATTATATTTACGTTTTGTTCAATTGGGAACTTTTAGTCCTATTTTTCGTATTCATGTTGATCAAGGTCAATATTATAAAAGAGAACCTTGGCGTTGGAATTTACAAGTATCATCAATTATTAAAGAATATATGCAACTTCGTCATCGTTTACTTCCTTATTTATATACAGAAGCTTATAAATATCATAAAATTGGAACACCATTGATACAACCTTTATATTATAAATTTCCTCAAATATATGATGAGCCTATTTATAAAAACGAATATTATTTAGGTTCTGAATTAATGGTTTCTCCTTTAGTTTTTCCTAAAGATCAAGTAATGAATCGGGTTGTTCATAAATTTTATTTACCAGCTGGAACTTGGTATGATTTTAAAACGGGTAAAAAGTTTCCTGGCAATAGAAGTTATGTTTCTTTCTTTCGAGATCAGGATTATCCTGTTTTTGCCCGGAGTGGTTCTATTATTTCTTTATCTAATGATATAGAAAGAAATAATATTAGTTCACCTAAAAATTTAGAAATTCATATTTTTCCAGGTAGAAGTAATACTTATAAATTATATGAAGATGATGGTTATACTAATTTATATAAACAAGGTTATTATTTACTTACTTCGATTGATTATAATTATCGTGAAAGTAATTATACAGTAATTATAAGGGCTTTAGAGGGTAAAAGTGGGATAGTTCCAAAAACAAGAAATTATAAAATTCGTTTTCGAAATACTAAAAAAACAGAAGATGTTTTAGCTTATGCTAATGATAAAAAGATTGGAACCACTACTTATGTTGATGATAATGATTTTGTTATTGAAATTAGGGATGTTCCAACTATTGGTCAGTTAGCAGTTAATTGTAAAGGTAAAGCTATTGAAATAGATGCAATTAGATTAATTAATGAAGATATTGATGGTATTATTAGTGATTTACCAATTGAAACTAAATTGAAAGAAGAAATTTCTGATATCTTGTTTGGTAGTTTACCAATTAAGAAAAAAAGAATCGAGATTAAAAAATTAAGAAGAAAGAAAAAACTAGAAGATAAATTTGTGCGAATGTTTATTAGATTACTTGAATATGTTGAACAAATATAATAAAAGAAGTTAAATAAAACTTCTTTTTATTTTGGCATTTTTTACCAACTAAAACAGCTTGTAAAACCTTGACATACAACGTTTTAGGTGCTATCTTTAAAGTAGGAGGAATTAAGGATATGAGTAGTATATTTAAGACAAAAAAACAAGGTTTTACATTAATAGAATTACTCGCGGTCATAGTTATTTTGGCAATTATTTTAGCTATAGCTGTCCCTTCTATAACTAGTTTAATTGAGAATCAAAAAATTTTGGCTTTAGAAATAGACGCTAAAATGTTATTTAAAGCGATGGATTATAAAAGTGCTGAAGATACTAGTTTTGATCCAATAAGTTTAAATGAAGCAAATATTCAACAAATGCTTAATGTTTCTGCTTCTAATTATGATAGTTTAGAGGTAACTAAATTAGGGGAAGATGAATATTTTATTTTTATCAAAGGAAAAGATAAATGGGAAGGATTAAAGGCTTGTGGAACACCTAAAGATATAACAGTAGGAAAAGGGGAAGATTTTCCATTAATATGTAAAATATATGAAGATTTAGAATATAAAAATGGCAGTAGTTATTATGTGGGGGGAGATCCTAATAATTGGATCGAATTTGGTGAAGAAGATGGGATTCCTTTATTATGGAGGATTATTAAAAGGGATCATGAAGGTATAAAAATAATCTATGAAGGAAAAAAGAATAATGGTAATCAACCAATAGAAAATGGCCGGGTTAAAATAGATGGCAAATATTCAGTCTATTGGGATGAAAATAATAATAATAAGTGGAATGAATCAGCAAGTATAAAAGAAACATTAGATTCTTGGTATACTGGTTTATCGATAAACAATAAATATATAAATCCAATTAAATGGTGTATAGGGGCTTTTCCAAATGATTCAGATATTAATCAAATAAGAAATTATCAATGTAAAAGTAATACTTTTGGTAATTTATTTAGTGATAGGGAATTAAGTTTATGTGAAATTGATGAAAGTGAACTAGTTTCATTTGATTTAGATGATCGGTTTTTTGATGGAAAAACTAACACTGTTTCTCCTATTGGGATGATAAATGTTTTAGATTATTTATCAACTTCATCATCATTGGAATGTCTAGTCCATTATTCTGTTGAATGTGGAAAACTTGATAATGAAGAAAGTATAAACTTTTTATATAAACCTTATATGTATTGGACAATGAATGCTAATGGTGATGATAATAATAGTGTATATATTATTGATGATGAAGGAGAGGTAGGAGTGGGATGTTATGGAACAGAAGAGTGTTTAATAAAGGAGAAGTTTATTTATATGGTTAATGAAAATTGTAGTTATCATTTTAATTGTTTTAAAGGTTATATAGATAATAATAATGAGTTTAAAATGGAACCCAGAATCTATAGTCTTGCTCACCCTGGTTTTAGTGGAGCTGTTGTTACTATAATACCTAAAAATGATTTTACCATTAAAGGGTGGTCAGCTTTATATAAAGATGAAAAGGTTTTTAGCAAAAGTTTATTCTATAGTTCTCTTAATTTAGAAGCACAACCTCTAGAGGGGCAAACTATTGGAGATGCCTATTTTAATGTTCGTCCTGTTTTAAATTTAAAAAACAATATTATTTATGATAGTGGAACAGGAAAATTAACAAAGCCTTATAAAATTAAATAAAAAGAGGTTAAGTAATAAAGATTAACCTCTTTTTTAAATGCGAAAGAAACTTCAACTTTCAATGAATTATTATTTAAAATATGCTATACTTTAGATAACTTCTTAAAGGTGGGATGGATAATATGGAATGGTTTTTACTATTTATTTTTTATTTTATTTTTTGTTTTATTTTTTATCAAATTTATTACTGGATTAGGAGAAAAAAAGAAGAACGGTTATTAAAAATGCCGGAATTAACTTATTTAGTTAATATATATAAACTAGATATTAAGAAAATTGGTTTAAGGAAGTTATTAAATATATTCTCTTTATTTAATGCTTTAATATTATCACTATCTTTATTTATATTTAGATTGTTTGGTATTAGTTTAATAACTTTATTAATGGCTTTTATTTTAATTTCTATTTTAATTGTGATTACTTATCATTTTATTGGAAGGTTTTATCAAAAGAAAGGAATGATTAAAGATGTATAATTATAAAGATATAGAAAAAAAATGGCAAGATTATTGGTTAAGAAATAAAAGTTTTCAAGCGGTAACTAATGATCAAAGGGAAAAATATTATATTTTAATTGAATTTCCATATCCTTCTGGAACAGGTCTTCATATTGGGCATCCTAGAAGTTATACGGCACTTGATGTTTTAGCGAGAAAAAGAAGAATGGAAGGATATAATGTTTTATTTCCTATAGGTTTTGATGCTTTTGGGTTACCGGCTGAGAACTATGCGATTTTAAATAAAATACATCCTAAAGAGGCAGTTAAAGAAAATATTAAAGTTTTTAAAAAACAATTACAGCTGTTAGGTATTTCTTTTGATTGGGACCGAGAATTAGCGACTACTGATCCTGAGTATGTAAAATGGACGCAGTGGCAATTTTTAAAGTTTTATGAGCATGGTCTTGCTTATAAAGATAAAAAACTTATTAATTGGTGTCTTTCTTGTAAAACAGGTTTAGCGAATGAAGAAGTAGAAGGTGGTCGTTGTGAACGTTGTGGTGGGGAAATAGTTAGAAAAGAAAAAGAACAATGGATGTTAAAAATGAAATCTTATGCTGATAAATTAATTTTGGGATTAGAAGAAACTAATTTTGTTGATCGGGTTAAAACTGCTCAAATTAATTGGATTGGAAAAAGTGAAGGTGCACATATTGACTTTCCAATTAAAGGAACTAAAGAAAAATTAAAGGTTTATACTACTAGGCCAGATACTATTTATGGTGTTACTTTTATGGTTTTAGCTCCTGAACATCCATATTTAGAGAAATTTAAAGCTAAAATTAAAAATCAAGAAGAAATAAAGAAGTATCAAGAAAGAGCCACGAGAAAATCAGAGTTTGAAAGATTAGAATTAAATAAAGAAAAAACAGGGGTAAAAATTGAAGGTTTAACAGTTGTTAATCCTGTTACAAAAAAAGAAATTCCTCTTTGGATCTCTGATTACGTTATGATGGGTTATGGAACAGGAGCGATTATGGCGGTTCCTGCTCATGATGATCGGGATTATGATTTTGCTTTTAAATATAATATTCCTATTATTCAAGTTATTGCTGAAAGAACTGGTCAAGTTAGAGAAAATGAAAAAAGTAAAAATAGTATTATTGCGGTTTTATATGATGCTAAAAACAATCAATATTTAACTTTAAATTGGGGAGATAAAGGGGGAAGATTGTTTATTGGTGGTTCAGTAAAAGATAATGAAACTAATTTAGAATGTGCTTTAAGAGAGATAAAAGAAGAAACAGGATATTCAGATGTTAAATTAATAAGAGAATCTTTTTTGATTGATCATCATTATTATGCCTATAATAAAAAAACTGCTTATAATGTTAAGATGACGGGTTTTTTATTTGAGTTAAATTCTTCTAAACAAGAAGAATTAAACTTAGATAGTGATGAAATTAATAATTTTAAAATTGAATGGGTTAAAGAAGAAATAATTAAAAAAGAAGTAGTTGATGAAGGTCATGGTTTATTATTTAAAAATTTATTAAATAAAAGACCGCATATTAATGAAGGAACAATGATTAATTCTGGTATTTTAAATGGTATAAAAGAAGAAAAAGAAGCAATTAGGGTTATGATAGAGTATTTAGTAAAGAATAATTTAGGGGAAAAAGCGACTAATTATCGTTTGCAGGATTGGGTTTTTTCTCGTCAAAGATTTTGGGGGGAACCAATTCCGATGATTTATTGTTCTAATTGTGGTTATGTTCCAGTTCCAGAAAAGGATTTACCAGTTTTATTACCGGATATTCCGATGTATGAACCTACTGATGATGGGGAAAGCCCTTTAGCGAACATTCCTGAGTGGTATAAGGTTCCTTGTCCTAAATGTGGTAAAGAAGCAAGGAGGGAAACAGATACTATGCCTAATTGGGCGGGTTCATCATGGTATTGGCTTCGTTATATGGATCCTAATAATAAGAAAGAATTTGTTAGTCAAGAAGCTTTAAATTATTGGGGTAAAGTAGATTGGTATAATGGGGGAATGGAACATGCAACAAGGCATTTACTTTATGCTCGATTTTGGCATCGTTTCCTTTATGATATAGGTTTAGTTCCAACTAAAGAGCCATTTCAAAAAAGAACAGCTCATGGTATGGTCCTAGGTGAAGATGGGGAAAAGATGAGTAAATCTAGAGGAAATATTATTAATCCTAATGATATTATTTTAGAATATGGAACTGATGTTCTTCGGACCTATGAATTATTTATGGGAGATTATGAATCAGATACTGCTTGGAGTAATAATGGTTTAAAAGGATGTAAACGTTTTTTAGATCGTCTTTGGAAGATTAAAGATAAAGTTCAAGAGGGTGATTTATATTCATCTGATTTAGAAAGTATTATTCATCAAACAATAAAAAAGGTTAGTCATGATATTGAAGAAATGAAATATAATACAGCTGTTTCTGCTATAATGATTCTTTTAAATGAATATGAAAAGAAAGATTTTATAACAAAGGCAGACTTAAGAATATTATTATTATTATTAAATCCTATTGCCCCTCATATAACAGAAGAAATTAATGAATTAAAAGAATTAGGAGAACCATTTTGTGAAAGTTCTTGGATTTCTTATGATGAAGAAAAAACAATTCCCGATCAATATCAAATGGTTGTGCAAATAAATGGTAAGGTTCGGGCTAAAATAGATGTTTTAGTAAATACTAAGGAAGATGAAATGAAAGAATTAGCTTTTCAAGAGGAAAATGTTCTTCGTTATACCAAAGGTAAAGAAATTAAAAAGGTTATTGTTATACCAAATAAATTAATAAATATAGTTCTTTAGTAATTAAAGTTGTGGGGAAGTGATAACATGAAGAAAAATGCTTTTATTCAAGGAGCAATGATTGCCACTTTAGGTATTTTTATAAGTAAAATGTTGGGAATTCTTTATGTAATTCCTTTTTACGCTATAATTGGTGTTCAAGGAGGAGCATTATATAGTTATGGATATTCTATTTATAATTTGTTTTTAAGTTTTTCTACAGTAGGTATTCCTTTAGCAATCAGTAAACTAACTAGTGAGTATGATTCTTTAGGTAATGATTATTTAAAAGAAAAAACCTTTTCTTTAGCCAAAAGATTATTATTTTCTTTTAGTTTTGTTTGCTTTTTAATTTTAATTATTTTTGCTCCTTCTATTGCTTATCTTTTTTTAGGTGATATAAAAGGTGGAAATACTATTGAAGATGTTACTTTAATTATTAGAGTTGTTTCTTTTGCTTTATTAATGGTTCCTCTTTTAAGTGTTACTAGAGGTTATGTTCAAGGGCATAAATATATTGCTAGTTCTTCTTTTAGTCAAATAATAGAACAAATAGTTCGGGTTTCTATCGTTTTATTAGGTAGTTATCTAACGGTTGTGGTTTTGGGATTAAGTATTAAAGTAGGGGTGGCAGTAGCAGTTTCTGGTGCCTTATTTGGAGGAATAGTTGCTTATTTATATTTACAAAGAAAGATCACTTTCCATAAAACTGCTTTTAAAAGTAATTTTCTAAAACCAAGAGCATTAGCTAAATTAACAGATAAAGAAATTATGATTAAGGTTTTAACTTATTCTTTTCCTTTTGTGATCATTGGTTTGGTTAATTCTTTATATAATTTTGTTGATTTATCAACTATTGTTAAAACAATGGTAAAGGAATTAAATTATAATGTTGAAGAAGCAGAATCAATAATTGGTATTTTATCAACTTGGGGTTCTAAATTAAATATGATTATTATTGCTGTTGGAATGGGCTTAACTACTAGTTTATTGCCAAATATTACAGAACATTTTGTTTCTAAAGATGATCTTAAATTAAAAAGAACCATTAATAAATCTTTACAAGTTTTATTATATGTAACTATTCCGATGACTTTAGGACTTAGTTTTTTAACACCACTAGTTTGGACTGTATTTTATGGTTATAATGAATTAGGAATTACTATTTTTAGTTATTCTGTCTTTATGGCTTTATTTTTAGTAATAATGTCAACATTAAATATTACTTTTCAAGCTTTAAATGAACCTAAAAAAATGTTAACCTTTTTAATAACTGGAATAATGATTAAAATTATTTTTAATATCCCTTTAATGAAAGCTTTTCATAGTTATGGTTTTCATGCTGCTTATGGGGCAGTTACAGCTACTATCTTGGGATTAATAACCGCTAGTGTTTTAATCTTAATCACTATTCAAAGAAAATATAAAATTAATTATGAAGAAACATTTAATCGCTTATTAGATATCCTTTTAGCTACCTTTGTTATGGTTTTTATTCTTTTATTATTACAATTTATAATTCCTCTTAATACTACTAATCGTCTTTTAGCTATTCTTTTAACAGGAGGTTATTCTTTAATTGGAATAAGTATTTATCTTTATTTAACAATTAAAGGTGGAGTCTTTGATAATATTTTTGGAAGAGGTTATTTTAAATATTTACTAAATAAAATAAGGAGATGGAAAAATGATTAAATTTGTAACTAATTTAAAAGAGAAAGAATTTTCTTTATTTGTTGATAATCATCCTAGTAAAGCTCATTTTTTACAATCACCTTTATGGGGTGAAATTAATAAGGAGAGAAAATTTTTTCCTCATTATGTTGGTTTAAAGAAGGATAATCAACTAATCGCGACAGCTTTAATTTTAGAAAAAAGATTGTATTTTGGGTATTGTTATTTTTATATTCCCAGGGGTTATGTTCTTGATTATTCAGATAAAGAAGTAATAAAGATATTTACTGAATATTTAAAAGTTTATGCTAAAAAAAATAAAGCACTCTTTATAAAAATGGATCCTGATATAAAATTACATTCACTTAATAAAGAAGGAATTCCTTTAAAAGAAGAACCGAATAATTATGCTCTTGTTAAATATTTAGAATCATTAGGTTTTCAACATCAAGGTTATAATTTAAATTTTGAAGGCAGTCAACCTCGTTATACATTTAGAATTGATTTAACTAAAAAGTGGAAGGAAATAATTGAAGGTTTTTCTAATACTACTAAACAAAGAATAAAAAAGGCCTTGGAATATGAAATAGAGGTATTAGAAGGGACAGAAAAGGAACTTCCTGAGTTTTTTCGTTTAGTTTTTCAAACAGAAGAAAGAAAACAAATATATCAACATGATTACCACTTTTATCAAAAATTATATAGACATTTTCTTCAAGAAGATAAAGTAAAGTTGTTTTTAGGACGACTTTATCCTGATAAAATCATTAAGAACTTAGAAAAAGAGAAAGAAATTACAGAAAAGGAATTAGAGAAAATAAATAATTCTAAAGAAACTAAGAAAAAGAAGAAGTTTCAAGAAGTTAAAAATAAATTAATAAAAATAGATAGTGATTTAAAATTCTTTTTACCTTATAAAGATAAATATCCTAAAGGTTTATTTATCAGTGCTCAATTGATTGTTTATTATGGGGATAAAGGTTGGGTTTTATATGCTGGTAATGATTATAAATTTAGCAGAACTTACGCGAATTATTTAGTTTATCAAAATCATATTGAAGAAGCTTATCAAAGAAAAGTTAAAATTTATGATCAGTTTGGAACGGTTGGTGATTTAAGAGATGATAATCCTTTAAAAGGGTTACATGAATTTAAACGAAAATTTGGTGGAGAATATATAGAATTTATTGGGGAATTTGATTTAATAATTAATAAATTTTTATATTATATATTTATTTATTTAATTCCCTTTTATAGAAAAATAAAAAGAAGAATAATTATAAGGAGAATTAAAAAATGAAGTTTCAAGAAGAAAGTTTTCTCCCCGTTTTACTAGGTGGGGATATTAGTAATTATAGTTTGGCGCGTAGTTTTTATGAAGCCTATCAGATAAAATCGTTGATTGTTGGTCATCATCCTATTTATCCAACAATTTATACAAAAATAGTTACAAGCTTTTATGATGAAGATATTGAAAATAAAGAAGTTTTTCTTAATTTAATGAAAAAGATTGATAAGATTTATCCTGATAAAAGAAAGATTTTATTAGGAAATAATGATAATTACGTTAGACTTATAATAGAAACTAAAAATAAATTAAGTAAAAACTTTATTGTTCCTTTTATTGATAAATTATTATTTAATAAATTAATAGTTAAAGAAGATTTTTATCAAATGTGTGAAAAGTATAATTTGGATTATCCTAAAACATTTATTTTTACATGTTCTAAAAAGGCTAATGTATCTATTAAACTTCCTTTTTCTTTTCCTGTTTTTTTAAAACCTTCAGATACTGTTATTTATTCAAAATATAATTTTTTAGGTAAAAAGAAAGGTTATTTTATTGAAAATCAAGAAGAATTAGAAAAGACATTAAAACTTTTTTGTAAAGAGAATTATCCTGATAAATTAATTATTCAAGAATATATCCCGGGTGATGATTCTAAGATGAGAATTGTTACTTGTTATGTTGATCAAAATTCTTTTGTAAAGGGGCTTTCTATGGGACATATTTTATTAGAAGATCATACTCCAATGTTAGTTGGTAATTATACGGCAATTATGAGTGATTATAATCAGGAGTTAAGTCAAAAAGTTATTCAGTTTTTAGAAGAAATAAAATATCTTGGAATTTGTCATTTTGATATTAAATATGATAAGAGAGATAAAAAATATAAATTTTTAGAAATGAATATTCGGCAAGGCAGAAATAATTATTATACAACTGCAGCGGGTCTTAATTTAGGGGAATGTTTAGTTAATGATTATATTAAAATGAAGAAGTTAAAATTAATCATCGCTAAAAAGCCTTGTATTTGTAGTATTATTCCTAAATATGTTCTTTATAAATATGTAAATCCAGAATTAAAAAGTCAATTAAAAAAGATAATTAAAGAAAAAGGTTGGGTTCGTCCTTTATTAATGAAAGGTGATTATAATTTTCTTCGTTTAAAACAACATATTAAAGCTGATTTTAAAAGTATTTCTAATTATAAAAAATATTATAGAAAGGATGATCAATATTAAAAAACTATTATTAATCTTTCTTTTAATATTAATAACTAGTTGTTCTAATGATGTAAAAATAGAAAAAGAAGTTTATAATCAATTTCTTAAAGAAATAACTAATGCCACGGAAGATAAATTTAATAAAACTTTACCTTTTGATATTGATGTTTCTTTTGATGCGCTAAAAGAAATAGAAATAGCTTATCAAGTTACGATTGATAATCCTAGAGAAAACATTAGAAATATTAAAGTAATAGCAGTTCATGATCAAGAAACAAAAGATTTATTTCCTACTTCTGGTATCTTTGAAGAACCTTTAAATTTAATTCCTAATGTAGTAAATTTAGATTCTAATTATGTGAAAGGAATAATATTAGTCGGTTATATTCCTTATACGGGTTACATAGAAAACTTTACTGGAGAAATTAAAGTTTTAATCGAATATGAGGATGATTTATCTAATCTTCATCAAGTATTTTATCGTTTCGAAATATGACAAAGATAAACAGTTAAAAGTTTTATACTTTAATTGGTGATCTAAATGAAAGTGAAAATTTTTGATGAAGAACATGAAAAAGATTTAGAAATAGTTATTAATAATTTTTTAAAAGAATTAGAGGGAGAAGTAGTTGATATTAAATATCAAGTAGGTTTAGCAGTTTTCTCTTCTGAACAAGTTTTTTGTTTTTCAGCTTTGATTATTTACCGTTAAATAGTACTTAAATGTATTATTTTTTTTTATTTAATCCATATTAAATAGTGAGGTGTTAATATGGATAAAAAAATGTATCAAGATTTAGTTAAGCGTTTATCTCCTAAAGAAAATAAAATTTATAATATTATGAAAGCTTTTTTAATAGGAGGACTTTTAGGTCTTTTCGCTCAATTTATTATTGATATTTATCTTTATAATAATATTCCCCAAAAAGAAGCGAATACCTTTATGATTATTACTTTAATAATAATTGCAAGCATTTGGACAGCTATTGGTAATTTTGATAATTTAGTTGGTTTTGCTAAGGCTGGTTTAATAGTTCCCATAACTGGTTTTGCTCATGCGATGACTAGTTCAGCTATGGAATATCGTAAAGAAGGTTTAATACAAGGAATAGGTTCTAATATTTTTAAATTATCTGGTAGTGTTATTTTATATGGGGTAACTGCCGCTTATGTTTTTGGTTTAATTAGAATACTTTTATTTGGAGGTTAATATGACAATAAAATTTATAAATGTTTATCTTAATGAAGTTAGTACTATAACAGGAGAATTAGAAGAACAAGGTCCTTTATCAAAAAGTTTTGATAAAAGTTATAAAGATTATTATTTTGAACAAGAAACTTGGGAACAAGCAGAAATTAAAATGATGACAGAAAGTATTAATATTTTATTAAATAAGATTAATAAAGAAAAAAAGGATATTAATCTATTTTTAGCAGGGGATTTATTAAATCAACTTACTGCTTCTAGTTATACTTCTTCTTATTTAGGAGTACCTTTTTTAGGGCTTTATGGTGCTTGTTCAACTTCTTGTGAAAGTTTAATAGTGGGTTCAGTATTACTTTCAAACAAACAAATAGAGAATTGTATTTGTTCTGTTAGTTCTCATAATTTAGTTGCAGAAAAACAATTTCGTAATCCTGTAGAATATGGGGCTCCTAAACCTAAAACAACAACTTTAACAGCGACAGGAGCAGCAAGTGCCTTTTTAAGTAGAAATAAAAGCAAAATAATGATTGAAAGTGGAACCATTGGTAAAACTCTAGATTTAGGAATAAAGGATGCTTCTCATTTAGGTTCAGCGATGGCACCTGCAGCTGCGGATACTATTTATCAACATTTAAGTGATTTAAAAAGGGAACCTAATTATTATGATTTAATTTTAACGGGAGATTTAGGTGAATATGGAAAGAAAATTTTTTTAGAATATATGAAAACTGAATATGGTTATAATCTTTCTAAAAATTATGATGATTGTGGAACAATTTTATATGATACTAATAGACAAAACGTTTATGCAGGAGCTGGAGGATCAGTTACTAGTGCTTTGGTTACTTATGCTTCTATAATTAATAAAATGAAAAAAGAAGAATTAAATAGGGTTTTAATCGTAGCGACAGGAGCTTTATTTTCTCAAACAATGGTTAATCAAAAAATGACAATTCCTTCTATCGCTCATGCCATTAGTTTGGAGGTCGTTCCATGATTTATGTTAAAGCTTTTATATTTTCTGGTTTAGTTTGTGTTATAGGACAAATAATATTAGATAATACTAAATGGACACCAGGTCATTTAACGTCATTTTTTGTTACTTTAGGAGCTTTTTTAGATATTTTTTCTATCTATGATAAATTTGTTTTATGGGCAGGTGGTGGCGCTTTAGTTCCAATTACTAGTTTTGGTCATTTACTTATTCATGGAGCTTTAGAAAAGGCTAAGGAATATAGTATTCTAGGATTAAGTATGGGAATGTTTGATTTAACAGCTTCAGGAATAATTTCGGCAATTATAATCGCCTTTGTTTTAGCTTTAATATTTAAACCAAAAAATTAAAAACTCAAGTAATTATACTGGAGTTTTTAATTGATTTTCATGATATAATTGAAGATAGGGAGTGGTTTAAAGTGGCTTATCAAGTAAAAATTAATGAGTTTGAAGGACCGTTAGATTTATTGCTTCATTTAATAAAGGAAGCGGATATTGATATTTATTTGATAAAATTAGAAGAAATAACTAAACAATATTTAGATTATATAAAAGAAATGGAAAAATTAAATTTATCAATCGCTAGTGAATATTTAGTTTTAGCAGCTGAATTAATAGAAATAAAAGCTAAATCTTTATTACCAAAAAAAGAATCTAATGATAATGAAGAAGCGGAAGAAGATCCTCGGGAAAAATTAATAAATCGGTTAATTGAGTATCAGGCTTATAAAGAAATTACGAATAATTTTAAAGAATTAAAAGAAGAGAGAGATAATATTTTTACTAAAATACCATCAAGTTTAAAAGAATATTCTCTTAATATAAAGAGATCTTCAAATGTTAGTGGGAATGATTTAGTAGAAGCTTTAGTGAAATTTTTAAATCAAACTGAAGAAGATAGACCTTTACAAACAAAAATTATTAATGAAGAATGGTCTTTAAAAGAACGTTCTAATTTTATTAAAGAGATCTTAAAAGATAAAAAAAGTGTTTCCTTTTTCAATCTTTTTGCTAAACAATCTAAAAGTTTAATTGTGGTAACTTTTCTATCAATTTTAGATTTAGCGAATAAAGGAGAAATAATTATCAGACAAAATAATTCTTTTGATATAATATATTTGGAGTTAAAAGGAAGTGTGTAAAATGAACCTTAAAGCAGTCTTAGAAGGACTTTTATTTGTTGTTGGGGATGATGGTTTAACTATGGAACAAATTTGTTTAATAATGGAAATTGATAATCAAGAAGCTAAGGAATTGATTTTAAATTTAAAAAAGGATTATGAAGAGGAAAATCGGGGTTTAAGAATTAATTTTTTAGGGAATACTTTTAAATTAACAACAAAAGAAGAACATAAAGATTATTATTTAAAATTATTTTTAGAGGAAACGTCTGTTTCTTTATCTCAGGCGGCTCTTGAAGTTTTAGCAATTATCGTGTATAATGAGCCTATCACAAGAATTCAAGTAGATGATATTAGAGGAGTAAATAGTGGCCAAATAATAAGAAAATTAGTGGCTAAAGGTTTAATTAAAGAAGTGGGGCGATCTGATTTACCTGGACGTCCAATTCTTTATAAAACGACTAATGAGTTTTTTGATTATTTTGGTTTAGCTTCTAAAGAAGAACTTCCAAAGTTAGAAATGAAATCTAGTTCTTTAAAAACTGAATTTGATTTATTTTCCTCAAATTATAAAGAAGAAAAATAATTGCCAGTGTGGTGGAATGGTAGACACGTCAGACTCAAAATCTGATGATGGTAACATTATGTCGGTTCAAGTCCGACCACTGGCACCAAAAAGTAGGTGTGATGATGAAATATTTTAAATTAATTTTAATAATATTAATAATAAGTGGTTGTGGTTTTAAAAGTAAATATAAAAAATTAGAAGAAGAATTTTTAGAAATAAGTTCTGATTATTATGAAGAGTATATTTTAGGGCGTTATGAATTAGATAATTTATTACAAATAACTTTAAGTGATCTTGAAGCGAATGAATATGATATAAAAAACTTTATTAAAAATAAATGTGATATGAATTCTTATGTTTTTATAGAACCTATTTATGATAATGGTGTTGTAATTGATTATGAAATAGAAAGTTTTTTAACTTGTGGAAGTTATCAAACACCAAAAGATTAAATTATTATTGCCTAAATCAAATAAATTTGTTATATTAATAATGTCTTTTTATGGCGATGTAGCTCAGCTGGCTAGAGCGTTCGGCTCATACCCGAAAGGTCGGGAGTTCAAGTCTCCCCGTCGCTACCAAATGAGTAAAACTTGTTTAGACAAGTTTTTTTATTGACTTTTAAAAATTTTAAATGTTACAATTAAATTATAATTGTAAGGAGAATTTATGAAAAGATTTTTAAATTTATTTTCTAAAGAAAATGATAATGAACAACAAAAAATAATTGATCAATATTTAATGAATGGTTATCAAAAGATAATTGAATATAATAATAATTATTTGTTAATTAATGATCAATATAAGAAATTTACGATGGGGGAAAAGATTTATAAATTTGAAGATTTATTATCTGTAGAAATATTAGAAAATAATGAAGTTATTGCGCAAGCCCATAGTGAGAATAAAATATTTAAAACAGATCATTATCAAAATTTATCTAATAAAAATAGGCAAATATGTTTAAGATTAGAATTAAGATTGCTTTTTAACTCATTGATTGATTCAGAATTAAAAATTCCTTTAATTAATAAAAAAATGAAAAAAGGTTCTAAACAATATAAAAAGGCTTATGATATAGCCCAAGAATATTTTTTAAATTTTAAGTTTATTTTAAATCAAAAAAATTAAGAATTTCCCTTAATTTTTTTTATGAGGAATATTATTTAAAAGATAATCAAATAGAGATTTATATTGTTTTATAATTACTGTTTCTAAATTGATATGTTTTATGATAGAAAAAATAATATCGATGATTAAGTAAAGAAATAAAAAGAAGGTTATGATCATTAAAGTTAAATTAAAAGTAATTAGTTTTTCAATAAAAGGATGAAGTCCTTTAATTAAAAGTAAACTTAAAATTCCCCAAAAGAAAGAATTTAATAAACAGATTCTTCCTTTGATATTAAAAAAACGATTAGAATAATCCCACCATTTCATTTGAAAAATTAATTCCATTAACCAACCAATAAAATATTCCCATAGACTCATAATTAAAATAGAGGTTATAAAAATTAAAAATATATTATATTGTAAATATTTAAAAATATAAATTAATATTAAAGAACCAAATCCATAGATTGGACAAAAGGGTCCATATAAAAAGCCACTATTAATTAATTTCTTTTGATAAAGGGAAATATAGGTAGATTCTAATAACCATCCAACAAAACTATAAATGATTAAAAATAGGATTATATATTTTATATTAGTAAAATCAATTAAAAGTATTTTTAACTCAAGAAACATTCTAATTACTCCTTTATTGTTTTTATTATACTATATTTTGTTTAACTTTTTAATAAAATTATGATTAATTTTATCTTCAAGGAGTCTTCTAAATTCTTAATATTAAATTAAAAAACTACTTTTTAAGTAGTTCTTTTTATAACATTTGCATAGAAGTATGATAAGGATTAGAAGATAAATCTTTGTTCAAATTTGGTGTTTCTAAGGGTTCAGGACGTTGACTTGTTATGATAGATGATTTTTCTAATCTTGTTAATCGATCATCCATTCTTTTTAAATCCCTTTCTAGGGAATTTATTCTATTTTCTAATTTGTTAAGTTCAGGGGTGGGCATTCCTGGCATAGTAGTCATTGGTGGCATACCAGTAAAAGGGGTATCACTCATTGGCTGCATACTAGGAAATTGGGGTCCTGGCATAGGATTTATTCCTGGAGTAAATTGCATTCCAGGATGAAACATGCCTTGAAAATCTGTTTGCATTATTCCTCCTTTTTATCTTTTTAATTAATATATGCTTTAGTTTATTTTTTGTTTAGGCTGTTGTATAATAACATTATAAGCTTTTTAAAAAGATATTTGATTGACATATTTTGAAGACTTTAGGTCTTTATATCTTTGTTTTTCCATGTTATAATATGAAGAAAGTAGGTGGCCTTATGCCTAAATATTTTATCTTGTTAGTTATTGTTTTTATCTTATTAACTGGTTGCAGTGTTAAAAAGGTTGATCTTGATGAATATGAAGATATTATTGAAACAGTTCTCTATCAAGAAAGAAATCTTTTTAATAGGGTTTCTAATGGTTATAAATATTATTTACCTCGGGGTGTAGTTTTAGGCTCTACTAATCAATTTAATGAACAATTATATGCTAAAGAAGATCGTTATTATTTATATATTAATATAGTTAGTTATTATTTTAATAAAACTAATGATTATGTATTTAATGATAAAATAGATTATAGTAAAAAATTAGCTTTTAAAGATAAACAAGGTTATTTAGAAATTAAATCTATAAATGACAAATATTTTATTAAAATGGTATATAATCATGCTGAGATTGAATCTATTGTCTCTAAAGAGAATATAAAACAAACCTTAATTAATTTCAGTTATATTTTATCTTCATTAAAATTTAATAAAAATGTTGTTCAATTAGCTTTTAATAAAGATGCTTGGGATTCAACTGAAAAAACTTTTAATATTTTTGAATCTAAAAGAACTGAAGGTAATTTTTTAGATTATGTTAAAAGATATGATGTTTATGAAGAAGAGATAGAAGATTTAATTTTATCAGAATGGGATATTATAGAATAGAGGTGTAAAAATGGGGCTTTTTGATCGGATTAAAAACTTATTTTATGAGGAAGAGGAAATAGAAGTTCCGAAGGAATCTTTAAAGGTAGAAAATAAAGATAGTATTCTTAAGTCAAAAAAGTCTTCTAAAAGAAAAGAAAGTGAAATAAAAGAGGTTCCATCAAAAGAAAATGTTGATGATATAGTAAGTGAAAGGGAATTATTTAAATCAGAATCAACATTTAAGTTTCCAATTATTTTTGAAGAAGAAGACTTTTTAACAGAAAAAAAAGAAAGTAAGAGTATTAATGTTTTGAATAAAGAGAATACTACTAAAGAAGAAAGAAAACCTTCATCGATAAAGAAAAAGGAATTTATGCCCACTCCTATTATTTCACCTGTTTATGGTGTTTTAGGGAAGAATTATGAAAAAAAGGAATCTGAGGGGTTAGAAGATAATATGTTAGGTTTATATGAAAAGGATGAAGATATAGATATTGATACCGTAATAGAAAAGGCTTATTCTCGGGAAAAGAAAAATCTTCAAGAGGAAAAGGTAGAAGAGGAAAAATTTGAGGAAACAACGATAGATTTATTTACTGATTTAAAAGATGAAGAAGGAAAAGAGGGGGTTGAAAATGAAATAGTATTTAAAGATAAGACAACTGAATTAAATTTAACTGAAGAATTAAAGTTAAAATCAATTGACGAATTGTTAGATAGTACTGATGAACAAGATTTTTATAAATTGGTTGATAGTATGTATGAAAAGAAGATAGAAGAAGAGGAGTGATTAAATGCCCCAGTTATTGGATATATTAATAGTAGTTCTTCATTCATTAGGAATTGTTTTAGTAACAATTTTAATTATAATTAGTTATCGAACTTTAAAAATAGTGAATCAAATTGAAGCGATGATTCAAGATGTTGATAATAAGATAAAAACATTAAATGGTTTTTTTAGTGCTTTAAATAAATCTTCTAATTTTATGAAATTATTAAGTGATAAAATAATTAGTTTTTTAGAAGGAATTATTCAAAAAATATTTAAAAAGAAATATAATAATAATAAGGAGGAAGAAGAAGATGAGTAATAAAAAGAAAAGTAGGAAGGGCTTTTTTCTAGGAGCGTTGGTAGGAGCAGCATTAGGTATTTTATTCGCTCCAGCGAAAGGAAGCGATACGAGGAAATCTTTAGGAAAGAAAATTGATGAATTAATTAAACGAGTAAGTTCTATTGATATTGAAGAAATAAAAGAAGCATTTGATGATAAAATTGAAGCGATTCAAATAGAACTAGAAAGTTTAGATGGTGAAAAGGTAATGAAGATTGCTAAAGAAAAAGGGGAACAATTAAAAAGAAAAGCTGAAGATTTATTACAATTCGCTAAAGAAAAAGGAACACCTTTAATTGAAGAAGCTGCAAAAGATGTTTTAGAAAAGGTTGTTGCTGTTTCAACAGAAACAATTAAGAAATTAGAAAAGAAACAAAAGTTAGAAAAAGAAGAAACAGAATAATTCTAACTTTTTCTTTACTAAGATAAATTTATATAATATAATATATTTAATTTATTTAACGAAGATCAATGATAGTAGTTAATTAATCTAGAAGATTTAATTAATGAATTACACATTGGGAGTTAAATCGCGGGTTGCGTTATGATGAAGAGATAATATTTTATTATAAAATAAGGTGGTACCGCGTTATTAGACGTCCTTACGAAAGGATGTTTTTTATTTGAAGGAGGAGACAAAATGAATTTGTTTGAAGATTTAGTTTGGCGAGGTTTGGTTGATAATATTAGTCATCAAGAATTAATTGATGAACTTAATAAAGGAGAAATAACCTTTTATATAGGGATTGATCCTAGTGCTGATAGTCTTCATATTGGACATTTATGTTCTTTATTAACTGCTAAAAGATTACAATTAGCTGGTCATAAAGCGATTGTTATTGCCGGTGGGGGGACAGGCTTAATAGGAGATCCTAAACCTAATGCTGAACGTCCAATGATTTCTATTGAAGAAATAAAACAAAATATTGATAAGATTAAAATTCAAATGAAAGAAATTATTGATTGTTCAATTGTCAATAATTATGATTGGTTAAGTAAATTTGATATCATTACTTTTTTAAGAGATTATGGTAAACATTTTAATATTAATTATATGCTCGCGAAAGAAACAATTAAAAGAAGATTAGAGGTAGGGATTACTTATACTGAATTTTCTTATATGTTATTACAATCAGTTGATTATTTAGAATTATATAAAAGATATAATTGTCGTTTACAAATAGGTGGTCAAGATCAGTGGGGTAATATAACCGCCGGGATGGATTTAATTAATAAACTTTATCAAAAAGCTAATGTTTATGCTTATACTATTCCTTTAATAGTCAAGGCTGATGGTTCTAAGTTTGGAAAAACAGAAAAGGGAACTGTTTGGTTAGATAAGACTAAAACAACCCCATATGAGTTATATCAATTTTTCTTTAATACTGAGGATGATAAAGTAATAGAATATTTAAAAAAGTTTACTTTTCTTTCTAAAGAAGAAATAGAAGTTTTAGAAGAAAAGGTAAAAGAAAATCCTGAATTAAGAGAAGCTCAAAAGAGATTAGCTTTAGAATTAGTTACAATTATTCATGGTCAAGAAGCGAGTAAAGAAGTAATAAAAATCACAGAGGCTTTATTTAATGATAATATTACTAGTTTAACTGAAAAAGAAATTAAACAAGCTTTTAAGGATGTTCCTTCTTTTATTATTGAAAAGCCTATTCTTTTAATTGATTTATTAGTTTTAATGAAAATAGCTAGTAGTAAAAGAGAAGCAAGAGAACTAATTTTTAATAATGCCATAATGATAAATAATCAAAAGGAAATAGATTTATCTAAAGAAATTACTAAAAAAGATTTATTAAATGAATCTTTTCTAATAATTCGTAAAGGTAAAAAACATTATTTTTTAGTTAAATGGAAAGATATGTGATAAAATGTTCTTAGGAGGATTAAGATGAATATATTTGGAAAAGAAAAAGATTTTGTTTTAAGAATAATGAATTTAATTCTTTGTCTTTGGTTAATAGGAGCGATTACATATTTTTATGTGAGTGTTGTTAATATATTAATGCCTGAACCAAAAAGAAGTTATGAAGAATATGAAGTGGAGAATTGTTATTATTTTAAATTTGAAGAGAACTATAAAGAAGAATGTAAAACTCAATATGAGAATTATTTAACAAGAATTGATGAAGAAAGATATCAAAGGAAAAAGGATTTATTCATTACTTTTGGAAATGTTGTTATTGTTTTAGGAACTTTATATTTTTTAAATCATTTTAGAAAGGAACGTTCATAATGTTATTATTTAATAAAGAAAAAGATATAGTACACCGTTTTTTTAATTTAGTTATGGTTGTTTGGTTTATTATTGCTATTGTTGTTTTATATAGTAATTGTGTTGATTTAATAATAAAAAAACCTTTACCATCTTATAAAAGATTCGAGGCTATTAATTGTCTTAATATTTCTGATAAAGAATCTTGTGAACGTCGTTATGAAAGTGAAAAATTAATGATTAAAAGAAATGAATTTAATAATAAAAAAACAATTATTATGTCTTTAGGAAATGTTATTATAGTTTCTACAGCTCTATATTTATTAAATAGAAAGAAAAAGTAAAATTCATTTAATCAAAGAAAAAAACGCCTTTTAAAGCGTTTTTTTTATCTACTATAAAATTCTACTACTAAAGATTCGTTTAAATCAGCATTTAATTCATTACGTTCAGGATATCTAATATAATTTCCTGTCATACTATTTAAATCAAAATTAACATAAGCAGGTCTCGTAGTAATTTTTTCTAAGGCTAATAAGATAGCGGGATGATTTTTAGCTTTTTCTTTTAAAGAAATAACATCCCCTGGAGATACTTGATATGATGGAATATTAACTTTTTCATTATTAACTAAAATATGACCATGATTAACAATTTGTCTTGCACTTCGTCTTGTAGTTGCTAATCCCATTCGGTAAATAACATTATCTAAGCGACTTTCTAATAGTTTAAGGAAGTCTTCTCCATAAACTCCCCTTAATTTTTTAGCCTTTTCAAACGTTCTTTTTAATTGTCGTTCATTAAGGCCATACATAAATCTTATTTTTTGTTTCTCTTTTAACTGAAGACCATAGTTAGAAAGTTTTCTTTTTCTTTTCATCCCGTGTTGCCCTGGTTCATAAGGCTTTTTTTGTAATTCTTCACCTGTTTCTAAAGTAGAAAAACCAACACGACGACTTTTTTTATATCTTGGACCAAGATATCTAGACATTTAAATTCCTCCTTCAATGTTAATGCGCTAACATTGAACTTCTATCATTTTTTTCTAGGGTGTCTATTTTTAATACGTTCATCAGGCAGCCACTGACTATTAATAATCCCATTAAGGTAATAAACACATTAGAGTTCAAATGATAAAGCTGCTCAAATAATTAGCATTATTATTATATTATCAAATATTAATAATAGTCAAGGAAAAACGCTTTTTTTTGTTAGGGAAATATGATAAAATATATTTAAGAATAGTGATGGTGGTATATGTGAATGATTTAACTTTAGAAATAACTACTTATTTTTTATTAGCGATTTTCTTTATTACCATTGTTTTAAACATAATAAGTTATTTTCATAATAAAAAAATCAAAAAGGAATTAGCGGTATTAGAGTTAAATAAAAATAAAATTATTAGTGTTCCTCTTATGAGTGAATTATCGAAAGTAGAAGCTTTAGTAAAGAATGAAAAAACTGAAGAAAAGTATCAATTATGGAGAAATCGTTTTGATGAAATTAAAAATATTGAACTTTCTAGAATAAATGATATGTTATTAGAGGCTGATTTTTTATTAGAACAAAAAAATTATAAGGATCTTTTAAATAAGGTTGCTAAAATTGAAATTAAATTATATGAAGTAAAAACGAAAACTAATTTTTTATTAGAAGAAATTCAAGAAATAACTTTAAGTGAAGAAAGAAATAGAGAGATTATTACTAAACTTAAAAGTGATTACCGAGAATTATTACAAACTTTTATTAATTCTAAGGAAGAATTTGGCTTTGTTATGAAATCAGTTGAACTTCAATTTGAAAATATTGAAAAAAGATTTGTTAAGTTTGAAAATGCGATGGATAATAATGATTATGAAGAAGTAAATCATATTGTTAAAGCATTAGATGATATGATTAATCATATGAAAGTAGTTGTTGAAGAAGTTCCAGCAATTGTTTTAACTACTGAAAGTTTGATTCCTAAAAAAATTGAAGAAATTAATAAGATTTATGAAAAAATGAGAGAAAATGGATTTCAATTAGATTATTTAAATGTGGAGTATAATTTAGAAGAGATTAATAAAAAGATTAATAATATCGTTGACCGAGTTAAAGTCTTAAATTTAGAAGAAGTTTTATTTGAATTAAAAACCTTTTTAGAATACTTTGATACTTTATTTAATGATTTTGAAAGAGAAAAATTAATTAGAAAGGTATTTGAAGAAAATGTTATTGAATTTAAAGCAAAATTAATTAGATTAGATGGAGTTATGAAAGAATTATATAAAAAAATTGAAGAAACTAAATATAATTATACGATCTCCAAAGAAGAAATAAAATTATTAGATAATTTAAATGATGAATTAATTGAATTAAATGATAGTTTTAATTCGTTGTATGATACCACTAGAACAAAAAGTTTTCCTTATTCTAAACTAAATAAAGAGTTAGAAATTTTAAATAATCGAGTTTTAACCTTAGAAGAAGAATTAGATGATTTAGTTCAAACTTTAGGGAATATGCAAGATGATGAAAAAAGAGCTAAAGAGCAAGTGAATAATATTAAAGCTTTATTAAAACGTTCTAAATATAAAATTAGAAGTTATAAATTGCCTCTTCTTCCTAATAATTATTTTGTAGAATTAAAAGAAGCTAGTGCTGCTGTAGAAGAAATAAACAAAGAATTAGATAGAAAACCAATTGATATTGAAACTTTAAATACAAGAGTGGATACTGCTCGTGATTTAGCCTTTAAATTATATAATACTACTAATGAGATGATGAAAACAGTTATGTTAGCGGAAATGGCTATTATTTATGGTAATCGTTATCGTAGTAATAAAGAAGTTATAGATGAAGGATTAAAAAGAGCAGAGTTAGCTTTTACTAAAGGAGAATACAAAAAATCATTAGAAATTACTATTAATACTATAGAAATAATAGAACCAGGAATTTATCGTCGTTTATTGAATTTATATGATAAGAAGGTTTAATATTTTAGGTTTTTAAACATATAATTTGTTAGGTGATTATATGTTTAAAAAAGCCTTTAAAATATTAGGTTTATTAATACTTTGTTTGTTTAGTTTTTTTTATACTGAAAAAATAGTTCTTCTTGTTAAAAATCAAGATCCTATTATGAAAAAGATTAATGAATATGAAAAAACATATCAAGTAGAACCTGTTAATGCTTTAATTAAACAAAATAAGGTAATACCTGGTATTAATGGTTGCGGGATAGATATTAATCAAAGTTATATCAATATGAAAAGAATTGGTAGTTATAATCCTAATATGATTGAATATAAAGAAATAAAACCTGAGTTATCAATTAGTAATATTTATGATAAATATTTAATTAAAGGAAATAAAAAGCATTTTGAAGTAGCCCTTATCTTTAAAGTAAAAGAAATTGAACAATTGAAAGATATTTTAGTTGTTTTAGAAACAAAAAAGGTTAGTGGTAACTTTTTTCTTGATGGAAAATTTATTGAAGAGAATAGCCATCTAGTGATCGAGATAATAAAAAGAGGACATGAAATTTATAATGGAGGTTATGAGGGAAGTTATGATAAAAAATTATTAACTTGGACTAATACAATGATTGAAAGTGTAGCGGATAATAAATCAAAGTATTGCCTAGTAATAGAGGAAAATCAAAATGTTTTGGATTTATGTAGTATTAATAAAATGCATACAATAAAAGCTGAATTATTAATTAATTCCCATTTAACTTTTAATTTATTAAATAAAAATATTGAAAAAGGAAGTATGATAGTATTTGAAGATAATAGTAAAATAAAATTAGAATTAGTAACAGTTATTAATTTTTTAAAACAAAAAGGATATAAATTTAGTAAATTAAGTAATCATTTAAAAGAAGAAGATTGTCTTTTTAGATAATCTTTTTTATTGGAAAAAGTTACCAACAAAAATACCTCGTAAAACCTTGACAGACAATATCTTAGGTGCTATCTTGAAAGTGGAGGAATTAAGGTATGAAAGTTTTATTTAAGAAGCTAAAACAAGGTTTTACATTAATTGAATTACTCGCGGTAATTATAATTTTAGGGGTAATTATTGCTATAACAGTTCCTACTATTAAAGGAGTAATAAAAAATTCAACCAAAGAAGCATTTTTAGTTGATGCTAAAAATGTAATAAAAGCAGTTGATTATTATTTAATAGATGAGGAAGAACCTTCTTTACTAGAAACTTTAAAAGTATCATCATTAGAAGATATGTTAAAGATAAGTGGTTCTAATTATCTTAGTATAGATATCTCATTTGATCGATATTTAAATCCTTTTATAAAGTTGGTAGGTAAAGATAAATGGGAAGGTTTAACTGCTTGTGGAACTTCTAATGATTTAGAAGTAGGATCTGATATAGATTGTGAAGTTCTTCCTTTTCCAGCAATACTTCCTGATGGACAGTTATGTGGTAGTGTATTTTATGATTTTAGGGATGGTAATAAATATAAGACAGTTCAAATAGGAAAACAGTGTTGGTTTGGGGAAAATTTAAGGTATACGGGAAGTGGTTGTTTAAATAATAAATGGGATTCTGAAAAATATAATGCTTGCCGAATTCATACTAAAAAGGACTGTCAGGGTACAAATTCTAATTATTATTGTAGTTGGTCTGGTAGTGAAGTTTTATATCAATGGGGAGTAGTGGAAAAAGATAATAATGAACAGGATTTATGTCCTGCTGGTTGGCATGTTTCTTCTAAAAAGGAATGGGAGGATTTAATTACCTTTTTAGGAGATAATGCTGGGGATAAAATTAAATCAAAACTTAAATGGAATGGTTCTAATGAGGCTTTATTTAATGCTTTTCCTATTGGAGATCGGATAGAAGGTTCCCTTTTTAATGTTGGAACTTTTGCTTATTGGTGGACTTCAACAACATTTCTTGATTCAAATGTTTGGTATTATTATATTTATACGGATAATAGTAATATTAATTTTATAGCGGATGATGTATTAGATTTTGGTTACTCAGTCCGTTGTGTTTTAAATAGTGAAATTTAAGAAGGAGGAATTAAGGTATGAAAGGTTTATTTAAGAAGCTAAAACAGGGTTTTACATTAATTATAATTATTCGCAGTAATTATAATTTTAGGGGTAATTATTGCGATAACGGTTCCTACTATTAAAGGAGTAATAAAAAATTCAACCAAAGAAGCATTTTTAGTTGATGCTAAAAATGTAATAAAAGCAGTTGATTTTTATATGCTTGATGAAGAAGAACCTTCTTTACTAGAAACTTTAAAAGTATCATCATTAGAAGATATGTTAAAGATAAGTGATTCTAATTATCTTAGTATAGATATCTCATTTGATCGATATTTAAATCCTTTTATAAAGTTGGTAGGTAAAGATAAATGGGAAGGTTTAACTGCTTGTGGAACTTCTAATGATTTAAAAATAGGATCTGATATAGATTGTGAAGTTCCTCCTTTTCCAGCAATACTTCCTGATGGACAGTTATGTGGCAGTATATTTTATGATTTTAGGGATGGTAATAAATATAAGACAGTTCAAATAGGAAAACAGTGTTGGTTTGGGGAAAATCTAAGGTATACGGGAAGTGGTTGTTTGGTAGAACCACCAGAAGAATGGTTAAATAGTTTGACTGCATGTACATTTATTACGAGAAAGGATATAATTAATACTTCTTCTAATTTTCCATGGTTAATTGGGGAAATATTGTATCAATGGGGTGCAGCAATGGATGGTGGTAATGAAGGTGCGAGAGGATTATGTCCTGTTGGTTGGCATATACCAACTGATAAAGAATGGGTGAAATTAGAGAGTTTTGTTGATTCTAAAGTTGAATGTGATGAAAACTTTTTTCTTAATTCATATTATAATAGAGGATTTGATGTAGGTAAAAAATTAAAAGCTAAAACTACAAAATGGATATTTAATAATAATGGTAATGGTGATGATAGTTTTGGATTTAGGGCTATTCCTGCTGGTTTTCGTGGTTCTTATGGTTATGTTGGTTTTGGTGGTATGACAGCTTATTTTTGGACTTCCTCATTTTCTATAGAAAATCCTAATGAAATTTTGTATCGCTCGATAGATGCTAATTTTGATACTGTTGGTAGATTTTCTTCTTCTGAATTAGATTTATATGGTTTATCTCTTCGTTGTCTTTTAAATGAAGAATAAATTTATTTATAAATAATTAAATTTAAAAACATCTAATTAATGTATAATTTAGATGTTTTTTTAATATAATATAAAATATAGCACTCTCTACTTGACAATGCTAAAAGTTCTTATTATAATGGTATTGAATTTCCTTGGAAGGAGAAAAATATGATTACAAAAAGACAAAAAGAGATTTTAAAAATAATCGTTGATGAATATATAAAAACAGCTAGACCTGTTGGTTCTAAATCTATTTGTGAAAAAGTAGATTGTTCTAGTGCGACTATTCGTAATGAAATGTCAGAGTTAGAAAAGATAGGTTATTTAGAAAAAACACATACTTCTTCTGGAAGAGTTCCTAGTGAAGAAGGATATCGTTATTATGTAGATAATTTAATGGAGCCTAAAAAGATGACTGGGGAAGATATGTTAAAATTACAAACCATTTTTCAAAATACTTCTTTAGAATTATCTGATGTTATTAGTAAGAGTGTTCAGATTATTTCAGAAATGACTAGTTATACTTCAGTAGTTTTAGGAGAAGCATCATTTGATAATAAATTAAAAAAAGTCGAAGTGGTTCCTCTTGATGAAAATAATTTAATAGCTATTGTAATAACGGATAAAGGTTATGTGGAACACAAAAATATGTTTATTGAAGAGAACATTTCTTTAGAAGAAATTAAAAAGATGGTTGATTTAATCAATAATTTATTAGGAGGAACATTATTAAATGAAATAGGAGAAAAGTTAGAATTTGAAATTAAACCAATTATCGGTAAATATGTTAAACAACATGAAATGATTTATAATGTTTTTTATAATGCTTTTAATGATTTTGCTATTAAGAGTACTGTGCAATTAACAGGAAGAAGTAATATTTTAAAACAACCAGAATTTGATAATGTGGAAAAAGTTAGGAATATTATTAGAAAGTTTGAAGATCAAGATTTAATTAGTAATATTCAAGAAGATAGTGATGATATAAATATTTATATTGGTAAAGAAAGTAATATTGATGAAGATGTAACCATTATAAAAACTGGCTATAATATTAATAATAAAAAAGGGACAATCGCGATTATTGGTCCGAAAAGAATGGAATATAATCGGGTTGTTGCTTTATTAGAATATATTAAAGAAAATATAGAAAGGTGATAATATGGAAGAAACGAAAGTAAAGAAAAAGTCTACGACGAAGAAGAAAACTTCTAAAGATAAGGAAAAGATAAAGGAATTAGAAAGTAAAGTTAATGAATTAGAAGAAAAGTTACTTCGTAATCAAGCTGAATTGCAAAATTATAAAAGGAGAAAAGAAGAAGAAATAGAAAAGATTCGTTTATATAGTCAAGAAGATTTATTAAAAGAAATGTTGCCTATTTTTGATAACTTTGAAAGAGCAATTGATATGGATGATGAGAATCTAGAAGATGAAGTATCGAAGTTTTTAGAAGGATTTAAAATGATTTATGTTTCTTTTGTTAATGTGATGGATAATTTGGGAGTAGAAGAAATAGAGGCTTTTGGTAAAAAGTTTGATCCTAATTTCCATCAAGCTCTTTTAACTGATGAAATTGAGGGAAAAGAGAATGAAGAAATCATTGAGGTTTTACAAAAAGGATATAAATTAAGAGAAAGGGTTATTAGACCAGCAATGGTAAGAGTTAATATAAAAAATAAGGAAAAAGAAAAGGAGAATGAAGAAGATGAGTAAAATTATAGGTATTGATTTAGGAACAACTAATAGTTGTGTAAGTGTTTTAGAAGGAGGAGATCCAATAATAATCCCTAATAAAGAAGGGGGAAGAACAACGCCTAGTGTTGTCGCTTTTAAGGGGGGAGAAAAGATTGTTGGAGAAGCGGCTAAAAGGCAAATTATAACTAATCCTAATACAGTTTCTTCAATTAAAAGATTAATGGGATCTGATAAGAAAATTGAAGCGGAAGGGAAAAAATATACTCCAGAAGAAATAAGTGCGATGGTTTTAAGTTATATGAAAGATTATGCTGAAAGTTATTTAGGAGAAAAGGTTACAAAAGCTGTTGTTACTGTTCCGGCTTATTTTAATGATTCAGAACGTCAAGCGACTAAGAATGCTGGAAAAATAGCAGGTTTAGAAGTAGAAAGAATTATTAATGAACCAACTGCTGCTGCTTTAGCTTATGGTTTTGATAAGCAAGAAGGAACTCAAACAATTTTAGTTTATGACTTAGGAGGGGGAACTTTTGATGTTTCTATTTTAGAATTAGGAGATGGAGTTTTTGAAGTTAAATCAACTAATGGAAATACTAGTTTAGGGGGAGATGACTTTGATAAAAGAATTGTTGATTTATTAGTAGAAAACTTTAAAAAAGAAAATGGAATTGATTTAAGTAAAGATAAAATGGCTATGCAACGTTTAAGAGATGGAGCAGAAAAAGCTAAAAAGGATTTAAGTGGAGTTGTTACAACTCAAATTTCTTTACCATTTATTTCTCAAGGAGAAGATGGACCATTACATTTAGAACTATCTTTAACTCGGGCTAAATTTGAAGAGTTAGTTCGTGATTTAATTGAATCTACTATGGAACCAGTTAGGGCTGCTTTAAAGGATGCTAAATTAACTAAAAATGATATTAATAAAGTTATTTTAGTGGGTGGTTCTACACGGATTCCTTTAGTTCAAGAATTACTTCAAAAAGAATTAGGAAAAGAACCTCATAAGGGGGTTAATCCTGATGAAGTTGTAGCTTCTGGAGCAGCAATCCAAGGAGGAGTGTTATCTGGTGAAGTAGATGATATTGTTTTACTTGATGTAACACCATTATCTTTAGGAATAGAAACTTTAGGAGGGGTTATGACACCTTTAATTGAACGTAATACAACAATTCCTACTTCTAAGGCTCAAATATTCTCAACTGCCGCTGATAATCAACCAGCTGTTGATATTCATGTTTTACAAGGGGAAAGACCAATGGCTAATGATAATAAAACATTAGGTAGATTTCAATTAACTAATATTCCCCCAGCACCAAGAGGAATACCACAAATAGAAGTTACTTTTGATATTGACGCTAATGGGATAGTTAATGTTAAGGCGAAAGATTTAGGGACAAATAAAGAACAATCAATTACGATTACTGCGACTACTAGTTTAACTGATCAAGAAATAGAAAAGATGGTTAAAGAAGCAGAATTAAATAAAGAAGCTGATCAAAAAAGAAAAGAAGAAGCAGATCTTAAAAATGAAAGTGAACAATTAATTTTTGCCACAGAAAAAGCTCTTAAAGACTTAGGAGATAAAGTAGAGAAAGGTGAAAAAGAAGAAGCCGAACAATTAATTAAAGATTTAAAAGAAGCTTTAGAGAAAAATAATATTGAAGAAATTAAAACTAAAAAAGAAGCATTAAATGAAAAATCAATGGCTTTAGCGACAAAGGTTTATGAACAAGCAGCTAAAGAACATCAAGAAAAAGAACCAGCTCAAAAAGAAGAAGAAAAACATCAAGATGATAAAGATAATGTAATTAATGCTGAATTTGAAGAAAAGAAGTAATAGAAAGTTCTAGGAATATTTCCTAGAACTTATCTAATTAATTAAAATAAAACGATCGGAGATTTTATGAATAAAAGGCGCCTAAAAAGAGAAGAAATATCAGATTTATATAAATGGGATTTATCTTCTTTATATAAATCAAGAGAAGAGTGTTTTAAAGATATAAAAAGGATAGGACCATTATTAGGGGAATTAAACCTCTATAAAGGAAAAGTAATGAGTAGTAGTTTTAATTTAGTTAATACTTTAATAATAAATGAACAAATAGAAAGGTTAAGCACTAATCTCTATGTTTATTCTAATATGAAATATCATGAGGATACAACTAATGATCAGTCTTTAATTTTAAAAGAAGAAATAGATAAATTATTAATTCAGATTAAAGAAAAAACTATTTTCATTGTTCTTGAGATTTTAAAAAGTCAAGAAGAAGTGGTTAATAAATATATTAAAGAAGAAGAAAAATTAAAAGAATATTCTTTTTGGTTTAAAAGAATGTTTAGAAAAAAGAAACATCTTTTAAGTGACCAAGAAGAAGAAATGATTGCTAAGATGGGAGAATTATTAGAAGCTCCTAGTAATACTCATTCTATAATTTTAAATACTGATTTTAAGTTTGGGAGTATTAATATTAAAGGAGAAGAGGTAGAAATAACTAATAGTAATTTTCCTGTTTTATTACAAAATGAGGATCAAGCAGTAAGAGAAGAAGTATTTAAAAAATATTATTCTAAATATGAAGACTTTAAAAATACTTTAGGTTCTACCTTAAAATATAATATTAAAACAACAATGTTTATTTCTAAAATAAGAAAATATCAAAGTCCTTTACAAATGAATTTAGATAGTGAGGATATTCCAATAGAGCTTTATAATAATTTAATTAAAGTGGTTAAAAGTAATTTAAAGCCTTTTCATCATTTTTTAGCTATGAAAAAAGAAAATTTAGGAGTAGAGGATTTTCATATGTATGATATTTATGCTTCTAAGTTAGAAAAAAGTAAGAAGAGGTTTACGTATGAAGAAGCTAAAATAATGATTAAAGAAGCTTTAAAACCTTTAGGGAATGAATATTTAAAGATTATTGAACAAGCTTTTCAAGAAAAGTGGATTGATGTTTATGATAATATTGGTAAAAAGAGTGGGGCTTATAGTTGGGGAACTTATGATAGTAATCCTTATATTCTTTTAAATTATCAAGGGACTTTAAATGATGTTTCAACAGTTATTCATGAATTAGGACACTCTTTACACCGTTATTTATCTAATCAGAATCAACCATATATATATGCTAATTTTTCTATTTTTACTGCTGAAATAGCTTCGACAGTTAATGAAATCTTGTTATCTAAATATCTTTATGCTACTATGGATGATGTTCAAGAAAAGAAAGTTATTTTATATGAATTATTAGAGAAGTTTCGAACAACTTTATATCGGCAAACAATGTTCGCGGAGTTTGAACAAATATTATTTACTAAAGAAGAGAAGAATGAGATTCTAACGGAAAGTTTGATTAGTGAAATTTACTATGATTTAAATAAAAAATATTATGGAGAAGAAGTTCTTCATGATGAAGAAATAAAATTAGAATGGGCACGGATTCCCCATTTTTATCGTCCCTTTTATGTTTATCAATATGCTACTGGTTTATGTGCGGCTTTTATTATTACTGAATCTATATTAAAAGAAGAAAAAGGAATGCCAACTAAATATTTAGAGTTTTTAAGTAGTGGAAATAGTGACTATTCATTAAAGTTATTAGAAAAAATGGGAATTAAAATGACAGATGAGAAGGTTTTTAGTAAGACGATAAAAATATTTGAGAATCTTCTTTTAGAATATATTAATTTAAAATAAGAAGATAAGAGGTGATGAAATGAAAAAAGATTATTATGAATTATTAGGCGTTAATAAAGATGCTAGTGAAAGTGAAATAAAGAGTGCTTTTAGAAAAAAAGCGAAGGAATTTCATCCTGATGTTAGTAAAGATCCTAATGCTGAAGAAAAGTTTAAAGAAGTTCAAGAAGCTTATGCTGTTTTATCAGATAAAGAAAGACGAGCTCAATATGATCAGTATGGTCATGCTGCTTTTGAAGGTGGTTTTGGTGGGGGTGGCTTTGATTTTTCTGGTTTTGATTTTAGTGATATCTTTTCTGATTTGTTTGGTTCTTCTTTTGGCTTTGGTGGTTCTTCTTCAACTCGTTCAAGAAAAGGAAATGATGAAATTATGGGAATGCGCATTTCCTTTAAAGAGGCTGTTTTTGGGACTAAAAAAACAATTAAGATTGATATTGATGAAGAGTGTCCTGATTGTAAGGGAAAAGGTGGTTATAATGAAAAACAGTGTTCTCATTGTTATGGGAGTGGAACTATTACATCAGAACAAAGAACGTTATTAGGAACTTATTTAACTAAAACTACTTGTCCTTATTGTCAAGGAAAAGGCTTTACTTATGATAAGACTTGTTCGACTTGTAAAGGGCGAGGTATAAAAAGAGTTAAAAAGGAAATTGTGGTTTCTATTCCGGCTGGTATTGATACTGGAAATCAATTAAGGATAGCTGGAAAAGGAGGAACTGGTTTAAATGGAGGGCCTAGTGGAGATTTGTATATTGAATTTATAGTAGAGAATCATCCTTTATTTGTAAGAGAAGAAGATGATATAAATTTAACTTTACCAATAACTATTACAGAAGCAATTTTAGGTTGTAAAAAGGATATTCCAACTTTATATGGAGATGTTGTTTTAACTGTTCCTTCAGGAACACAAAGTGGTAGCAAGTTTTTATTAAAGGGAAAAGGAATTTCTAATGTTTCGACTAGTAGAAAAGGAAATATGTATGTGATTGTTCAAGTAATAATCCCTGATAAATTAGATCGTCAGCAAAAGGAATTAATTAAGAAATTAGAGAAAACTAATTTAACCAATCATTTAGATTTTAAAAATTATGAAAAGAATAAAAAGGAAGCCTAGAGATTAAAAACTAGGTTTTTTTATGCTATAATTTTAAAGGAAGAAGGTGTTTTTATGGATAAAGAAATATTTAATCTTATTCAAAAAGAGTATCTAAGGCAACAAAATAATATTGAGTTAATTGCTTCTGAAAATTTTGTTTCTCCTGAGGTTTTAAAGGCTCAAGGAAGTATTTTAACAAATAAATATGCTGAAGGTTATTCTAAAAAAAGATATTATGGGGGTTGCCATTATATTGATCAAATAGAGGATTTAGCTATTTCCCGAGTTAAAAAGTTATTTAAGGCTAAATATGCAAATGTGCAACCTCATTCTGGTTCCCAAGCGAATATGGCTGTTTATAAAGCTTTATTAAAAGTAGGGGATAAGGTTTTAGGAATGAACTTAAGTCATGGGGGGCATCTTTCTCATGGTCATCCTTTAAATTTTAGTGGTAGTGAATATCAGATTATTGAATATCAAGTTGATAAAGATACAGAAACTATTGATTATGATGAAGTAATCAAAATTGCTAAAAAAGAAAAACCGAAAATGATTATAGCCGGGGCTAGTGCTTATCCTCGGGCAATTGACTTTAAAAAATTTAAAGAAGCTGCAGATAGTTGTGGAGCCTATTTAATGGTTGATATTGCTCATATAGCTGGTTTAATAATAGCTGGTTTACATCAAAATCCTTTACCTTATGCTGATGTTGTAACATCAACTACCCATAAAACTTTAAGAGGTCCAAGAGGAGGATTAATTTTAACAAATAATGAAGAGATTGCGAAGAAGATTGATAAAACAATTTTTCCAGGAATTCAAGGTGGTCCTTTAATGCATGTTATTGGGGCTAAAGCAGTAGCTTTTTATGAAGCAGGTCAAAAAGGTTTTATTAAGTATCAAAAACAGGTAATAAAAAATGCTCAAGTTTTAGCAAAAACACTTCAAAAAGAAGGCTTTAGAATTGTTTCTTTAGGAACAGATAATCATTTATTATTAGTTGATGTTAAAGAATCTTTAAATATAACAGGAAAAGAAGCAGAAATAATCTTAGATAAAATAAATATAACTTGTAATAAAAATACCATTCCTTTTGATTTGGAATCTCCTTTTACAACAAGTGGTATTCGTTTAGGAACGCCTGCTATGACAACAAGAGGTTTTAAGGAAAAAGAATTTATAAAAATAGGTAAAATAATTAGTCAAGCTTTAAAAAATAATCAAGATCAAGTTTTCTTAAATGATTTAAAAAAACAAGTTTTAAGTTTGACAAAAGATCTTCCTTTATTTAAAGGAGATTTGTTTGATGAAGAATAAAAATTTAGATGGTTTAAAATTAAGTTTAAAACTAAAAGAAAAATATTTAAAAATAATTAAAGATTTACCATCTAAACCTAAATTAGTAGTTATTCAAATAGGAAATGATCAAGCGAGTAATATTTATATTAATAATAAAAAAAGGATTTGTGAAGATTTAAAACTAGGTTTTGAACATCTAAGATATTCTTCTTCTGTTAAAGAAGAAGAAATAGAAAAAAAAATAAAAGCTTTAAATAATGATGATAAAGTAGATGGCATTATGATTCAATTACCTCTACCTTCAAAATTTAATTCTTCTTTCTTAATTAATTTAATAAATCCTTTAAAAGATGTCGATGGATTAACTTCTACTAATATGGGGAATTTAGTGAATAATATACCATTTAATGTTTCTTGCACAGCTCTTGGGATTATGGAAATTTTAAAAGAGTATAATGTTTCTCTTTTTGGAAAAGAAGTCGTAATAGTTGGGCGGAGTATACTAATTGGTAAACCTTTGATTCATCTTTTATTAAATGAAGATGCGACAATTACTGTTTGTCATTCAAAAACAAAGGATTTAATAAAACATACTAAGAAAGCTGATATTTTAATAGTTGCTGTTGGAAAACCAAAGTTTATAAAAAAGGAAATGATTAAAAAGGAAGCTATTTTAATTGATGTTGGAATCAATAGAAGTAAGGGTAAAATAGTAGGAGATATTGATTATTTAGATGTTTTTAAAAAATGTTCTTTTATTACTCCTGTTCCTAAGGGAGTTGGTCCCATGACAATTATGATGTTAATAAATAATTTACTTAATTCTTATTCTAAAATAAAAAAAGATAGTGATTAACTATCTTTAAATTTATTTAAATCAACATTTTCTTCTTCTAAAAAATTATGAAATTGTTTTTGAAAGGCTATTTTTTCTTTTTTTAAAACATCGGGATATATTTTATCAAAAGAAGAGATAGCTTCATAAATATGTTTAAAGGTAACTTTATCTTGATTGTCAAAAATGGCAAAAGCAAAAGCTTTTATAAGCAAAGTAAAAGAAATATCTGGATATTTTGATGTTGCTTCAAATAATCTTTTATATTCAGAAGTCATATTAACAATAAATTTAATTATAAGTTTAAGAACAAAAGGAGAATAATCTAATTTAGCTCCTGTTTGAACTTCTATTTTGGGAAGACTTCCGATTAATATTTTAACTGTTGTTTCTTGATCAGGTTCTTCAATTTCAATTTTTTCAAAACGTCTTAAAAAAGCTCGGTCTTTAACTAAATAAAAATCAAATTCCTCAGTAGTTGTTGCTCCAATGATTTTAATGGAACCACGATCCAAACCTGTTTTTAACATATTAGCAAAATCAATTGAGTTATTCGCACTCGCTCCAATTAAAGTATGAATTTCATCAATAAATAAAATAACATTTTCTTTAGTTTTCAATTCTTCGACTAAAGTTTGAATTTTAGTTTCTGTATTTCCATCTTGACTAGTAGTACCTAATAAAGCCGAAATATTAATTTTTATTATTTGATATTTTTTTAATACATTAGGAACTGTTCCTTGTTGAATTTGGTAAGCTAAACCTTCAACTAGAGCTGTTTTACCAACTCCAGGTTTACCAACTAAGATTGCTGATTTTTCTGGGATTAATAAAGCTAGAATCATTTTTTTAATCTCTTCATCTCTTTCAATAGCAGGATTAGTTATATATTTTCTATCTAGTAAATTTTCTCCATAACGAGTTAAAATAACATCTTCATTATTATCAAATTCTAATATTTCAATTTTTTCCATTGTATCTTCCCCTTATTCATCTTAAATTATTATATCATGGAAATTTACAGATATAAACCAAATTTTTTGGAGTGTCAATCACTAGACATCTTCTCTAGTAAAAAAAGTCAAGGTTCGCTATAATAAAGTTTAAAGTAGGGGTGTAATTAATGCCTAGATATTTTGCTTTAGATGAAAATTTAACCTTATCAAAAGAGGATATTCATCATATAGTTAAAGTTAGACGAATGAAAATGGGGGATTTAATTACTATTGTTTATAATAAAGAAGTTTATCTTTGTCAATTAAAAGACATAATGAAAAATCATTTAGAATTATTGGTTATTAAAAAAGAACAAGAAGAAGAATTAGATCTTAAAATAACAATTGGGATGGCTTTATTAAAAGAAAGTAAATTTGATTTGGTTTTACAAAAAGGAACAGAATTAGGAGCAACGGCTTTTTTACCATTAAAAACAGTAAGATCAATTGATATTTCTTTTGATAAAAAGAGTAAAAAAAGGGAAAGATGGTCGCGGATTTGTCAGGAAGCTTCTAAACAATCAAAGAGAATAAATGTGCCCCTGGTATTTCCAATAATAAACTTAACGGAGATAAATGAAAAAGAATATGATTTAAAAATACTTTGTAGTCTTCAAGAGAAAGAACTAAATATTAAACAGTTATTACAAAAAAGTAAAAATTATGATAAAATAATAGTGATTATTGGTCCTGAAGGTGGTTTAACTAAAGAAGAGGAACAAATTTTAGTAGATAAAGGTTTTATTAAGGTTTCTTTAGGAAGCAGGGTTCTTCGAACAGAAACAACCCCAATTTTTATTTTAAGTATTTTAAATTATGAATTTATGAGGTGAAGTATGATAATTTTAAATAATTTTTTAAGTAAGATAGCAGATAATTTTCATCATTATTATGAAAATTTAACTGATGAAAGCAAATTAATTCTTTTTATTATAATTATTTTACTTTTTATTTCAGTAATAATTTTAATTATGTTATTAGAAAAAAAGAATTTAAAAGTTATGAAAATAACTCCAAAAGAAATCTTACCAAAAGAAGAAAAAAAGATTTCTCCTGAGTTTAAAATAGATGTGGAAAATGAAAAAACGAGAAATTTAAAAGAAATAACGGATAAAATAAAAGAGGATATTGATAATAAAAATATAAATTTAACTAATTTTGAACAAGAACAAGAAGAAACTTCAATTATAAGTTATGATGAACTTTTAAAAGCTGTAGGCCAAAAAGAAACAAATCCTAATGAAGAGAAGTTTTCAATGTCTAATTTGGCAAGAAAAATTGAAGTTGATGAAGTTTTAGAAAAAGAATTAGAACCGAAGGTAACAGATTTAAAGTTTAAAAAATCAGCTTATATATCACCTATTTTTGGAATTCAAGACATAGAAAGTATAACTCAGGTAGATAATATAAGTATGGAAAAAGAAGATGAGAAGACAGAAGAAATTGAACTTTTATTTGAAGAAGATGAACAACCTTTAAAAGAGGAAACATCTTTTAATGAAGATGAACAATTTCTGTCATTTTTAAAAGAATTCAGGAGTAATTTAAATTAACCTCTTTTAGAGGTTTATTTTTTGGAGGGGAAAATGAAAGTTGCAGTTTATACATTAGGTTGTAAAGTTAATACTTATGAATCAGAATTTGTTCTAAGTTTATTTAAAGAAAAAGGATATAAAGTAGTTAGCTATAAGGAAGAAGCGGATATTTATATTATTAACACTTGTACCGTAACTAATCAAAGTGATGTTAAAAGTAGAAAAATTATTAGGCAATTAATTCGTCATAAGAATCAAGGAATAGTTGTGGTAATGGGATGTTATGCTCAATTAAATAAAGAAGAAGTTGAAAAAATTAAAGGTGTTGATATAATTATAGGAACGAAAAATAGAAACAAAATAGTTGATTATGTAGAGAAGTTTTTAAAAACAAAGAAAGTAATTAATGCTGTTGATGATTTAGTTTCTAAGAAGTTTGAAGATATGAAGATTTCTAATTTTATTAATCAGACAAGAGCTTTTGTTAAAATCCAAGATGGTTGTTCTAATTATTGTTCTTATTGTATTATTCCTTATGCAAGAGGACCTCTTCATTCAAAGAAAAAGGAAGTGGTAATAAAAGAAGTAAAAGATTTAGTTTTAAAAGGATTTAAAGAGATTGTTTTAACAGGTATTAATATTGGAAAATATGGAATAGATTTAAAGGATTTAACTTTAACAAAATTGCTTCAAGAATTAGTAAAGATTCCTAAATTAAAAAGATTACGTATTTCTTCTATTGAAATTACAGAAATAACAGAAGAATTTTTATTGTTATTAGAGGAAACTAAAATAATTGTTGATCATTTTCATATTCCTTTACAATCAGGTAGTAATAGAATTTTAAAAGCAATGAACCGAAAATATGATGTCAATTATTATTATAATAAAATTACTGAGATAAGAAGAATTAGACCTCATGTGGCCATTACAACTGATGTGATAGTAGGTTTTCCCGGAGAAACAAAAGAGGATTTTAAAGAAACAGAACAATTTATTCGAAAAGTTAACTTTGCTTCTCTTCATGTTTTTCCATACTCTAAGAGAAAAGGAACTAAAGCTTCGCTTATGCTTAATCAGGTTAGTCCTTCAATTAAGAAAGAAAGAGCTTTAATTTTAAGAAGTTTATCAAAAGAATTAGAATATAACTATAGAAAAGGATTTCTTCACCAAGAATTGGAGGTTCTTTTTGAACAAGAAAAAGATGGTTATTTAATAGGTCATGCGGCTAATTATATATTAATAAAGGTAAAGTCTTCCAAAAGTGAAATAGGGAATTTGAAAAAGATTATCTTAAATAAAATTGATGATCCTTATTGTCTAGGTTTTTTTCTAGATTTGTAATATAATTGTTTTAAAGGAGGAAACTAAAGTGATTTTTTTAATAGGCGTTTTTCTAATTTTAATAATATCTCTTTTTTTAGTTATGAAAAATTTAAAAAGGATGTGGGGAAAATTAATAACATTAGGAATAATCTTACTAGTTTTTTATTTAGGAATGCTTTTTTTAGAGGTAAATAGAGTTTATTCTTTAAAAAAACCATTATTTGTGTTTTCTAGTCAATCATATCAATATAATGATTATAGTAAAGTTGTTTATAAAGGTTTCGGTTATAAAGTTGAAGTTAAGATGATTGAAAAGCAAAAAATAATATCAAGCGAACTATATTTATTAAAGAAAAAGATTGCTGTTTCAGCTGGTTTCGTAACGAAAATTTGACAACGTTCCCAAATTATGATAGAATATATCTACCTTATGAGAATGGGGTATAAAATTTAAGGTAGGGGGTTGATTTTTATGGTTAATCATTATATTTTTGAGTATTTAAATGAAAATGAATTTAAGAAACTAGAAAAATCGGTCAAAAAATACAATATGGGGGCTTATAAGAAATTAATTTTTGAATTTTATCCATCTTTAAAAAATGGTAAATTTTTAGGTAAATTAGTTTCTACTAATAGTAAAGAACAAATTGATACTTATGAATTAAAGCTTCCAACAACTGATATGTTTTCTAAAGTTCATGGAGATATGATATTACATTATAGTGTTTATAAAAATAAAGGTATTATTTTATTAAATACTATTACTCCAGAAGATATTTTAGCAGAAGGTCATAAATCAGAACTAAATACTTATAAAGGTGTTATGGTTTCAAAAACTAATACTGAAAAAGATATGTTTAAGATTAATTTACTTAGAATGTTAGAGAGATAAAACTCTCTTTTTTTATATAAATTATATTGATTTCCTAATATTATTATGATATGCTATTAAAGCAATGGACCCTTAGCTCAGTTGGTTAGAGCATCCGGCTCATAACCGGACGGTCGTAGGTTCGAGTCCTACAGGGTCCACCATTAAATTTCGTATTTTAAATAAATACGTTTTTTTATGAGAAAAAATTATTGTCAAAAGATAAGTTAATGTGTATAATTAATTAACAGGCGGGTGTGGCGGAATTGGTAGACGCGCTAGACTTAGAATCTAGTGGATTATTCCTTGGGGGTTCAAGTCCCTTCACCCGCACCAAAAGTTAAACAGAGTCTTATATTTAAGGCTTTTTTGTGTGCTTAATATGGATATTTTAATAGATAGAGAAAAAATTATTTATAATGTTATAATTTTAAAAGGAGGAAATTATGAAAAAAATTAATAAAAAATATAATATACAACTAGGTTTAGCAATATTTTTAATTGTTGCACAAATAATTAGTATATTGGGGTGTATTGAAAGTGGTAATAATTCGTTTTATTTTTTTGATAATATTTTTGAATTTATAGGTTATTATATCGTAGGTATTGTTGGTATTGTAACCTTAATAATTGAATTAAAAAAAAGAAAAAATAAAAAAGGACCAGGAAATTAATTCTGGTTTTCTAATGTTAACATATAAAACATTAACTCTTTATCAGTTATTTCAAACATTTTATCATTTTTTATTTTATAATACGAGGTGTATTTGTATATCCCTTTTTTAAAATAAAAAAACTAGGTTTTTATGCTTAGAATATTTTTAATTAAATGTTAAATTAAATTGCGTAATTTCCAAGGGAATTAGATATTATAAAAATTAATAATAAGATATAATTATATTGAGGTGATAAAAGTGGGTTTAGGGAATAAGATTTTAGAGTTGAGAAAAAAGAAAGGATATTCTCAAGAAGAATTAGCTGAGAAATTATCTATTACCAGACAAACAATTAGTAAATGGGAATTAGATGAAACAAGTCCTGATATAAAACAAGCTAAAGAATTATCAAAGATATTTAATATTAGTTTAGATGATTTACTTGAAAATGATGTTAAAAATATACTAACAGAAAAAATTAGTAATACAGAAAGATTAGCAGGTTTAATTATTAATATTTTAAAATTTATCGGTATATTTATTCTTGTTGTGTTTTTACTTGTTATAATTTCCATTTTTCTTTTTATGGCAGTTCGAACAGAAATGAGTAAAAAGAATTCCAAAGTTATGACGATAGAAACAATTATTTGTAATTTAGATAATCAATCTTATACTTTGGGAATTAAATATAATGAAAATAATGAAATAGTAGAAATAGGTGGAGATTTTTCTTTACAGAATCTTTTAGATTTAGAACAATATAAATATGCTGATCAAGTTAAAGAGAATCTAAGTGAATATTTTAAAAGAAATGGTGGCGGTTGCAAAATTGAATAAGGATTAAAAATATTTTAAGTTAACTAAATTTCTAATTGAATAGAAAACCCCTTTTATGTTCAAGATATAACATAAGGGGGTTTTTAATGGCTAGACATAAAGTAGAAATAAGTGGAGTTAATACGGCAAAAATAAAGGTTTTAACTAATCAGGAAATGACTGATTTTTTTATTAGATTAAAAGATGGTGATATAACAGTTCGAGAAGAATTAGTTAATGGTAATTTAAAATTAGTTTTAAGTATTTTAAGAAAGTTTAATAATAGAACTGATAATATGGATGACTTATTTCAAATTGGTTGTATTGGTTTAATTAAAGCAATTGATAATTTTGATTTAAGTCATAATGTAAGATTTTCTACTTATGCTGTTCCAATGATTGTTGGAGAGGTAAGAAGATATTTAAGAGATAATAATAGTATTAGAATATCTCGTAGTTTAAAAGATTTAGCTTATAAAACTTTAAAATTAAAAGAAGAGTTAACTAATGTTTATGGTAAAGAACCTAGTTTAGAATTAATTTGTCAAATTTTAGAAACAGATGAAATAGATATTATTATGGCTTTAGATGCTTTAAAGGAACCTATAAGTATGTTTGAACCTATCTATGATGATGGTGGAGATACTATATATTTAAGTGATCAGTTAAAAGATAAAAAAGAAGATGTTCGGACTTGGGATTTAAATATTATTTTAAAAGAAGCTATTGAGCAGTTAAAAGAAAAAGAAAAACAAATCTTAATAGAAAGATTTATTGTTGGGAAAACACAAATGGAGATTGCTAGTGAGATAGGAATTTCTCAAGCACAAGTTTCAAGATTAGAAAAGAATGCTCTTAATAATATAAAAAATTTAGTTAAATAAAAAATATTTTCATATAATTGTAATGGTGGTAGTATGCGTTTATCAGATTTACAAAATAAAGATATTATTAGTGTTGCTGATGGAAGAAAGATTGGTAATATTATTGATGTTAAAATAGAAGAAAAAACAGGTCAAATAACTTCTTTATTAATAGAACCAAATCGTTTCTTTTTAAAATTTTTTAGTTTAAGAGAAGAATTTGAAATATATTGGTCAGATATTGAAAAGATAGGAGAAGATGTAATTTTAATTCGGGTTAATTTATAATGCTTTTTAGGCACTTTTTTTATTTTAGAGCATAAATTAAATTGAGGAGGGATAGTTATGCCAATATATAAGGAAATAGTTACGAAAGCGGTTATTGGTAAAGCTAAAAAATATTTTAAAAATACTTATACTTTAACACCAGAAACAAAACCATCAACAGTTTTAGGGTGTTGGATTATTAATCATAAATTTAAAGGATATGAAATGGGAGATAAAATAGTTGTAGATGGCTCATTTGATGTAAATATTTGGTATTCTTATGATAATGATAGTAAAACATCAGTAGTAACTAAAAAGGTTGATTATAATGAATTAATGAATGTTACTATTAAAGAAGAAACAGAGTTTAATGGTGATACAGAAATAATAGTTCGAGCATTAAAACAACCTAATTGTATTAATATAGAAATAAAAGATAATAATATAGAATTTGAAATTGAAAAGGAAATAGGGGTAGAAATTGTTGGAGATACTAAAGTTAAAATTGCTATTGAATCTAGTGAAGATCCTTGGGAAGTAATTACTGATGATGCTTTAGATGAAGAAACAGAAAAAGAAATAGAAGAAACAGTTGATGAAGAATATTTAAAATAAATCCATTCACGCTCTAAAATAGGCTATTTAAACAAATTGGTAAAAATTGGAGTAACATTTTATGGTATTTCAGTTGACTTGGTAATATTTTTGATGATAAAATATACTTAATAAATTTAAAAGAAAGAGGGATGAAGTTGAGGTCAACGGGAATGTTAAGAAGAATTGATGAATTAGGAAGAATAGTTGTTCCAAAAGAAATCAGGGATAATTTAAAAATAAGTAATGGAGAATCTTTGGAAATATTTGTTCATAATAATAGGATTATTTTAAAAAAACATTCAGTTTTAGACGCTATTAGTGATATAGCTCAAAACTTTTTGGATTCTATTAAAGAATTAACTAATGTTGCAGTTATAATTACTGATCGTAGTAAAGTTATTGCAACAACTGAAGAATTTCAAAAGGAATATTTAGGTCAAGAAATAAGTAATGTTTTATCAGATAGTATTTTAGAACAAAATGTTAATAAAATTAATGATAATTATAATAAAATAAATATTATTAATAATGTAGAACTTAAAGGTAACTTTTTTGTTAAACCAATTATCTTTAATAATGATTATACAGGTTTTATTATAATTTTAAATCAAAAAGAAAAAATTACTGATGCTGATAAAACTATAGCTGATTTTATATCTGATTTTTTAAGTAAACAAATTGGATAATAAAAAGTTTAAGAAAAATCAAGGTTATACTAAACATTATGTTTAGTATAATTTTTTTTATGGAAAACATTTTTAAAAACATATTATCTGTTGGTTTATGACAAATTTAATAATAAAATGGATAATAAATTTACACTATCGTTCTTTTATTATATAATTATGGTATTGAAGAAATGAACTTCTAGACTAATATCACATATAATAAGACAGGTGATTGGATGAAAGTTAAGGATACTTATATTAATTATGTTCAATATGGTAAAGAAAAAGCTCAAGATTTAGTTTTATTGCATGGTTGGGGGCAGAATATTGAAATGATGGATCCTATTGGTCAAAGGTTAAAGAATAATTTTAGAATAACAATTCTTGATTGGCCTGGTTTTGGAAATAGTTTTGAGCCTTCTTTTTCTTGGACTGTTTTGGATTATTATGAAATGCTCACAGAATTTTTAGATAAATTAAATATAAAGGATCCTATTATAATTGGACATTCTTTTGGTGGCAGAATTGCTATTATTTATGCGGCTAAAAAAAAGGTAAAAAAATTAGTCTTATTCGCGGCTCCTTTTCGTCGCACAAATAAAAAGGCGACAGTTAAAATTAAAGTTTTAAAAACTTTAAAAAAGATTCCTCTTTTGAATAAGTTAGAAAACTATGTAAAAAGTAAAATAGGTTCTACTGATTATAAAAATGCAACTCCCATTATGAGAAGGGTTTTAGTGAATGTTATTAATGAAAATTTAAGTTTTTACTTAGATAAAATAAAGTCTCCAACACTTTTAATTTGGGGTTCTAATGATAGTGAAGTTCCTCTTAAGGAAGCTAAATATATTGAATCTATTATAAAAGATTGTGGTTTAGTAGTTTATGAAGGATGCAGTCATTATGCTTATTTAGAAAGAATTAATCAAACTATTAGTGTTTTAAAAGAATTTTTTAAAAATGATCAGGATGTGATTTGATGAATCTATTTTTTTTAACTTTGATTCCATGGTTAAGTTATGTTGTTTTAATTACTAGAAGAGGTTTACATATGCTTCAACAAAATTTGTATGATAATGATTTACGTTATTTTAAATGGATTAAAAATAATTTATTAAAATTATTTGGGGGTGCTTCTTTAGTTCCTTTATTACTTTTAAAAGGCTTTTTTATCTATAATATTTCAATTATTATGTTTTTCTTTGTTTTAGTTTATAGTTTATTATTTTTAAAAGAATTTTGTTTATTAAAAAAGGAAGAATATAAAAAACCATTAGTAATTACTGCTAGAATAAAAAGATTAATTATGACAACTTTCTTAATTTATTTAATTCTTCTTTTTTATATTATTTTCAATTTTAAAGATCATAAAATTCCTTTCTTTTATAATTATTTTATTATTTTAGGTTTCTTTCAATATTTTCTTCTTATGATAGTAGTTAGAATTAATATTCCTTTAGAAAAGTGTGTTTATTATTATTATTTAAATAAAGCTAAAAGAAAAATTAAAGGGATGCCTAATTTAAAAGTAATAGGGATTACTGGTAGTTATGGAAAAACTAGTAGTAAGAATATTTTAAGTGATATTTTAAATATAAAATATAATGCTTTAGCTACTCCTAAAAATTTAAATACTCCTTATGGTTTAATGATTTCTATAAATAATCATTTAAGTAAATTTGAGGATATTTTTATTGCTGAGATGGGAGCTTATCATCAAGGAGAAATAAAGGAACTATGTAATATAGTTTATCCTAAGTATGGTATTTTAACAAAAATAGGAGAAGCTCATTTGGAGTTATTTGGTTCTAAGGAAATTATTCAAAAGACTAAATTTGAATTAATTGAAAGTTTACCGGAAGATGGAATTGGAGTTTTAAATAAAGATGATAAATTACAAGTTAATTATCCTTTAAAAAATAGATGTCGTCTTCTTTGGATTGGAATTGAAGAAGAAGAAGTCGATGTTTTAGCTAAAAATATTAAGATAAATTATCAAGGTATTAAATTTGATGTTTTATTTAAAGGTGATAAAAAATTATATCATTTTGAAACAAAATTATTAGGTTATGAAAATGTTTATAATATTTTAGCGGGAATTGCTCTTGGTTATGAATTTGGTTTAACAAAAGAGGAATTAATTATGGCAGTAAGAATGATAAAGCCAATTCCTCATCGTTTAGAATTAAAAAAAATAGGAGATCTTCATATTATTGATGATGCTTATAATTCTAATCCTCTTGGATCAAAAATGGCCTTAGAAGTTTTAAAACTAATGCCTGGTAAGAAGATAATAGTAACCCCAGGAATGATTGAATTAGGCGAAAAACAAGAAGAATTAAATAAAGAATTTGGAAAACAAATAGCTTTAGTATGTGATGAAGTTATATTAATTGGAAAAGATCAAACTAAACCTATTTATGAAGGTTTAAAAATAAAAAAACATCCTGAAAAAGATATTTATATTTTAAATGATGTTAAAAAAGCTTTTTCTTTATTAAAAAAATTAAAGGGAAAAGAAACTTATGTATTGTTAGAAAATGATTTACCAGATATATTTAGTGAGGAGTGATGGTATGAAAATTAAAATTGGAGTTATTTTTGGAGGTCAAACAGTTGAACATGAGGTAAGTATTATTTCAGCTATTCAAGCGATGAAAGCGATAGATTTGGATAAATATGAAGTAATTCCTATTTATATTTCCAAAGAAAAAGAATGGTATACAGGTAATTTATTAAAAGATATTGATAATTATCAAGATTTAGATAATTTAAAGAGGTATGCTAAAAGGGTAGTTTTATATAATGATAATGGTCGTTTTGTTTTACAAAATAAAAGTGGCTTTCGTTTTGCAATTAGTGAAATAGATATTGCTTTTCCTATTGTTCATGGGGTTAATGTGGAAGATGGAACTTTACATGGATATTTGGAAATGGTGGGAATACCTTATATAGGTTGTGATATTTATGGTGGGGTTGTTGGTCAAGATAAAATATTTATGAAACAAATACTAGAAACAAGTAAAATACCAATTCCTAAATATGTTTGGTTTTTTGATAGTGAATATCAAGAAAATAAATCTTTAGTTTTAGAAAAAATTAAAAAATTAAAGTTTCCTGTCATTTTAAAACCTTCTCGTTTAGGAAGTAGTGTTGGTATTAATATAGTTACTGATATTAATAAATTAGAAGAAGCGATTGAAGATACCTTACAGTATGATCCTAAAGTAGTTGTTGAGGAAATGGTAGAAAATTTAATAGAAGTTAATTGTAGTGTGTTAGGTAATTATACTTATCAACAAACTAGTGAATTAGAAGAGGTCATGAGTAGTGAGGAATTTTTAACTTACCAAGATAAATATTTAGGTTCTACTAAAGGTGGAAAATCAGAAGGAATGGCTTCAACAAATAGAGTGTTGCCTGCTCGAATTGATGATAAATTAAGAAAAGAAGTTCGAGATTTAGCCAAAGATACTTTTAAAGTTTTAAATGCTTCAGGAGTTTGCCGAATAGATTTTCTAATCGATAAAAAGAAAAAGAAAGTTTATGTTAATGAAATAAATACGATTCCTGGTTCTTTATCTTTTTATCTTTGGGAACCTGTTGGAAAGAGTTATACTAGTTTGATTGAAGATTTAGTTTCTTTAGCAATAAAAAATCATAAAAGAAAGAACAAATTAATCTTTTCTTTTGAAACTAATATATTAAAATTTCATGGTGGCTTAAAAGGAAATAAAAATAAATTAAAATCTTAGTTGTCAAATAAGGCTTTATATAATATAATATCATTGTCTGTTGGACGATTAGCTCAGTTGGTTAGAGTGCTACCTTGACATGGTAGAAGTCATAGGTTCGAGTCCTATATCGTCCACCAGTTAAATGGATGGTGGTTTAGATGGAATGTGATTTATGTAAAGAGAAGATCGCTATTTATGATTATCTCTTAAATGATAATAGTAGAGCAAGAATTTGTGAAGAATGTGGGAAAATAGTTTATGGGGTTAAAGTTAATCCCGTAATTCCTAATAATAGATTGTTTCATTTAATAGCCTTAAAAGAATATATTTCTTTTAAGAAAGAGAGGCAATTAAAAGTAAAAACTAAAAAATAATTTTGTCTCCTTAGCTCAGTTGGTAGAGCAATTGACTCTTAATCAATAGGTCGTGGGTTCGAACCCCTCAGGGGACACCAAAAAATATTTAATCAACTTTGTTTGATTTTTTTATTAATATTGAAGCAAAATATAATAGGTGATTTAATGAAAAAAGTAAAACCTAGTTTTTATAAACAAGATGCTTTAATTGTTGGACCTTCTTTACTTGGAAAGATATTAGTTAGGAAACTAGATAATGGTAAAATATTTCGTTATCGAATTACAGAAACAGAAGTTTATCGTGGAGAAGAAGATAAAGCTTGTCATGCTAGGTTTGGTATAACTAATAGAACGATGCCCTTATACGCTGAAGGAGGTCTTATTTATGTTTATTTATGTTATGGCATTCATTATTTATTTAACATAGTAACAGGGGAAAAAGGGAAGCCTCAAGCTGTTTTAATTAGGGGAATAGAAAATTATAATGGACCAGGTAAATTAACAAAAGCTTTAAATATAGATTTAAATTTAAATAAAGAAAATTTAAATACTTCTAAAGAAATTTGGCTTGAAGAAGATGGTTATCAACCTTTTTATAAAACAACTTCCCGAATTGGAATAGATTATGCCACTGAACCATATAAAAGTATTGAATGGAGATTTGTTTTAATTGATAAAGATAGTTAATTTGTATATAAATATTGAATTGGTGGTTGCTTTTTTATAAAAATTAAGATAAAATGTAATAGTCCATTAAAAAGATTGATGGGCCTGTAGCTCAGTTGGTTAGAGCGCACGCCTGATAAGCGTGAGGTCGCTGGTTCAAGTCCATTCAGGCCCACCATTTATTTGGCCCGTTGGTGAAGCGGTTTAACACACATGCCTTTCACGCATGCATTCATGGGTTCAAATCCCGTACGGGTCACCAGTTGTTAATTATGAGAACTTACTACTACATGTAGGAGGTTTCTTAGTTAGTATAATAAGGCTTGATATTCAAGTATATAGTTAGAAATAGATTGTTACCTAAAGAAAGGAGCAATCTATTTTTAAATTAGAATTAAAAACAATAAAACAATTTACAATTCATTTTTTTAAGAAAGTTTTGGAAAAGATCTTGTAGTGAGGAGTCATATGGTAAATAGAAAAGTAGTATAAGAAGTTTAGTTAAAATAAGGTGATGTTGTATTCTTTAAATTATTTAAAAAATATGATATTATTTTTATTGTAGGAGGAAAGTATCTATGGAAATTTATATAGTTATTGGAATCGTTGCTTTATTATTAATTTATACATTTATTGTTTATAATAATTTAATAAAATTAAGCAACAAAATTAAAGAGGCATTTGCAACGATGGATGTTTATTTAAAGAAAAGATGGGATTTAATTCCTAATATTGTTGAAATTGTTAAAGGCTATGCAAAACATGAAAAGGATACCTTAGAAAAGGTTATTAATTTAAGAAATGATGCTTATGACAAAATGAGTATAAATGATAAAATTGATACCAATGAGAAATTAACAGCGGGCATTTCAAAATTAATGATGTTAGTTGAAAGTTATCCAGATTTAAAAGCAAATCAAAACTTTTTAGATTTGAGTTTGCAATTATCTAAAGTGGAAGAAGATATTGCTAATTCGAGAAAATATTATAATGCTGTCGTTAGAAATATGAATGATAAAGTACAAATGTTTCCAAGTAATATTTTTGCTAGTTTATTTGGGTTTAAAGAAAATAAATTCTTTGAAGTAAGTAATTCTGAAAGAGAAAATATTAAGGTAAAATTATAATGAATAAGTATAGGTTATTTCTAACGAGTATATTTCTTTTTCTTTTTTTGGTTATTTTACCAATCAAGGTAGAAGCTTTAAGTTATAAAAGTGATTTTGTTGATTTAAAAAGTGATGTTGTTTTTCAGACTGATGAATTTGAATTAGATTTAAAATATATTGAATTTGCTAATGAGATAATTGATAAACCAGCTGCCATAACTGGTGAGGGAAGAAGAAAAATTAGTAATATATATTATTATCATTATGTAGTTTACTATTATAATGATCAAAAAGAAGAGATTGGGGCAACTGATGGTTATAATGGGATATGGAATATGATTTCAGACTCAGCTGGTAGTTATCTAAGCAGTTTTTTAGAATCGAAAGATATGAAATTACCTTATAAACTGTCAGATATTAAATATTATAAATTATTTATTGAACCATCTACAAAAGAAATGGTTGATAATTATAACTATGAAAATTATAAAAAAATTAATATGAATGGACTTGATCCAATTACTGATTTTAATACAATAGAGATGAAGATTGGTGAAAAGATTATAACTTCTAATGAAAGTAATAATGACAATATTAATAATTATATAAATACTTATGGAAATGGTGAATATGCATTAACAAAATATAAAATAGATATTAAGGTCAATGAAAATAATACATTTAATATAACAGAATTTATAACAGCTTATTTTAATGTAGAGAAGCATGGAATTTTTAGAAAAATACCATTAAGAAATAAAGTTGTTAGATTAGATGGTACAAAAAGTAATAATCGTGCCAAAATAAGTGATATAAGAGTTAATGAACAATCTATTACATATAATGAGTTGGGTTATCAAGTTATAAAAATTGGTGATCCTAATTCTATTTCAATTGGTAGCAAAGATTATGTAATTAATTATTTATATAACATTGGAAAAGATACTGGTAAAGGGTATGATGAATTTTATTTTAATTTAATAGGTTATGAATGGGATACAACGATTAGTAATGTAGAATTTACTATAACTATGCCAAAAGAGTTTGATAAAACAAAATTAGGTTTTTCAAGTGGTGTTGTTGGCTCGCTAAATACTAATAATATAGAATATAATGTTGATGGTAATGTAATAAAAGGTAGATATAATGGTGTTTTAGATGTAGGTGAATCATTAACAGTAAGATTAGAACTTCCGGAAGGTTATTTTGTTGGCTCTAGTGATAATTTTGCTCTAATGATAATTATATTATTTGTTTTGCCAATTGCCTTTGCTATTATTTCATTCTTATTATGGGTTAAATATGGTAAAGATGATAAAGTTATTGAAACAGTAGAATTTTATCCTCCAGAAGGTTTTAATAGTGCGGAAGTTGGCTTTTTATATAAAGGTCAAGTTGATGAGAAAGATGTAGTTTCATTATTAATATATTTAGCGAACAAGGGATATATAAGGATAGAAGAATCAGAAGAAAAGTCTCTATTCTCTACTAAAAAAGGTTTTAAGATAATAAAAATGAAAGAGTATGATGGGAATAATATAAATGAAAAAGTATTCCTAAAGGGATTATTTAATACAAAAAGAAGTAGCATAACTTCAGCGATTAAGTTAATGAAGGATATGAAAAATTCTAAGCAAGAGGTTACAGATGAAAATAATTCACAATCAAAATTAGAAGAAGTTACAGCAATTGATTTGTATGATAGTTTTTATGTTATATTAAAGGTTATTGTGGAAAATCTAAACGATAAAGAAAACAAAGATAAAATATTTGAAAAATCAACATCTGGTAAATCGATAGCTGTTATTTTAATGATAATTATATCTGTATTTATTATAATTGGTATTCCTACTTTGGAATATTCTGGTGTTGGTGAATTAGGGATGACATTGTTTATAACTTTATTTTATATTCCATTCTATGCTGTTATTTTTATTAAAAAGATGCCACTAATAATTAGATTACTCTGGGGAGGTTTTACAATTTTTCATTCTATTATGTTTTTTAGTGTGTTTCCAATAAGAGAAGCATTGTTTGATAATTCTATTTTATTATTAGGCTTTTTAGTTGGTTTAGTTTGCATAATTTTTATGATTATCTGTTTTAAAGCAATGCCTAAAAGAACTCCTTATGGAAACGAAATATTAGGTAAGATAAAAGGGTTTAGAAATTTCTTGGAAACAGCAGAAAAACCTAAACTAGAAGAATTAGTAATGCAAAATCCACTTTATTTTTATAATATATTGCCATTTACTTATGTATTGGGTGTGTCTGATAAATGGATTAAAAAATTTGAAACAATAAGTTTACAAGAACCTGATTGGTATGGTGGAAGTGCAGCATTTAGTATGGCATCGTTTGGAAGTTTTATGGATTCAACAATGTCTTCAGCTTCAAGCGCTATGTCATCTAGCTCTTCTAGTAGTAGTAGTGGTGGAGGATCATCAGGTGGTGGTTCAGGTGGTGGTGGGGGTGGTTCTTGGTAAAATTTTATTTATTCTATAAGAATTGTAAAATGGAGTGTAATTATTTTTTGGAAGTAGTAATTATAAGAAAAGCAAGTAATTTAATACTTGTTTTTTTATTTCTTTAAGTTAATTTTTTAGTTTGTTATAATAAACTTAATTAATATTTCTTAAAAGGAGTTAAATATGATGGAAAAAGTTAAAGAATTAGTTTCTAAATTATTAAAAGGTGATAATTCAGGACATGGTATGGAACATATAAATAGGGTTTTAAATTTATCTTTAAAATTTGCTAAAGAAGAAAAAGCTGATTTAAATATTGTAGCATTAAGTGCTTTATTACATGATGTTGATGATTATAAATTAGTTGGTAGGAAAAAAGCAAGGGATTTAACTAATGCTAAAAAGATAATGGAAATAGCAAAGATAGAAAAAGATATTCAAAAAAAAGTTTTAAAGATAATAAGAACAATGGGTTATAATAAATTATTAAAAGGAATCAGACCAGATATTATAGAAGGAAAAATAGTATCTGATGCTGATATGTGTGATGCTCTTGGATCTAATGGAATACTTCGTAGTTATGCTTTTTCTCTTAAAAATAATCGTCTTTTTTTTGATAAAGATATTTGGCCGATAGAAGATATTTCTTATGATGATTATGTAAAAAGAGTTGCTGATACTAGTGTTTGTCATATGTTTGAAAAGATCTTAACATTAAAAGACTTAATGTTAACAGAGTCAGGTTATAAAGAGGCTTTAAAAAGACATAATATTGTAGTAGATTTTTTAAGAAATTTATTTGAAGAAGAAGAGGCTCTGGATTGGTTAGATTATTTAAATAATTATTTACTAAAGGAAAAAAATAACGTTGAATTAAAAAGTAAGTTCACGTTTGAATGCTAAAATATAATTTCGTTACAAAGTTCTCGTTTGTGGGAGTTTTTTTAGTGTTTAAAATCTAAAAAGATGGTCTTTTTTTCAATATTATGATACTATATATTCGATGTTATAAATTTATAGCAGCTAAAAAAGGATACGTACTTGGTCATTTTAAGACTTAGTTCCCGTATCGGAATAATAAAAAAGAATTGTTGTTGGCTATTATTTGCCAACCAATCATTTAAAGTTATAGTAGATTTTTAAGTGATTGGTTGACAATCATTTGTAAGCAAAATGATCATCAATGAAAACTTTATTTAATTTTATAATCACTTAGATTAAATGTTACATTATCAGGTTTTATGTAAGAGCAATTTAATTTTTTTATAAAATTCGGATAAAGTTTTTTAGTTAATTCATATGGTGTCTTATTATCTAAACTTACTCTTGGAGTATTGTTTATGTTATTCTCAAGAAACTTCACTGTTTCATCAGTCAAATTTTCAAAAGATGTTCCTTTAGTAAAAACCTTTCTGATGTAATAGTGATTTTTTTCTATTTCTGCTTTTTGATTTGATTGATAAGGATCACAATAAAACACATTACATATTTTTTTATTGTTTTTATAATCTCTTTCCATCATATCAGGATTGAAAAATTCTCCTCCATTGTCGGTCAAAATAATCCGTAAAACTTGAGCGTATAACTTAATACCAAGTGTGTCTTTTAAAAATACAAATTTATCATCTACTGATGCTATATTATTTTTATCTAATAAAAAAATCAACATAAACTTAGTTTTAATAATTAAAAGCGTTAATAATACTTTTGAATTACCTTGTTTTCCAATAACAGTATCCATTTGGGCAACGTTCATTCTAGGATGTATAGTTGTGAAAAGCAGATAATCGTTATAAGTTCTATTTTTTAGAATAGCTAATTCACGTCTATTTCTACGTTGATTTAATTTCCTTTTTTTGTATTTTACTTTTTTAGGTAAATCTAAATTTGTTAAAGACAAAGCGTTAATATCAATGTACTTATAAAAAGTTGTTTTGCTCATGCAAAGAATGTCTTTGTGGTTTGCAAATACTTGGTTAACACTTTGTTTTTTATCTTTTATAAGTGGAACTATTATTTCTTCTATTTCTTCAATCTCTTGAGGAGTGATATCAATGCCTTCTCTTGTTGTACGAAGTTTAAGTTTATATAAATCGTATGCTATCTTAGCGTTATAGTAAAGCTTTTTTTTAGAGCATCCTCCTTTGGCTGAACAATTATTACAAACATATGGAACTTTATTGAGTTTAGGACAATTTGATGTGTTTTCATTGTTGTTTGAATATTTAGAGTATCTATTTCTTTTTACTTCTTTAGCAATAGTGGTGCGATCCTTTTCAATTGTTTTTCCAATATCAGTAAATGTAACGTTTTTTCTTATTAAAATTTCTATAACATCTCTTTGTTCTTTAGTAAGATGATTGTAACTTGATTTTGCCATTTTGACACTTCCTTTCATTAATGGCAAATAAACCAACATAGAATATAATATAACTAATTAATAAATATAGCAAAGTAAAATTCATTTCTAATAATTGATGAACTAAGTTTGATGGTTAAAATCCCTAAATTATTAAGTGATATGAATTTGCTCGTTTCTTGTTTGTTATATATAATGAATTAGGAATTTAAAAAATAGGTTCTTAATAAAAACAGTTCTATTACAGATGATATTACTGATAAAGATTGGATTTAAGTCAAGTATTTAGACGCTTTTTTATAAACGTTTTAATTTATATTTAAATTTATTCCAATTTCCTTTATGATTTTAGGAACCCAATTCGTGTTAATTTTGTCGTGGAAAGCGTATAGACGCTTTCGCTTTTACGACTAACACGAATTGCCTAAAATAATAAAGTTTTCTCGGCATAAATACAAAAAAATTCCTTAAAAGGAATCCAAAAAATTATTTCAACAACTAAGTTCCCATATGGTAGTTGGGCGGGAACTTACCTTTTTATTTAACAAAGGAAAAAAATAATATTGACCATCTTTAGATAATGAGGTAAAATAAAGATGTATTGGAGCAGTACTCAAGTAGGCTGAAGAGGCGCCCCTGCTAAGGGCGTAGATCGGGAAAACCGGTGCGAGGGTTCGAATCTCTCCTGCTCCGCCAAATTTATTTATTAAAAATATTTAAAAAGGCTTGCTTTTTTTTAAGTTTTATTTTAAAATATTAAATACAAACCCAAGAAGAATAGTTATGTTTTATCATTGGAAATTAATTTCTAATGTTTTGTAGAAATATCTACATGTAGCTTTGACTACTTAAAATAAGTGTGATTTATTCACGATACAGTTTTAACTGTTTTAACAAACTATTCTCTGGGTTTGTTTTTTTTATAATGGGCATATGCTATAATTAAATGTGGTGAAAGATATGGGAAAGATAAAAATATTAAATGAAATTTTAACGAATAAAATTGCTGCTGGAGAAGTAGTAGAGCGTTTGGTTTCGGTAGTTAAAGAATTAGTAGAAAATAGTATTGATGCTAAAAGTACTAATATTAAAATTGATTTATTAAATAGTGGTATTAAAGAAATAAAAGTAACGGATAATGGTAGTGGGATGAGTAAAGAAGATGCTTTATTATCTTTTTCTTCTCATGCAACTAGCAAAATTAAAAATGAACAAGATTTAAATTTTATTGCTTCCTTGGGATTTAGAGGAGAAGCTTTAGCTTCTATAGCTTCAGTAAGTGAAGTAATATTAAAAACAAGTATGGGAAAGAAAGGAACAGTTATTAATGTTAAAGGTGGTAAAATACTTAAAGAATCAGTAGCTCCCGCTAGAAAGGGAACTATTATCATTGTTAAAAACCTCTTTTATAATACTCCCGCTCGTTTAAAACATTTGAGTAGTTTATATCATGAACAAGCTTTAATAGTCGACTATATAAATAAAATAGCATTATCTTATCCAAATATTTCTTTTTCTTTAACTAACGATAAGAAGAGTTTATTTTTAACTGATGGATTAGGTAAGCAATTAAAAGTTATTAAAGAGATTTATGGAATAGAAGTAGTTAAAAAGATGTTAAAGATTGAAGGAAGTAATGATGATTATGAAATATCTGGTTTTATTTCTTATCCAGAAGTAACTAAATCTAATCGTAATTCTCTTATTACTTTGGTTAATGGCCGTGTTGTTCGTAATTTTGAATTAAATAAAGCTCTTAATGAAGCTTATCATACTTATAAACCAGAAGATCGTTTTCCAATAGTTATTTTAAATATAAAAACAGATCCTTCTTTAATAGATGTAAATATTCATCCCACTAAATTAGATATAAAGTTTAGTAAATTTAATGATTTAAAAGAATTAATTTATCAAGAGATTCAATCAAAATTAAAAAGTATTTCTTTAATACCAGAAATTAAAGAAAAAGAAGAAAACTATAGTTATGAAGAAATTACTTTAGAGATCGAAAGAAAAGTTGCAGAACCAGTTATTGATTATTCTATTTTTGAAGAATTAAAAGAAGAAGAAGAAAGTAATAAAATTCCTGAACTTTATCCGATTGGAGCTATTCAAGGAACCTATCTTGTTTGTCAAAATGAAAAAGGGATGTATTTAATTGATCAACATGCCGCTAATGAGAGGATTAATTATGAGTATTACTTAAAAAAGTTAGGTCAACCAACTTTAGAATATACTTCTTTATTAGTCCCAATTACGATTGAATTATCTAATAATGAATATTTGATTTTAAAAGAGAATATGGAAGTTTTAATTAATATGGGTTTTGAGGTTGATGAAATTGGGATTAATACTATTTTAATAAGAAGTCATCCTTTATGGTTACCTAAAAATTATGAGGAAGAAGCTATTAGAAAGATTATTGATGTTTTAATAATTAAAGAAAAGGATTTTAGGATAGAGAAATTTAATGAATCTATTGCTATTATGATTAGTTGTAAAATGTCAATAAAAGCTAATGAAAATATTAGTATTAGGGAAATGGAAACCTTAATTGATAATTTACGTTCTTGTTTAAATCCTTGGACTTGTCCTCATGGTCGCCCTGTAATTGTTTTTTATTCTAACTATGAATTAGAAAGAATGTTTAAAAGATCTTAAAAATTTGACAATAAAAAATTTTTAGGTATAATAATAATACTTTTATTGGAAGGGGAATGGTTATATGAGTTATACAGATGATGTTATGTCTTCATTATCAATTAATATTCGTAATTTAAATAATAATATGAGAATTATAAAAAAGTTTAGTGAAGATATGACGGTTATTAATGAAATGAACGAATTATTAAAAAGGGATATTGAATTAAGAGAAAGGGAACTTTTAATTCGAGAAAGGGAATTATCACTTCGTGAAGAAGAATTAAAAGTTAAAGAACAAGCACCTTTTGTTAAAGTAAAAACAAAATATTAAGAGGGTTTATATTAAATAAACCTTTTCTTTTTAAGGGGTGAAAAGATGTCAAAAATAATTGTAATTGTAGGACCAACAGGGGTAGGGAAAACGAAATTATCTATATCTTTAGCTAAACTATTAGATGGAGAAATTATAAATGGTGATAGTGTTCAAATTTATAAAAAATTAAATATTGGAACTGCTAAAATAAAAGAAGAAGAACAAGAAAATATTCCTCATCATTTAATTGATTATCTTGAATTAGAAGAAGATTTTACTGTTTATGATTATCAAAAATTAGGAAGAAGAATAATTAAAGATATTATTGCTAGAAAAAAGGTTCCTATTATAGTTGGAGGAACAGGTTTATATATTAAGGCTTTATTATATGATTATCAATTTAAAAAAGATAATAAAAGAGGCAATCATCTTTTATACGATGTTCTTTTTATTGGACTTACCCTAGAAAGAGAAAAATTATATCAAATAATTAATAAACGAGTAGAGAAGATGATTCAAGAAGGATTAATAAAAGAAGGAGAAGAATTATATCAAACTAATAAAAAAAGCAAGATGTTAAATACTGTTATTGGTTATAAAGAATTATTTAAATATTTTAATAAAGAAATAGAGTTAGAAGAAGCGATTAATTTAATTAAAAAGAATTCTCGCCATTATGCTAAAAGGCAATATACTTGGTTTAATAATCAGATGGAGGTTCAATGGTTTAAGGTTAATTTAGATGATTTTTCTAAAACTATTGAAGAAGTAATCACTTATATTAACAATTCACTTGACAGTTTTGGTTGTTAAACTAACTTATTTTTTGTATAATTATTATAAGGAGGCTTTCATGAAAAAAGTAATAAGTTTAATAGTTATTTTTTTATTAATAATGATTAGTGGTTGTGAAAAAGTAGATAAAGGTAATTATCAACCAGGAACTTATTTTAGTTTTGATGAGGAAACAAAGTATTCAGTAGTAATGTATGTTGATAAGGAAGGAAGTATTAAAAGTTTGTTTTTTGATGCTATTCATTTAATTGATTGTGATGATCCTGATATAATTGATGATAGCTGTAAGATTATAACAAAACAAGCCCTAGGAAATGATTATGGAATGAAGATTGCTAGTCCTATTAATAAAGAATGGTATGAACAAGTGGAATCTTTTTCTAATAAAGTTATTTTGGAGCAAGATATGGAATGGTTAGAATTTAAATATCGAATAAGAAATGCTGATGGTCAATATGAATTTACTAAAGAACAACCAGAAGGACAAACTAAAAAAGATAAAGCTTATACTGATTCAGTAGCAGGAGTTACTATTTACGTTGATAATTTATCGAAGTTAGTTAATGATGTTTTAAATCAAGCTAAAAAATAGGGATTTAAAAGAAATTATCTAAGGGGATAGTTTCTTTTTTTTTGGATTTTTGTTATAATCTTGGCAGGTGATTACATGAAAAGGAAAGTTTTCATTTTAAGTTTATTTATTGTTTTAATAGATCAATTATCTAAATTATTAATTATTAAATCTTTAGTTTTAAATGAAGGAAGGATGTATCTTAAAAATTTCTTTTATTTTACTTATGTTCAAAATACAGGAGCAGCTTGGAGTATTCTTCAAGGTGGACGTTGGTTTTTTATTTTTTTATCTTTATTTATGTTATTCGTGATAATAAAATATTTTTTACTTGATATTAATGTTAAGAAAATTGAACTAATTGGTTATAGTTTAATAATAGGAGGAATAATAGGTAACCTAATTGATCGTTTATTTAGGGGATTTGTAATTGATTTTATTGATCTTCGCTTTTTTAATTATCAGTATCCTATTTTTAATTTAGCTGATTCTGCTATGGTAATTGGAGTTTTTCTTATAATATATCATTTAATTACAGGCGTTAAAAGATGAGAGAATTAATTGTTTTAGAAGATTGTAATCTTCGTTTAGATAAATATTTAATGGATAAAGTAAAATATAGTAGGAATAAGATTCAAAGATTAATCAAAGATCAAAAAGTTTTAGTTAATGATTTAATTGTTAAAAGTAATTATGTGGTTAAAAAGAATGATTGTATTTTAATGTTTGATGAGGAAATAAAAAAGGAAATAAAGCCTGAGAAGATTAAATTAAATATTATTTATGAAGATGATGATTTATTAGTGATTAATAAACCTAGTGGAATGGTTGTTCATCCAGCTCCAGGAATTTATGCAAAGACTTTAGTTAATGCTTTATTAGATCATTGTTCTAATCTTAGTATGATCAATGGAGAGGTTCGTCCAGGAATCGTTCATCGTCTTGATAAAGAGACTAGTGGTTTATTAATTGTTGCTAAAAATAATAAGACTCATTTAGCTTTAATTAATCAATTTAAATCTAATAAAGTAAAAAGACATTATTTAGCTTTAGTTCATGGTATTATAGAGCATGAAAAAGGAACAATTGAAGCTCCAATTAAAAGAGATAATATTGATCGAAGGAAGATGATGGTTTCTAGTCTTCAGGCTAAAGAGGCGATTACTCACTTTAAAGTTTTAGAGCGTTTTAAAAATAAAACTTTAATAGAGTGTCAATTAGTAACTGGAAGAACTCATCAAATTAGAGTTCATCTAAAATATATTAATCATCCTTTAGTTAATGATCCTCTTTATGGAAAAGAAAATGTTTGTTTAGGTTTTGGGCAAATGCTGCATGCTAAATTATTAGGATTTTATCATCCAAAAACTAATAAATATTTAGAGTTTGTTGTAGAACCACCAGCAATCTTTCAAGAAATAGTTGATAAATATCAGAAGGAGGTTAATTATGAATGAACAAATGGTTAATCCAAGAGATGAATTAGTAATGAAATTATTACATTATTTTATTACTGAAGAAGGATATAATCCAATAATTATTCATGGTAGTAAAAATGAAATATGGTTAGAAAAGTTTGATGCTCCTTATCGAATAATTAGGATAATGACAGGTCATATTCATAATAAAGAACAATTAGAATTTGATTTATATAAAACTCATACGATTATGTCTAAAATAAAAAGAAAAACTTTTACTTTTAAATTAAATCTTTTAGCAATTTTTATTGATTTAGAAGAAGATGTTACTCTAAATAAAGTAGGGGAAATAGATTGTATTAATATTAATAATGAATATGATCTTTTTAAAGATGAAAAGATCAAAAGGGTTTTTCCGAAGATGCCAAAAAAGGTTAAGTTTGTTGAAGAAGGGTTGCAATTATTCGCTAAAATAACGAAAGATATTAATGAAAAAAGTAAAAAGGAAGCTTTAAAAGCAGAAAATCTTTTTAAAATAAAAAAACCTTATCTTACTTACTTTTTAATGGGAATAAATATTTTAATTTTTTTATTAATGTATATTTATGGTAAAGGTAGTGAAGATTTATATACGCTTTTAAAGTTTGGTGCTCTTCAAGCAGATTTGGTTAAGCATGGACATTATTTTCGTTTATTATCTTCAGCCTTTATTCATATTGGAATTTTTCATTTGGCTTTTAATATGTATGCTTTAAATATTTTAGGAACTCAATTAGAAAATCTTTATGGTAAATATAAATTTTTAATGGTTTATCTTTTTAGTGCTTTAACTGGTTCTTTAATGTCGATGGCGTTTAATCCTACTTCGATATCAGCTGGGGCTAGTGGGGCGATTTTTGGCTTACTAGGTTCTCTTTTATACTTTGGTTATCATTATAGAGTTTATTTAGGAAATGCTCTTACTAATAGTATTATTCCTATAATAATTTTAAATTTATTTCTTAGTTTTATGATTCCAGGAATTGATCAATTTGCCCATTTAGGAGGATTAGCTGGTGGTGTTTTAATGTCGATGGCAGTAGGAATAGATAGTAAAACTAAAAAAATAGATCAAATTAATGGAATTATCTTATCTTTTTTAACATTATTATTTTTAATCTATATTGCTTTTATTTATGTTCATTAAAAAAACCTCTAGATTTATATTTAGAGGTTTTCTTTTAAAAGAATTTTATCAGTATTTTTAAAGTTTAGTTTAGCAATTTCTTTTAATATTTCTTTTCCATATTTATTAACAATCTCTTTTCCAATGCTATCTACCTTAGAACCAGCTCCTTTAGGTAAGTTAAGATTAAACTTTTTATTTAATTTGTCTAATTCTTTTAGAAAAATAAATCGACTAATAATAGAAGCACAAGCGACACTTAAGTTTTTATCTTCGGCGTTAGTTATAAAGGTAATATTAGATATTTTAGTGGGAATTTCTTTTAAATATTCATAGTATTTTTTTTCATGAACAAATTGATCCATAATAATTTTTTCATAATTTAAATTATTATTATTAATTAAAGAAAGAAGAACTTTATTATGTAAGAGGGCTTTTATTTTATTTAAGTTGGTTTTTTTATTATGAGTCTCATTATATTCTTGGTTATTTAAAATAATGCTCGAGTGTTTTATTCTTTTTATAAGAAAGGGAGCAATTTCTTTTATATTTTCATCTGTTATCTTTTTAGAATCTTGAACTCCTATTTCTTCTAAGTAATTAATATCTTTTTTAGAAACATAAGCACTAGTAACAACAATTGGACCAAAATAATCTCCGGTTCCAACTTCATCAGATCCAATTGAGTTTAAGTAGTAATAATCACTTTTATCCATTATTACTTTCTCTTTTTTCTTTTTTGTTAAATCAATAACTTTTTTTCCTTTATTTAAAAATTCTTCTTTTTCTTTCCACATTGCAGCATCTATATCAGCACTAAGGCCTTGAAACATTACTTTACCTGATTGATATAAAGTTATAACAGTATCAGCTTCTTCAGCTTGAAAAACAGCATAAGGAGGTGTTTTTGAACGTTTTTTATCTTCAAAATATTTAATCATTTCTTTTTGAGTATTAGCACTAATTTTATAAACAATTGTTTTATGTTTCATAAAAAATCACCTACTTTTTTTATTGTATCATATAGTTAGATAACATTAAATATTTTTTAAGAACTTTATATTTTATGTTAAATAAAAAGGTAAGTTCCCGTTTATTATTAAAATGGGAATTTAACATTTTATATGATTATTTTAGTATAATAACTATTAAATTTGAATTGAAGTTGCTTTTATAGGAGGTAAAAAATGAAAAAGCATCTTACAAAAGATTTAAGAGTTATTATTGAACAACTTTTAAACAATGGAATGAATTTTACTGAAATTAGTGATGCCATAAGATATGACAGAACTACCATTTCAAAAGAAATTAGAAAACACTTTTATAAAAAATGTCCTTCAAAATTTAACAACTGCACAAACTTGTGTATGAATAGGCATCTTTGCGGTAGTTTTGATTGCAGTAATAAAAAAGATTGTTATGAAGAGTTTATATGTGAATTTTTAAAAAAACCACCTTATGTATGTAATGCATGTGATAATAAAGCAAGATGTCGGAATATAAAACGTTATTATGATGGAGTAAAAGCCCATAATTCTTATTTAAAAACATTATCTTCTTCTCGAGAAGGCTTTCACATTAATAAACAAACCATTAATCTTATTAATAAAACTATTGTTCCTTTAATTAAAGAGAAAAAGCAAAGTATTAATCATATCTTCATAAATAATCCTAAAATTCTTTCTTTTTCTTTACCAAGTTTTTATTCTTATATTGATAATGGATTATTTGATCTACAAAACATGGATTTACTAAGAAAAGTTAGTTATAAAAAACGAAAGAAAAAGAAAAATAACAAAATAATTTTAAGCAATCACAGAATAAATAAGACTTATGATGATTATTTAAAATATATTAAAAAGAATCCTAATGCTTCAGTTGTTCAAATGGATACTGTTGAAGGAAAGAAAGGAAAAAATGAAAAGGTTTTATTAACTCTGTTATTTTTAAAATCAAACGTCATGTTAATTTTTCTTTTAGATTCCAACACTAATTCAGCAGTTAACAAAGTTTTTGATAATATTAAAAGAGCTATAGGTATTGATAACTTTAAAATACTATTTGAAGTTATTTTAACTGATAATGGCTCAGAATTTATAAACTCTTCAATAATAGAAACAGACTTTGAAAAGAATAAAATTATTAATATCTTTTATTGCGATCCTTACGCCTCTTGGCAAAAAGGAGCTTTAGAAAAAAACCATGAGTTTATTAGATATTATTTAAGAAAAGGAATTTCTTTTAATTTTCTAAAACAAGAAGACTGTAATTTAATGTGTAATCACATTAATAGCACTTCTAGAAAAGAATTAAAAAATAAAACACCAATAGATATGTTTGAATACAAATATTTATTAGAAAAGTTAAATATTAATTTAATAAGCCCAAACGAAGTTAATTTATCAAAAAATCTATTTAAAAAGTAATTTAATTTTAATAAATAAAGCAACTTCATATTCAAATTTTTTTAAAAAAATTTGAAATTAAACGGGAATTTAACATTAAAATTTTAAAAAACATACCCTTTTAATCTTTTTAGTGTGCTTATATTTTTAAAAAAACTTCCTTTTCTACGTTATTATATTACTTTTTCTGTTTTTTTTCTATAAAAAAGTATAATTTTGACCTTTAAATCCAATACTTTCAGTTTTTACTAAACAAACGGGAACTTACTTTTTAATTCAACCACTTTATATTTTAAATAAATTGTAGTATAATATTAATACTTAAGAAGTGAGGTGGAGTTATGTCAATTGTTGATGCAATTATTTTTATTGCTTTAGGTTTTGGAGCTCTTTTAGGTTTTAAAAGGGGATTTTTTAAACAAACAGTAATTCTTATTGGGGTTGGTTTAATATTTGTTTTAGCTTTTTCTTTTAAAAATGTAGTTTCAATTTTTTTATATGAACATTTACCTTTTTTTAACTTTGATGGAATTTTTGCTGGTGTTACTTCGATTAATATTTTAGTTTATGAAATGATTGCTTTTCTTTTAGTAGCGAGTGCTTTAGTAATTATCTTTCGAGTTTTACTTGGCATTTCTGGTTTAATAGAAAAGGTTCTTAATTTCACTATAATTTTAGGAATTCCTTCTAAAATATTAGGTGCTGTTGTTGGAGTTATTGAGGTTTATATTTATATTTTTGTTTTTATTTATATTTTATCTTTACCTGTTTTAAATCTTAAATTGATGGAACAATCTAATTTAAAAGGAGTAATTTTAGAAAGAACTCCAATAATTAGTAAGGTAACTGATCAATCTGTTCAAACTTTTAATGAAATTTATAGTTTAGAAAAAGAGTTTGTTGGTTCTACTGATAGTAATGAACTTAATTTAAGAGTTCTTGATGTTTTATTAAAAAATAAAATAGTGACTGTTAAAAGTGTGGAGAAGTTATATTCTAATGGTAAACTTAAAGTTAGTGGAATTAATGAGGTTGTTAATAAATATAAATAAGAAAGGAGATAAAAAGTGAATTTATTGGAATTAAATAAAGAAAATTTTGAAGAATTAATAAAAGACGGTTTAGTTTTAGTTGATTTTTATGCTGAATGGTGTGGACCTTGTAAAATGTTAAGTCCTGTTTTAAAATCTTTAGCTGAAGAAAGAGAAGATTTTAAAATTATTCAAGTTAATGTTGATAAACATTCTAAATTAAATCAAAAGTTTGGAATAATGTCTGTTCCAACATTGTTACTTTTTAAAGATGGGGAAGTAGTAGAAACTAAGCAAGGTTTTCAAACTAAGGAAATGTTACTTAGATGGATTAGTAAGTATCAATAAGAAGATAATGGTGTATCATAATTTAGTTGACACCATTATTTTTTTGTGATAAATTGTTTTAGAAAGGAAGAGATATAATGGCTGTTAAGTTGAGATTAAAAAGAATGGGAGTTAAAAAAAGACCCTTTTATCGAATTGTAGCGATGGATTCAAGGAGTCCTCGTGATGGTAAAGAAATAGAAATTTTAGGGACATATAATCCTTTAATGAAACCTGAAGAAATTAAAATTGAAGAAGATAAGGTTTTAAATTGGTTACATAAAGGGGCTAAACCATCAGATACTGTTCGTAATATTTTAAGTAAAGAAGGTCTTATAGCAAAATATCATCAACAAAAAGGGGAGAAGTAAAATGGATTTAGTAGATTTAACAGAAACTTTAGTTAAAGCTTTAGTGAAAGATAAAGAAGCAGTTTCAGTTAAAGAATTAGAAATTGAGGAAGATTATATTTTAATTCAAGTTTTAACGAACAAAGAGAATATGGGAGCAATTATTGGTCGTCGTGGTAATATTGCTAATTCTATTAGAACCATTGTTCAAGCTGCTTCTTATTTACATGAGAATAAAAAAGTAAAGATTAATATTGATTCTATTTAATTTTATAGAGGAGTGAACATATGGAAGAACAACTACCTAATCATTTAGCAATTATTATGGATGGTAATGGCCGCTGGGCGAAAAAACAAGGTTTAAATAGAAGCAAAGGGCATTTAGAAGGCAGTAAGGTTTTAATTGATATTGTTGAATACGCTTTTAAAAGAGGAATTAAAGTTTTAAGTGTTTTTGCTTTTTCTACAGAAAACTTTAAAAGACCTTTAAAAGAAGTAAATTATTTAATGAGTTTAACTGTTAAATTATTAAATGATCAATTAAAAAGAATAATTGATAATAATACCAAAGTATTATTTTCAGGACGAAAAGAAGGCCTATCTAAAGAAGTATTAAAAGCTATGAAGAAGGTAGAAAATGAATCTAAAAAGAATGATGGTAATATCTTAAATATTTGTTTTAATTATGGTGGTCGTGGAGAAATTGTGGACGCTACAAAGAAAATTATTGCGGCTAATATTAAGATTAAAGATCTAGATGAAGATTTATTTAAAAAGTATTTATATAATGATTTACCTGATATTGATTTAGTAATTAGGACTAGCGGGGAACTTCGACTTAGTAATTTTTTATTATTTCAATTAGCTTATGCTGAATTATATTTTACTGAAGTTTATTGGCCTGATTTTAACTATGAATGCTTAGAAAAAGCAATTAAAGAATATAATCATCGTCATCGTCGTTTTGGAAATATAAATTAATTAAAGATTAAAACTAAATAATCTAAAAAATTAAGTTTTAATCTTTTTTATAATATTGTATAAATTAAATAATTATATTATAATGAGGATGTAAAGATAGTTTGGAGGTAATAAAAATATGGGAATCAGGGTTATTAGTTCAATTATTGGTTTAATTATTTTTATTCCTGTTACCTTAATAGGAGGAACATTATTTAATTTATTTATTTTAATTTTATCCTTGTTAGCGTTAAATGAATTATTAGATGTTAAAGAAAAAAATAAACAATTGCCACTTTTTTTAAAATTATTATCCCTATTAGCTTTCACTTATATTGTTATTAATTTGTCAGAGACAAATAAGTTTATTTATTTACTTGATTACCGTAGTATAACTTTAATTTTATTTCTTTTTTTAATTCCAATTATTATATATCACGATAATAAAGTATATAATATTAATGATGCCATGTTTTTAATAGGAAGTGTTTTCTTTTTAGGGATTTCCTTTAATTTATTTATTATGTTAAGAGAACATAGTTATATGCATATTTTTTATTTATTTACAATTACTTCTATTACTGATACTTATGCTTATATAAGTGGTAAGTTAATAGGAGAACATAAATTATTACAAAGTATTTCTCCTAAAAAGACTTGGGAAGGTTTAATTATTGGGACAATTTTTGGAGTTTTAATTGGAAGTGTTTTTTATTATATAGCTATTGATTCTAAGATTTCTATTTATTTGTTAGTTTTATTAACAACTCTTTTATCTTTAATCGGTCAATTAGGAGATTTAGTATTCTCTTCAATTAAACGTTTATATCATAAAAAAGATTTCTCTAATCTAATGCCTGGTCATGGTGGGGTTTTGGATCGTTTAGATAGCCTTATCTTTGTGGCTTTAGGCTATGTTTTATTTATGTTTATGCTTTAGAAAAGGAAGGTTTATATGACATTAATATATTTTTTACTTATTTTAGGAGTTACAGTTTTTTTTCATGAGTTAGGTCATTTTATTTTTGCTAAAAGAGCTGGAATTTATGTTTATGAGTTTTCTATTGGGATGGGACCAAAATTATATAGTTTTAAAAGATCTAATGATGAAACTGTTTATTCTATAAGAGCGATTCCTTTAGGTGGATTTGTGCAAATGGCTGGTGAGGAAGTAGATGATGATAAGAATATTCCTCCTCATCAAAAAATGCAAGCTAAAACATGGGGGGAGCGTTTTATAACAATTGTGGCTGGAGCTTTATTTAATTTTCTTTTAGCTCTTGGTTTATTATTTATAATTGGACTTTTTTATGGAGCTCCTGAAACTAGACCTGTAATGGGAAAAATAGAGGAAGGTTATCCTACTTTCTTAAAAGGAATAGAGGAAGGGGATTTAGTTTTAAGTATTGAGGATAAAAAGGTTAAATCCTGGGATGATGTTTTATTATATTTAGCTTTAACTAAAGAAGGGAAAACTTTAACATTTAAGTTTCAAAAAAAAGATGGATATATTGAAAAGGTTTCTTTAACCCCTATTTTAAAAGAAGAGAATGGAGAAAGTTCTTATAAATATGGTCTTGTTATGACTGATAAAATTAATCGAGGGTTTATTTCTGCTGTAAAGTTTTCTATTGTAAAGTTTGGAGCTGTTATGAACTCTATGGTTCAAGTTTTAAAAAGTTTAATTACTGGTGGATTAGGATTAGAAAATTTAGCTGGTCCAGTTGGTATTTATTCTATTGTTGAACAAGAGGTTAGTCATGGTTTTGGGAATGTATTTTATTTAATTGCTTTTTTAAGTATTAATGTTGGTTTTATTAATCTTCTTCCTTTTCCAGCCTTTGATGGCGGACGAGTATTATTTTTAATAATAGAAAAGATTAAAGGAACAAAAGTAGATCCTAAAATAGAAAATATTATTCATGGGATTGGTTTTGCTTTATTAATATTATTAATGATTGTGATTACTTATCAAGATATTAAAAAGTTATTTATGTAGGAGGTATTTTGTATGAATAAGCAACAAAAAATTTTATCTTTTTGCCCTCATTTTAATGAAATAGTTAATTGTGAGTTTTTAGAAGATGATCTTTTAACTTCTAAACTAATTCAATATTATCAGGATTATATCTTTAATATTAATGAAGAAGATGAAGAAGAAATAAAAGTAATAAGTAATTTAGATCAAGCGATGTATAAATATATTGAAGATTATCGTTTTGCTAAAAGTTTAAGAGAGACGCTTCAAGTTGAGGCTGTTTTATCTAAAGATTTTGCTTATTTAGAACAATTAATGAAATATATAATTCAATTTTTTAATGATTTTGAAAAACAAGAAGTTCGTAATATCTTTCAAACAAAATGGATTTAAGGAGGAATATTTGTGGAGAATATTAGAATAATTTTTATGGGAACTCCAAAGTTTGGTGTTCCTATTTTAAAAGCTTTAATCGATAATTATCATTTGGTGGGGGTTATTACGCAACCAGATAAATCTTTTAATATTTCTCCAATAAAAAAACTTGCTTTAGAATTTAATTTACCTCTTTTTCAACCAGAAGATATTACTAAAGAAGAAGGATTAATAAAGGATTTAAATCCTGATCTTATTATTACTTGTGCTTATGGTCAATTTATTTCTAAAAACACCTTAGATTATCCAAAGTTTGGTTGCCTTAATGTTCATGCTTCTTTATTACCAAAATTAAGAGGGGGAGCTCCTCTTCATCGGGCAATTATTAATGGATATCATAAAACGGGAGTTACGATTATGAAAACGATTCTTAAAATGGATGCTGGAGATATTATTAGTCAAATTGAAACAGAAATTAAAGAAGATGATACTGTTGGTACTTTGCATGATCGTTTATCCTTATTAGGAAGAGATCTCTTAATAAAAACTCTTCCTAAGATAATAAAAGGAGAAGTCAAATATTTAAAACAAGATCATTCTTTAGCAACGTATGCTCCTATTTTAACTAAGAATGATGAAAAAATAGATTTTAATAAAAACAAAAGGGAAATTATTAATTTAATAAGGGGATTAAATCCCTATCCTGGAGCTTATGCTTTATTAGATAATAAGGTTTATAAAATATGGAAAGCTAGAATGGGAGAAAATGGATTTATGAATTATTTAAATGGGGAAATAATAAAAATATACGATGATGGTCTTGGAGTTAAAGTTGGTAATGGCGAAATAATAATTGAAGAGATTCAAGTTGAAGGTAAAAAAAGATTAGCGGTTAAGGATTTTTTAAATGGTTTACAAAATAAAGAAACGTTAATAGGGAAGGTTTTTCAGTGAAAAATGATAATAAAAATAATTTAAATTTTGATCTCCTTCAACATCCCCATTCTAAAGAGTTTCTTTTTTTTGGTTTTTATTTAATATTTTTTGGTTTTTTAATTTTTTTAGGATTAAAAAGTGGGTCCTCTAATATAAAAAAAGAAGAACCAGTAAACAAAGAAGATGAGATAATAATAATCAATAATTATGAATTTTTGTGGGAAATAAGATTTAAAGAAGAAGATAATCAGAATTGTTTTTTATTAGAAGGAAAAAGATATCAAGATAAATTTTTAGTATATAAATATATTGATGGTATTTATAAAGGAGAATATTATTTAGAAAATGATCTTCTTAAAATTAAAAAAGGGGATGACTTTGAAGAAATTGATGGATATTTGATTAAAGAAGATTTTAATCAGCAGTGGTTAGATCTTAATTATTTAAATGGTTATTTAGAAGAAGGAGTTTTTATAGAAAAGTTTCAAAGATTTGATGGATCTCTTTCTAAAAGATATAAAATTGATGATAATTTTTTTATTACTCTTAATTCTAAGAAGGATGGAACAGAAGAAATTGTTGTCGAGAATATCTTATTTGACATCTTTTTACAATATAAAAATATAAATAAAGTAATAGATTTTGATATTTAGAAGAAGTAATATTCAGGACTTCTTTTTTTTAGTATAATAAAAGAGTGATTGTGATGAAAGAAAATATATATAATTTTACGAGAAATGATTTGGAACTTTTTTTAGAAAAAGCAGGTGAAAAGAAATTTCGTAGTCTTCAACTTTTTGATTGGTTATATAAAAAGAAAGTTGTATCTTTTGAAGAAATGATCAATATAAAAAAAGAAAGCATTAATAAATTTAAGAATCTTTTTACTTTTAAGCAAATAAAGATATTAAAAAAAGAAGAAGATCTAAAAGTTAAAAAGTATTTATTAGAATTAGAAGATAAACATCAAATAGAAGCAGTGTTAATGCTTCATGATTATGGTAATAGTTTATGTATTTCTACTCAAATAGGATGTCAAATGGGTTGTTTATTTTGTGCTAGTGGAACTTTAAAAAAGATTAGAAATTTAGAAGTCGGGGAAATGATTTCTCAAGTTTTAGAAGTAGAAAGAGATTTTAAAGAAAGAATATCTCATATAGTAATAATGGGGATTGGAGAACCATTTGATAACTATGATAAAGTAATGAAGTTTATAGAAATAATAAATGATCATAAAGGTCTTAATATTGGAGCTCGGCATATTACTTTATCTACTTGTGGGATAGTTCCGGGGATTAAAAAGTTTAGTCAAGAAGAAAGACAAGTTAATCTAGCGGTTAGTTTACATGCGTCAACAGATGAATTAAGAAATAAATTAATGCCTATTAATAAAGTTTATCCACTATCTCTTTTAATTAGTTCCCTTCAAGATTATATTAAAATAACTAAAAGAAGAGTAACTTTTGAATACATTTTATTAAAAGAGGTTAATGATAATAAAGAAGATGCTTTAAATTTATGTAAATTAATTAAAGGGATGAATTGTTATGTTAATTTAATTCCTTATAATGAAACTAGTCATAGTTCTTTGAGGAAAAGTAAGAAGATGAAAAGGGATAATTTTTATGATATACTGAAGAAACATAATATTAATGTAACAATTAGAAAAGAATATGGAAAAAACATTTCAGCAGCCTGTGGTCAATTAAGGGCTAGAGGTTTTGGGAGGTAACTATGCAAACTTATTATTTAACTGATGCTGGTAAAATTAGAGATCATAATGAAGATAGTGTAATTATAGTTAAAAATGATAATGATGAATATTTAATGGCGGTAGCTGATGGTATGGGAGGTCATCAGGCGGGAGAAGTAGCATCATCGATAGTAATTAATCATATTAGTAAAAAGTTCCAAGAACTAACTAAATTAGGGGAAAAAGCGCATGCAGTTAATTGGTTAAGAACTAATGTTCAAATTATAAATAATGAAATTATTAAAAAAGCAAATAATAATGAAGATAGTAAAGGTATGGGATCAACTTTGGTGATTGCTCTTTTAACTAAAGATTATCTTTTATTTGGTAATATTGGAGATAGTTCTGGTTTTGTGATGAAGGATCAAGAACTTCATAAGATTACTAAAGATCATACTTTAGTTAATTTATTAGTTTCTACAGGAGAATTATCTGAAGAAGAAGCTAAAATACATCCTAAAAAGAATGTATTAATGAAAGCTTTAGGGGCTAATGAAGAAGTAGAGATGGATATTTTTGATGTTGATATTAATATTGAAGCTATTTTATTATGTAGTGATGGTTTAACTAATATGTTAAATGAAAAACAAATAGAAAAGGTTTTAAATGATGAAAGACTTTCAGTTTCTAATAAAGTTAATAGATTAATTAAAAAGAGTAATATAAGAGGGGGAACAGATAATATTTCCGTTGCCTACTTAGTAAAGGAGGATGAGGAAATTAATGATAATTAAAGGTCAAAAAATAAGCAATCGTTATGAAATCCTTAAATTACTAGGTGAAGGGGGAATGGCGAATGTTTATTTAGCTGAGGATAATATTTTAGAACGTCAGGTAGCAGTTAAAGTTTTAAGGGGAGATTTATCAACTGATGATAAATTTGTTCGTCGTTTTCAAAGAGAAGCTTTAGCGGCTAGTTCTTTAAGTCATCCTAATATTGTTGAAGTTTATGATGTTGGGGAAGATGAAGGTAATTTCTTTATTGTTATGGAATATGTTGAAGGAAAGAATTTAAAACAATTAATGAAAAGAAGAGGTAATTTAACTGTTTCAGAAGTAATAGATATTATGTCTCAATTAACTGAAGGTCTTTCTCAGGCTCATGATGCTTATATAATTCATAGAGATATTAAACCTCAAAACATCTTAATAATGGATAATGGTTTGGTTAAAATAACTGATTTTGGAATTGCTATGGCTCTTAATAGTTCTCAATTAACTCAAACTAATTCAGTCATGGGATCAGTTCATTATTTGCCACCTGAACAAGCTTCAGGAAAAGGGAGCACTATTAAGAGTGATATTTATTCTTTAGGGATCTTAATGTATGAATTATTAACAGGAGTTTTACCTTTTAAAGGAGAAAATGCTGTTGAAATAGCTCTTAAACATATGAGAGATCCTTTACCAAGTGTAAAAAGGGAAATAGAAAGGGTTCCAAATAGTATTGAAAATATTATTTTAAAAGCAACTGCTAAAAATCCTAAAAATAGATATAATGACGCTAGGGAGATGTATGAAGATTTAAAAACAGCCCTAGATGAAGATCGAGAAAATGAAAGCCGTTATGTTTTTAAATATTTAGAACAAGATTTAGATGATACAAAAGTTTTACCTGTTGTTAAAGAAGAACAAGAAGAAAAGGTTATTGCTAAACCAATAGAGGATGATGAATTTAAACCAAATAAAAAAGTTTTTATAATACTAGGTAGTATTTTTGGTTCTTTATTGCTTTTATTTTCTATTATCTTTTTTCTAATACCAGCTTTAACTAAAGTTCCAAATGTTAGTATCCCTGATGTTTCTAATATGACGGTTGCTAAAGCAGAAAATAAATTAATTAAATTAGGATTTGAAGTTAATTTGGAGATTGAAAAAATAAGTAGTGATGTAATTCCTGAAGGAAGAGTAGTAAAAACTGATCCCGCGATTGGAAGAACTGTAAAACGGGGAACTTTAATTACTTTATATGAATCAACAGGTGTAAACTTTGTTGAATTAGAAGATTATACAGGTAAAAATTATATTGAAGTAAAAACTGCTTTAATGTTAGAAGGAATTAAAGTTAAAGAAGAAAAAAAGGACGTTAATGATATTTCTTTATATAAAGGTAAAGAAGATTTAATTATAGGTCAATCTTTAGCTAAAGGAACAAAGATGGAAGAAGGAGAAACCTTAATTTTATATTTACCAAATATTTATGAAGTTTATCCTGATATGGTTAAAGAAGAATGGACAGTAGAAGAAGCAGAAAGTTTTGCTTTAGAATATCAACTTTCTATTGTTATAGATTATGAAGAAACAGATAAATATCCTTTAGATCAAGTTATTAAACAAAATAGAACTCCTGGGACTAAAATAGTTTCTGGTGTTGTTTTAAAAGTAACAGTTTCTAAAGAAGTAGAAGTTATAGAAGAAGAAATCGATGAAGATGAAGAGATAATTTTGGAGGAAGAATGAAAGGCATCATTGTTCGTTTAATAAGTGATACTTATACGGTTAAAAGTCAAGAGAAAAGATATGACTGTAAGGCCCGTGGTTTATTTCGAAAAGATAATATATCACCACTAGTTGGTGATATGGTTATTTTTGATGAAGAAAAAAGATTAATAACTAAAATTTTACCAAGAAAAAATGAATTAATCAGGCCCCCGCTAGCGAATGCTGATCAAGTAATAATCTTGATGAGTGCTACTTTACCAACCTTTTCTTTTAATTTTTTAGATAAAATGTTACTTCTTATTTCTTTTTATAATGTTAAACCTTTAATCTGTCTTACTAAAATGGATTTATTATCATTAAAAGAAAGAATAAAATTAAGAAAAGAACTCAAGTATTATCAGAAAATAGGTTACCCTATTTATTCTAATAAGCAAATTAGAAAAATAAAAAAAACATTTAAAAATAAAATAACTGTTTTAGCGGGCCAAAGTGGAGTCGGAAAATCAACCTTTTTAAATAAAATAGATCAAAGTTTATCTTTAAAAACAGGAGAAATATCTTCTTTTTTAAAAAGAGGTAAACAGACAACTAGACATGTTGAATTATTTGATTTAGGAAATGGTTTAGTCGCGGATACTCCAGGTTTTAGTCTAGTTAGTATTTCCTCAATTCCGAAAGAAGAGATTAAAAATAATATGAAAGAATTTATTAAATATCAAGATAAATGTCAATATCAAGATTGTTATCATTTAAAAGAAGAAAATTGCTATATAAAGCACTTAGTAAAAAAGGGTCTTATTAAAAAATCAAGATATGATAATTATTTAAGTTTTCTTAAAGGAGAGTGAAGTTATGGTTAAAATATCAACATCTATTTTATCTTATAATAATCCTGATTTAATTTTTAGGTTAAATGAAACCAATACAGATTATCTTCATATTGACATTATGGATGGTAAGTTTGTTAAAAATAAAGCCTTTTCAATGGAAGAAGTAAAAGAAGTAAACCGTTATTCAGTAAAACCATTAGATGTTCATTTAATGGTTGAAGAGGTAGAGAAATATCTTCTTGATTTATTTTTAATGAAAGTTGAATTTATAACTTTTCATTATGAAATTTTAAAAAATTTAAATCTTCTTAAAAAAATAAAAGAAAAAGGTATAAAATGTGGCCTTTCAGTTAAACCTAATACTGATATTAAAGAAATATTTCCCCTTTTAAAAGAAATAGATTTAGTATTAATTATGAGTGTGGAACCAGGTTCTAGTGGTCAAAAATTTATTAAATCTACCTTAACAAAAATAAAACTTTTAAAAGAGGAAATAGAAAAACAATCATTAGATGTTTTAATATCAGTTGATGGAGGGATTAATCATGAAAATGCTCGTTTATGTGTTTTGAATGGGGCTGATATATTAGTATCTAGTACTTATATAATTAAAAATAATAATCTTCAAGAAAGAATATCCAACTTAAGAGGTATTTTTAATAAAACATAAATTGTAAAAGATAAAGTAAGGGGGAAAAAAATGAAGAAAAGAAGGCAAGGTTTTACTTTAGTAGAATTACTCGCAGTCATAGTTATTTTAGCCATAATTTTGGCTATTGCTATTCCAAGTATTACAGGGCTAATTGATGCTCAAAGGAAGAATGCCTTTGAATCTAATGTCAAAATGTTAATTAGGGGTATTGATTATCAACTATTAACTGATCCTGGTTCAGTTACAGTAGGAGATAATTTAGAAAATGTTGATCGTTTTGGTGGCGATCCAGCCTTATATGATACATTTGAAATTACAAATCTTCAACCAGTAACAGTAACTGTAGTGGCAGCTAGTGGGGGTAATTTTACCGGATGGCAAGCGACAGGAGCAACTTATACAAGTGTTAATGTTCAAGCCATTCCTTAAATTAAAATAGATAATATGTCAAGAAAGAGCACTTTTTAATCTTAATAGTGCTTTTTTTTGACAAAAAAATCCTTTTTTATTGACACTCTATTAATCATATGTTATGCTTAAAATATACAAAATAAGGAGGAAAGAAAATGAATAAAAAAGGATTTACTTTAGTAGAATTACTTGCTGTTATTGTAATTTTAGCTATAATTTTAGCTATAGCAGTTCCTAGTATTACAGGATTATTAGAAAAACAACGAGAAAACTCGTTTGAATCTAATGTTAAAATGTTAATAAGAGGTATTGATTATAAGAAATTAGAATTATCATCAGAGGATAAGGAGTTTACAGATCAAGAAGAAGGTTATCAATTAAATACAAATTTAGCTAATGACATTGCCGATTTTGGAGGAAACCCTGATGATTATCAATGTTTTGTAATTAATAGTGTTGATCCAATTACTGTTACAATTATAACTAAATCTACTAGTAAGTTTGGTCAATTAGGAGTAAAAAATGCTACTTTATCAAGTGTAACAGTTGCTAAAGATGGTGATGAGGGTTTTCCAGAAGCAAATTGTGGAGTTCAATAATTAATAAAATAATTATAAAGTTTAATTTAAAACTGTTAACAAGTAATATTGATACAGTTTTAATTTTTTTAAAATATTAACTTTTTGTCACAATTTGACAAAGTTAAATTAATAGAAAATGTCAATAACTTTTGAAAATGTCTCACATTAGATAAAAAAAATAGTTTGGAAAATTTATTCCAATTCCTCCATCAATTCAGGAATCTAGATAATATCCTTTAGTTAGATGGCAATCAAATTTTTAATTTGATTGCCTGAAACATTACGGATATTATCTCCTAAATTGATGGATTATCTCGGCATAAAACTCGTTTATGCATAAACCTTTTCTTTATGAGATTTTTTCATTTGTTTCTCAAAAGAAGCTCTTTTCCAAGGATGACTCATAGGGGGCACATATTTTTCCTTTTTTATTTCTTCCTGAGGTAGATCAAGTTCTTTTGAAAACCTTTTATTTCTGGACAGTTCTCTTAACTCATAAATTTTTTCGTCTATACTCACCACTAAATCACCATTAAATGCTTCAATAACTAATGCTTTAGTTTTAGGCCTGAAGCATTTTAACTCATTATTAAAATAAGGTAAATAATACTTGTTTTTATATTTAATGGAATTACCTCTATCTATTATTCTTGTTGATAAAACTGCTAAAGTATAATTTATTTTTTCTTCACTAGGTGATTTTTCAAATGCACTTGGAAACTTCTTATAATCCATAGCAAAGCGTTTATTATATTTAGGAATAAAAACATTTATTAAATATTCATTAGCTTTTTCAAGTGTGTGTATTCCGTTTAATTTTAACTCATTAATTAGTCTTCCTTGAAATGTACCGTTAGTACGTTCAATAATTGGTTTTGCTTCAGGAACACTACTTGTTTTTAAATCAATACCTAGTTGTTTACATGAATAACCATACTGGGTAAGGATATCATTTTCAGATGTTTTTTTATCAGGGTTTAATTTGTTATAATTGAATACAGTTCTATTATCTGTTTTAAAACTATAAGGAATGCCATAACCTTTTAGGATTTGATATTTGGTTTGATAATAACCCTTTAAAGTTTCCTGATAGTCAAAATAACCGCCGACAACTGTGTTTGTTGCTTTATCTACAGCTAGATGAAGACATGTTTTAAAATCCCCAAACCATTGGTGTATTGAACCGTCTTGTTCAATAATTTCTCCGAAGTATTTTGGTTTTTCTTGCCTTGGGTGAGAATCCTCAATTGCTATCTCATTATTAACAATAACTTCTACTTCTTCTTCAGTTTTACCAGTCAGTAATTTTTCTTTTAACAATTGTTGTTTTCTATATTCCTTTCTAGTTCTTTTACGAGCCCTAGGCGATAAAATACCTGCCTTATTTAAAGTATTATAAATAAAATTATAAGAGACCTTTATGTTTTCAACTTCTTCAAGATATTCTTTAAAATGATTAAAATTAAAACCTTGATATTTAATAGTATAAAGTAGTACAATATCATCAGAAAGAGATTTATCGTGTGCTATACTGGGTTTCTTATTTCGCTTGCCATGTACAAAACCAGGAGGTACCGCTTTTTTTATAAATGAATAAAAAGACGATCACTTTAGTAGACTTACTAGCTAAAGATAGTTGTAATGCAACCCGATAATTTTAGCTATAGCCGTTCCTAGTATCTACTAGGACTTATTAGAAAAACAACGAGAAAACTCGTGTTCATTCATTCTTAATTGTTAACCTGTCTCATTCATAGCACCTCAGTGATATATAAGAAATTACTTTTGAGATCATCATCAGAGGATAAGCACTTAAGACAGTATCATAAGTTAAGCACTAGGTTATCAATTAAATACAAATTTAGCTAATGACATTGCCGATTTTGGAGGAAACCCTGATGATTATCAATGTTTTGTAATTAATAGTGTTGATCCAATTACTGTTACAATTATAACTAAATCTACTAGTAAGTTTGGTCAATTAGGAGTAAAAAATGCTACTTTATCAAGTGTAACAGTTGCTAAAGATGGTGATGAGGGTTTTCCAGAAGCAAATTGTGGAGTTCAATAATTAATAAAATAATTATAAAGTTTAATTTAAAACTGTTAACAAGTAATATTGATACAGTTTTAATTTTTTTAAAATATTAACTTTTTGTCACAATTTGACAAAGTTAAATTAATAGAAAATTGACTATCTAAGATCCTTATGTTATATTGAAATTAGATATAGTTAAGGAGGAAGAGAAGTGAAGAAAAAGGGATTTACTTTAGTGGAATTACTCGCGGTCATAGTTATTTTAGCTATAATTTTAGCTATAGCGGTTCCAAGTATTACAAAGTTAATTGAGAATCAAAGAAAAAGTGCTTTTGAATCTAGTATTAAATTAATTATTAAAAATTTAGAAGTGAAAATTTTAGGGGATGAAGAATTTGATGTGACAGAAATAGATGAAGACAAATTAGGGGGTTTAGATGTTAATCCAGATGATTATAATGAGTTTTCTGCTCAATTAAATGAAGATAACGTTCTAACAGTAACTGCTACTGGAGCGGGTAAATTTGATGGTTGGAAGGTAGAAAATGCTACTTCTTCTGAAGTTAATGCAACAAAAGTTGAAGGATAAAAGATATCAATTTAGATATCTTTTTTTTTATATTTTTTGTATAATAAAGATGGTGATAAGATGAAGTTATTAATAGGATCTCATGTTTCTTTTAAGAAAGAAGAGCAATTACTAGGTTCAGTTCAGGAAACTCTTTTCTATGGGGCTAATACTTTTATGATTTATACAGGAGCTCCCCAAAATACAAAAAGAGTTAAAATAGATTCTTTAAAAACAAAAGAGGCTTTAAATTTAATGAAAGAAAAAGGGATTAATTTAAATGATGTTATTGTTCATGCTCCTTATTTAATTAATTTAGCTAATCATCAAAAAAACTATGATTTTACTATTTCTTTTTTAAAACAAGAAATAAAAAGATGTTCTGCTTTAGGTCTTTCTAAATTAGTAGTTCATCCTGGAAGCCATCTTGGTTTAGGTGTAGAAGAGGGTCTTAAGAATATTATAAAATCTTTAAATGAGGTTTTAGAACCTGATAATAAAGTTTTAATTTTATTAGAAACAATGTCTGGAAAAGGAACAGAATGTGGATTTACATTAGAACAATTAAAAAAAATAATTAGGGGAGTTAATTATCAAAACCAAGTAGGTGTTTGTCTTGATACTTGTCATATGCATGATGCGGGATATGATTTAAGTAATTTTGATCATATCCTTGATGAATTTGATCAGATTCTTGGTTTATCAAAGTTAGGTTGTATTCATGTGAATGATAGTAAAAATAAAAGAGGAACAAATAAAGATCGGCACGCTAACATTGGTTTTGGTTTAATTGGTTTTGATAATTTACTTCAAGTTATTTATAATAAACGAGTAAGTCATCTTCCAAAGATTTTAGAAACTCCTTATATTTCTAAAACAGAGAGGGAAAAGGCAAAAATTTATCCTCCTTATAAGATGGAAATAAAAATGATTAAAGAAAAGGTTTTTAATCAAAATTTAATCGATGATGTTAGAAGTTATTATAAAAAAACAAAGTAAGTTTAACTTATTTTGTTTTTAAAATAAATATATAAGTTTTCTAATTTTGTATAAGTTTGAGAATTTAATCTTTCTTTTAATTCTTCTAAGATTGGTTTCGGGTTACCATAATAAATAGTCCGCCAATGATTTTTAAGATAATCATAAATAATAGTTGTTTCTTCATTGGTTAAATTTATGCCATTATTTTTAGCGAATTCTTTAATATCTTTTAATTTTAGTTGTTCTATATATTCTTTTATTAAATATTCATACATATAGACACCTCTAACTATATATATGAGAAAAATAAATTCCTATGTAAGAAAAACATAATATATAACATAATAAAAGAGGAGGGTTCAATGAAAAGAAAACTTTATTATCAAAAACGGGATCTAAATTTAATTACTTATTATCGTTATAATATTATAACTGGTGTAGTGGTTTTTGTTTTTTTAATTTTACTTATTAAATTAGTTATCTTACAAATAGGTAATATAGAAGCTTATCAAGAACAATTATTAAATTTAACTGTTAAAGAAGTAACTGGTTCTTCTGTACCAAGAGGAAGAATATATGATCGTAATTATAATCTTTTAGTTGATAATATTGGTTATAAGGTTATTTATTATCAAAAACCAAGGGGAATTACATTAAAAGAAGAAATTGAACTTGCTTATAAGGTTGGTAAAATTATTGAACTTGATTATGAAAAGATTTTGCCTGATGATTTAAAAAGATTTTGGTTAATTTTAAATCCTCTTTTAGGAGAAAAAAAGATTACGGAAAATGAGAATAGATTATTAGAAAGAAGAGAGTTAAAAAAGTCTGATCTTGAACAATTAAAAATAAAAAGAGTTACAGATGATGATTTAAAGGGTTTTAAAGAAATAGATAAGATTGCTGCTTATCTTTATACTTTAATGAATAAAGGGTATTATTTTGATGAAAAAGTTATTAAAAATAAAGATGTTTCTGATCAAGAATGGGCTTTAATTGCTGAAAATACGCATATTTATCCTGGTTTTTCTTCTAAATTAGAATGGAAAAGAAATTACTTATATGGAGATTTATTAAGGGAAGTTTTAGGTAATGTTTCTACTAAAGAACAAGGAATACCTCTTGAATATAAAAATGATTATTTAACTAAAGGATATGCTTTAAATGATCGAGTGGGTCTTAGTTTTTTAGAATTTCAATATGAGGATTTATTAAAAGGGGAAAAAACACTATATAAAGTTAATCGTTTGAATCAATTAGAAATAATTGAAAAGGGAAAAAGGGGTCATGATTTAGTTTTAACAATTGATATTAAATTGCAACAAGCAGTTGAGGAAATTATAGCAGAAGAATTAAGAAAAGCGAAGGATGAATATAATACTGATTATTATAATAAAGCAATTGTTTTAATTAGTGATCCTTTAACAGGGGAAATTTTAACTTATGCTTCTAAACAAATAGTTCCTAGTGGTGATGATTATAAAATTTATGATTATACTCCTTTTATATCTTTAACTCCGATTGTGGCGGGTTCTGCAATTAAGGGGGCTTCAATGGCTGTCGCTTATAAAACAGGGGTTATAGATATTGGAACAAAGATGCTTGATGAATGTATTAAACTTAAACATACTCCTAAAAAATGTTCTTGGCGGGATGGTTTAGGTGTTTTAGATGATATTCTTGCTTTACAATTATCTTCTAATTCTTATCAATTTAAAATAGCGATGAAAGTAGGAGGAGCTAAATATGTTTATAATGGTTCTTTAAATATTGATCTAAAAGCTTTTGATACTTACAGGGAAATGTTTGGTCAATTTGGTTTGGGAGTAGAAACAGGGATTGATTTACCTAGTGAGAGTTTAGGTTACAAAGGAAAAAGCACAGTTCCTGGTCATCTTTTAGATTTTGCTATTGGTCAATATGATACTTATACTCCTTTACAATTACTTCAATATATTAATACGATCGCTAATGGGGGGGAACGTTATAAATTAAATTTATTAAAAGAAGTTTATGAACCAACTACTAATTTAGAAAGAGGAAATCTTTTATATAAAGTTAGTCCAACATTATTAAATAAAGTAGATTTAGAAGAAAAGTATATAAAGCGTATTCAAGAAGGTTTTCGGGCAGTAATGAGTAAAGGATTAGGAGTTAATCAGATGGGTAATGTTTTAAATCCGGCTGGTAAAACAGGGACTTCTGAAAGTTTTCTTGATACTACAGGAGATGGAGTAATTGATACTGATACTATTACAAAAACTTTTGTTGGTTATTTTCCTTATGAGAATCCGAAAATGAGTTTGGTAGTTATATCTCCTGATGTTAGTCATTATGGGTCTTCATCGTCTTATATTTCAGCTGTAAACACTAGAATTACAAGAAGAGTTTCGGAAATGTTTTCAAAATTATATGAAGAAGCTCTAAAAAATGATTTTTGAAGTTGCTAATTTCTTTTAAATTTGCTATAATGCTTGTGTTATTGATTGTTTTAAAGAAATAATTAATACTAAATTAGAAGGGGGGAAGTATCATGGAAAAAGAAAATAAATTGGTAGTTGTTTTTGTAATTATCTGTGCATTTTTTATGTTAACAACTTTTATTCCTGTTCCTAATACTTCAATAATGGTTAGTGCTGGTAAAAGGGGAATAGATAAAATAAGTAAATCAAAGCCTGTTAAGTATTATCACCGTAGTAAAGAAAGTTTTTATAATGATATTCGCCAAATAGCATATTAAAAAGGAGGATCTTATGGCAAAATCACAAAATAGAGAATTAGTAACTTTAATATGTTCTGATTGTAAGGAAGAAAATTATCGAACTAGTAAAAATAAAAAAAATACTACTGATCGTTTGGAATTAAAAAAGTATTGTTCAAGATGTCAAAAAACAACTCTACATAAGGAAAAGAAATAAGGTAAAAGATGATAAATGTTAATGATTTAAAGACAGGTCTTACTATTATTGTTGATAATCATTTATATCAAGTTTTAGAATTCTTACATGTAAAACCTGGTAAAGGCAGTGCTTTTGTTCGAACAAAATTAAAAGATTTAAGAACTAAGGCTATTATTGAACATACTTTTAATTCTTCAATTAAAGTAGAAAAAGCGATTGTTAATAAACAAAAAGTTGAATATATTTATAATACTGGTCATGATTATGTTTTTATGAAATTAGATACTTATGAACAATTAAATATAAGTAAGGATCTGATTAAAGAAGAAATAAAGTATTTAAAAGAAAATTTAAAAGTAGAATTATTATTTTTTAATCAGGAGTTATTAGGAATTAATTTACCTGATAATGTTGAATATCAAGTTATAGAAACTGAACCTGCTGTTCGGGGTAATACGGCGACTACTGCTCTTAAAGAGGCTAAAATTGAAACTGGTTTAATAGTTAAAGTTCCTTTATTTATCGAAGAAGGAGAAACAATTATTGTTTCCACTAAAGATTCTAAATATGTTTCAAGGAAATAAGCTTTTAGGCTTGTTTTTTTTTGCATATTTTTTTCATGGTTTAATATAATATATTAGAATACTTGGGGAGGAGATAAAATGATTAATAAACAAAGTTTATGGTTTTTAACTTTATTTAGTTTAATCTTAGTTTTAAGTGTTTATTATATAACAATGCCATCAGAGTTATTATTAACAGATAAAGATCAGTTTAAAAATTTTAATGAAGGGCAAGTAAATATTGAAGAAAGTGAAATTCTAGCCGCTTTAAGATTAGAAAATGATAAGCAGCGTTTTGATACTCAAAAAGAATTAAAGATGGTTTTAACTAATCTTGAAGCTAGTGTTAATGAAAAAAATGCGGCTTATGAAGAATTAAAGGTTATTAGTGTTTTAAAAGGTAAGGAAGAAAAATTAGAGGCTAAGATTAAAGAAAAATTTTCTTTAAATGCTTTTATTAAGATTGATAATAATCAGGTTCGAGTAGTTGTTGATAGTGCTGATCATGATACTAAATTAGCGAATGATATTATGAGAAGTATTCAAGAAGAGTTTCCAGAAAAGGTTTATATTTCGGTTAAATTTCAATCTTAAATATTTTTAAATTCTCTTTTTTTTTATTCAAATGTAATTCACTAAAGTAATGTTTTTACATACAATATTATGAGTAAAAATATAAACCACCTCTACTAAAGAAAGTGAGGATCAAGATGAATAAAGGAATACTAACGAAAAGAGAAAAAGAGATATTTGAATTGTTAGTTTTAAATAAATCAACTAAGGAAATAGCTGGGCAGTTAGGAATTAGTGAAAAAACTATTAGGAACCATATTTCTAATGCTATGCAAAAGCTAGATGTTAAAGGACGAGCACAAGCAGTTGTGGAATTAATAAAACTTGGAGAAATTGTTATTTAAAAGGTCGTATTAACGACTTTTTTTCATTATTTTTATTATTTAAACATATTGTTTTGTAGGAGGGACTTTATGTTAAAACAAATATCATTTTCCAGAATAGGATTTGCTAGTATTATTTTGCTTTTATTATTATTATTTAGTATTTTTCCTAAACGTTCGGAGTATGGTTTAAATTTAGAAAAGAATATCAGTGTAGAATATATAAAAGAAAACTTTCTTCAAGAGATATTTTTATTAGATAATAGTAATTATATAGCTCGAACTAGTGTTTTACTTACCGAAAAAACTACAGAAAAAAAGATAAGAGAAATATTAACTATTTTAATCAAAGAAGGAGAAAAGATGAGTCTAATTCCTAGTGGTTTTCAACCAATAATTCCTGTAGATACAAGAATCTTAGGAATAGATCTTTTAGATGATGGTGTAGTTAAGATAAATCTTTCTCAAGACTTTTTAGATGTTAATGAAGAATATGAAGAAAAGATAGTTTCTGCAATTGTTTATAGTTTAACTAGCTTAAAGGATATTAAAGGGGTAATCTTATATGTAGAAAATGAATTATTATCAGTCTTACCAAAAAGTAATATTAAGTTGCCATCTCTTTTAACTAGGGATTTTGGAATTAATAAAACTTATAATTTAATAAATACTTCTAATATTAAAGCTGTTAATGTTTATTATATAAATAGTTATGATGATAATTATTATTATGTTCCTGTTACTAAATACTCTAATGATGAGCGAGATAAAATAAAAATTATTATTGAAGAATTAACAAGTGGTCCTATTTATGAAACTAATTTAATGAGTTTTATCAGTAGTAATGTGGAATTACTTAATTATGAACAACAAGATAAATCTTTTTTCTTAAATTTTAATAAATATATTTTTGATGATATTAAAGATAAAAAGATTTTAGAAGAAGTTTTATATACTATTTCCTTATCAATAGGGGATAGTTATAATGTGCAAGAGATAATATTTTTAGTAGATAATGAAGAGATTGAAAAAAGTGTTATTGGGTCTATTGAATAATACTTTTTTTTATTGTATAATGAATTTGTTCTGAAGAGTTGTCCTGATAGCTCAGCTGGATAGAGCAACGGCCTTCTAAGCCGTCGGTCGGGGGTTCGAATCCCTTTCAGGACGCCAGATTAAATTTAATTAAAGTAAATATATAGATAAAAAAGGGTTTTTGACAAAAAAAAGTAAATAAATGTCATTTACTCTTTTTTTTTTCTGTAATTAATAGTATTATTATGCTAAGGAGGTAAAAGAATGGCCAAACAAAAAGTAATTATCACTAAGGTAGTAGCTTTTATAATTGTTTTAGCAGCGATAATAGGTATTGGTAGCAACATTTGGTTATTTATCGAAGAAAGACAAAAAGAAACTATAGATTTTGATAAAATAACCAGTTTAAAAAACTTGCGGACTAACATTGGTGAAATAAAAAGTTATTACGAAGAAATAGATGCTGATAATTACCAAGGTAGTTTATCAAAAGAAGATTTTAATATTATTTATAATAATATTAAAGAGGGAATTGGTAAACTAGAAAATTTATCATTTATCGATTATAAGGGAAAGGAAACTATTAGAAAAAAGGAAAAGCGAAAAATATTTGATGAAGTAAATAAAGAAATTAGTTTAGGGGGAATTGTTAAGTCTTATCAAATTATTGAAAAAGAAGATAAGCGCTTAGAAGGGATAGTTGATTTATTTTTGTCACATTTATATTTTACTTTAGTTGGTAGTGATGGAGTAGGTGAACATTTAATGAAGAATTTAATTACTCCAGTCGATGAAAATACTTATTATACTGCTAGAAATCCTTCTAAATTAGAAATGAATGCAATTATTGCTCATGCGAATAATAAGGCTACTTCTTTAAAGTTTTTGGCTAAATGGTTAGTAGAAAATGAAGAGGAGGAATTAAACGATGAATAGAACTCTTTATCTTATTAGAAATATATTATTTTTAATAGTTATAACTTTTTTAATTATTTATTTTGTTGATATGCCATCGATTAATCCGATCTTTGCATCTTTAGTTTATTTATTTAGTTTAATATTGGTTATTTTATTAATTAAACAGTATAGTAAAAAAGATAATAATATTAATTTTAATAAACAATATAATATTACGTTTATAATATCAATGATTTATATTTTAATTGTCATTGGAAGAAATTTATTAGATAATTATATAGTTATCAAAGTAACAACGGATGGTTTGCATGATTTTACTTATTTTAATAATATCTTTTTTGGCAATGATTGTTTTTTCATAACGTTTATTCTTTTTGGTTTATTATTTTATAATTTCCTTTTAATAAGATTAAATGAATAAAGATTTTAAAAAAATGTTTAGAAATTAAACATTTTTTTTATTGAGGAAAGAAAAATATTTTCGCTGTAGAACAATAAGGTAGGAGGCGAAAATGAAAAAAAGGCCGAAGGTCATATTACAATCTAATATTAATGATTGTGGATTAGTTTGTTTGGTAATACTGACTAAGTTTTATGGGGGAAATGTTTCAGTAGAGGAATTAAAGAGAATTATTAAAATTACTCCCCAAGGGATTAGTGCTTATCATTTAATAGAAGTTGCTAAAAAAATAGGTTTTTTAGCTAAAGGATATCGTTGTTCAGATGATCAGCAAATACCTTTTCCTTCGATAGCTCATGTTCTTTTAGATAAAGTCTATTTTCATTATGTAATTATCGAAGATATTAATTATCAACAAAAAAAGATTATGATTATAGATCCAGCAGTAGGTAGAAAAGAATTATCTCTTTCTCAGTTTAAAGAGATATGGACAGAGATTGTTATTTCTTTAGAACCAACTTCTAATTTAAAAAAGAAGAACTATAGTAAAATTTATTGGAACTTTTTACTAGGTTTAATAAAGCCTGAAAAGAAGAGAATTTTAATTATCTTTTTGTTATCTTTAATTACTTTTCTTTTTAGTTTGATTAATAATTGGTATTTAAAATTGATTTCTGATAATGTATTTTCTACTGTTAAGCAATTAAAAAGTCTTTTATCTTTTTTTCTTTTAATAGTTTTAATTAGGATAATTAGTGGTTACATTCGGGGAGAAATAATAATTAAGTTAAATAAAAGGATTGATGAAAAGTTATTAATTAATACTTATAGGCGTTTTTTATCGCTTCCTTATCGATATTATCATCAGCACCAAACAGGTGATATAGTGAGTAAACTTAATGATTTAAATTTTATAAGAGATTTTATTAGTAGTGTTTCTGTTGTTCTTTTTATTGATATTGTTATATTTTTAGTTTTCTTTTTCCTTTTATATTTTATTAATCAAATTTTATTTAGTATTAGTCTCTTGATATTAATTATTTATCTTTTTATCGTGGCTTTTTTTCATAAAAGATTAAATAATTATATTAATCAAAAACAAAAATTAAGGGCTTTAATTAATAGTTATTTATATGAAACAATAAGTAATATTGAAACAGTTAAAGGCTTAAATATTGAAGAAGAAATGCTTTTAAATTTATCTAAAAAGCAAGAGTTAAATTTAAAAAATAATTATTCTTTAGAAAAACTTTTTAATTTGCAAAGTAATTTAAAAGATTTAGTAGTTTTAATTGGATTAAATGTTATATTATTTGGGGGAAGTTTTCTCTTATGGAAGAAAATGATAACAATTGGTGATTTACTTTTATTTTATACTTTAGTAATCTTTTTTTTAGAACCAATTAGAAATATAGTTGAATTAGAACCTTTAATAAAAAGTGCTTATAGTTCTTTTAAGAGAATTGGAGAAATTTATGAGATTAAACCAGAAAACTTAAAAGTTAATGAAATAAGTTTAAGAGGAAATATTTCTTTTAAGAATCTTGAATTTTCTTTTGATGATTTAAAAAATGTTTTAAATAAGTTTAATTTAAAGATTAAAAAGGGTCAAAAGATTTTAATATCAGGTCCTTCTGGTAGTGGTAAATCAACTTTATTTAAATTATTAAATAAATATTATGAAGATTATAGTGGTCAAATTAAAATAGATGATTATGAAATAAAAGATTTAAGTTTAAAAACGATTAGAGATAACATTTGTTATGTTTCTCAAAAAGAAAGGTTATTTACAGAGACGATTTATAATAATATTGTTTTAAATAGAACTATTCCTTTGAAGAAATTAGAGGAAGTTTCTCAAGTAACAATGATTGAAGAGTTTTTAAAGAAAAAGAATTTAGATTATAATTATTTAATTGAAGAAAGAGGGGAAAATTTAGCTGGGGGAGAAAGACAACAAATTATTATTGCGAGAACATTATTAAAACAAGTTAATGTTTATATTTTTGATGAAAGTATGAATGAAATGGATTTAAAGTTTGAAAGAAGGATTCTTTTAAATATATTTAAGTATTTGCATGATAAAACTGTTATTGTTATATCGCATCGTTTGGATAATAAAGATTTATATGATGAAATAATTATGATGAAAAAAGAAAGGAGTTAATGATGAAAGAATTACAAAAAGAAGAATTATTAATGATTAATGGTGGTCTTGGTATTTGGGCGATTATTGGGATTGTTAGTGGGATAACCTTTTTAATTGGTTTATTAGATGGGTTTGTTCGTCCTTTAAAATGTAATTAAGAAAGGAGGGAAAAAATGTTTGAATTACAAAAAGAAGAATTATTGATGATTAATGGTGGTTTAACTATTTCTGGTAGTTTAGTAAGTTCTTTAGTGAAAGGAATCAGTGTGTTTTTAGAATTAGGTCGTTCTTTAGGAACAGCTATTAGAAGAGTAGTTACTAATAATTTATGTCCGTTTTAAAAAAAAGGAGGTTTCTCCTTTTTTTACTTTAGATAATCTTGATGTTCTATAAGAGAGGTGTTATAATAATATTCAACAAATATGAAGGGAGGGATCAAAGATGACACATGTAGTTGTAAAAAATGGGAATATTGATGGGGCATTAAAAAAATTCAAACAAAAAATTGCTAGAAATGGTATCCCTTCTGAGTTTAAAAAAAGAGAACATTATGATAAACCTGGAGTTAGAAGAAGAAATGCTCGTAAAGAGGCTATTAAAAATAATCGAAAAAAAAGACCTTAGTTTTTATTAATATTCTTTAATAAGGATAGTATAAAAAAATAAATGGCTATTTTTAACTGGAGGTTTTTATGAAGAAATTAAAGGAGTTAATTCCTTGTGAATATGATATAAAAATTGAATCTATTGAAGATGATTCTCGGGTTCAAAAAAATGATTATTTATTTTGTTGTATTGAGGGGCTTACTGTTGATGGTCATCAATATGCTGGTAAAGCGGTAGAAAATGGGGCTGTAGCAGTTTTAGCGAGTAAGGATGTTAATGTTTCTGTTCCAGTTATCAAAGTTCAAGATACAAATAAAGCAATGTTAAAAGCTTTATCTAATTTTTATGATAATGTTGATGAGAAACTTTCTTTATTTGGAGTAACAGGAACTGATGGAAAAACCACAGTAGCGAGTATTATTTATCAAATCTTTAATCATTTAGATAAAAGTGGTTATATTGGAACAAATGGAATCATTTGTGATGAATTTAAAGCTAATGTTGGTTATACAACTCCTTTTCCGGGGGATTTATTTAAAGCTTTAGCTGATTTTAAAAGATATAATTGTAATTATGTGTCAATAGAAATTTCTTCAGAAAGATTATTAACTAAAAGAATTGATGATTTAAAGTTAGATGTTGCGATATTTACTAATATTACTAGTGATCATTTGGATAAACATAAAACATGGAAAAATTATTTAGAATCAAAAACTAAAATTTTTTCTATGTTAAAAGATAAGGGAACAGCAGTTATTAATGCTGATGATCCTCATGTTTCTTTTTTAAAGAAAAATATAAAGAAGAAAAATAAAGTATTAACTTATGGAATTGAAAAGAAAGCAGATTTTATGGCAACTGATATTGTGATAGCTGAGCATACATTATTATTTACTTTAAAATCTCCAGAGGGTGATTTCTTTATTAAAAGTCCTTTATCAGGAAAGTTTAATGTTTACAATCTAATGGCTGCTTTCGCTACTTGTTATGCTTTAAAACTATCTTTAAAAGATATAGTTCCTCTAATTGAGGAATTAAAACCTATTCCTGGAAGAATAGATATTATTGATGTTTCTTCTAAGTATAAAGTAATGATTGATTATGCTCATACTCCTAATGCTTTAAAAAACTTATTACAATATGCAAAAATTATTACAAAGGGGAATATTATAACAGTTGTAGGAGCTGCTGGGGGAAGAGATGGTCAAAAGCGTTTTGAAATGGGAGAAGTAGTTACTTCTTTATCTGATTATGTTATTTTTACAGCTGATGATCCTCGTCATGAGGATCCTAATAATATAATTGATGAAATGGTAAAAGGATTATCCAAGGTTAATTTTGAACGGGTTATTGATCGCCCTTTAGCAATAAAGAGAGCTTTATCAATTGCTCAAGTTGATGATATGGTAGTAATTGCTGGTCGGGGGGATGATATTTATATGCCTGTTGGTGATACTTATATTAGATGTAATGATAAAGAGGAAGTTTTTAAATATTTGGCTTCTGAAAAAATTTCTTTAGATTAAAAAAGAATTGATTTTAAATTAATTCTTTTTTCATATCTTAATTATCTATTAATAAGATATTATAGGGTGGTATTATGCAATTATTAAATAGATTTAAAGATTATATTAATGATAAAGAATTAATGATTAATATTTATAAAAATCAAATGAATGTGGTTAATTATACTGATATACCACACTTTAAAAGTAATGAAATAATTATTCAACATCAGAAGGGATCAATAATTGTTAGAGGTTCTAAGTTAGTAATAACAAAGTTATTAAATGAAGAATTACTGATTAATGGTTTAATTAATAAAATAGTATTGAAGCGATATAATGAATAACTTTTTTTTTAATTTAATCTCTGATATTATTCAATTAAAGATTAAAGATCGTCATTTTGAACATTTTTTATCGGTTTTATATAAACATAATATTCCTTTAATAAAAGTTCAAATTCCAAAGAAGAAGGTTTTCTTTATAAAGATTTATGAAAAGGATTTAATAAAAATAGAAAAACTTCTTGGATTAAGAGGTGTAGAAGTTGTTGATTATCATGGAAAACTTCGTTTAAAAAGATGGTTTTTAAAGCATCGTCTTTTTTTATTTTTAGTGTTTTGTGGTTATCTTTTTTTATTGGTTTTAACTAATATTATTTTTGAAATTGAAGTTATTCATAGTCAAGCAGAAATAAGAAATTTAATAAATCAAGAACTATTTATAAATAATTTAAAAAAAGGGAGTTTAAAACCAAATTATAAGCAGTTAGAAAAAATAGAGAAGAAGATTTTATCTAAGCATAAAGATAAAATTGAATGGTTAGAAATTATAGAAAGAGGAACAAAATATATTATTCGAGTTGAAGAAAGAAAAATCATCACTAAGGAAGAAGAATATATATACCAAGATATTATTGCTTCTAAAGATGCTCTTATTTTAGAAGTGGAAGCTGAACAAGGAGAAATAGTTAAAGAAAAGAATGATTATGTTAAAAAAGGGGAAATAGTTATTAGGGGAACTATTGAACAAGGGGGAAGAATAACTGATTTTATTTCGGCTAAAGGTAGAATTTATGGGGAAGTATGGTATAATATAAATGTAGAATTTCCTTTAAGACAAATAGAAGAAATAGAAACTTCTAAAAGGAAAACAGTTTATAGTTTAAAATTTTTACGTTTTCGATGGCCCTTTTTTGATTTTAAACCTTTTAAATATAAAAGGGTTGAAGAAAAGATTTTATTAATTCATCGTTTAATACCTTTTAAAATAGTTAAAGAAAAACATTATCAAATAAAACGTACTGATTCTTTTTATGATGAGGCTTCAGCCTTAATAAAGGCTTTAGAATTAGTTAATCAGAAGATGAAGTCTAATTTAAAGGACGATGAATCAATAATTAGTAGTCAATTATTAAATCAATTTAAAGACGAGGAGAAAATTTATTTAAAGATGTTTTTTAAAGTTTATGAAAATATTACTGCTTATCAAGAAATAAGTCTGATTAAAGAGGAGTAAAGAGGTGTTGTAATGATTAAGGAAGTATTAATAAATACACTATATAATATTTGGCCGATGGTTTTTATTTTTTCTGTAATTATTTCTTCAGTAAGGATTGCGTTTATTTTATCTAAAAAGATTAAATTTGTTTTATATAAAGAAGTTTTAGGTTTGATTTTTATTATTTATGTTTTGATTTTATTTCATATCGTTACTTTTCAAGATGTTAATTATGGTGATTTAAATTATATTCCTTTTGCCGAAATGTTTAGGCATCCAATTGGGAGTGCTTTATTTGTAAAGAACTTTATTGGAAATTTATTATTATTTGTTCCTTTTGGTATTTTTTTATCTATTTATTTAAAACCAAAAAGGATTTATGTAATTTTTTTCATTGCTTCTATTTCTTCTTTAGCTATAGAGTATACTCAATTACGTATTGGTAGAACATTTGATGTTGATGATATTCTTTTAAATGTTACAGGAGCGATAATTGGTTATTTGATTTATATTGGACTTTCGGCAATATCAAAAAGATTTCCTAAAATAATAAGAAGTGAAGGTTTTTTAAATTTACTTGTTTTAATAATGATCATATTAATAGGAATATATTTTATAAGTTAGGTGGTTTTTATGAATAAGATTACGTTTTTTAATTATACAATTTATAATATTGATGAACAAGATAAATTAGAAGAGTTAATTAATTATGCCGCACTAGGAGAAAATGTTAATAATTCTGAAATTAATTTTATTTTTGTTAATGATACGAAAATGGCTGAATTAAATATTAAATATCGTCAAATAAAAGGACCGACCGATGTTTTATCTTTTGTTTATAATTCTGATTTTCAGTATTTAGGTTTGGATTATGTTATGTTAGGGGATATTTATATATCAATTGATCGAGCCCATAAACAGGCGAAAGAATATGGACATACTCTATTAGAGGAAATATCCTTTTTAATGGTTCATGGCTTTTTACATCTATTAGGATATAATCATATGGATGAAAAAGATAAAGAAGAAATGTTTAAAAGACAGGAGGAAATATTAAATGGTTTTAGAAACAAGGAATGAAAGAAAAGGAAAGAGTTTAAAGAGGTTTTTTAATAGTTTTAAACATAGTTTTGCTGGTTTAGATTATACTGTTAAAAATGAACAAAGTATTTTAGTAATGGTTATTGCTATGATCTTAGTTGTTATTTTAGGTATAACCTTTAAAATAGCAATTTTAGAATGGATTTTAATTGTGATGGTGATAGGTATTGTTTTATCTTGTGAATTACTTAATACTGCCATTGAAGCGGTAGTTGATTTAGTTTCACCTGAAATTCATCCTTTAGCTAAAATTGCTAAAGATACAGCTTCAGCAGCGGTATTTGTTTGTTCAATGATTTCATTTATTATTGCTTGTTTTGTTTTTATCCCTAAAATTATTGAGATGGGGTGGTAAATTGAAAGAAAAATTAAAAGCCTTATTAAAAAATGCTTATGCTCCATATTCTAATTATTTAGTCGCATCTATAGTTGAAACAAAAGACTCTAAGTTATTTTTTGGAGTTAATGTGGAGAATGCTTCATATGGAGGAACTATTTGTGCTGAGAGAAATGCTATTAATAGTGCTTTGGCCAATGGATATAAAAAGGGTGATTTTAAACATTTATATCTTTTAAATAGCAGTGATAAACTTGGTTATCCTTGTTTTATTTGTCGTCAAACCTTTAGTGAATTTTTTGATAAAGATCTTTTAATTACTTTATATTGTATGAATGATGATGAAGAAACTTTTAAAGTGGAAGAACTTTTAGTTAAACCTTTTAATAAGGATAATTTAAAATGAAATCAGGGTTTGTTTCCATAATAGGTAGGCCTAATGTTGGGAAATCCACTTTATTAAATAGTATTTTGAATCAAAAAATTGCAATAATATCTGATAAACCTCAAACAACAAGAAATAAAATTCAAGGAGTTTATCATGAAGAAGATTTACAAATAGTTTTTATTGATACTCCAGGTATTCATAAGCCGAAACATCGTTTAGGTAAACATTTAAATGCTTCTGCTTATCATTCTATCGAAGAAGTTGATGTTGTTTTATTTTTAATTGATATTACAGAATCTTTAGGTCGGGGAGATAAATTTGTTATTAATAAGTTAAGGGAAGTTAATAAACCAGTTATTTTGGTTTTAAACAAAATAGATAAAATTAAAAAAGAAATGATTTTACCTAAAATAGAAGAGTATAGGAATTTATATGATTTTGATGCTATTGTTCCTTTATCAGCTTTAAAGAAGGATAATATAAGTCGTTTAATAGAAGTAATAAAAAAGTATTTAACTGATACTATAGAATATTATAAAAAGGATGAAGTAAATAGTTTATCTAAAGAGTTTATGTTGGCAGAATTAGTTAGAGAAAAAGTTTTAATTTTTACTAGTGAAGAAGTTCCACATGCTGTAACTTGTTTAGTAGAAAAGATTGAAGAGAAGATTGATATTGCTTATCTTAATGTTTTAATTATTGTTGATCGAGAAAACTTAAGAAAAATAATTATTGGTAAAAAGGGACAAAAGATTAAACAAATAGGAATAGAGGCAAGGGAGGAAATAGAAAAATATTTAAAGAAAAAGGTTTATCTTAAACTTTATGTTAAAGTTTTTCCTAAATGGCGAGATAAAATAAAAACTTTAAATGATTTAGGTTTTAAAATTTGAATAAAAAAAGAAATAGTTAACCATTATAATAATGAAAGGTGGTTAATTAAATGACTAAAAAAGAAATATGGAAACTTTTTATTAAAACAGGTAAAATAAGATATTATTTAAAATATAAAGCGATGGCGAACGAAGGAGAATAACTTTATGATAAAGAAAGTTGAAGGCTTAATTATTAGAGATTTAGATTATGGTGATACTAGTAAAATAATTTATCTCTTAACTAAAGAATATGGTCAACTTTCTGTTATAGCTAAAGGTGTTAAAAGCTTAAAAAGCAAATTAAGAGGAGTAACAATGAAACTAACTTATGGTTATTTTCATATTTATTATAAAGAAGATAAATTATCAATTTTAGCTGAAGTGGATGTAATTGATAATTTGTTAGTAATAAAAAAAGATCTTACTAGACTTAGTTATGCTTCTTTTATTTGTAATTTAGTAGGACAAGTTATAAAACAGGCTAAAGAAGAAGAAAAGGAGGTAATTTATACTTCTTTTATTAATTCTCTTTTAAAAATAAATGAAGGTTATGATCCTTTAGTTATAACAAATATTTTGGAATTTAAATTATTAGATTATTTAGGAGTAAAACCAATCATAGATAGATGCGTAAAGTGTGGTAATACAAATTCTATTGTTACTATTTCTAGTAGGGATTCTGGTTTTTTATGTTCTAAATGTTATCAAAACGAAACTTTAATAAGCAGTAAGTCAATTAAGTTTTTACGAATGTTTTCTTACTTAGATATTGCTAAAATATCGAAGTTAAAAATTAGTGAAGAAGTAAAGCATGAAATAAATAATTTTATTAATATTTATTATCAAGAACATACAGGTTTATATTTAGATTCTAAAAACTTTTTAGAAGAAATAAAATAAAGGCGGCATTTAATTATTTATAACATTTAAAAAAGTTGAATTATTTTTGACAAATATTTATAATTATGCTATTATAAAATTTAATTTTAAAAAGCAATGAAAAGAAATAGTAAATAATCCTCTTATCAATAGTGAATTGACGGTTAGTGGAAGTTAATGATAATGTTTATTGAACGTAGCTTGGAGCTTTTAAAGTAAATCTGCTATAAAGATAAAGAGTTGTATAGATTTCTATAAAATAAGGTGGTACCGCGTTATATCGTCCTTATATTATGGAAATCTTTTTTTTTAAAAAATAAAGGAGGTAAAAAAATGAAAAAAAATATTTATAGGAATAGACGATACCGGTAGAAGCGCTTGTAAATACGAAAACAAAGTAGATACAAGTGTTTTCCGATGCTTGTATCTACATAAAAAAAACTTATGTAGAAGAGGCATAAGTTTTTTTATTTGAAGGAGGAAATATGAAAAAGAAAATTATTCAAACTTTAGGCGATTTGATGAAATATAAAACAATAGAAGGAAATAGTAAGGATTTTGATAGAGCTTTTGATTATATAAAAAAAGAAGTTTCTAAAACATTATTTTTAGTTGAGTATAAATTTAAAAATCAAAAAGCTCTAGTAATTAGTAATGTTAAAGAAAAGGTTTTAGATATTATATTTTGCACACATATTGATATAGTTCCTGCTGATAATTATGAAATGAAAATTAGTGATGATGTAATCTTTGGAAGGGGAACATTTGATATGAAGGGTAGTTTATCTGTTTTACTTAATTTATTTAATAATCTTAAAACAGATAAAAAAGTTGCTTTATTTATTACTAGTGATGAGGAAGTTGATGGTTATTCAGCAATGAAATTATTGAAAATATATAAAACTAATTTAGCAATTATTCCTGATGGTGGCTCGAATTTTGATCTTATTGTAGAAGAAAAAGGTTTACTGCAATTAAAATTATCGATCAAAACTAAAGCGGCTCATGCTGCTGAATTGTATAAGGGAGAAAATGCTTTAATTAAATTAATTAAAATTTATGAAGAGTTAATAATTAAATACCCACTGCCAAAAAGTGAAACTGAATATATTACTTCTATTAATTTATCTAAGTTAGAAGGAGGGGATGCTTTAAATAAAGTCCCTGATTATGGTGAGATGATTTTAGATATTCGTTATACGTCTAAAGATAATGTGGAAGATATTATTAATTATATAAAAAGCCTTAATAAAAAGGTTGTAGTTCAAACTATTGGTTTTGGACCTTTATTTAAAACAAAAATAAATGAAGAAATAAAAAGATATATAAAGATTTGTGAAATGGTTTTAAGAAAAGAAGTTCAAATTAAAACATCATCGATGGTGTCAGATGCTGTTTACTTTTCTAATTTAAATATTCCGACAATAATTATGAATCCTGTAGGGGGAAATGCTCATGGCCCAGAAGAATATGTTACTCTATCTAGTTTAATAAAATTATATAAAATTTATGAAAAATTTTTGAAAAAGGAAGTGAAAAAATGAATTTAAATATTAAAAAAATAGAAATGTATAAAGACTTTAAAAAAGTTGTTCAAGTTTTTAAAGATCCACCATTTAGTGAAATATTAACAGAAAAGGAAATGATAGAGGAATTTAAATCTTATTTAGATAATGGGATATCTTATGGTTATTATAATAATAATAGTATATTAGGGTTTATTGGTGTTTTAAAAGGAGTTCAAAAGGGGCATCCTATAAATAAATATAATGCAGAGCAGGTGTTATATATTAATGGTATTGCTGTTTTAAAAGAATTCCGTAAAAAAGGAATTGCTACAAAACTTATGAATTATACTATAAAAGAAATAGATCTTTATAAATATTTAGCGATTTATTTAAGGACAAATTATCAAGGTTCAAAGATAAAAAATGTAGCTTTAAAAGCAGGTTTTGAAATCGTTAAAAAGGAAGGAAAAATAATAACTGAAGATGTTATTTTTAAAAGAAATAATGGGGAAATAGCTACAGATAAAAGAATGTTTATGTTAAAGAAACTTTAAAATTGACAAATATAAATAAGTATAATAAACTATAAGTATAAGAAAACGATGACGAAGTTGGCACTTCTAAGTTATAGTTTAAAAAAGAGATTCTATGGAATAAATAAGGTGGAACCGCGGGGAAACTCGTCCTTATATATTTTTTAGAATCTTTTTATAAAAAAAGGAGATGAAAATGGAAAAGTTAACAATGGAAAAGATAGTATCTTTTTGTAAGCAGTATGGCTTTATTTATCAAGGTAGTGAATTATATGGGGGGTTAGCGAACACCTTTGATTATGGTCCTCTTGGGATTGAATTAAAAGAAAATCTTCGTAAAGCCTGGTGGAAAAAGTTTGTTCAAGAAAATCCTTATAATGTTGGTCTTCAATCAGCAATTTTAATGAATCCAAAAATTTGGGAGGTATCGGGTCATTTAAAACAAGCTACTGATCCTTTAATGGATTGTAAAAAATGTAAGGAACGTTTTAGGGCGGACAAAGTAATTAATGAATATATGAAAGAAAATAAGATAAATGATCAAGCGGATGGTTGGAATAATGAAAAGTTAATTAATTATTTAAAAGAAAAAAAGATTAAATGTCCTAAATGTCAGGCTTTTGATTGGACAGATATTAGGGATTTTAATATAATGTTTAAAACCTATCAAGGGGTAACTGAAGAATCTCAAAATATTGTTTATTTAAGACCAGAAACAGCGCAAGGGATGTTTGTTAATTTTAAAAATATTCAGCGCAGTATGCGTCTTAAAATTCCTTTTGGAGTAGCCCAAACGGGAAAAAGTTTTCGTAATGAGATTACTCCTGGTAATTTTATTTTTAGGACTAGGGAATTTGAACAAATGGAATTGGAATTTTTTTGTCAACCAGGAACAGATTTAGCTTGGTTTGATTATTATAAAAAGTTTTGTTTAGATTGGTTAATAGATTTAGGAATAAAAAAAGAAAATCTTGATTTTCATGATCATTCTAAGGAAGAATTATGTCATTATTCAGTTGCGACAACTGATATTATTTATCATTATCCTTTTGGTTGGGATGAATTATGGGGAATAGCGAATAGGACTAATTATGATTTAAAAAATCATTCTCAAGGTTCAAAAGTAGATTTATCATATTTAGATCCAGAAACTAATGAAAAGTATTTTCCATATTGTGTAGAACCAGCTTTAGGATTAGATCGAGCTTTATTAGCTTTCTTATGTGATTCTTATTGTGAAGAAAAATTAGATAATGGTGAAACAAGAGAAATATTAAAACTTCATCCTTTTTTAGCCCCTTATAAAGTATCTGTTTTACCTTTATCAAAAAAGTATCACCAAGAAAAAGCTTTAGAAATATATCATAAATTAACCAAAAGATTGATGGTTAGTTATGATGAAAATGGTAGTATTGGAAAAAGATATCGACGTCAAGATATAATTGGAACTCCTTTTGCTATTACAATTGATAATAATACTTTAGAAAATAATGAAGTAACAATTAGAGAGCGTGATACAATGGAACAAATAACTTTACCAATAGAAGAAATTGTTAATTATTTAGAAGAAAAAGTTTTATTTTAAGTAAAATCTATTTAAAATTTAATTTATATGTGGTAAAATCTTTTATAGATGATATTACTATAATAGATTTGGAGGGATAAAATGGGTTTTAGTTTTAAAAAATTATTTTCCAGCGATGAAATAATTACTTCTAATTCTGATGAAGATGAGTTTTATAATATAAGTGTAGAAGAATCAATGGGGGAAAATGGTGAAGGAAAGAAAATGATTTTATTAGAACCACGGGCTTATTCTGAGTCGCAGCAAATAGCGGATCATTTAAAAAATCGTAATACAGTAGTAGTTAATTTAAAAAGAGTTACTGCTGATCAAGCAAAAAGAATTGTTGATTTTTTAAGTGGAACTGTTTATGCGATTGGGGGAGATTTACAAAAAATAGGTGGAGGAATCTTTTTATGCACTCCAAAAAATATTACGGTTGATGGTAAAATTACTGAAGATGAAGAAAAATCAAAAGTTCATGATAATAGTGATATTGATGTTGAATGGTAAAAATATTAATCAAAGTAGAAAAATAATGCTAGAATAAGGCATAGTGTCGGGGTGAGATATGAAAAAATTTAATAAAACACTTCGTGGCTATAATCCTGAAGAAGTTAATGCTTTTTTGGATGAAGTTATTGGTCGAGTTGAAAAGATGGTTATAGAAAGAAGAAAAAATGAAAAACAAATGAGGGAACTTCTTTCTAAAGTTTCTAATTTAGAAGAACAAATAAATCGTTATAAAGCTTTAGAGGGAACGATGAACCAAACTATAGTTGCGGCTCAAGATAGTGGGGAACAAATAAGAAGATTAGCCAAACAAGAAAGAGATATGGTTGTTAATGAAGCGAGGAAAAATGCTAATCGGATTATTAATGAAGCGTTAATGAGATCTGAAAAAATAGAATATCAAACTAGTATTATGCGAAAAAATATTTCTTTATTTAAAAAGAGATTAAGAGGGGTCATTGAAAATCAATTAGAGATGATTGATGATATTGAAATTTTAGAAATATAAAACAAATGAGGGAGACGGTTTTTTAATTAATTTAAAAGCGAGTTGGAACTGGTGAAAGCCAATAAAATTAATAAAAAATAGATCACTCCTGATGTTCCTTTTTAAAATAGTAGAAAAGGACGCTTAGCGTTATAAAAGAAAGTGCATAATAGTTATTATGAACTAAGGTGGTACCGCGTTTTAACGTCCTTATTTAAGGATGTTTTTTTATAGAAAGAGTGATAAAATGGAAAAAATATTTGAAAGTTTAAGTAAAGAAAGAATAAATAAGGTTGAAGATAAAATAGCAGATTATTGGGAAGAAATTGATGTGTTAGAAAAATCTATTAGAAATAGGAAAAATAAACCTAATTTTGTTTTTTATGAGGGTCCTCCTACGGCGAATGGGATGCCTGGTATTCATCATGTAGTAGCGAGAATTTTAAAAGATACTATTTGTAAGTATAAAACGATGACCGGTTATCGGGTGATTAGAAAAGCAGGTTGGGATACTCATGGACTACCTGTTGAAATAGAAGTAGAAAAAGAACTTGGTTTAAAGAGTAAAGATGAAATAGAAAAATATGGGATTAAGGAATTTAATGAAAAGTGTAAAGAATCTGTTTTTCGCAATGAAAAAGCTTTTGCTGATATGACTAAGAAGATGGGTTATTTTATTGATTTAAAGAATCCTTATGTTACTTATCATAATGATTATATAGAAACTGAATGGTGGATTTTAAAAAGGTTTTATGAAGAAGGATATCTTTATCAGGGTCATAAGATTTTACCTTATTGTGCAAGATGTGGAACAGGGATTTCAACGCATGAAGTTGCCCAAGGTTATAAAGAAGTAACTGTTGATAGTGTTACTGTGGCGATGAAATTAGTTGAGGAGGATGTTTATTTTTTAGTTTGGACAACAACTCCCTGGACTTTAATTTCTAATGTTGCAATAGCAGTTAATCCTCATGAAGATTATATAAAAGTAGAAAGTAAGGGTTATCATTTTATTTTAGCTTCTTCTTTAGCTGATAAGGTATTAGGTAAAGGTTATCAAGTTCTTCAAACTTTTAAAGGAAAAGAATTAGAAGGAAAAAGATATGAACAATTAATTCCTTCTTTAAAAGTTGATAAAAAAGCATTTTATGTTACTTTAGGAGACTTTGTTACTATGGAAGAAGGAACTGGTCTTGTTCATATTGCTCCTGCTTTTGGGGAGGATGATTATCAATTATCTTTAAAGTATGATTTACCTGTTTTAAATCCTGTTGGTGAAGATGGAAAGTTTAAAGAAGGTTTATGGGCTTTTAAATTTGTTATGGATGCTGATCAAGAGGTAATAAAATATTTAGAAGAAAATAATAAATTATTTAAAAAACAAAAGTTAGAACATAATTATCCTCATTGTTGGCGTTGTTCAACGCCATTACTTTATTATGCTAAACCAAGTTGGTATATTGAAATGACAAAATTAAGAGATGATTTAATTAAAAATAATAATCAAGTTAAATGGGTTCCTAGTTTTGTTGGAGAAAAAAGATTTGGTAATTGGTTAGAAAATATTCAAGATTGGGCTATTTCTAGAGATCGTTATTGGGGAACGCCATTAAATATATGGAAATGTGAATGTGGTCATATTGAAAGTATTGGTTCAAGGAAAGAATTAATAGAAAAAGCAATTGAAGATATTGATATGACTATTGATTTACATCGTCCTGATGTTGATGATATTCATATTTTATGTCCAAAGTGTGGAAAAAGGGTGAGTAGAGTTAAAGAAGTAATTGATTGTTGGTTTGATTCAGGAAGTATGCCTTTTGCTCAATATCATTATCCTTTTTCTAATCAAGAAATATTTAAAGATCAATTTCCAGCTGATTTTATATGTGAAGGAATTGATCAAACAAGAGGGTGGTTTTATTCTTTAATTGCGATTTCAACATTTTTAATGAAAGAAACACCTTATAAAAGTGTTTTAGTAAATGATTTATTACTTGATAAAGATGGGGGGAAGATGAGTAAATCAAAAGGAAATACTGTTGATCCATTTAAACTTTTTGAGGAATATGGGGCTGATGTTTTAAGATGGTATTTATTATATGTTTCTCCTGTTTGGACTCCGACTAAGTTTGATTTAGAAGGTTTAAAAGAAGTGCAAGCGAAATTCTTTAATACTTATAAAAATACTTATACCTTTTTTGAGTTATACGCTAATACTGATGGGATAGATCCAAGAACTTTTTTTGTATCTTATAAAGACCTAAAAGAAATAGATAAATGGTTATTATCTAAATATAATAAATTAATAGAAAATGTTAGAAATTATTATGAAGAATATGATTTAACTAAGGTTGTTCGTTTAATTAGTGAATTTCTTAATGATGATTTTTCTAATTGGTATATTAGAAGAAATAGAAGACGTTTTTGGGCTAGTGAATTAGATTTAAATAAAAAAGCTGTTTATAAAACTACTTATGAGGTATTAGTTGGTTTAACAAAATTAATTGCTCCAATTATTCCTTTTATCTCTGAAGATATTTATCAAAAATTAACTAAGGAGGTTTCAGTTCATTTAACTGATTTTCCGCTTGTTGATAAAAGTTTAATAAACGAAGTTATTGAAAAGAAAATGGATTTAGTTAGGGAACTTATTACTTTAGGACGTTTAGCTCGTGAAGAAGCTAAAATAAAGGTTAGGCAACCATTAAAAGAAGTTATAATTGAAGAAAAACATCAAATAATTATTAATGATTTAGTTTCTTTAATTAAAGAAGAATTAAATGTTAAAGAAGTGATTTATGTTAAGGATATTAGTTCTTATATGGATTATTTAGTTAAACCTAATTATAAGGTTGCTGGTCCAATTTTTGGTCCTAAAATCAAAGATTTAGCTAGAAGATTAAAAGATCTAAAAGAAGAAGAAGTTAAGAAGTTAAATAATGATGAAACTTTAAAATTAACAATAGAAAAAGAAGATTATATTTTAACAAAAGAATTAGTCGAGATTAAAATAGTAGCTAAAGAAGGCTTTAATGTCGGTATGAATAAAAATTTATTTATTATTTTTAATACTAGTTTAAATCAAGACTTAATTGATGAAGGGATTATTAGAGAATTAAATTCCAAGGTTCAACAGTTAAGAAAAACTTATGATTTTAATGTAATTGATCGTATTAATATTTATTATGATGGTAATAATGAGTTTGAAAATGCTTTAAATAAACATTTAGATTATGTAAAAAAAGAAGCTTTAGCAATAGAAGTCATAAAAAAGGATAATCTTTCTAAAAAATATGATTTAAATGGAATTGATGTTTATTTAGATGTTGAAAAAAGATAAAATTTAATTTTAATTATTGTTTTAAAAAAAGACTGAGTAAAATACTCAATCTTTTTTAATTTAAAACTTCTATTTCTTCTTGTTCTTCATCTGTTCCTAAAGTAATTTCATCACTTAAATGAAGGCCTCCACTTTCTTTACTAATATTACTTTCTTTAATAGCAGTATTTAAACTATAGCGATAATCTTTAGTTTTACCTTCTAAATCATCATCAAGTTCGATTAATTTTAAAACTTCTTCACAGGTAGTATAACCATTGACTACTTTTTCTAAACCATCTTGAAGAAGGGTAGTAACATCAGATTTATAAACTAACTCTCTTAATTTTTCTTTACTAACACCTTCGGCAATAGCATCTCTTATTTCTTGATTGATAAGTAATACTTCATGAATCGCAATTCTTCCTCTATAACCATTACTACATTCTTCACATCCTTCAGCTGAATATATTTCTTTTATATCTAAATCAAGGACTGTTTTGAATAAATCTCTTTCATATTGGTTAGTTGGTCTTAATTTACGACATTTGGTATGTAAACGACGAGCCAGTTTTTGGGAAACAATTCCTTCAAGAGCACTCGCTAATAAATAGCGTTCAACTTCCATATCAAGTAGTCTTTCAATGGTATTAAGAGAGTTATTAGTATGTAAGGTTGATAAGACTAAGTGTCCTGTAATGGACGCTCTAACAGCAATTCTAGCTGTTTCTGTATCTCTAATTTCTCCAATCATAATAATATTGGGGTCTTGTCTTAAAACAGATCTTAAAACATTAGCAAAAGTTAAACCAATATCACTATTAACTTGAACTTGGTTAACACCTTGTAAGTCCATTTCCACAGGATCTTCAACAGAAATAACATTAGTGTATTCTTTATTTAATCTTTGTAAAACAGCATAAACAGTAGTTGATTTCCCACTACCAGTAGCTCCAGTAACTAAAATAATACCATTAGGAACTGCAATCATTTCTATTAACTTTTTAAAGTTATTTTCACTAAAACCTAAATGTTCAAGACCTTTTAAACTCATTTCAAAATCCAAGATTCGAATAACTATTTTTTCCCCTTCATTAGTAGGTAAAGAAGAAACCCGCAAATCAAGAGCAACATCTTTTAACATTGTTTGGACCGCTCCATCTTGGGGTAACCTAACTTCTGTAATATTCATTCCTGATATAATTTTAACTCTAGTAATTAAATTTCTTTTTAAAGTATTAGGAATAGTAGCATAATCCATTAATTGACCATCGATTCTAATTCTTACTTTCATAAAATCAATCATTGGATCAAAGTGGATATCACTAGCTCCTCTTTTAACAGCATCAAGTATAATTTCATTAACTACTTCTACAATCGGTAATTTATCAAAATCAAAACTTCTTATCACCTTATCACCCTTATCTTATTCTTAATTAGACTAGTATTTATTATATTTATATTATATAATATTAAATATAAGATAGCAACAATATGAGGTGATAAATTGAATAAATTAACAAAAAAAGGTTTTTTTGCAGTAGAAACACTAGTGGTAGTTACGATTGCTATTACTGTTTTAACTATCTTTTATCGCCAAATATCTGTTTTATATAATAGTTATGAAGATAGTTTTTATTATAATAGAGTTAATGGTCTTTATGCTGCGAATAATATTAAAGTTTTTTTAATCCAAAATAATCTTATTAATTTAGGGGGAAATGATATTAAAGAAATTGAAAATACAACTGATTTTTACAGGAAGTTAATTAGTCTTTCTAATATTGATAAGGTTTATTTAACTAAATATAATCTTAATGAGGTTATAGATGATTTAAATAATTCTAATTATGATATTTTATTTAGGCAATATCTTAAAACTTTAAAGTTATTAACTGATGATGATTCAGGTAATTTATATCGGGTGATTGTTTCTTTTCATGATGGAACTTACGCGAGTGTTATTTTAGATAATAGTTTGGAATTGAGGTAAAAGAATGAATAAAAAGGGATTTTCCACAGTTGAATTAGTAGTTAGTTTTATTATTGCTTCTTTAATTATTGCGGCGATGTATAGGGCTACTTTATCACTTAATGAAAAACTATTATATCATCAACATCTTTCTAATATTACTGTTTATATAGGAACTTTAACTAATAATATTTATGAAGATTTAATTGATAATATAGATAATCCTTTAACTGGGGTTAGTGATTGTGGAGAAGGTTGTTTTGCTTTAACTTTTAAAGATTCAAAAACAAAGGAAGTAAAAATTAATCAAGAAAATAATACTTTTTCGTATGATAATATTGTGGAAAAACTACCTAGTGATTTTCAGTTTAATTCTTCCGGAATGAGCGCTAAAATTATCTCAGAAAATATGTCAGAAGATTATCATGATAGTATTTTTATTTTAACTGTTCCTATTATAAGTAAAATCTATGATGATAAGTTTTCTATAGAGATTGTTTATACTTATGATAGTAGAAAATAATAATCAAAAAGAAAGTAAACAAGTAAACCAGCGATGGAAGCATGAAGGATTCTTCCTATTAAAAAGGGAAGATATTTTATTTTAGTATCACTTATTATGCTAATTGTTTGCATATGAACACTAAGCCCTCCAAAGGAAATAAACATGGTTGCTAAAATAGTTTTATTTTTTAAGGGAATAGGTAATAAACTAACATATTTTAAACCTTGAGTCATTTCAAAAATACCATTTAAAATTGCTTGATTATAGGCTGATAGATTAACGTTATTATCAATGATAGTTGTTAGGATTAAAAACATAGTAATTACTCCTAAAATTAAAAAAAGAGTTTTTATCGAGTTCATTAAAGATTTAGTGATTAGTTCTCCAAAGTTTAATTGATTACTAATTCTTTTTTTATGTAGAGCATTAATAGCTCTTTTTAAAGAGATAGAAAAATTATCTTTTTTACTAATGTAATAATTTCTAAATAACAGACCAATAATAAAATTACTAAAATAATGACAAACTAAGATTAAAAGACCAACCTCTTTATTATTTAAAAACATAATAGAGATTGCTCCTAAAATAAAAAGAGGGCTAGAAAAATGAGTAAAAGTTAATAACTTACTTGCTTCTTGTTTATTAATTAATCCTTCTAAATATAGTTCTTTAGTGTATTTAGCTCCACTAGGAGATCCACTTAACATACTTAAGACTAAAGCAAAAGAAGATTCACCCTTTAGTTTAAATAAACTATACATAAAAGGTTTTAATATTTCTCCTAAGAAAGAAGCAAAACCACAACTAATTAGTAAATCAGCAATCACAAAAAAGGGAAAAAGAGAAGGAAAGATATTCGCTTCCCAAATTGTTAAAGAAAATTTGACAGTTTTTAAAATGCTTTTGGATTCTATTAATATTTCTAAACCAATAAATAGTATAATAATAATAATGAAAATGCTTAAAAACTTTCTTTTCATAAATCCATCCTTTTGTTATAATATTTTTAGAAAGAGGTAACAGATGTTTAGTAAAGTATATTCCTTTTTAAATAGATTTTTAAAAGAAAACTCTTATTTAGTTCTTGGTTTAATTTGTTTTAGTTTAGTTATTAATATTCCTTTACCTTATTATGTTCATACTACTGGAGGAATAATTAATATTTCTGATAAAGTAATTGTAGAAAAGGAATATTTGGAAGTTGGAAGTTTAAATTTAAGTTATGTAACAGAAGTTAAAGGGAATGTGATGACAGTTCTTTTAGCGATGGTGATTCCAAATTGGGATTTAATTAAAAGTAAAGAAGTAAAATTAGGGAAAGAAACTGTAGAAGAAGTTGATTTTCGTAGTAAATTATTTTTAGAGGAGGCTAATCAAAATGCTGTTTTTTTAGCTTATCAGGCTGCAGAAAAGGAAATTAAAATCAAAAAGGGTTTTAATCATGTTGTTTATATAGATGATTTAGCAGAAACAGATTTAAAAATTAAAGATAAAATATTAAAGGTTAATGATTTAACTATTAACTCTGTTATTGAATATAATGATATTGTTAGTCAAAGTAAGATTGGGGATACTTTAAAGTTATTAGTTTTAACAAATAATAATCAAGAAGTAGAAAAAAAGATCAAAGTAATAAATTATTTAGGGAAAAAGATAACAGGTATTTATTTTGTTTCTATCTATGAATATGAAACTAATCCTAAAATAGAATTTAATTTTAAAAAGTCTGAATCTGGTTCTAGTGGTGGTTTAATGACAGCTTTATCTATTTATAATAAGTTAACTAAAACAGATATTACTAAAGGTAAAAAGATTGTTGGAACAGGAGCAATTGATCAAGAGGGTAATGTGGAAGAAATAAGTGGTTTAGCTTATAAATTAGCTGGAAGTGTTAAGGAAAAAGCAGAAATATTTTTAGTTCCTAGTGGTGAAAATTATCAAGAAGCAATGAAGTTAAAAAAAGAAAGAAATTATAATATTTCTATTGTAGGAGTTAATACTTTTCAAGAAGCACTTAATTATTTAAATAATATGTAAAGGGGGATTTTATGAAAAAAACTGTTAATTTAATTATAAAAGAAAGGTTAAATGAATTCCCAAGAAGATTAAATAAAATACCTTATTTTGTGATTCCTTTAGAAGATGGTCAATTTAAACTTAAGGAATTACCAATTAATTTTACTGGTTATTTTAAAGAATATTTAAAACAAAATAATTATAAATTAGGGATTGTTCTTTTAGATGAAGAAAAGCAAAGGTTAAATAAAAAAGAAGATCTTGTTAAAACTTATTTTCAAGATGAAAATGGATTATGTGATGCTAAGATATATGAATTAAGAAAAACCAAGAGAAAGAAGAGGAGATAGAGAATACTATTTTCTTTTTTTGTGCTATACTTTTATTGGTGGTTGTATGAAAAGAAAAGATATTGATAAATCTAAATTAACACCAATGATGAAACAATATATGGAGATAAAAGATCAATATGAAGATGTTATTTTAATGTATCGTTTAGGAGATTTTTATGAAATGTTTTTTGAAGATGCTTACACTGCTTCTAGAGAATTAGAATTAGTTTTAACAGGAAGAAGTGCTGGTTTAAAAGAACGAATTCCCATGTGTGGAGTTCCTCATCATGCTGTAAATGGTTATTTAGAAAAATTAATTGATAAAGGTTATAAAGTTGGATTATGTGAACAAGTAGAAGATCCTAAAGAAGCGAAAGGGATAGTTAAAAGGGAAGTTTTACAAATAGTTTCTAAGGGAACTATTATGAATGGAGAACTATTAGATGAAAAAGTAAATAATTATATAGGAAATGTTTATAGTTTTAAACATTGTTTTGTGATTGGTTATACTGATATTTCTACAGGGGAATTAGGAGCTATCATGATAGAAAATAATCTAAATAAATTAGTTTTAGAATTAGTTTCTTTAGGTTTAAATGAGGTAATTATTTCTGATGAAGTAGATAAAAGTATTATTTCTTTATTAAGAACAAGATATAAAATGGTTGTCTCTGTTTATAACAATATTTTAGAAGAAGAAATATATAAACATTTATATCAAGATCTTCAAGATATTAGATATGTAGAAACAATAAAACATTTATTAACTTATTTAAGTGAGACGCAAAAAAGAAGTTTAAATCATTTACAAAAAGTTAAAATAAAAAATAATAATGAATATTTAAAAATGGATCTTTCAACGAAAAAGAATCTAGAATTAACAGAAAACTTTCGTTTAAAAACAAGAAATTATTCTTTATTATGGTTACTGGATAAAACAAAAACAGCAATGGGAAGTAGAATGTTAAAGAATTTTATTGAAAATCCTTTAACTGATAAAGAAGAAATAAATAAACGTTATGATATGATTAATCGTTTATTAGAAGAATTTATTTTAAAAGAAGATTTACAAAAATTATTAAGTGAAGTTTATGATTTAGAAAGATTATGTGGAAGAATTTCTTATGGAAATGCTAATGCTAAAGATTTAATTCAATTAAAAAGATCTTTAAAAGTAATTCCAGCGATAAAAGATATTTTAGAAAAATTAAATTTTTATGAAAAAATAAATTTCTTAGATTCTTTATATCAATTATTAGAAAAAAGTATTTATGAAAATCCTCCTTATACTTTAAAAGAAGGTTATTTAATTAAAGATGGATATAATGAATTATTAGATGAACTTAAAATAAATCGTAAAGGTGGTAAAGATTTTATTGCTAAACTAGAACAAGAGGAAAGAAAAAGAACAGGCATTAAAAATTTAAAAGTAGGATTTAATAAGATTTTTGGTTATTATATTGAAGTTTCTAAAGGAAATATTGGTTTGATTAAAGATGAGTTTGGTTATGAAAGAAAACAAACTTTAGCTAATTGTGAGCGCTATATTACTCCTTTATTAAAAGAAAAAGAAGTTTTGATTTTGGGGGCGGAAGAAAAGATTATTAATTTAGAATATGAATTATTTATGGAAATTAGAGAAGAGACTAAAAAGTATATTTATCAAATTCAAGAAGTAGCGAAAGTTATTTCTAAAATCGATGTTTTACAGTCTTTTGCTACTATAACAGAAGAAAATAATTATGTTCGTCCTCTTTTAAGAGAAGAAAAATATTTAAAAATATTAGAAAATAGGCATCCTATTGTCGAAAAGGTAATGGAAGAAGAATTTGTTCCTAATGATATTTTAATGAGTGAAGATATTGATATTCTTTTAATAACAGGTCCTAATATGGCGGGGAAATCTACTTATATGAGACAATTAGCTTTAACAGTTATAATGGCTCAAATAGGGTGCTTTGTTCCCGCTAAAGAGGCTATAATGCCTATCTTTGATAAGATCTTTACGAGAATTGGTGCTAGTGATGATCTTGTTAGTGGGGAGTCTACTTTTATGGTAGAAATGATGGAAGCGAATAATGCTTTAATGAATGCTACTAAAAATAGTTTAATTTTATTTGATGAACTTGGTCGAGGAACTGCTACCTATGATGGAATGAGTTTAGCTCAGGCGATAATTGAATATATTCATCAATATATTCAAGCTAAAACTTTGTTTTCTACTCATTATCATGAATTAGTTAGTTTAGAAAAAACTTTAAAAAGTTTAAAAAATGTTCATGTTAGTGCTCATGAAGAAGATGGGGAACTAACATTCTTACATCAAGTAAAAGATGGTTCTATTGATAAAAGTTATGGTATTCATGTTGCCAAATTAGCTTCTTTACCAAAAGAATTAATTAAAAGAGCTAATTTGATTTTAAAAGAATATGAAGAAAAAGGAGAAAGGGTAATTTATAAACAAATGGAGATGGAATTAACAACTTTAAATAAAGATAAGGATTTATTAAAAGAAGAATTAAAGAAAATTAATCCTTTAGAAATTACTCCTCTAGAAGCTTTAAATAAATTATATAATTTAAAAGAATTAATCAAAAAAGAGAAATAGTTAAATAATATTAATTGTGATAGAATAAACATGGAGGAACTTATATGACAAAAAGTAGAAGAGAACAAAGGCAAACAGCAATGATTATTTTATATCAAATTTTTTTATTTAAAAAAAGTAAAAACATGGAAGAAATAATGGGTTATATAAATAATCATTTAAAAATAGAAACAGATTTTGTTCAATCATTAGTTAATGGGGTTTTATCTAATTATGATAAAATTATTAATCTAAGTAATAAGTATTTAAAAGAATGGAAATTAGAAAGATTAAATAAAGTGGATCAAGCAATATTAGGACTTGGAGTTTATGAACTTTTATATACATCTACTCCTGATCTTGTTTGTATTGATGAAGCGATAGAATTATCTAAATTATATTCTGATGAAGCAGTTTCTAAAATGATTAATGGAGTTTTAGATAAAATCTATCATAATGAAAAGTAGGTGATTTATTTGAATGATCAAGAAAAGTATTTATCTATTAGTGCGATTACTAAATATTTAAAACATAAATTAGATAATGATAATCATTTACAAAATGTTTATTTAAAGGGGGAAATATCTAATTTTAAAGCTCATAGCCGGGGACATTTATATTTTTCTTTAAAAGATGAGAATAGTAAAATAAATGCGATTATGTTTTCTACTGCGGCAAGACAAGTAAGTTTTAAAATAGAAGAAGGAATGATGGTTTTAGTAAGAGGGAAAATAAGTGTTTATGAACCATTAGGAAATTATCAAATTTATATAGAAGAAATGTTAGAAGATGGAATAGGGAATCTTTATCTTGCTTATGAACAATTAAAAAAAGATTTAGCAAAAAAAGGTTACTTTGATGAAAAAAGAAAAAAACCTTTACCCCTTTTTCCAAGAAGGATTGGCATCGTTACTGCTCCTACAGGAGCGGCAATAAAAGATATTTTATCAACTATTAATCGACGTTATCCTCTTTGTCAAACGATTCTTTTTCCTTCTTTAGTGCAAGGACCAACGGCTCACTTAGAGATAGTTAAACAAATGAAAAAAGCTTTTGAATATGAAATAGATCTTTTAATCATTGGAAGAGGTGGTGGTTCTATTGAGGATTTGTGGTCTTTTAATGAAAGAATAGTCGCAGAAACCATCTTTCACTCTCCGATTCCTATTATTAGTGCGGTTGGTCATGAAATAGATTTTACGATTAGTGATTTTGTAGCGGATAAAAGGGCTGCGACACCAACAGGAGCAGCAGAAATAGCAGTTCCTAATTTAGTAGATTTACTTAATCTTATTAATCAATATAAAATAAGAGCAAATGAATTTATTTACCATAAATTAAAAAGCCAAAATTTAATTTTAAAAAAATTAAAAGAAAGTTATATTTTAAAAAATCCATTAACTATTTATCAAGCTAAAGAACAAACGCTTGACTATATTCTTGAAAGATTAATAAAAAGTATGAACTTAGTTCTTTTTAATAAAAAGGTTTTATTTAATCAATTAGAAGAAAGTTATATTTTTAAAAAACCTTCTTCTTTATATGAAAGACCTAAACAAATTATAAAACATTATATAGAAAAATTAGAAGTTTTAAATCCTTTAAAAACTTTAAATAGAGGTTATGCTATTTTAAAAAAGGAAAATAAAGCTCTTTCTAGTATAAAAAATTTTCAAAAAGAGGACAATATTGATATAGTTTTACATGATGGTTTATTAAAAGCTAAAATTAAGGAAGTGGAGGAGAAAAAGGATGACAAAAACAGAAAAGTTTGAGGAAAAATTAACCAAACTGGAACAAATTATTAAAAAATTAGAAGCTGGAGATGTTGATTTAGATGAAGCGATTACTAAGTACACAGAAGCGATGAAATTAGCTAAAGAATGCTCTGACAAATTAACTAATGCTGAAGAACAAGTTAATAAAATTTTAAAAGAAAATGGTAAATTGGAAGACTTTGAAGTTGAATAATTGGTATTAATTATTAACTATATTTTTAAAAATTTTAACCATAATAATAATGTAGTCTATGATTCAAAGGAGATGTTTTAATGTTTATTAAAAAAGCAAAAAACATCCTTTGCTCTACTCTTTTAACATTATTAATCATTCCAACCTTAGTTTTTGCTTATCCTAGTCATCTTATACCTGGTGGAGAGAATATTGGTATTCAAATTAATTCCAAAGGAATAATGATTGTGGGGATGTATAAAGTTAATAACTATTATCCTGGACGTGATGCTGGTTTAAAAATAGGTGATAATATTTTAACTATTAACGATCAAAAGATTAGTAATATTAATGAAATGATTAACATTATTAATCAGGTTAATCAACAAGAAAAAATAACGATTGGTTATAAAAGAAATAATCTTTTTTATAAAACAACGTTAAAATTAGTTAAAACAGAAGAAAACCTATATAAAACTGGTCTATATGTTAAAGATACTATTTCTGGTATTGGAACACTTACTTATATTGATCCTAAAACTAAAATGTATGGAGCTTTAGGTCATGAAGTAATTGAAAAGTCTACTGGTCAAAAAGTTGAAGTTCAAACGGGTAAAATATTTAAATCTGATGTTTTAAACATTGAAAAAAGTAATCGAGGTTCACCCGGTGAAAAGAATGCTCGTTTTTATTCTAATTTAGTTTATGGTGATATTTTTAAAAATACAACAGTTGGTATTTTTGGGACATATACGTCAGAATTACCAAATAAAAAACTATATAAAGTAGCGAAACCTAATGAAGTAAAAATAGGGGAAGCTACAATGTTAACAGTTTTAGAAAATTCTACTATTGAAGAATTTACGATTGATATTATTAAATTAAATAATAATCAACAGAAAATGAAAAATATTTTATTTAATATTACTGATGCTAAATTATTAGATATGACTGGGGGAATTGTTCAGGGAATGAGTGGTAGTCCTATTATTCAAGATGAAATGATAGTAGGAGCAGTAACTCATGTAGTGATTGATGAAACCTCTAAAGGCTATGGAATATTTATCCAACATATGTTAGAAGAAGGCAATAAAAATAAAGAGCAAAATTAATTTTTTGCTCTTTATTGTAATAAAGGTAAGATAATCATCGATATAACACCTGCTAACATGCTAAGTAAAGCAATCCAAGCAGCAAGTTTAATAGATTTTTTTTTCATAAGATAACACCTCACACGAACATTATATCACGATTGTTTTTATATTTGCATAAAAATTCTTTTTAAAAATATACTTTAACGAGGTGATAAAGTGGTCAAGCTCTTTAAAAAGATTATTAAGGAATTAAATAAAGAAAAAAAGGTTTATACATTTTTAAGTTTAATTTTATTAAGTGGTTTATTTTTTGGTTCTTTATTTATTACTATATTAAACGAAGAAGATAAATTAGAAGTAATTAAGCAAATTACTTCTTTTTTTCATAGCATTAAAGAAGGTAAAATTAATTATTTAGAAGCTTTAAAAAGTAGTTTAATAGGTAATTTATTATATATAAGTTCTATTTGGTTATTAGGTATTTCTATTATTGGAATTCCTATTATTATTTTTTTAGTTTTTTTAAAGGGTTTTATTATTGGTTTTAGTATTATTACTATTATTATTCATTATAAAACTATTGGTATATTAGGCGCTTTTACTTATATTTTTCCCCACTTAATAATAAATTCTTTAGTTATTTTAGGAGTTGGTTGTTATGCTTTTTATTTATCTTTAGATCTATTTTTAGCAGTTATTAAAAGAAAAAACATAAATTTTAAGAATATTATTAATCGTTATTTTTTTGTTTTATTATTAGGAATCTTTTTATTGTTTTTATCATCTTTAATGGAAGTTTATTTTTCTCCTTTTTTTATTAAGTTTTTTCTTTTCTTCGTTAAATAGTTTTATATTAGATATTAGAAAACGTGATATAATATTAATGGTGATTTAATGAAAACTGTAGTAGTGGGAATGAGTGGGGGAGTTGATTCTTCTGTTGCTGCTTATCTTCTTCAAAAAGAAGGTTACAAGGTTATTGGATTGTTTATTAGAAGTTGGGATTCTACTTTAAATTATGATATTTTAGGGAATCCTTCTTTAAATGATCATATTTGTCCAGAAGATAGGGATTATCAAGATGCGAAAGAAGTATGTTTAAAACTTGATATTCCTCTTTTTCGTGTAGATTTAATTAAAGAATATTGGGATTATGTTTTCACTTATTTTTTAGAAGAATTAAAAAAGGGAAGAACGCCAAATCCAGATATTATGTGTAATAAATATATTAAGTTTGATAAATTTATTAAAGAAGCAAAAAAACTAGGGGCTGATTTAATTGCTACTGGTCATTATGCTAGGATTCAAGATGGTAAATTATATGAAGGGATTGATAAAAATAAGGATCAAACTTATTTTTTATCTCAATTAACGAAAGAGCAATTAGAAAATGTTCTTTTTCCAGTAGGAAGTTTAACTAAAGAAGAGGTAAGGGGAATTGCTTTAAAAATTAATCAACATATTGCTAAAAAGAAGGATTCAACGGGAATTTGTTTTATTGGAGAACGTAATTTTTCTAAATTTTTACAAAATTATTTACCAAATAATCCTGGTAATATTGTTGATATTAAAACAAACAAGGTTTTAGCTAAACATATAGGGTTAATGTATTATACAATAGGCCAAAGAAGAGGTTTAAACTTAGGTGGTCAAAAGGATAAATTATATGTTGTTGGTAAAGATTTAAAGGAAAATATTCTTTATGTAGCGAGTGGTTTTAATAATGATTATTTATTTAGTGATAGTGCTTTAATTGAAGAAGTAAATTTTATTAATGAAAAAAGACCAAGAGAGGTTCAAGCTAGATTTCGTTATCGTCAAAAAAAGCAAGCTGTTAAATTGGAATATTTGGGTAATAATCAAGTTTTGGTTACTTATAAACCAATTAAAGCTGTTACTCCTGGTCAAGCTTGTGTTTTTTATGAAGAAGAAGAATGTTTAGGAGGAGGAATTATTAAAGAGGTTTTTAAAAAGGGTCAACCTCTTTGGTATTTATAAGTGTTTTACAGTAATTGTCATTAAATTTACGATTGACAATTGACATTTTTATGTTAAAATGATAATAGGAGGGTAGAAGAGATGATTAATAGTTTATTAAAAGAGTTAGGGATATCTAAAGTTAAATTAGCTAAATATTTAGGTGTTTCAAGACAAATGGTTTATAATTATTTAGAATTAAATAATTTAGAAGAATGGCCTAAAGATAAGAAAATGAAAATCTTTACTTTATTTGATATTGATTCAGCCGAAAAATTAAAAGAAATTAATGTTACTAGTGATTATATTAACAGGGCAGAAGATATTCTTAATAAAGATGAATTTAAATCACTACGAAAGGATTTATCAACTTATGATATGGGTTTGATGGATAAAAAGAGTCAACAAATTATAATTGATATTGTTGACATTATGAAAGAAGATTTATTTGATAGTGAAAAAGAATCAAAAGATGAGATGGTTATGGCTTATAATTATTTAATTCCTTTTTTACAGGTATTAGGAGATATTCCAGAATTAAAATATGTTTTAGCTTATTATGCTAAAATAAATGGTTTTATTTTACCTGAAGAGTTTGTTTTTGATGAAGAAAAACAAATTACTTTTGAAGGAATTATGTTTCAAGCGATGACTTTATATCATAATGGTGGTGCTTCTAAATCAAAAATTCAAGAAGCTCATAAAAGATTTGTTGCTGATATAGAACATAAAAAAGAAGAAAGATTAAGTCGAACGCAAGAACTTAATACGGCTAAAGTTCAGGCTTTAAAAGAATTAGGTTATACAGAAATAAATGAGGTTAATGCTTCTGAAGTGTTAGAAAAAATAGCAGAAATTCAAGCTCGTAAATCTGTTTAAAGGGATAACTTCTTTGGTTATCTTTTTTAAGTGCTATATTAAGGAAATAGATGATATAATTAAGAAAGTAGTTAATTATATCTAAAGGAGGTTGTTTATGTCTGTTGTCGCGATTATTCCTGCTTTAAATGAGGAAAAGACAATTAAAAGAATAATTGAAATGATTAAGGTTGTTCCTTTGGTTGATCGTATTATAGTTGTTAGTGATGGTTCTAAAGATAATACCGCTAATATAGCTAGAAGATGTGGTGTTGAAGTAATCGATTTAAAAGAGAATATTGGTAAAGGGGGAGCTATGAGTATTGGGGTTAAAAGTTGTCAAGAAGAGATAATTTTATTTTTAGATGCTGATTTAATCGGTTTAACTAGAAAGCATATTGAAGATCTTTTAAAACCAGTAGTTGAAGATAATTATGCCATGTCCTTAGGTGTTTTTGTTCATGGAAAGGTAGGAACTGATTTAGCTCACATGGTAGCCCCCTTTTTATCAGGTCAAAGAGTAATAACTAGGCAATTATTTAATAAGGTTAATGATATTGAAATTAGCCGTTATGGGGTAGAAATGGCCTTAACTAGGTATATTGAAAAAAATAATATTGCAATTAAGAAAATTAAACTTAATGGTTTAACTCATTTAACTAAAGAAGAAAAGTTAGGCTTTTTTACAGGAGTTACTATGAGATTTAAAATGTATAAAGAAATAATAGCTGTTTTCTTTTTAAATATTTTAAAATAGTATTGGAGAAAAAAATGACCAAAAGATTTGTTTTATTTATAAAAGTTTTTCTTTTGATTTTTGTTATAAGTTTTTTATATTGGGCTGAATATAAAACTTTTAATCAAAGAAAAGATTTAATCCCAACAGAATTAAAGAATGATCTTTTTCTAAAGGATAAAACATTTAATAATGAAGAAATAATAGATGAAGATAAAGAAGATTATTTCTCTTTAGAAAAAAGGTATGTAAGGAATTTTTTAAATGAAAAAGAGAAACAACTTTATGATTCCTTTTTAGTTAATTCTTTAAAACATATTTCTTCTTTTAATATTATTCCAATCAAAGAAGAAAGCTTACAAAATGTTTATCGAGCTTTTATGAATGATAATCCTGATCATTTCTGGGTCGATAATTTAGTTTATTATACAAATTCAAATACTAATCAAGTGATAAAAATTGATTTTAAGTTTAATGTAGATGAGAAGGAAAAAGAAAAAAGACAAGAAGAAATTGATCAGGTAGTAAAAGAGATTCTGGCCCCTATAAATAAAGAAATGACGGAATATGATCAAGTAAAATATATTTATGATTATATTATTGATAACACTATTTATGATTATCAAGCACCAGATAATCAAAACATTTATAGTGTTTTAATTAATGGAAGAAGTGTTTGTGCAGGATATGCTAGAACTTTTCAATATCTTATGAATAAATTAGATATTTTTAATTTATATGTTACTGGAACTACTACTACAGAAGATAACCAAACTTTGGGACATGCTTGGAATTTAGTAAGATTAGATAATCAATTTTATAATATTGATTCGACATGGGGTAATTCTATTTTTATTACTGATCAATCTTTAAATAATTATAAAAATTATCATTATTTTAATGTAACTAGTGAAGAGATAAAAAAGACTCATATTTTTGATGCTTATTATCCTTTACCAGAAGCAAAAGGATTAAAATATAATTATTATATTAAAGAAAAATTATTATTTACGGTTTATGATCTTAATTTAGAAAATAGATTATATGAACGACTAATAGAAATAAATGAGGAAAAGGACCCCCTTTTAACTATTAGTTTTACTAATAAAAAAGAATATCAAAAAGCTTTAGAACAATTATTTGATAAAGGGAAATTATTTAAATTAATAAAACAATCTAATAAAAGTAATAAAAATAAAGTTAATGAAAGAATTGTAAAGTCTTCTTCTAATGAAGAAAAATTGATTATTGATATTTATTTAAATTATATATAGGATAAATAGGATTAAAACCTTGATACTATTGCTTTCTTTCCTTTTTTTTGTTAAGATAAGACTTGTTGTTGAAATTGGAAGGGAAGTGATTTTGTGAAGAAGAAACGTCTATTTAAGCTGGATAAAGAAAAATCCAAAAAGTTTATAGCCGTAGTTTGTCTTACAACTTTATTTACTTTAACAAATTTTAAAGTTTCTGGTTCAACTTTTGATGAATCTAATTTTTTTAAACCTTATACAATTCAAGAAAAGGTCCCAGAAACTTTAAAAGAAAAGCCTAAAGAAAGTGTATCAAAACCAATCTATGAAATTGAATTTGGATTAGATATGGAAGTTCAAAAATATATTTATGATAGATGTGAGGAATTAAATTTAGATTTTATTAAAACAATGGGATTAATTCATCATGAAAGTAAATTTGATTCTACTAATATAGGTTCTACTAATGATTATGGTTTGTTTCAAATTAATAAGATGAATCATAATTGGTTATCAAAAAATTTAAAGACCCCTTGTGAACCTTTAGATCCTATTATAAATTCTACTTGGGGAACTTATATGCTAAAAAATATTTATACTTTTTGGGAAGAAAGAGGTATAAAAGAAGAACAATTAGATCATTTTGTTTGGTCTACTTATAATAAGGGCTTAAAAGGATTTAAAAGTTCTGGTGAGGCTGTAAATTATATTAATAAGGTTTATGAAAGCATTGATTATATAAATGAAACAATTGAACATGATAAAAAGCAAACAACACTAAAAGAATTATATGTAATGAAAGAAGAATTAGAAACTATAAAAAAAGTTAAGGTAAATGAAAAAGAAAGAAAGAATCTTTAAGGGTTCTTTTTTACTTCCTATAATATATATTATGTTAACCTATAGAAAAAAATAGATTTCTCCCCTAGTTTTAATTAAGTTATGATATAATTAAAGCGGTGATTTTATGAAGAAAAAACGTTGTCTTGGAACTGTTATTAGAGGAATTAGAACTCCTATTATAAAAAAAGGAGATAATTTAGTGAAGATAACTATTGATTCTTTAATGGAAGCTTCTCAATATGAAGGTTTTACTTTTAATGATAAAGATATTATTGGTCTTACAGAAGGTATAGTAGCGAAGGCTCAGGGCAATTATGTTAGTGTTGATGAGATAGCTTTAGATATTAAGAGGAAGTTTTCTTGTGAACATCTTGGAATTGTCTATCCTATTTTAAGTCGTAATCGGTTTTCCTTATGTTTAAAAGGTATAGCTAGGGCTTCAAAAAAGATTACGATGTTATTAACATACCCTACTGATGAAGTAGGTAATCCTATTTTAGCAAAAGAAAAGATGGAACAATATAATATTAATCCTTATAATGATATTATTTTAAAAGAGAAATATGATACTCTTTTTAAAGATTATCTTCATCCTTTTACGGGAGTTAATATGGTTCAGGTTTATCAAGATATTGCTTTAGAAGAAGGTTGTCAAATTGAATTTGTTTTTAGTAATAATCCTTTAACAATTTTAAATTATACTAAGAATGTTTTAGTTTCTAATATTCATCAACGAGAAGAAACTAAAGAAAAGATTATTCAGGCTGGAGCTAAGATTGTTTATACTTTATGTGATATTATGAATGAAAGTATAAATAATAGTGGTTATAATAAAGAGTATGGGCTCTTAGGTTCTAATAAAGCAGAAAAGGAAATATTAAAATTATTTCCTACGGAAGCTTTTGATATAATTAATGATATTCAAAAGGAAATGAAAAGGTTAACAGGAAAAACATTAGAGGTTTTAGTTTATGGGGATGGTGCTTTTAAAGATCCAGTAATGGGCATTTGGGAACTAGCTGATCCTGTTGTCTCCCCTTTTTATACTTCAGGATTAGAAGGAACTCCTAATGAAATTAAACTAAAATATATAGCTGATAATAAATTTAAGAATTTAGAAGGTTTAAAATTACAAGAGGCAATTAAAAAAGAGATTAAAGAGAAAAAGGATAATTTAAAAGATTGTGATAATAATTTAGGAACAACTCCAAGAAAGATTACTGATTTATTAGGTTCTTTATGTGATTTAACCTCTGGTAGTGGTGATAAAGGCACCCCTCTTGTCTTAATCCAAGGTTACTTTGATGATTATGCTAGTGATTAAATAAAATAGCCTTAAAAAGGCTATTTTAAATTGGCATTTAACATCCACTGTTCTTTTTCTAAGAAACTAGTAAAATCACTTAAGATAGAAGTTGTTACTAAATCATTAGTAGATTCTGTATAATTAATTATTTGTTTAGTGATAGCAGTTAAATAGTTAAAATCATGAAGAACATTTTTAATTACTTCTTTTTCAGTATAATCTTTACTAGGATGATTTTTTAAATGGGCTAATTCTGAATATTGTTTTAATTCAGTAAGAGGAAACCCATTTAATTGTTTTATACGTTCGGCTGTTAAATCAAACATCTTTAACCCCTCTTGATAATATTCTTCTAATTTTTTATGCATAGAAATAAAATTAGGTCCAATTATATTCCAATGAAAATTATATAAATTAGTTGTTATAACAGCAATATTCGCTAAATATTGATTTAAAAGATTAATTATTTCTTTTTGTTGGTTAGTGTTATCCATTTAAAACCTCCCTTATTAGTTTATGGGATGGTTATTAATAGGTGCTTATAATTACTCTTTTTCTTTTTTACTACGGGGATGATATTCTATATAATTTTTTATTAAAGTGTTTTTAGCAACATGAGTATAGATTGCTGTAGTAGTTATATCACTATGGCCCATTAGTTCTTGAATACTTCTTAAATCAGCTCCATATTCTAATAAATGAGTAGCAAAAGAATGCCTTAAAGTATGAGGAGAAAAATTTTTAGTTACTCCCCTTTTTAAAGCAATCTTTTTTAACATCTTAAAAAAACCTTGTCGACTTAAATTATTTCCTTGATTATTTAAAAATAAATAATCACTATTTTTGTTTTTTAATAAAAATGGTCTTGTCTTGTTGAGATATTCCTTTACCCATTTTGTAGCAATATCCCCTATTGGAATCATTCTTTCTTTATTTCCTTTACCATAACATTTTATAATATTCATTTCTAAATTAACATTCATTATTTTTAAAGTAATTAATTCACTAATTCGTAAACCAGTGGCATAAAGTAATTCAAGCATTGCTTTATTTCGGTATTCTAAATGATTATTTGGAGAAAAATTTAATAATCTAGTTATTTCTTCAATAGTTAATACTTGAGGCAATTTCTTTCTTAATTTAGGAGTTTCTATATTTTCACTAGGATTATGAGAACTTCTTTCTTCTTTGATTAAAAATAGATGAAAGTTTTTTAAACTGACTATTTTTCTAGTTATACTACTACTAGCTAAATTAGTTTTACTTAAATGTTCTATATAATTAGTAATATTTTTTTTCGATATTTTTTCTATAGAATTAATTTTTTCTTTTTTTTCTAAAAAATTTAAATAATCTTCTAAATCTCTTTTATAAGCTTTTTTAGTATTTTCACTTAACTTTTTTTCTATAAAAATATAATTTAAATAATCATTTAGATCCTTCTTCATTTTATCCCTTCTTCTTTAATAAATTGTATCATGTTAATTTTGTTATAACAAATATTTATTTCTATACAAGGAAACTTACTCATGTTAAAATAAAGATGGAGGGATAAAATGAATGAACCTTTAGCTTACGCTCTTCGTCCTAAAAGATTAGAAGATATTGTTGGACAAGAACATTTAGTTGGAAAAGATAAAGTTATTGCTAAGATGTTAAAAAATAAAAAGTTTTTTTCAATGATTTTATATGGTAATCCAGGTGTTGGAAAAAACAGTATGGCTGAAGTTATTGTTAAAGAGTCTGGTTTAAATTATCGACAATTAAATGCTGTTATTAATAATAAACAAGATTTTGATATGATTGTGGAAGAAGCTAAAATGTATAAAGGACTGCTTCTTATTATGGATGAGTTTCATCGTTTAAATAAAGATAAACAAGATTTACTTTTACCTCATTTAGAAAGCGGTTTAATTAAGGTTATTGGTCTAACGACTTCTAATCCTTATTTTTCTATTAATCCTGCTTTAAGAAGTCGTTGTCATATTTTTGAATTAAAAGATTTGACTAATGAAGATTTAAAAAAAGCTTTGTTTAAAAGTATAGAAAGTAAATATTTAAAAGATATTAAAATAACTGAAAAAGAAATAGATTATATTATTAGATTAGCTAATGGAGATTTAAGATATGCTTATAATCTTTTAGAACTTAGTTATTATTCTTCTATAGATCATCATATAACTTTAGAAACACTGTTAGATATTAGTAGTAAACCAAGAACTTATTTTGATAAAAATGAAGATGGTTATTATGATTTATTAAGTGCTTTTCAAAAATCTATTCGTGGTAGTGATGTTGATGCTTCTCTTCATTATTTAGCTCGTTTAATTGAAAGTGGTGATTTAAAAAGTATATATCGTCGTCTTAGTGTTTGTGCTTATGAAGATATTGGTTTAGCTAATCCTTTGCTTGGTCTTAAAGTTAATGCTTGTATTGAAATATGTGAACGTTTAGGTTTACCAGAAGCTAGAATACCTTTAGCTACTGTTGTTATTGAACTAGCTTTATCCCCTAAATCAAATAGCAGTTATCAAGCTATAACTTTAGCTTTAGAGGATTTAAAACAAGGTAATATTGAAGATATTCCTACTCATTTAAAGATGAATTCTAAAGATTATTTATATCCTCATAATTATCAAGATGGATATGTTAAACAAGATTATTTACCAAATAAGTTAAAAGATAAAAGATATTATCATCCCTTAATTAGAAATAAGTATGAAAAAATATTAAAAAGTGTTTATGATAAATTAAAAAAATAGAAAATTAAATTCTATTTTTTTTATATTTTTTAAAATCAATTATTTTTTCTTTTGGTTCTTTAAAAAATGTTTTAGTTAGTTGTTTGGCTTTAATAGTTCTAGAACTTGGATTAATTCGTTCACAAGTCATTAAAGCTTGAGAAAGATAATCTTTAGTAATATTATCATCATCATTAAATAAAGCAAAAGCATAGGCTTTTCTTAAAATAGATAAAGCTAAATCAGGATTATGGACAACATCATTATAAGGACGATGTTTTTTCTTAGTAGAATCAATAATAAAATTTAATATCCCTTCTTGATTATTTAAATTAAATTTAATTTTAGTAGTTTTTTCCAATTTTTTAATGTTTTCTTTTAAAATAGATAAAATTACTTTTTCTTTTGGTTCATCTATATTTATTCGTTCAAATCTTCTTTTAAAAGCTTGATCAGTTAAAATATATTTTTCATATTCTTCTTTAGTAGTACAACCGATAATCTTAATTAAATCTCGATCTAAATAAGGTTTTAAGATGTTAGCAAGATCAAGAGATCCAGTTGAAGTTTGCCCAGCTCCAATAGAGGTATGTAGTTCGTCTAAAAATAAAATATTTCTTTTATCAAGGATTAAATAAGAAAGAAGTGTTTCCACCTTTTTTTCAAATTCTCCTAAATATTTAGTATCACTAACTAAAGAAGAAATATTAACTTTAATTATATTATGATCTTTTAAAATATTCGGGACTTGTTTATTTTTTATTTTATAAGCTAAACCTTCAACGATGGCAGTTTTACCAACACCAGATTCTCCTACTAATAAAGCTGATTTTTCTTTAGTAAGAAGAGCCAAAATTAAATTATTAATTTCTTTTTCTCGCCCAATTGCCGGATTGCTTTGATATTCATAATTAGTTAAGATTTGAGTTACTATCTTTTTTTGGTTATTATCTAAAAAATCCAAAGAAGAATCTATTTCTTCAATGCTTTTCATTGTTTTATCATAAATGTTCATATTTAATAATAAAGAATTAATAATATTGGTATCAACTACTGTTTCATCATAAAGATATTCATAAAAATAATCTATTAAAAATTCATCTGGTCCAGCTAAATAATAAAAGTGTTTACTTAATGTATAAAAAGCAGTAATTGTTTCTTTGAAGTTTTGATTATAAATAGTTTGATATTCTTTATTAGTAATAACCTTTTCTTCTTGAATTGGTAAATTTAAATGATTTTTAATCATTTCATAATTAATTCCTAATTCGTTTAAGTTTTTTTGAATGTTGCTATTTACTTTTAAAAAACTTAAATATAAAGATAAGATTGTTAAATCATCTTTTAATAGTTTAAGTTGTTTAGATTTTTCTTTTTCTTTTTTTAATTCAATAAAAATATCTTCTTCTTTAATGTTATTAAAAATTTTCATTGATGTAAAAATAATTTTTTTTGTTACTCTTGGTAAATCATTTAATTCATTATATTTCATTTTCATCCCCCGTATTGAAAAAACCATGAAAGTGATTCTAAAAACGATAAAACCTGATTAAATACAGGTGGGCATCTCATTAATACCTTTAGGATTCTTACATCATATGAGTAAGCATTCACACCAGCACTAAATTAGATTCCCTTATCGTTGTTTGTAGGTTTTTCTTTTTACGAATCAACAATCATGGTTAAATTAAGTATAGCATTTTTCTTTATTCTTGTAAATGTTAAAAGTCTTTTTTGTTAAATAAAAAGGTAAGTTCCCGCCCAACTACCATATGGGAACTTAGTTGTTGAAATAATTTTTTGGATTCCTTTTAAGGAATTTTTTTGTATTTATGCCGAGAAAACTTTATTATTTTAGGCAATTCGTGTTAGTCGTAAAAGCGAAAGCGTCTATACGCTTTCCACGACAAAATTAACACGAATTGGGTTCCTAAAATCATAAAGGAAATTGGAATAAATTTAAATATAAATTAAAACGTTTATAAAAAAGCGTCTAAATACTTGACTTAAATCCAATCTTTATCAGTAATATCATCTGTAATAGAACTGTTTTTATTAAGAACCTATTTTTTAAATTCCTAATTCATTATATATAACAAACAAGAAACGAGCAAATTCATATCACTTAATAATTTAGGGATTTTAACCATCAAACTTAGTTCATCAATTATTAGAAATGAATTTTACTTTGCTATATTTATTAATTAGTTATATTATATTCTATGTTGGTTTATTTGCCATTAATGAAAGGAAGTGTCAAAATGGCAAAATCAAGTTACAATCATCTTACTAAAGAACAAAGAGATGTTATAGAAATTTTAATAAGAAAAAACGTTACATTTACTGATATTGGAAAAACAATTGAAAAGGATCGCACCACTATTGCTAAAGAAGTAAAAAGAAATAGATACTCTAAATATTCAAACAACAATGAAAACACATCAAATTGTCCTAAACTCAATAAAGTTCCATATGTTTGTAATAATTGTTCAGCCAAAGGAGGATGCTCTAAAAAAAAGCTTTACTATAACGCTAAGATAGCATACGATTTATATAAACTTAAACTTCGTACAACAAGAGAAGGCATTGATATCACTCCTCAAGAGATTGAAGAAATAGAAGAAATAATAGTTCCACTTATAAAAGATAAAAAACAAAGTGTTAACCAAGTATTTGCAAACCACAAAGACATTCTTTGCATGAGCAAAACAACTTTTTATAAGTACATTGATATTAACGCTTTGTCTTTAACAAATTTAGATTTACCTAAAAAAGTAAAATACAAAAAAAGGAAATTAAATCAACGTAGAAATAGACGTGAATTAGCTATTCTAAAAAATAGAACTTATAACGATTATCTGCTTTTCACAACTATACATCCTAGAATGAACGTTGCCCAAATGGATACTGTTATTGGAAAACAAGGTAATTCAAAAGTATTATTAACGCTTTTAATTATTAAAACTAAGTTTATGTTGATTTTTTTATTAGATAAAAATAATATAGCATCAGTAGATGATAAATTTGTATTTTTAAAAGACACACTTGGTATTAAGTTATACGCTCAAGTTTTACGGATTATTTTGACCGACAATGGAGGAGAATTTTTCAATCCTGATATGATGGAAAGAGATTATAAAAACAATAAAAAAATATGTAATGTGTTTTATTGTGATCCTTATCAATCAAATCAAAAAGCAGAAATAGAAAAAAATCACTATTACATCAGAAAGGTTTTTACTAAAGGAACATCTTTTGAAAATTTGACTGATGAAACAGTGAAGTTTCTTGAGAATAACATAAACAATACTCCAAGAGTAAGTTTAGATAATAAGACACCATATGAATTAACTAAAAAACTTTATCCGAATTTTATAAAAAAATTAAATTGCTCTTACATAAAACCTGATAATGTAACATTTAATCTAAGTGATTATAAAATTAAATAAAGTTTTCATTGATGATCATTTTGCTTACAAATGATTGTCAACCAATCACTTAAAAATCTACTATAACTTTAAATGATTGGTTGGCAAATAATAGCCAACAACAATTCTTTTTTATTATTCCGATACGGGAACTAAGTCTTAAAATGACCAAGTACGTATCCTTTTTTAGCTGCTATAAATTTATAACATCGAATATATAGTATCATAATATTGAAAAAAAGACCATCTTTTTAGATTTTAAACACTAAAAAAACTCCCACAAACGAGAACTTTGTAACGAAATTATATTTTAGCATTCAAACGTGAACTTACTTTTTAATTCAACGTTAAAAGTCTTTTTTTCTTTTAAATTCTAAAACTTTAGCGGGCCTTTTTTGTTTTGTTTCTTCTTTATTTAAATAGTCAAATAAAATTCTTTTAAACATTGCTTTTTTATTTATTTTAGGATGATTTTTAATTTTACTGATTAAAGATAAACTTTTTAATTTTTCATCTTCTATTTCTTGATTATTCGTGTTAAAACTTTCTAAATATTCATTATAAAGATCCATATCTAATAACAAGTTTTCTACAATTTTAGAACCAACTATATCTTTAACATAAAGAGTTTCATATAGAAAATGAAAATAAATACTATCAGTAGGTTTTAAATTTAAAGTGTTGCCATTAGAATATTTTATTTTAGTTAAAGTGTTTAAAAAAGCTTTATTATATAATTTTTTATAATTTAGATGAGAAGGAAGTTGTTTAGATATTATATTTAGGTGAAAAAAGACATCATTGTAATATAAACCAATATCATTTAATTTATATTTAATTGGAGAATCAATTTTTAGAAAACTTAAATATAAAGATAGAATAATTTTATCTTGCTTTTTTAATCTAGTATTTTCCTCTTCTTTTCTTCTAAAAATATCATTATTTTTAATAATAAATTCTTCACTATAATTATCAATAACAATTATATTATCTTTAATTTTAGAATAGATTCTCATACTTTCAAAAATAAGATCAGCAGTAGTTTTAGGTAATGTTTTTAAATCTTTATATTCCATGCTCTTTCCCCTTTAAAATGTTATTATATAGTAATCTGTTAAAAAATTCAAATTTTTTCTTCATCATCATGAAGAAAATGAATAATTTTATCTTTAATTTTATAACTTATTAAAGTTTTTAAATTAACATTTTCAGTAGAATGAAAAATGTTTAAATTAACCTCTTTATTTTCTTTAATTAAATCTTTAATCAGGTTATTTATCTTTTCTCTTTTATTATCTTTATTAAAATAAGGACAATTACTTTTAAGAAAAGTTAAATTATTATATTTTTGCCATTTAATAATATCATCTTCGTCGATATAATAAAAAGGTCTTATTAATTCCATATTTTTAAAATTAGTGCTTTTTAATTTAGGTAAGATAGTTTTAAATTGTCCATTATAAAGAATACTCATAAGAATGGTAGTAGTAACATCATTTAAATGATGGGCTAAAGCGATTTTATTACAACCTAACTTTTTAGCTTCATTATATAAGTATCCTCTTCGCATTTTAGAACATAAATAACAAGCTGATTTATCTTTTCTTTTTTCAATGATTTCAAAAATTTTGGTGTTAAAAATTTTAATAGGAATATTAAGTTTTTTTAGATTATCTTTGATTAAGTTTAAGGAACTTTTATCATAACCAGGATCCATTACAAGAAATAGTAATTCAAAATTAATTTGTTGGTGTTTTTTTAATTCTTGAAAACATTTAGCTAGTAAAAGACTATCTTTTCCCCCACTGATACAAACGGCAATTTTATCATCCTCTTTTATTAAATCAAAATCTTTGATGGCTTTAATAAACTTTAGCCAAATTTCTTTTTTAAATTTTTTAGTAATACTTTTTTCTATGATCTTAAGATCTTTCAAATTTATCTTCCTTTCATAAGTAAAAAGTAATTATCTAGTTGATAATTACTTATTCAATTGTAACACTTTTTGCTAGGTTTTTCGGTTTATCAATATCTCTTTTTAAGTAATCAGCTATATAATAAGCTAGTAATTGTAAAGGAATGATAGTTAAAATAGGAGAAAATAAGGGATTAAGACAAGGAATAATAATATTTTCTTTATTTGTTTTTATATTTTTATTACTTATAATAATTGTTTTAGCTTCTTTTAATGATATTTCTTGAAGATTATTAAGGGTTTTTTCAAAAATGATATTATTAGTTATGATTCCTATTACTAAAGTATTTTTATCTATTAAGGCCATTGTTCCATGTTTTAACTCTCCAGCAGGATAAGCTTCAGCATGAATATAAGAGATCTCTTTTAATTTTAATGCTCCTTCTAAAGCTGTATAATAATCATTTAAACGTCCTATAAAATAAATATTCTTTAAGCGATAATACTTTTTAGCAATATCTTTAAGAAGAGGACCTAATTCAAAGATCTTTTCTATTTTTTTGGGTATTTCTTTTAATTCTTTAGTTAAGTCTTTAGCTTTTTCTTTTTCTATTTTATTTAAAAGAAGTCCCATTTTTATTATTAATAAATAAATAATAATTAATTGAGCACTATAATTTTTAGTTGAAGCAACAGCAATTTCTGGTCCTGCTCTAGTATAAATAACATCATCTGCTTCTTGGGCAATTGTAGAAGCAATAACATTAACGATCGCTAAAGTATGAGCTTTCTTTTCTTTAGCTAATCTAAGAGCCCCTAAAGTATCAGCTGTTTCCCCTGATTGACTTAAAACAATTACTAAGGAATTATTATCAACTAAAGGATTAGAATATTTAAATTCAGAAGCAATATTTATTTCAGTATTAATACCTAATAAATTTTCTCCTAAGTTTTTAAAATTTAAACTAGCATAATATGATGTTCCACATGCCACAACATAAATTTTATTTATCTTTTGTAAAAGATCTTTATTTAATTTTAAATCAAAATAAGGTAAATCTTCTTTAATATTTTGATTAATAATACTAGAGATTACTTTTGGTTGTTCATAGATTTCTTTTAACATAAAATGCTTAAAACCTTGTTTTTGAGCAGCATCATTATTCCAAGTAATTTTTGATAAGTATTTGTTAATTTCCTTTAAATTAAAATCATAAAAATTAATATTCCCTGCTGTTTTTAAAACAGCTATTTCTTTATTGCTTAAATAATAAACTTCCTTTGTATAATCAGTAATAGCGGGAATATCAGAAGTTAGATATAATTCTTTTGGTTTTAATCCAATAATTAAGGGACTATCATTTCTAAGAGCAAAAATGGTTTCTGGATAATCCTCATGGAGAATGGCTAGAGCATAAGAACCTTTTAATTTATTAGAAGTTTTTTTAATCGCTAAAAGAAAATCGTTGTTATCATTATATTCTAATAAATTAGCGATTACTTCTGTATCAGTTTCTGATTTAAAAGAAAATCCTTCTTTGATTAATTCTTCTTTTAATTCTTTTTCATTTTCAATGATGCCATTATGAACAATTGCTATTTTTTTATTTTGACTTAAATGAGGATGAGCATTAATAGTTACTGGCTTTCCATGAGTAGCCCAACGAAGATGACCGATTCCAATATTTACTTTTATATTTCTAGTTAGGAATTTTAACCTTTTTAAAGTTCCACTACTTTTGATAACTTTTATTTTCCCATCTTTAAAGAAGGCTAGACCTGAAGAATCATAATCTTTATATTCTAGTTTAGATAAACCATTTAGCAAAACCTGGATAGAATTTTTAGGGCCAAGATAGCCTATTATTCCACACATAATAAATCCTTTCTATTTTTATGTTTAGTTTTGTTTATTTGTCTAAACATTTACGATTACAGTTAGTAACCGGGAAGTATCCGCTGATAATTCGATTAACTTCCTCCTCGTCAATCAATAAATTATTGATCCAAGCGCTTTTAATCTTAATTATATTTTTTATATCACACCCTTTCAATTTAGTGTATAAAATTTAAGGAATCTAAAATACTAATATTGAGGTGATGAAGATGGAACAAGATTTAAAAAGTAAAGAAATTAGTGGTGGACTTATAATTTTAATGATTAGTTTGTTAGGAATGTTATATTTTTGGTATATTAATGTTAATATTTTTCCTTTAAATTGGTTATTACCAACATCAACTAGTTTATGGGAAGGAGGGAGGCTTTTATTTGTATCTATATTAATATATGGGATTGTTCAATATTATATTTTTGGTCATGATTATAAAAACTTTTTCTTTGCTAAAACAGCTTCCTTATTTTTAGCACCAATGATTTTTATTGGTGGGAGTTATTTAATGGATTTATTAGTAGGATCTGTTTTTATGATAACACACTTTTTAATGTTTGTTATAGCAGTTTCTATTGGTCAATGGATTAGTTATACTTTTTTAAAGACGGGTTATTATTTTCGTTTTATGAATGGTTATGCTATTTTAGGAATAGTGGTTATGATGATGGTTTTCTTTGCTCATCTTAATAAAACAAAGACTTATCAAGGACCAATTTTTAAACCAATGTCTAGTTATCAAAAAGATATTTTAAATAATTTTGATTAAGGGGTTAATCTATTTGGCCCTCGGTATAAGAAAGTAACTTCTCGAACATTATCTATTTCCAAAAGTTGCATTAAAGTTCTTGTTAGACCTAAACCATATCCTCCATGGGGAGGACAACCATATTTAAAGAAATCTAAATAAAAGTTAATTTCTTTTAAAGATAATCCCTTTTCTAAGGCTTGTTTTTTTAAGACATCATAACGATGTTCTCTTTGAGCTCCAGTAGTTATTTCTATTCCTTTATAAATTAAGTCAAAACTTTTTGTTAATCCTTCTTCATTAAGCATATGATAAAAAGGACGAGGTTCTAAAGGATAATCTATAATATAAACTAATTCTGATTGATATTTATTTTTAACATAATGACAGATTAATTCTTCTTCTTTTCGATCAATATCTGTTTCTTTAGGACCAATATATTGATACTGATCTTTTATTATTTGTTTTACTTCATTAAAAGGAAGACGAGGTATTTTTTTAGGAATATTAACAGTAACATTAAAATATCTTTTTATTTCTTCTTGATGTTTTTCTTTAACTTTAGATAATGAATAAATTAAAGTTTCTTCCAAGATATCCATTACTTCATGATGAGAATCAAGCCAAGATATTTCAGCATCAATACTGGTAAATTCAGTAGCATGATAAGAGGTATGGGATTTTTCAGCCCGAAAAGCTGGAGCAATTTCAAAAACCTTATTAAAATTAGAAGCCATAGCCATTTGTTTATAAAATTGAGGTGATTGGGCTAAAAAAGCTTCTTTTCCAAAGTAATCTAATTTAAAAACATCAGCCCCTGATTCAGAAGCTGTTCCTAATAATTTAGGAGTAAAAAGTTCTATATAATCATTTAAAAGCCAATATTCTCTTAAAGCATTAGTAAAGGTTGTTTGAACTTGAAAAATTAAATTCGCTTCTTCTCTTCTTAAATCAAGGAAGCGATAATCAAGACGAGTTTCTCTTAAGGCTTTAAATTTGTCTTTTAAATTAAGGGGTAATTCTTCTTGATTATAACTAGTGATTTTGATTTCTTTTGCTAGTAATTCTAATCCATTTAATTTAACTTTGTCATTACTTTTTAAAAGACCTTTAACTTCAATGGTGCTTTCAATTCTTAAAGAAGAAATAAGACTGTTTAGATCTTTATTTTCTTCATTTTTTTCTAAAGTGATTTGCAATTTATTCCTTTGATTTCTTAAAATAATAAATTGAACATATGGTAAATCGCGAATGGAATCAATAAAGCCAACGACTATTATTTCTCTTTCTAAATATCTAGGTAAATTTTCTAAAGTTTTAATTTTCATAACTTTCCTCCTTTAATAATTCCTTTAGGGGAATTGTTTTTTGTTGATATGTTTTTAAATCTTTAACAGTAATAGTTTTAGTGTTAATTTCTTCTTCTCCAATAAAAATAAGAAAAGGGATATTTAAATGAAGAGCATAATTAATAATACTTTTTAGACTTCTTTTTTCATAAAATATTTGAGTTTTTATATTATTTTTCTGTAATTCATTATAACAATTTATAAGATATTGATAATCTTTAGTTAAAGGAACAATTAAATAATCGATGGGTTTTACTTTTTCTTCTTTTAAAAGTTTTAATTTATTTAATTGATCAAATAATCTAGTTAATCCAATTGAAACTCCTACTCCTGGTAGTTTTTTTTCAATATAATATTCAGCTAAATCATCATAACGTCCACCAGAACAGATGCTTCCTAATTCTGGATAATCTAAGAAGAAAGTTTCATAAACTGTTCCCGTATAATAATCTAAACCTCGAGAAATTTTTAAATCAATTTTGATTTTATTTTCATTTATTTGAAATAATTGAAGATAATGATAAACTTCTTTAAGTTCTTCTATTCCTTTTTTAAAAGTTTCTTGTTTAATTTTTAATTTATCTAATTGAGAAAGAATTTCTTTATTAGTTCCTGATATATTGATAAAACTTAGAATATTATTTAGAATATTTAAGGGTATTTTTAATTTTTTTAATTCGTTTTTAACTTCCTTTTCTCCTATTTTAGGTAATTTATCAATAATTCTCATAATTTCAATACTTTCTTTTTCTAAATTAAGATAATTAAAAAAACCTGTTAAAACTTTTCGATTATTTATTTTAATAATAAAGTTAGGAAGATTTAAGGTACTAAACAAATCATCAATTATTTTAACAATTTCAGCATCATTAATAATGCTTAGTTCACCATCTCCAATCATATCAATATCACATTGATAAAACTCTCTAAATCGCCCTTTTTGAGTTCTTTCCCCCCGATAAACCTTACCTATTTGATAACGTCTAAAAGGAAAAGATAGTTTTCCATAATTTTTCGCTACATATTTAGCTAAAGGAACAGTTAAATCAAAGCGGAGAGTTAATGCTGTTTTTCCTTTAGAAAATTGATATAATTGTTTTTCAGTTTCTCCCCCTGCTTTAGCTAAAAGAACCTCAGAAGCTTCAATAACTGGAGTATCAAGGGGTAAAAAGCCATACTTTTTATAAGTTGTTTCAATTCCTTTTAAAAGTTGATTAAATTTTAATTGTTCATTTGGTAATAATTCCATAAATCCTGATAAAGTTCTTGGTTTAATTAATTTTTTCATTTATAATTCCTTCTTTCTAAAAAAGCACCAAATAGCTTCTTAAAGGACGGATAAACCGTGGTGCCACCTTTATTCACCTATCAGTGCTCTTATTTGTTTTAACGCTTCAAGCGGTTTTTAATAATAAGTGTCTTTCATAAATTAGAAAGTAGATATTTTCACCACCATATCTTTCTCTTTAACTTTCACCTTTATTACTTTTCTTATTTAAAAATTATTTTTTTAAAATTTTCATTTTTATTAATTTTTTTTCTTCCTCTTCATTTAAATGATTAATTATAAAATAGTCACTTAATTTTGGCCAAATATTATTTATTTCTTCATAAATAGAATTAATAGTTTGTTTTTCTTCATTTAAATAACTAAATATTTTATAAATATTACTATTTCTAATAGAACTAACACTTAAAGGAAGACTATTATTAAAATCATATATTTCTTTAGTGATAGTAGTTTTATAATTGTTTGGTAAAAGAACTTTTTGCTTTAAAGTAATTTTTTCTTTCCTTTTTAAAAGATAATCTTGATTAATTTTTATTTTATTTATATATTCATGAAAATAGTAATTATTTTTCATATTTAATAAAATAAAATTACTAAATAATTGTAAATTTCTTTTTTCAATTTGGAAAAGTTTTAATTCATCTTGTTTTTTTATTATTTCATAATGAATATCTTTATTTTCTAATTTTACTTTATAAAAATCTTGATCTTTTTCTGAAGAAGTAAAGTAATATCTTTTTTGATCTTTATAAATATATCCCCCTCTACTTATTTCTTTTATTTCATTTTCTTTAGTATAAATAGTTCCTTTTCGATTATGAAGATAATAAGATGATTTTAATAACCAGTCATTATTTTTATTAGGTAAAAAAACAATTTTCCCGACCTTTTTATTATCTTGATTAAATAAGAAAAATGGAGGCTTTAAATTATTTATATTTTGAGGATAAATATCTAGTAAAGATAATAATTTTAATTCCTTTTCTATTAAGTTTTTAATTTGCTCTAATTCCATTTTAATCCTTTGGTAATTTATAAATTACATTTACATTATAAAATAAATTTAATTAGAAGTCAAAAACTTATTTTTTTTCTTTATCAAATTTAGCATAAAGATCTGATTTATAATATTTAAAAGCACTTAAAATTATAATAGTAATAGGAATAGCGATGATAATACCAAAAACTCCTGCAATAACTCCCATAATAAAGACAGCGAGGATAACTAACAAAGGAGGTATTTTATTAGTCGTTCCAAAGATTTTAGGAGAAATGATATAACTATCGATTAAAGTTAAAGTAAAGACTGCTCCTAAAGTTAAGAAAAATAAATCTACAGAAACAACAAGAGCAGTTATTAAAGCAATAATATTAGTCGCGATTGCTCCTAAGTAAGGAATAAAAGTAGTTATTGAAGCTAAAAAGGCTATTAAAAGAAAATGGGGATGACCAATGGCATAGTAAACTAAATTGTATTCAAAAAATTGCCAAGTTAAAAGTTTAGTTAAACCGATTAAATAAAAACGCATTTCTTGATCTAATATTTTTAAGTAAGCAAAAGTTTTGGGATTTCTTTTTTCTAGATGTTCTTTGATTTTTCCTCTTATTTTATCCATATCAATTAATAAATAAGCAGAAACAAAGATAATAACTAATATAGAAGTAAATAAGATAAATGATTTATTAATAAAACTAATGGCTCCATAAGAAACATATTCACTCATTATTTTGATTAAACTATTTAAAGTATCATTTAAAGAATTATGTAAAACACCTAAATTTAAATTATAGACATTAGATAGATGATTAATAAAACTTAATAAAGAATTTAATAAGCTAATTATTTGGGTATATAATAATGGAAATATAATATAAAAAACAAAGAGAATTAAGCCAAAGAAGGCAAAAATTATTAAAGAGAAGGCCAAAGGCTTAGGTATTCCTTTTTGTTCTAATTTGCGCAATAAAGGATATAATGCATGGGCAATAGCAAAGGCAATAAAAAGGGGAATTAAAATTCTAATGATTTTATAATAGATCATTAACCAAAAGTTACTAGTGAAATAGATAATTGCAATAATTAAAGCAATTAAAGTTAAATTTACTAATTTATAATCTAGTTTATTTTTTAGCATGCTATCACCTCTTTTATATTTCTATAATTATTGTTACTGGACCATCATTTATTAAGGAAACTTCCATATTTTCTCCAAATATTCCAGTTTGGACATTAATATTTTTCTTTAATAATAATTGATTAAAAGTTTTATATAACTTTTCTGCTTCTATATAATGAAGGGAATTTATATAACTTGGTCTTCTTCCTTTTTTAGTATCAGCATATAAAGTAAATTGAGAAATAGATAAAATAGATCCTTTTACATCTAGTAAAGAAAGATTCATTAATTTTTTATCATCATCAAAAATACGAAGATTAATAATCTTATCGATCATTTTTTCTATTATTTCTTCATTATCATGTTCTGTAAACCCTACTAAAATAACTAGTCCTTCTTCTATTTGACCAATTACTTTTTCTTTTACTTTAACTGTTGCTTTTTTTGTTCTTTGTAAAACTACTTTCATTATTTAATCACCCTTTTTGCTTTATGAACATTGGGAATTGTTAAAACATCCCAAAGAAATCTTTTTAAAAGATCTTTATCTTCAACCATTATTTTTAGATCATAGATTACTAAACCATTAGAATTAATAACTTCAACACTTTTAACATTAATCTTATGATTAGAAGTTTTTGAAAATAAATCTAAAAGAAAATTATCTCTACTTTCAGTTTCTATAACAATATTTGTTAACCATTTTTTTGTCGCTTGTTGATTCCAAGAAACTTCAATAAGTCTTTCTTCTTTATTAGTAATATTATGGCATTCTATTCGGTGAACAGTAATCCCTTGACCTTTAGTAATATAACCTAAAATTTTATCCCCTTTTACTGGTCCACAGCAGTTAGCTAAAGTAATTTTAATTTCATCAATTCCTTCCACTAAAATATCATTTTTAATCGTTATATTCTCTTCAGTTGTCTTTAACATTTTATTTAATAACTCTTTTTCTTTAGCTTTTGTTTCTTTAGTAATAATATTTAAAACATGATTAGGAGTAAAATTAGAAGATCCAATATTATGATAGATATCATTAATATTATCGACTGCTAAAGTTTTAAAGATTAGATCCATGTTTTCATTAGTAAAAAGTTCACTAAATACTAATTTTCTTTTTCTTAATTCCTTATTTAGTAACTCTTCTCCTTTTTCTATTAAATCATCTTTATCAATTCTACGAAAATAGTTCTTTATTTTATTTTTCGCTTGGGCTGTTTTGGCAATGTAAACCCATTCTCGGCTTGGTCCTTTAGAATTTTTATTAATATTAATTTTAACAATTTCTCCATCTTGTAATTCATAATCCAAAGGAACAATATTATCATTAACGATTGCTCCTACCATTTTTTCTCCTATTTCACTATGAACTCGGTAAGCAAAATCAATGGGAGTGCTTCCAATAGGTAGTTCAATAACATCTCCTTTTGGTGTAAAAACATAGATATTATCTTTTAATATTTCACTTTCTACGTTTTTTATAAATTCTTCAGGATTATGTTCTTCATTATTTAAATCAATTAAAGAACGAAACATTGCTAATTTTTTTTCCATGACATTTTTAAGTTGAGGACTACTTTCTTTATATGACCAATGAGAGGCAAGACCATATTCAGCTATTTTATCCATTTCATAGGTTCTAATTTGGATCTCAAATAAATGTCCATCAATTCCAAATACTGTAGTATGAAGAGATTGATACATATTTTCTTTAGGCATAGCTACATAATCTTTAAAACGTTTTGGGACTGGTTTAAATTTAGAATGAATTAAACCTAAAGTTAAATAACAATTTTGTTCAGTTTCAACATAAACCCGAAGAGCTAAAATATCATATATTTCTTTAAATTTACGTCCAGTTTGCATTTTTTGATAAATACTATAAACACTCTTAGAACGCCCTTTAATTTCATGTTTAATATTATTGTTATTTAATATTTCCATTATTTTAAACTTCATTTCTTTAATAGCATGTTCTCTTTCAGCTTTTGTATTATTTAGATTTCCTAGAATATCTAAATAAATATCTGGTTTATAATATTTTAATGATAAATCTTCTAATTCACTTTTAATATTATAAATACCTAAACGATGAGCAATAGGAGCTAAAATTTCTAAAGTTTCTTTGGCTTTTTCTTTTTGTTTATTATCTGGAATAGCCCATAAAGTACGCATATTATGTAAGCGATCTCCTAGTTTAATAAAAATAATTCGCACATCTTCACATAAACCAACAAGAATTTTACTATAATAAGCAATTGTCCATTCATTTTCTGCTGAAAAGGATAAACGATTTATTTTAGTAATACTATCAATTAAGTTCCCTATTTCTTCTCCAAAGTTTTTTTTAACTTCTTCTAAACTTGTTTGACCTTCATCGATTATTTCATGTAATAAAGCAGTAACAATAGTCATATAATCAGCTGTTAAATCAGTTAAAATATAAGCCACATTAAGAGGATGGGTAATAAAATCATTACCATCTAATCTTTTTTTTCCATAATGTTTTAAAGCAGCATAATCATAAGCTTTTTTAATTATTTTTAATTCATCTTCTTGATGAATATAAGTTTTTACTTTAGTTAATAAATCAGTAAAATTTATTTGTTTTTCTTTTGTCATTTAGATTCCACCTTTATTTATTAATTCCTTTTACCTCAATTTCATCTAATTCATTTTTATCAATATATTTTTCAAACTTTAGACCAATTCCCTTTTTTTCTAATTGATACCAAATAATACTCGCTAAAAATAAAGAAGAATAAGTTCCTACTGTTAAACCAATTAAAATCGCTAAATTAAAATTAATAATTTCAAAAGTTCCTAAAAAGATTAAACAAATAACTGGTAATAAAGTTGTGATAGAGGTATATAAAGTTCTAACTAAATTCTCATTTAAACTTTTATTAATTATTTCTTTTAATTCTTCTTCTTTATTCTTGTTTTTTATATTCTTTTTAGGTTGTTTCTTTAAATTTTCTCTTATTCGATCAAAAATAACTACCGTATCATTAATCGAATAACCAATAATAGTTAATAAAGCAGCGATTAAAATAACGGCTATTTCTAATTTAAAAATTATAAAAATAGCTAGAACCATTAAAACATCATGAAATAAAGGAACTAAAGAAGCAATAGCATAACTAAGTTTAAAGCGAATTGAAACATATAAAATTATTCCGATGGCCGCAATTAAAACAGCTGTTAAAGCATTTAAAGTTAATTCTTTACGCACTATATTAGAAACAACTCCAACTTCACTTTCAGCTTGATATTTATCTTTAAAGTATTTATTAATTTTTGCTATTTCTTTTTTCTTTAATGTTTCATCTAATTTTAAATAAACTGTTTTTTCATCAATATTTTCAATCTTATTATATTGATAACCTAAATATTTTATATCTTTAATAATATTTTTATCTTTTAATTTTTCTTTACTAGTTAAAGTAATATAACTTCCCCCTTTAAAGTCAACACTTAAATTAAATCCATTGGTAAAAAACATAATACTTCCAATTGTTAAAACAAGAATGGATAAAGTAATCCATATTTTAGCTTGTTTAAAAAAGTTAATATCTCTTAAGCGAGGTTTTTTATTAGATAACCCAATAAATAAATTGTTTTTATTTTCAAAAATCTTAGTTTTTACTATATTATAGATTAAGAATTTAATTAAGAAAAACATAACAACAATGGTTACAAGAATATTAATAATAAGCATAGTAGCGAATCCTTTAACACTACTTTCTCCTAGAATAAACATTATTAAAGCAACAATCAAAGTGGTAATATTAGCGTCAATTATTGAAGAAAATGATTTTTTATAACCATCAAGGCAAGCTTGTAATTGTTTAGTTCCATCTTTTAATTCTTCTTTAATTCGTTCAAAACTAATAACACATGCATCAACTGCCATTCCAATTCCTAAAATTAAAGAAGCAATTCCAGGTAGGGTTAAAACTCCTCCTATCGTCCAAAAGATTAGAAAGACAATGAAAGTATAAGTAATGATCCCAATGCCCGCTAAGAAGCCAGCAAAGCGGTATATCAAGATAAAAAATAAAAAGATTAAAGCAATACCAAGACTACCCGCTATTAAAGTTTTATTTAAAGCATTTTTTCCAAATAAAGAACCAACACTATGGGAAGAAATTTCTTTTAATTTAGTAGGAATAGATCCAGAATTAATTAAATTAACTAAATTAGTAGCTTCTTCTTTAGTAAAGTTTCCTTGAATAATGACATTACCAGTAAAAGCCTGTTCCACACTAGCGGCTGATAAACACTTTGAAGAAGTAAGAGAACCACAATTATTTTGTTCTTGAGAATAACTATCAACACCCTCTTCAAAATCTAACCAAATAATAATTCTATTATCTTCTTCATCTTTTATTTTATTAGTTACTTCATAAAATTTATCATTATCAGCTATTTGAAGACCAACAGCTGGTTTTCCATAACTATCTCGATCTAATCTTGCTCCCCCACTACTTAAGATTTTACTAGTCATTAATAAGTTATCTTTAGAATCACGAAAAGATAAACTAGCTGGTTTACTTAAAATTTCCCTTGCTTTTTCTTCGTTAGTTATCCCTGCTAATTGAATTCTTAAACGATTATTTCCTTCAATTATAATTTCAGGTTCATTAACCCCTAAAACATCAATTCTTCTTAAAATAGTTTTATAAGTATTAATTAACATTTCTCTAGTTAATTTATTCCCCTCAAGAGGTTTAGCTTCATATAAGACTTCAAATCCTCCTTGTAAGTCTAATCCATAATTTAGTCTATTAAATAATGGTTTAAATAAAGAAATAATTAAAATTATGAATATAATTAATAAACTAAAATATTTAAAAAAATCTTTTTTCATTTGGCACTTCCTTTTCTTAGAAATCTTCTAAATTAAGATTTCTTTTCATCTCTTTCATTTTTATTTT
>JBMNEQ010000003.1:0-136234 GCA_050948865.1 Bacilli bacterium
GTGGTGTTTTTTTGTTATTAAGATTAGATAAGGGGAAAGAGGGTTAGGAGAATTACGAAATTGTTTAATAAAATGGGTAGTTTTGATTGTTGGGAGGAATTCTTGAATTTTTAAGTCTTCCTTTTTTCCTTCCTTATGACCGGGGTAAATAGTTATTAGACAAAAACCATTATCTTGAATAAGCCTTAAACTATCTTTAAGAGCTTTAATGGTTGTTTTATAAATAGTGGTGATATTTTTATTACCTTTAGGAAGATATCCTAAATTAAAAATAATTCCTTTAATTTTCCCCTTTTTATCAATTAAAGTGTTTAACATATTACTATGGGATATTTTAAATAAAGTATAATTATTTATTTTATTATTTTTTAATAATTGATTGGTATTTTTGATGGCAATTTCTTGAATATCAAAACCATAAACATGACCATAGGGGACTAAAGTTGCTAGAAAAAGAAGATCATTACCATTGCCAATAGTAGCATCAATTAAAATATCCTTTTTCTTTATATTATTCATTAATATTTGTTTTCCTTTATTTAATATACTAGTCTGAAAACCTTGAAAGATATTTTTTTTAACTAACTCTTTATCAAGATCATTAAGTATTCTTCTTTTATTTAATACCCAGTTAGGAAGGATTAATTTAGAAGAAAGAGGATCGCCAGTTAATCTATGAATAACTATTTCTTTTGGTATAATAGCTAATTGCTCAGAGACAATATCTAGGTATTCTTCTTTAGTTAGAAGGGGAAATTTCTTTTCTTTCCAAAAATTAGCCATTTTGCTTCCTTTAGTTATATATAACATATGAATCTTTATTCCTTGAATATTTAATTTAGATAAATAAGAAACTGTTTCTAGCATCATTTCTTTTGTTTCATATGGTAATCCATTAATAATATGAATAACAACATTTATCTTTTCTTGCCTAAGTTTTTTTACAGTTTCTTCAAATGTTTTTAAATCATGATGACGATTGATTAATTTAGTTGTTTTTTCATGGATAGATTGAAGACCTAATTCAATAGTTAAGAAGGTTCTTTGGTTTAATTCTTTTAAATAAGAAAGAGTATCTTCTTTAATACAATCAGCTCTTGTTGCAATATTAAGACCAACAATATCCTTTTCTTTTAAGATTAATTCATATTTTTCTTTTAAGATATTTAAAGGAGCATAAGTATTACTATTAGATTGAAAATAACCTATATATTTACTATTAGGCCATTTTTTTAGCATTTCTTTCTTTTTTTCTTGAAACTGTTTTAAAAGTTCTTTATTACTAATTATTTTTTTTATTTTATTTTCTTCACAATATAAACAACCACCATAGCCTTTAGTTCCATCAAGATTGGGACAAGTAAAACCAGCATCTAAACTTATTTTAAATACTTTAGTATGAAATTTATTTTTATAAAAATAGTTTAAGGTTTGGTATCTTTTATTATCATTTGAATATTTAAAGGGATTCATGAACATCACCTAATATAAGTATAACATTAAAAATTAGGAGTTGATTTATGGATAATATCAAAAAGTTTAATCTTTTTGTTTTTCTCGCTACTTTTACTAGAAATTTAATTGAAGTTTTTATTCCTCTTATTTTATATAATCGGGGTTTAACAATTGATTATATTTTTCTTTTTTTACTTCTTTATTATTTTTTTTCCTCTCTTTTAAATTTTCCTTTGACTTTTTTAAGTAAAAGGATTACTTTTAAATGGTTAATAATTATATCTTCATTTTTTATTTCTCTTTCTTATTATTTATTATTTCTTTTTCCTCTTACTATTTTGATTTTAATTTTAATAGTTTTTACTCATATTATTAATTCTCATACTTATTGGTTATCTAGGCATTATTTTGCTTTAGAGGTTTTATCCATCAAAGAGATTGGTTTAGGAGTAGGAAAGATAATTATTTTTAGTGAACTTGGTCTTATTCCTGCTTCTTATTTAGGTGCTTTATTAATAACTTATTTAAATTTTAAATATGTTTTATTAATTGTAATAATGATGTATTTAATAACAATTAGTCCTTTATTTACTCTTAAGGAAAGAAATAAAAAAAAGCTATCTTTAGATGATGGTTATAAAGAAATAATTAAGACTATTCCTAAAAGAAATATCTATTTTTATTTTTTGGTTCAATTTAGAATGATTGCTCGTTATATTTTCCCTTTATATATATTTATTTATGTAGAAAGTAATTATAAGTTTGTTGGTATTTTTAATACTTTAGTGGGAATTTCTAGTCTTTTTTTTGTTTATTTTTATTCTAAAAAATTAGATAAAGAAAAAAAGGATTATTTAATCCTTTCTAGTATCTTATTAGGGATTGTTTGGATTTTAAAACTTAATATTTTCTCTTCATTTATTATATTAATTATTGCTTTTTTAGAAGGATTAGTAGAAAAGATGTATGAGACAACATATAATTATAATAATTATTCTTTAGGATTAAATTATAATAGTTTAGCTTTTGTTTCTTATTTAGAAGGTCTTCAAAATTTTTTTCGGGCAATAATAATTTTAATCGTGATTATCTTTATTAAAGATTTAATTATTTTTTTATATTTATCTTCTTTTATGTTAATTATCTCTAGTTTAATTGGGTTTGATAAAAGTTTTAATTAAGCTTTCTTTTCTATTAAAGTTACAATTAAAGCTCCTAAAGTAAAAGTAAAAAGGCTACTTATAATTAAAGGTAAAGTATAAGTAATTTTTAATGGTATTAAAACAATAGAACTCATGATAATTAGGCCTAAAATAAAACTGATGGTTTCTTTTCGATAATTTGTTAAAGCCCATTTTATAATTTTAGAACTTAAAATAATACCAAGAAGGATTCCACTTCCTATAAAAAGTATCGGAATAATAATATTTAGTTTAAAACTAGCTACATTAGCAATATAGGATTTATAAAGATGATATTGTCCAAGAATCAATAAAATCATGGCGCCACTGACACCAGGTAAAATAACAGCAATTCCTCCAATCATTCCAATAATAGTTAGTTTAAAAAGAAAGGGTAAAGTTATTAAAGGAAAATTAGTAATAATTATATTTGTTTGATCAGGACTCATAATACTTAGACCAATTATAATTAGGGCTCCTATTATAAAAAAGGGATAAGAAACCTTTTTATTGGGCATTTCCTTTTTAATAATAGAAGGAATACTAAATAAAATTAAACCAATAAAAGTGTAAATGGTTTGAGTTGGCCAATTAATAAAGAAGTAATCAATAATATTAGCAAAAGTAATAAGACCAATTAAAATACCGAATAATATTTGGCCTAAAAAGAGGAGATTTTCCTTTCTAGAAAGAGTTTTTCTTTTTAAAATATCAGAAATAGCAAAAATAATTTTATCAAATAAACCAAAGAGGACTATAATTGTTCCTCCGCTTACTCCAGGAATGATATTAGCGATCCCAATTGCAACGCCTGTTAAAATGTTTTTTAGCATGTTAACCTCCGATTAAAATTATATCTAATGAAAAATAAAAAAACAATAGACAATTGACAATTGTTTAACTAAAATATATAATATGTTTATAGCGTTGATGAGGAAGAGTAATATTAATACTATTTAAAAGAGAGTTAGGATGGTGGAATCTAACAATAAAGGTTAATATGAAAAACACCTTGTAGCTACTTACCGAAAGATAGTAGGCTAAGTCGGAAACCTCCGTTATCAGATTAAAGATGAGTGATCATTTTAATGATAAATGGGGTGGCACCGCGGAATATAGTTTCGTCCCTTCTAGGGAGAAACTGTTTAAAAGGCCTAATTAGCTCAGTTGGTAGAGTACCCGGCTGTTAACCGGATCGTCGTAGGTTCGAGTCCTACATTAGGCGCCAGATAAGCCTGATTAGCTCAGTTGGTAGAGTACCCGGCTGTTAACCGGATTGTCGTAGGTTCGAGTCCTACATCAGGCGCCATTAAGAAGGTAAATAAACAGTAAGAATTCTTGCTGTTTTTTTTAATAAATAAAGGAGGATTTAAATGGGATTAAATAAAGAAAGAATAAAAGATTATGCCGCTAGTTTATTTTTTAAATTAGAGGAAGAAGAATTAGAATTAGTGGAAAAGGATTTAAAAAGGATTGAAGAGTATGAAAAGATAATTAATAAAGTAGCTCATCTTGAAGAGGTAGAACCTTTAGCTTTTCCTTTTTCTTTAAAGGATAATACTTTTAGAGAGGATGAAGTTAAGGAAATATTATCAACTAAAGAAGCTTTAAAAAATGCTAAAGAGGTAGAGAATAATGAAATAAGGATTCCTAAGGTGGTGGGATAAGATGAAATATTTAGATTTAACGATTGAAGAACTTCATTCTTTAATAAAAGAGAAAAAAATAACAGCAATGGATTTAATTAATGAATCATTAAAAAGAATTGAGAAATACCAAGAAGATAATAATCCTTTAATAACAGTTTTAAAACCAGCAGGGCTTATTCAAGAAGATTCTAGTTATTTAGCGGGAATTCCTTATGTATTATCTGATAATATAACGACGAAGGGAATTTTAACAACTGGTTCTTCTGATTTATTAAAAGATTATATTCCTGTTTTTAATGCTACTGTAGTAGAAAAATTAAATAAAGAAAAGGCTCTTTTAATGGGGAAAGCTATATTAACGGAGCTTGGTTTAAATATTGAAAATAATGAAAATTTTATCAGTGGGGCTGCTTCTTCAGTTTTGTTAGGAATGGTTTCTTTTGCCCTTGATTCTGATACGACGGGTTCAGTTCGAAAGACAGCTGCTTTTCGGGGGATAGTTGGTTTTAAACCTACTTATGGATTAGTTTCTCGTTTTGGGTTAATGCCTTTTTCTTCTTCTCTTGATCATATTGGTTGTTTTACAAAAAAGGTTAAAGATTTACCTTATATTTTAAATGCTATTAAAGGTTATGATGAAAAAGATTCGACAAGTTTAAGAAACGATAAGATAGATTATATATTACAATTAGATGATAATGTTAAAGGGAAGAAATTATTTTATTTTAAAGAAATGATGGAAGAAGGGGATCAAAAGGTTTTAGATAACTTTAAAATGGTTCTTAAAAAGTGTAAGAAGTTGGGAATAATAGTGGAAGAAGTTTCAATTAATAAAGCTCTTTTAAAAGCATTATCTCCAGCAACTGTTATTATTTCTTTAGCGGAAGCTGCTTCTAATAATGCTAATTTAACGGGACTTAATTTTGGTATTCGTGGTCAAGGAAATTCAATCGATGATCTTTTGATTGATGCTCGTTTTAAAGGTTTTACTTCTTTAACTAAAAGTAAATTTATTATTGGTCATTATGTTTTACAAAAGGAAAAGAAAGAAAAGTTATTTTTAAATGCTCAAAGGATTAGAAGAATGATTGTGGAGAAAATGAATGAATTATTTTCTTCATATGATGCTTTAATTTTACCTTCTTCTAATGGTTTTAAAAAAGATGATGATCATCTTCTTGATAGTCATTTAGTAATTGGTAATTTAGGGGGTTATCCTAGTGTTTCTCTTCCTAGTGGAAATAGTCCTTTTAGTATTAATATTACTGGTCCAATAAAAAAAGATTTAGAGGTTTTAAAGTTGGCTTTGGCTTTAGAAAATGAATTTAATCAAGGGGGGGATCAAGATGTATAAAGTGGTAATTGGATTAGAGGTTCATTGTGAATTAAAAACAAAAGCGAAAGTTTTTTCTTCAGCTCCTAATTATTATAATAAAATACCTAATGAGAATATTGCTCTTGGTGACTTGGGATTTCCTGGAACATTACCAGCAGTTAATAAAAAAGCTGTGGCTTTGGCTTTAAAAATGGCTTTAGCTTTAGATTGTGAAATTCCTAGAGAATTATTATTTGATCGAAAGAACTATTTTTATCCTGATTTACCAAAAGGATATCAAATTACTCAAGTAACTAAACCTCTTGGGAAAAATGGAGTTTTAATAGTTAATGTTGAAGGTATTGATAAAGAAGTTCAAATTAAACAACTTCATTTAGAAGAAGATACTGCTAGTTTAGATCATTTTGATGATTATTCTTTACTTGATTATAATCGTTCTGGAGTTCCTTTAGTGGAAATAGTTACGGAACCCTGTTTACATAGTAGTAAAGAAGTTTTAGCCTTTTTAGAAGCTTTAAGATCAATTTATCTTTATTGTGATGTTTCAGAAGCAAGAACGGATCAAGGACAAATGCGCTGTGATGTTAATGTTTCTTTAATGAAAGAAACAGATCAAGAATTAGGGACTAAAGTAGAAATGAAAAATATTAATTCTTTTAATAATGTTAAAGATGCGATTGAATATGAAATTAAAAGGCAAACAGAATTATTAAATAATAATCAAAAGGTAATTATGGAAACAAGAAGGTTTGATGATGATAAAAGAAAAACTTATAGTATGAGAACAAAGGCAGAAGCAGTTGATTATAAATATTTTATTGATCCTAATTTACCACCAATTGATTTACCTTTAAATTTTATAGAAGAAATTAAAAAAACTATTCCTAAACTGCAATATGAAAGAATTAATATTTATATGAAAGAATATAACTTATCTAGGTATGATGCTACTATTTTAGTTAAAGAAAAGGAGATTGCTGATTATTTTGAAGAAGCGCTTACTTATACGAAAAATTATCAAACATTGGTTAATTGGATTAACGGGATCATTTTAGGTCATCTTAATAAATATGAATTATCTATTAAAGAACTATTTATCACTCCGAAAATGTTAGTTGAATTAATTAGTCAAGTAGATGGTGGTTTTATTTCGATCAAACAAGGGAAAAAGGTTTTATATGAATCTTTAGAAAAAGGGAAAGCTCCCTTAGATATTATTAAAACTTCTAATATATCTCAAATAACAGATGAAGATCAAATAAAAGAGTTTGTTAAAGAAGTTTTAGAAGAAAATGAGAATCTTATTTTAGAATATAAAAATGGTCGAAATAATGTTTTAGATTATCTGATTGGTCAAATTATGAAAAAATCAAGAGGGAAGGCTAATCCAGCTTTAAGTTCAAAAGTTTTAAAGGAAGAAATAGAAAAAAGATAGGAGAATTTGATGGAAAGAATTTATGTTAAAGATTTAAAAGATTATCTTGGAAAAGAAATTATAATAAAAGGTTTTCTTAAAAAAATAAGGGAATTAAAACAAATAATATTTATTGATTTTAATGATATTAGTGGTGATATTCAATTAATTGTAGAAAAGGAACAAGAAAAATTAGTTAAAAAAGTTAAAGAAATAACTTTAGAGTCAGCAATAAAGGTTAATGGTAAAGTTAGAACTAAAAGTAAAGAGGAGTTAGAAATAGAAGTTTTAGATATAGAATGTTTTAGTTTAGCAGAAAAAAAACTTCCTATTGATTTTAGTGGTAAAACAGAAACTTCTTTGGAAATAAAATTAGATTGGCGTTATTTAGATTTACGAAATTATAATAAAAGTTTAATTTTTAAAGTGCAAACTTTATTAGAATCAGCTTTAAGAGAATATTTTAAGAAGAGATCCTTTATAGAAATTCATAGTCCTAAAATTATTGGGGCTCCTAGTGAATCAGGGGCTGAAGTTTTTGAACTTAACTATTATGAAGGAAAAGCTTTTTTAGCTCAATCGCCTCAATTTTATAAACAAATGGGAATGGCAGCGGGATTGGATAAAGTTTATGAAATAGGTCCTGTTTTTCGGGCTGATCGTTCTAGTACTAATGTTCATGCAGCAGAATTTACAGGAATTGATGCTGAGATTTCTTGGATAGATTCTGAAGAAGAGGTTATGAAGTTAAAAGAAGAAATGCTTGTTTATACTATTAAAAAGGTTAAAGAGGTTTATGGAGAAGAAATAAAAACTGTTTTTAAAAAGGATTTAGTTATTCCCTCTTTACCATTTCCTAGAATTAAGATGAAAGAAGCTTTAGAAATAGTTAAAGAAAGAGGTCATTCTAATCCTGGAAAACTTCATAGTGATTTAGATAGTGAAGGGGAACGTTTATTAGGGGACTTTATTAAAGAAACGAAAGGTCATGATTTTGTTTTTGTTACTGATTTTCCTTATGTTAAAAGACCTTTTTATCATATGAAAAAGGAAACTGATCCAACCTTAACTAAAAGTTTTGATTTATTATATGGTGGTGTTGAAATAACTACTGGAGCTCAAAGGGAACACCGTTATGATGTTCTTTTAGCTCAATCTAAGGAAAAAGGATTATCAGAAGAAAGCATTGGTTTTTATTTAGATTTCTTTAAATATGGTTGTCCTCCTCATGGAGGATTTGGGAGTGGTTTAGCTCGTATTTTAATGGTGATGTTAGGCTTTGATAGTATAAAAGATGTTTCCTTTATTTTTAGAAACCAAACTCGTTTATGGCCTTAATTTTTTTTAAGTTCCAATTTTTATGTATATTTTTTCATGTTTTTGCCACTATATATTTAGGAGGTTAGAATGAAGGCTAGAATATTATTAATAATGTTATTCATCTTAACAGGCTGTACTCTTTTTCAATCAAATACATCTCCTAAAAGGACTGTTGAACATTTCTTTAGTAAATATCAAACTTTGGATAAAGAGATAGATACTCAATTAGATGATGTTATTAGTAAGGAAGATTTAACAGAAACTCAAAAGAAAGATTATAAAGAGATAATGAAAAAACAATATAATGATTTGACTTATACAATAAAGGATGAAATCATTGATGGTAATAATGCTATTGTAACAGTAGAAATTGAGGTTTATGATTTAGCAGGATCACAAAAGGATATTGAAGAAAATTTAAATGAAAATAGAGAAGATTTCTTAAAAGATAATGAATTTTCTAACGAATTATATATGGATTACCGAATCAAGAAATTAAAAGAAGAACGGAAAAGAATTAAATATACTCTAGATTTAAGATTAACGAAAAATGATAAAGATAAATGGTTTATTGATGATTTATCAGAAGCAGAAAAGAAAAAAATTCATGGAGTTTATTAAAAAAAGACTAATTGGTCTTTTTTTTTCATAATTATTATTGGAGGCCTTTATGAAAAGACTTTTAATAATAATTATTTTTTTTCTTTTTTCTTTAGTTTCTATTAATGCATTAGAAGTTTCAGGAGAAGCTTTAATTTTAATGGATGAGGATTCTGGTCGGATTTTATATAGTGTTTCTCCTTATAAAGAGAAGTTAATTGCTAGTATTACTAAAATTATGACGGCTGTAATAGCCATTGAATCTAATCAGTTAGATGATTTAATAACAGTTGATAGCATAATAAAAGAAGCTTATGGATCTAATATTTATCTTGAGGTTGGAGAAAAGATGAAATTAAGGGATTTAGTCTATGGATTAATGCTTCGTAGTGGAAATGATGCGGCTTTAGTAATTGCTAAATATTTAGCTAAAGATGAAAAGGGCTTTGTTAAAAAGATGAATAATAAAGCGAAAAAATTAGGGATGAAAAGGACTTTCTTTCTTAATCCTCATGGATTAGATGAAGATGGGGGAAATAAATCTACAGCTTATGATATGGCGTTACTTACAAAATATGCTAATCAATTAAAAGAATATCAAAATATTGTTAAAACAAAAGTTTGGCAAGTTAAAACTAATAAGAAAACTTATGTTTGGCATAATAAAAATAAAATTCTTCGTCTTTATAAATGGTCAACGGGAGGGAAAACAGGTTTTACTGAAAAAGCAAGAAGAACTTTAGTTACTACTGCTAGTAAGAATAATCTTAATCTTATTGTGGTTACTTTAAATGATGGAAATGATTGGATGACACACCAAACTTTATATGAATATGCTTTTAATAATTATCGTCGTTATTTAGTTTTAAATAAAAAGAAATTTATTTTGAAAAGTGATTACTATCAAGAAAGATTATATATTAAAAATGATTATTATTATCCATTAAAACATGAAGAGACTAAAGAAGTGGTTTTAAAAGCTAAACTATTTAAAAATAAGCATTATAAAAATGAAGATAAGGTTGGTGAAGTAGAAGTTTATTTTCAAAATAAAATAGTTCATACTGAAGATATTTTTATTGAAGTTTTACCTAAAAAGTTTAATAAAAATATTAGTTGGTGGCAAAGAATTTTCAGGTGGTTTTCATGATCAATAAAATTTGGGGTTTATTTATTATTGTAGGTATTTTATATGGTATTTTAACCGGTAATATTGAAGATATAAATAAAGAAATAATAAATAGTGCTAAAACATCACTAGATTTGTTTTTAAACATTTTACCTATTATTACCTTATGGGTAGGGATTATGACAATTGCTAAAGAGAGTGGTTTGCTTGATAAATTAAGTAAAATCTTAGCGCCTCTTTTATCTTTAATTTTTCCTGATATTCCAAAGGGTCATGAATCTTTAGGTTTTATTTCTTCTAATATTATTGTTAATATTTTTGGTTTAGGTAGTGCGGCGACACCGTTTGGCTTAAAAGCAATGAAATCTTTACAAGAATTAAATGATAAAAAGGATACAGCAACTAGAAGTATGATAACCTTTTTAGTTTTAAATACAAGTGGAATGACTCTTATTCCGACCACTGTTATTTCTCTACGAATGTTTTATCAGAGCTTTAATCCAACAGAAATAATTATGACAACGATTATTGCGACAATGGCTTCTTCAACAGGTGGTTTATTATTAGATCGTTTTATAAATAGAATTAAGAGGTGACAAATGTTTTTAGTTAATTTATCTTCTTATATATTACCTTTATTAGTTTTGGTAGTAATTATTTATGCTCTTTTTAAGAGAGTTAATATTTATGATATGTTTATAATAGGAGCTAAAGATGGTCTAGAAATTAGTATTGGTATTTTCCCTTATTTATTAGGTATGATTGTAGCAATCAATGTTTTATTAAAAAGTAATATTCTTACTGATATTTTATTTTTATTAAAACCTTTATTTATCTTTTTGAAGTTTCCTTTAGAAATAGTTCCAATGGCGATTATGAGACCAATTTCTGGATCCTCAACTTTAGTTTTAATGAATGATATCTTTTTAAAGTATGGCGTTGATTCTTTTTTAGGACGTTTAGCTTCTACTCTTCAAGGTAGTACTGATACAACTATTTATATCTTAACTTTATATTTTGGTTTTATTGGCATAAAAAAAATAAAACATGCTCTTTGGGTAGGACTGTTTGCAGATTTAATAGGAGTGACGGCAAGTGTTTTAATAGTTTCTTTAGTTTTTGGTTAAAAAATTATATAATAATAAGGGTGAAAGAAATGATAAGATTACAAAAGGTTATTGCTAAATCAGGTTATACTTCTAGAAGAAAAGCTGAAGAATTAATTAAAAGGGGAAGGGTTTTAGTTAATGGAAAAGTAGTTCAAGAATTAGGAACAAAAGTTTCTAAGGAAGATATAATCGTAGTTAATGGCCTAATTTTAAAACAAGAACAAAAGGTTTATTATTTATTTTATAAACCAAGGGGAGTAGTCACAACAGTTAAAGATGATAAAAAGAGGAAAACTGTTTTAGATTTTTTTCCTTTAAAAGAAAGGATTTATCCAGTAGGAAGACTTGATTATCATACTTCAGGCCTTTTATTATTAACTAATGATGGGGAACTTACTAATTATTTATTACATCCTAAAAATGAAATAGAAAAAGTTTATTTAGTTAAAATAAAAGGAATAGTAGATAATAAGATAATTAATCAATTAAAAAAGGGTGTTTTTATTGATGGTAGTATAAGTAAGGCTAAGAAAATTAAAGTGAATAAAAAGGATTTAGAAAAACAAATCTCTTTTTTAGAAATAACTATTCATGAAGGTAAAAATCATCAAGTTAAAAAGATGTTTAATAAAGTAGGCTTAGATGTTTTAAAATTAAAAAGAATTTGTTTTTCTTTTTTAAATTTAAAAGGATTAAAAACTGGAGAATATCGAAAGTTAACGATTAGAGAAATAAAAAAATTGTTTAGAGTTTAGATGAATTTTATTTGGAATAAAAAATGACAAATCATGTTAATTACCACTAAAAAAGTAGATTTCTAAAAAACGTTATGCTATAATTTTGGTAATAAAGGGAAGAGGTGGTAATGTTGAAAAAAGAAGGTTTTACTTTAATAGAATTACTAGCAGTAATCGTTATTTTAGCAATTATCTTAGCAATATCTATACCTACAATAACAGGCTTAATAGAAAGCACAACAAAAAATGCTTTTTTAATGGATGCCAAAATGGTTATTAAGGCAATAGATTATCAATTAATGGAAGGCTATGATTTAGAGAAAACACCAATTAATAAAGAGAATTTTGAAACAATCCTAAAATTAAGTACTAAAAACTATGAAGAAGTTATTGTTGTATCTAATGAAAAAAAGGAACCTTATGTAAAATTAGTTGGTCAAAATAAATGGGCAGGTTTAACAGTATGTGGGACGTATAAGGATATGAAAATTGGGTCAACTACTGAAATAGTTTGTGAACCACCAGTTATTGCAGGAGATGAAGGTGGATGGGATTCTAATAAAGGAGTCAATCGTCCTCAATTAGCTAAGGGGATGATACCGGTTATATGGGATGATAATGATGACTTAATTAAAAAAGGTGAAGCTGGTTGGAATGATGATTTATGGTATGATTACAAAAATGAGCAAAGATGGGCAAATGCAGTAAGTGTTCACGATAATGAAATTATAGCATATTGGGTTTGGATACCAAGATATGTATATAAGATAACCAAATGTCATCACGGAATTGAAGAATGTATGCAGGATAATAATGAAGAGTTGTATGGTGAAATAAAAATATCTTTTACTAGGGGCACAGATGATGTTGCTCCTGATGGTGAATTAAAAAATACCTGTGAATATAACGCTGATGGGATACCTACTGGTGAGAATCCTTGTGCTAATGATTCTAATGGCACATGGTCAACTCATCCAGCTTTTACTTTTGGTTATGATGAAGATAAAGTTGAATTAACGGGATTTTGGGTAGCAAAATTTGAACCTTCTCTTGCTGGAGATTGTACAGGAAATAATGATGGAAAACATTTAGATTATGTATGTCCTATAAATATTCTTCCTGGAAAAGAATCATGGCGAGCCACAAGAATAGGTGCCTATTTTAGTGCTTTTCGTAACATGGAAGTAGATGTTCGTTATGGTTGGGAGGTAGCAAGTGAGCTTCAAACAAGCGGAATGTTTTTACATGATAATAATGATGTAGATACTCATTTGATGAAAAACGTAGAATGGGGAGCAGTAGCCTATTTAGCAACATCAGAATATGGGAAAAACGAAAGGATTGATAGAAATACTAGTTATGATTATTATACTGGTGGAAATAAGGCCTCATCTTATACTCAGGAAGATTCTTATAAATATAATGTAAAACAAAGTACTACAGGAAATGTAACTGGAATATATGATATGTCAGGAGGTGCATATGAATATACAGCGGCTTATGTAAATAATGAAAATAGTAGTTTAACTACTTATGGTGAAGTAATAGTAAATGCTAATAAAAAGTATAAAGATGTTTATTTAGCAACAAATGATGGTCGAGTAAATAATTATAATGAATCTGAATATAAAAAAGGAGATGCTATATGGGAAACAACAACTTCGTCTGGTACTACTAGTTCATGGTTTGGGGAATATTCTTATATGCCCTATTCGTCTGGTCCCTGGTTTCTACGGGGTGGCGACTGGAATAGTTCTAATTCGGGCGTCTTCTACTTCAACGGCAACAGTGGCAATGCTTTCAGCAGCGTCAGTGGGCGGGCCGTGGTGCTGGTAGCAAAAGGATTGTAATCCTTTTGCGACTTGCCCTGATTTCTTTTTCCCCTTTTTTTCCGACCTTGTCAAGTTAACTGTGTAAGTTGTCTATTATTATTGTATCAAGGATTATAAATCTAAATGTTTTGTAATCCTTTTTTCATGCAATATTATTAATTGATTTAAGATTGTTTTCCAATTTCTCACACCTTTCGACCACTTTTCTTCTAAATCTCTTACTCTTAAATATAATACCTTTATTACAGCTTCTTTGCTTGGAAAACTTCCTTTCCCATTTGTTACCTTTCTTAAGGCTGAATTTAATGACTCTATTGGATTTGTCGTATAGATTACTTTCCTTATTTCCTTGGGATATTCAAATAACAACAGTATATATTCCATACTATCATTTACTTTCTTTACTATTTTGGGGTATTTTTCTGAGTATTTATCGTTAAAGTTTTCTAATTCTATAAGAGCAGCTTCTTTTGTATTACTTTGATATATCTTTTTATAATCACTCATAATATTCTTAGCCACTTTTTTTGGACATATCTTATAAAGATTCCTACATAAATGAACTACACACCTTTGAGTCAATGTATTTGGGTATACTGTTTCTATTGCAGTATCTAACCCTGTTAAGCCATCCATAGAAATAAATATTATATCCTCTACGCCTCGTTCTTTTATTTCCTCTAAAATCTCAGTCCAAAAAGTAGCTGATTCTGTTTCATTTAACCAAATCCCTAATACCTCCTTTTTACCATCTAAACCTATTCCTAACATTACATAAACAGCTGTCTTTTTACTTACCAAATCATTTTTAATTGGTATGAATAAACAATCTATATATATAAATGGATAAATACTTTTAAGTCTTCTATTTTGCCATTTAATAACTTCTTCATTAACAGAAGAAATTAAATGGCTAATAAGAGTTTTACTAATATCTATTTTATATATTTTTATTAATAATTGCCTAATATCTTCTTGGGTTAATCCCTTGGCATACATTCCAATAATTATATCATCATATCCTTTTAAAACCCTTTGTCTTTTTGATAATATTATAGGATCAAAACTACCATCTCTATCCCTTGGCATATCTACTTTTATTATTCCTTTATCTGTTTTAACAATTTTATTTTTACTTGAATAACGGCCCTGTATAATTAACTGTGTAAGTGCGCGTTCGCACTACACAGTTTTTTTAATAATGAGGAGGAAGAAAAATGAAAGAAAAAGTTAATCAAATGAAAAACAGAAATTTAAAAGATTTATTCACAATTTTATATGTAGTAAAAAACCAAATAGAGGTTGTTGTTGATGATAATATTATTCATCAAAACTCTTATGTTATAACTGGAATGGATATTGCCGGAAACCGTTATATTATTGATATTGTTATTGATGATAAAGAAAATAATAGATTTTGGCTAGACGTGTTTGAAAGTATAAAAAACAGAGGAGTTAAAAGAATCTTATTTTTAAGTATTGAAACAAATAAAAATATTTCTAGAGCTTTAAAGATTAGTTTTCCTGATACTATTATTGTTTTCCCTTTAACTGATACAATTAATCAATTTTATAAATATATTAGCAGTAGAGGAAAAGGCAATATAAGTAAATTAATAAAAGATTTATGTATTCAACCTAATATTGAACAATTTACTTGTAAAGTTGAATTATTACAAGAACAATATGTTAATAATTATATTGTTAATATTTTAATTAATAACAAATTAGAAGATATCAAACAAACATATAAATATGATGAGAATGTAAGAAAATTATTGTTTAGTCATAACAAAAATTTAGATATTTATGATAAGATTAATACATACTGTTTAAAGAATTATGTTAAAAATAATGAAGAATTATGGATTGAACTATGGGAAACTATTTTATCTTTTGAGAAAAATAAATCTTTTAATAAACAAGCCTGGATGGAGATATTAAATGGTTTAACCTATAATTTTAACAATGAAATTATTGAAGCAATTAAGGAGAGTTAAGTATGAAGAAAAATGTTAAAAATAAAATAATTAATCAAATTTTAGAAAACACAAAAATAACTACCACTAAAGACATTAATAATGTATTAGATGATTTATATGGAAATATTATTCAAAGATTATTAGAAACTGAAATGGATAATCATTTAGGTTATGATAAAAACTCAAAAGAAGTTAAAGAAACAAATAATAGAAGAAACGGTTATTCAAACCTTGTCAAGTTAACTGTGTAAGTTGTCTATTATTATTGTATCAAGGATTATAAATCTAAAAGCTTTGTAATCCTTGGTATAATCTCATATTTATCATTTTTTATAAGAAAAAACTTTTCTATGAGCCTATTTATAAGGCTTTGGGGAGTTTTTCTTATTTTTAAAAACTGCGTAAGTTTTTTGTTTTTGTAAAGGAGATAATTTTTTTTAAATTCTTTTCAGTTATTACTTCGTAATCAGTTCTGAAATCAAACTTTTTATGGATATAATCAGTTATATCTGTTCTGGTATAGGTTGGAATATAATTGTTTTTTTCTTTAAAAACGTTCATTCCTTTTAAAGTTTTTAGAAGTTCTTCAATTGTATATTTGTTATCTAATTTTTTTTCAAAGTATCTATAAATAATTAAAGCTAAGAAACAAGTTAAAAAGTGGGCTTTTATTCTTTCATCCTTTGATAAATATATGGGCCTAGATTTAAAATCATTTTTCATTATCCTAAAACACTCTTCCATTTCCCATGTTTGGTGATTAATATTAACTATTTCTTCAATCTCATCTTCGAGATTAGTGCATACTGCGTATAATCCGTCATATTGGGATTCTTCTAATATTGCATTTTGATCTAAATGATAATATTTTTTAGGAGCAATTTCCCCGTCAGAAGTAGTATTTACTTCTTTAATAAATCTCTTAGGATCGTTTTGTTTAGCTTTTTCTAATTTTTTTAGATCAGAGTTGAGTAGTTTTAAAGCCCTTTCAATTTGTTTATTTCTAATCTTTTTTTGATATTCTTGATATTTTACGGAATAAGTAATAATTAATCTTTGTTCAAGTCCATCTTCTTTAATCCATCTTTCTTTATAAAAAGTTTTATTTCTAAAGGTTTGAATGAAAGCTTCCTCTTCTCTTAATTTAGAAATATCATAAGTTTTATTATTACCTAAAAGTTTCCAATCAGAAGATAAATCAAGTGCCCACTTCTTTAAAAATCTTTTTAATTTTTTAATCGATTGAGTGGTAATGAAACTTCTTTTGTGGGTGTTATTAAACTTTCTATTGGTTTTTGATGCAAGACCAGTATCACTGCAAACTATAAACTTTGATGTTTTAAAATCATTAATAATTTTTTCTTCTAATGGTTTTAAAGTAATTTGTTCATTTGTGTTTTCTTGGAGTAATATCAAAAGCAAGAAGTAAGCAGTAAAAAAACAAAGAGGCAGAAAATTAAGTGTGCGATTTTTTTTGTAGTTATTAACATATGTTAAAGTAATGTTGGTCTTTTTTCTATAAAAAAAAGACCATTATATTTAGGTAATGGTCTAAAATAATTTGAATTGTTTTTATAATTTGTAGATTGCTTCTGTTGGACAACTTTCTAAGGCTTCTAAAGCAGCCTCCATATCCTTTTCTTCAACTTCTTTAGTTTCTTTTTTAACATAAGCAAAACCTTCATCATCAAAATCAAAAACTTCTGGGGCAATACTTACGCAAGCACCACACTTGATACATTTTTCTTTGTTAACATCTAATTTCATATATCCTCCTTGTATAATGTAATTATAATATCAAAAATAGTAAAATGCAAGGTTATTATCTTTGAAAAATGTTAAATTTATGATATTATTTAAGTAACTGGAGTTGGTAAAATGAAAACAAGAACAGAGCGTTATTATAAAAGAAAAGATTGTTTAGTTAGAACGGAAAAAAATGATGATTTATATAATAAAATATATGAAGAAACAACTCCTATTTCTAGGATTGATCTTTTAGATAATGTTAGTGAAATTGATGTTGATAAATTAAAAGAAATGATTGGTCCTATTAAAAAAGAATCCAAAGAAATATCTAAAAGTTTTGATTTAACTGCCAGTTTGGAAAAAGAATATGATATTTATGAAGATATAGAAAATAAAATGTATGATATTAATAGTATTTTAGAAAAGGCTAAAGAACAAAGGGGATTAGATGAAAAGGAAAAATATAAAAAATTAAGAAATACTCAATTTAATATTTTATCAAGATTAGAATTAAATCAAGAAGAGGAACAAGTAGAAGGAGAAATGGTAACAGATTTTTTTACTAAAGAAAAAGATTTATCTAATTTAATGGAAATGACTAGAGAAAGTAAAAATTTATCTAAAACGAAATCATCGACTGATTTGTTTTCTGATTTAAAAGGTAGTGATAATACAGAAATTACTGATCCTATTGAAGAAGCGAATATTAATATTGAAGAGATTAAAAAGGCTAGTAAGGAAATTAAACCAGAAGAAAATACATTTTATACTAGTGTTTTGCCTTTTACTAAAGAAGATTTTGATGGTTTTCAGGATTTACAAGGGGCCATTAAAACTAATAATACTTTAATCAAGGTTTTAATTGGGACTTTAATTATAGTTTTATTAATCACTTTGGCTTTGTTTTATTTTGGAGTAATTAGTTTGCCTTAATTTAGAATTTTTACATATATATTAATAGGTGGTTTGATGAGGCGAATTAAATTAAGAAAGAGAAGAGGAATTAAACGCTGGAATATTTTTATCACGGCGTTAATTTTTTTATTGATGATGATGATGATGTTATTAATGTATTTTAATAATAAAGTTCTTCCTATTTTATTTAATTTTGCTGAATTGGAAACAATAAAGTTAGCGAATTTAATTATTAACCGAGCTATTAATAAACAGGTAGCTAGTGAAATGAATTTAGATAATTTATTCACGACGGTTCAAGATAAAGAGGGAGTTATTCAAACAATTGATTTTAATCCGACCATAGTTAACCGTGTTTTAGGAACAACAACTAATATTGTTCAATTACATTTAAAAGCGATTGAACAAGGAGATATTGATTTAATTGAAATTCCTGATAATATCTTAGTAGAATATGATAAAGAAAATTTAAGAAAGGGAATTATTTATGAAGTTCCCCTTTTAGCAGCAACCAGAAATGCTTTTTTATCAAATATTGGTCCTAAAATTCCAGTAAAATTAAATTTAGTTGGTAGTGTTATCAGTAATATAAAGACTCAGATAAAACAGTATGGTATTAATAATGCTTTGGTAGAAGTTTATATTCAAATCGAAGTAACAGAACAAGTAAATCTTCCTTTTATGTCTAAGCGTGTTCCGATTAAAACAGATATTCCAGTAGCTTTGAAAGTTATCCAGGGGCAAGTACCTCTTTATTATCAGGGAAATGGTTTAGAAAAGAATTCGTCAATTTTAGCCTTACCTATAGAATAAAAAGAAGTGATATGTTAAGATGTTTATGTGATAAAAAGATAGGAGAAATAATATGGGTTTAAAAAGTTTTTTCTTCAAAGAAGAAGATGATGATAAAGATACCAATCAATTAGTTGGTTTTAAATTTTATGAAATAATAATAATAATATTAATTGCTATTTTAATTGGTCTTGTTAGTGGTCTTCATATTGGTAGTTATTATGCTGAGAAGAGTTTAGAGAAAGAAAAGAAAACAGAAACTCAAGATCCTAGTTTAAATCAATTATCAACGATTTCTGATTGGATATCAGATAATTATTTTGAAAAGATTAGTAAAGAAGAATTACTAGAAGCTGCTATTGAAGGAATGATTGATTATGTTGGTGATCCTCATACTTCTTATTTAACTCCTCAAGAAAAGAAGGATTTTGATGAAAGAATGGGTGGGGAATATCGGGGAATTGGAATTGAATTAACTAGTGATAAAGAGGAAAAGAATATATTTATTATTAATGTTTTTCCTAATTCTCCAGCAGCAACAGCGGGGCTTCAGGTTGGGGATATAATTATTGCTGTTGATAAAAAAGAAACAAAAAAAATGACTACAGCAGAGATTGCTTCTTATATAAAAGAAGGGAAAAGCAAAAAGGTTGATATTACAGTAAAAAGAGAGAAAAAAACTTTAACAAAAACAGTTGATAAAAAGAAAGTAACGATTCCCTCAGTAGAAACAGAAATGTTTAAAGAAAATAATAAAAAAATTGGTTATATTTTTATTTCTTTATTCGCTAATAACACTTATGAGCAGTTTAGAAGGGCTGTTTTGGATTTTGAAGATGAAAAGATAGATTCTTTAATCATTGATGTTCGTAGTAATTCAGGGGGGTATCTTAATTCTGTTGTGGAGATGATGTCTATGTTTTTACCTAAAGATAGTATTATTTATCAAATAAAGGTTCAAGATAATATTAAAAAGCATTATACTAAAACTAAGGAATATCGGGATTATCCAGTGGTTGTTCTTATTAATGAATATAGTGCTTCTGCTTCAGAAATTTTAGCAGGAGCTTTTAAAGAAGTTTATAAAGCAGAAATTGTTGGCAAAACTTCTTTTGGAAAAGGAAGTGTTCAAGAAACAAGAAATTTAGAAAATGGGGGTATGTTAAAAATAACTACTCAAAGTTGGTTAACTCCTTTGGGTAATTCTATTGAGGGAAAAGGAATTGAACCAACAATTGAAGTTGATTTAGGAAAAGAATATTTAAATAATCCCTCTTCAGAAAATGATAATCAATTACAAAAGGCAATAGAAATATTAAAAAAATAAAAGGATTACCTTTTATTTTTAATATGCTTGACTAGTATTTTCTTCATGTTCGCTTAGTTCTGAAAGTTTAGCTTCAAATTCATTTAAGGTTGTTGTTACTTTTTGGCCTTCAGCTTTTTCTAATTTATACCAACCTTTTTCAAACAAGATATTAAATATTTCTCGTTGTAAATCATGTGTTTCTTGGCTGATAGTAAATAAATCTTGATATAAGCTTTCATTGCTCGCTTCGATTAAGAAAATAGCATAATTTGAAATTAAATATTTTTCATTTGTTAATAAATCCTTTAAATAATCGCAATCATTCATTTCTATTCCTTTGGGTAATTCTTTTTTAGGATTTTTAACTTCATTATTCATAATGTCCTCCTATTTTAATAAATTTAAGATTTTTTGATAATGTTTAGCATGTGTTTTACAAACCTTTTCGACTATATTTTTTACATCTTCATCTTCAACATAATCTTCATAATGATGAGCTTTTTTACTTAAAATTAAATTACATGTTAACATATCTTTAATATAATCGAGATCTTTTGTAGAAATCATTTTTGGTGGTGTGTTCATCTTGTCCCCCTTTTAAAATTATTATGACCTAATTAAAGGAATTTATGCTCTTTAAAATAAGAAAGTGGTGTTATTTTTTTAAAAGATGCATATAATATTTTATGGAAAGAAGGACTTTTTTTCATAAAAGTGGTAGAAAAAACAAGTATTTGACAAAAAAACAAAAAAAATTAAAAAAACTTGTTGACACGCTCCATTTTATTTGTTATATTAAACATGCTTTTCTTGAAGAGAAGCCTTTAATTTTTATGAATGATCTTTGAAAACTGAGCAAAACGTCAATTTGAGTAATCGGATTTAAACAAAGAAACAATAAAAATTTTTTTATTGAGAGTTTGATCCTGGCTCAGGATGAACGCTGGCGGCATGCCTAAGACATGCAAGTTGAACGAGGAAGGTTTACTGATTTTTTTATGTTTACATAAAATTTGAAATAAACTTTTCCTAGTAGCGGATGGGTGAGTAACACGTGGGTAACCTGCCTTTAAGTTGGGGATAACAATCGGAAACGGTTGCTAATACCGAATGTGGAGATAAATTTGTTTTTATTTTTAAAGATGCTTTTAAGCATCGCTTAAAGATGGGCCTGCGGTGTATTAGCTTGTTGGTAAGGTAATGGCTTACCAAGGCGATGATGCATAGCTGGACTGAGAGGTTGATCGGCCACATTGGGACTGAGACACGGCCCAAACTCCTACGGGAGACAGCAGTTAGGAATCTTTGACAATGGGGGGAACCCTGATCAAGCGATGCCGCGTGAGTGATGAAGGTCTATTTGATCGTAAAACTCTGTTGTATAGGAAGAACGACTAGAAGAGGAAATGCTTCTAGAATGACGGTACTATACCAGAAAGCCCCGGCTAACTACGTGCCAGCAGCCGCGGTAATACGTAGGGGGCGAGCGTTATCCGGATTTATTGGGCGTAAAGCGTGCGTAGGCGGTTAATTAAGTCTAAAATTTAATCCTGGAGCTCAACTCCAGTGCGTTTTAGAAACTGGTTAACTTGAGGATGGTAGAGGCAAGTGGAATTTCTAGTGTAGCGGTGGAATGTGTAGATATTAGAAGGAACATCAGTGGCGAAGGCGACTTGCTGGGCCATATCTGACGCTGAGGTACGAAAGCGTGGGTAGCAAATAGGATTAGATACCCTAGTAGTCCACGCCGTAAACGATGAGTACTAAGTGTTGGAATTATCCAGTGCTGAAGTTAACGCATTAAGTACTCCGCCTGAGTAGTACGGTCGCAAGACTGAAACTCAAAGGAATTGACGGGCACCCGCACAAGCGGTGGAGCATGCTGTTTAATTCGAAGATACGCGAAGAACCTTACCAGGGCTTGACATCCTACTGATCGCTCTAGAGATAGGGCCTTCCCTTCGGGGACAGTGGTGACAGGTGGTGCATGGTTGTCGTCAGCTCGTGTCGTGAGATGTTTGGTTAAGTCCAATAACGAGCGCAACCCTTGTTCTTAGTTGCTAACATTAAGTTGAGAACCCTAAGAATACTGTCGGTGATAAACCGAAGGAAGGTGGGGATGACGTCAAATCATCATGCCCCTTATGTCCTGGGCTACAGGCGTGCTACAATGGCTGATATAACGAGATGCAATACTGTGAAGTGGAGCTAATCTTTAAAGTCAGTCTCAGTTCGGATTGGAGTCTGCAACTCGACTCCATGAAGTCGGAATCGCTAGTAATCCCGAATCAGAATGTCGGGGTGAATACGTTCTCGGGTGTTGTACACACCGCCCGTCACGCCACGAGAGTTTGTAATACCTGAAGTTGGTAGCCTAACCTTTTATTAGGAGGGAATCACCTAGGGTAGGACAGATGATTGGGGTGAAGTCGTAACAAGGTATCCCTACCGGAAGGTGGGGATGGATCACCTCCTTTCTATGGAGTAATCTATTAGAAAAGAAAGATCTGATTAATATCGTTTTGCTTAGTTTTGAGAGATTGTTCTCTCAATTAAAAATAGTTCTTTGAAAACTTGGTAATGTGGTGGCTTTATTTTTTTAAATAAAGCATTAAGATCTCAAAGATCTCATCAAATTAGGATAATATAAATATCAAAGGTGGTTAAATTATTAAGGGCGTATGGCGGATGCCTTGACACTGAGAGATGATGAAGGACGTGACAAACTACGATATGCTTCGGGGAGTTGTAAGTAAACTTTGATCCGGAGATTTCCGAATGGGGCAACCTACTAGTGGTAATGCACTAGTATCATCTAGTGAATACATAGCTATTTGAGAGTAACCTGGTGAATTGAAACATCTTAGTAACCAGAGGAAAAGAAAGAAAAATCGATTTCCTTAGTAGTGGCGAGCGAAAAGGAAAGAGCCTAAACCAATCTTCGGATTGGGGTTGGAGGACCTTTATTAAAGAGTTAGAAAATAATGGATAGTCGAAATAGTTGGAAAACTATATTATAGAAGGTGATAATCCTGTAGACGAAATCTATTATCTCTTAAAAGGATTCCTGAGTACGGCGGGACACGTGAAATCTTGTCGGAATCAACGGGGACCATCCCGTAAGGCTAAATACTCCTCAGTGATCGATAGTGAACCAGTACCGTGAGGGAAAGGTGAAAAGAACCCCGGAAGGGGAGTGAAATAGAATACTAAAACCATATGCCTACAAGAAGTCAAAGCCCGTTAAGGGGTGATGGCGTGCCTTTTGCAGAATGAGCCGGCGAGTTACTTGTATTATGCAAGGTTAAGCTGAATAGGTGGAGCCGTAGCGAAAGCGAGTTTTAATAGAGCGATTTAGTATAATGCAGTAGACCCGAAACCAAGTGATCTATTCATGAGCAGGTTGAAGTTTAGGTGAAACTAAATGGAGGACCGAACCGAAGTACGTGGAAGTGTGCCCGGATGACTTGTGGATAGGGGTGAAAAGCCAATCGAACTTGGAGATAGCTGGTTCTCCCCGAAATAGCTTTAGGGCTAGCCTTAAGTGATAGTTTATTGGAGGTAGAGCACTGAATAGTTGATGGCCTCTCACCGGGGTACTGAATCTAATCAAACTCCGAATGCCAATAAATGTTTCTTAGGAGTCAGTGTATGGGTGATAACGTCCATACGCGAGAGGAAAACAATCCAGACCGCCAGTTAAGGTCCCAAAATTTATGCTAAGTGGGAAAGGATGTAGCGTTGTACAAACAGCTAGGAGGTTAGCTTAGAAGCAGCCATCCTTTAAAGAGTGCGTAATAGCTCACTAGTCGAATGATACTGCGCCGAAGATGTACCGGGGCTAAGCATAATACCGAAACTGCGGATTTATTTATTTATAAATAGATGGTAGGGGAGCGTTCTAATAGCACTGAAGGTAGACTGTGAAGACTACTGGAGCGATTAGAAGTGAGAATGCCGGCGTGAGTAACGCAAGATGGGTGAGAATCCCATCCACCGATTGACTAAGGTTTCCTGGGGCCAGGTTCGTCCGCCCAGGGTTAGTCAGGGCCTAAGGCGAGGCTGAAAAGCGTAGTCGATGGATAACAGGTTGATATTCCTGTACCACCTATACAACAGATGGAATGACGGAGAAGGTTAAGAAGAGCCTATAATTGGATTTAGGTCTAAGCACAAAGGTTGATATATAGGTAAATCCGTATATCTTTAAGCTGAAGTGTGATGGTGACGGAAAACTTCGGTTTTCCTAAATCTTCTGACACCATGCTTCCTGGAAAAGTTTCTATGGTTAATTGTATAGGTGCCTGTACCGAGAACCGACACAGGTGGTCAAGGAGAGTATCCTAAGGTGAGCGAGAGAACTATAGTTAAGGAACTCGGCAAAATGACCCCGTAACTTCGGGAGAAGGGGTGGTCTATTTATAGACCCGCAGTGAAAAGTCCCAGGCAACTGTTTATCAAAAACACAGGTCTCTGCTAAACCGTGAGGTGATGTATAGGGGCTGACGCCTGCCCAGTGCTGGAAGGTTAAAGTGAAGGCTTAGTTTATGGAGTAATTCATTATAACGAAGGCTTGATCTGAAGCCCCAGTGAACGGCGGCCGTAACTATAACGGTCCTAAGGTAGCGAAATTCCTTGTCAGGTAAGTTCTGACCCGCACAAAAGGCGCAATGATCTGGGAGCTGTCTCAACTATAGACTCGGTGAAATCTTAATACCTGTGAGAATGCAGGTTACCCGCGACAGGACGGTAAGACCCCGTGGAGCTTTACTGTAACTTGATATTGGAGTTTGGTGTATTATGTAGAGGATAGGTGGGAAACTTTGAAGCTAAGATGCTAGTTTTAGTGGAGTTAACCTTGGAATACCACCCTTAATATGTTGAATTTCTAACTTGAAACCATGATCTGGTTTAAGGACAGTGTCTGGTAGGCAGTTTGACTGGGGCGGTCGCCTCCCAAAAAGTAACGGAGGTGCCCAATGGTTCCCTCAGAATGGTTGGAAATCATTCAAAGAGCGTAAAGGTAGAAGGGAGCTTGACTGCGAGACCAACAAGTCGAGCAGGTGCGAAAGCAGGGCTTAACGATCAGGCGATTCAGAATGGAATGGTCGTCGCTTAACGGATAAAAGTTACCCCGGGGATAACAGGCTAATACCATCCAATAGTTCATATAGACGATGGTGTTTGGCACCTCGATGTCGGCTCGTCACATCCTGGAGGTGGATTCGCTTCCAAGGGTTGGGCTGTTCGCCCATTAAAGTGGCACGCGAGCTGGGTTCAGAACGTCGTGAGACAGTTCGGTCTCTATCCGTCGTGGGCGTAGGAAAATTGAGAAGGGCTTTCCCTAGTACGAGAGGACCGGGATGGACACACCAATGGTGTATCTGTTGTCACGCCAGTGGCAGTGCAGAGTAGCTAAGTGTGGAAAGGATAATCGCTGAAAGCATCTAAGCGAGAAGCCAACTTCAAGATGAGTTTTCCCATTCGTAAGAAGTAAGATCCCAGTAAGACTAACTGGTTGATAGGCTAGAGGTGGAAGCATAGTGATATGTTGAGCTGACTAGTACTAATAGATCGAGGATTTAACTCAGATATTTAATTTTTAGTTTGATAGACCACATTACCATGTTTTCAGAGAATTATTTTTAAGATATTTACCTTGGTGACGATAGCGAAATGGATACACCTGTTCCCATTCCGAACACAGAAGTTAAGCATTTCAGCGCCGACGATAGTTAATCGCGAAAATAGGTCATTGCCAAGGTATTTTTTTATTTAAGAAGATTTTAAACATCTTTTAGATAATATAACATTAGGAGGTAAAGATGTTTAAAAAGATTTTGATTATTATTATACTTTTAATTAATTTATTATCAGTAAATGCTCGTACTAAAATAAATGAGGGAGTATGGTATGAAGAAAAATTAGATGATTCTAAATATTTAGTAGTTGATACTTTAAAGAAATATAAGTGGTATAAGGAAGAAATTATTTATAGTGAGGAATATTATTTAAGAGGATTTAATCCTCTTTCTTTTGATATTTTAAAAGAAGATGATTATCTAGAAACAGAGTGGAGTGCTTGGAGTGATGAAGTTCCTTTAAAACATGAAGATCGTTTAATTGAACTTAAAATGGTTAAGAAGTATCGAGAATTAAAACCCATAAGATATATTTATTTAGATAGTTTTCAAGGAGGAATTGCCAATTTTAATATAACAGAAATGAATATTCTAATTGAAGATGAACCTTTTTCTTATGAAATAATAGAATGCAATGGTTGTAGCACTGATTTAATTAATCAATCTGGTTATGTTTTAAAAGATGGAAGTATTAAAATTGATTTAGGCGATTATTATCCTCTTCATAAAATAAAAATAGAATTATATATGTATGATATTAATCAAGGTAAAAAGTCTTTTAATCTTTATTTTTTAATTGATAATGATATACCTGAAGAAAAATATATTTATTATGAATTTAATTCTTTTGTAGTTTCAGTTAAAAATGAAAATCCAACAAGATATTTAATAATCCCTGATAAAAGTTTTATTATTAATCCTTTCTATGATGATTGGGTTTATGTGGAACTTGAAAGTTTAATTAGTCCAACTTATTATCGACAATTAATAACATCTGTGGAAAGAAGATATAAAGATAAATTGTATCGCTATTATAAAATTAAAAGAAACTATTTAGATGGTTATTATACTAATCTAGAGGATGAAGATTATATTAAAGATGAAACTGATTATATAACCTTATATAAATATTTAGAGATAAAGAGTGAGGGGATTAAAGAATATAAACCTTTAAAAATAGGAGTAAAAAAATTAAATGATAAGGAAGAGGAAATAAAGAATCAAAATAATAAAAAAGAAGAGGTTTTAAAAGGCCCTTTTCTTTTAGAAAAGGAATTAGAAGAAGAATTAGGGGAAGTAACAAAGAAAGATAGAAAGAAAGAAGTAACAGAAAAAGTAAAAGTAGAAAGAGAGTTTAAAAAAGTAGAAACAAAAAGAAAATATTTCATAATAATCTTAATTATTTTCTTTTTAGGTATTTGTTTTAGATGGTTTTGTCGAAAGCCTTTATAAATTTAATTAATAATGTTTTAATAAAAAGTAATTATTAAATTGGAGGCTTAAATGAATAATAAAAAAACTTCTGAATTAGAAAGATTAATAAAAGAGAATGAGAGATTAATTAGGAGTTTAGTGAATAAGTGTAATCGTTTTAATATTAAAGAAGATTTATATCAAGTAGGAGTTATAGGTTTGATAAATGCGTATAAGAATTATGATTATAATTATGGGACGAAGTTTTCTACGTATGCTTATCCTTATATTTTTGGGGAAATGAAAAAGTATTTACATCATAATATTGGGATAAAGATTAGTCGTGATTTAGTTTATTTATCTTCAAGAATTGAGAAAGTTAAAAATATTATTGCTCAAAAATTAAATAGAGAACCGACTATTAAAGAAATAGCAAAAACTTTAAATATTGATGAAAATAAAATAGAAGAAGCTTTACAATTAAATTTTAATTTTCAAAGTTTGGATACTCCTCTTAATGCTGAAGGAAAAGAAATAACTTTAATGGAAGTTGTTTCTAAAGATAGAACAGTTGATAAGTTAGATTTAATTTTTTTAAAGGAAGAATTGCTTAAATTATCAGAAAAGGAAAAGAAATTGGTGGGGGCTCGTTGTTTATATGGAAAAACCCAAAATGAAACAGCTACGATGTTGGGAATAAGTCAGGTTCAAGTATCAAGAGAAGAACAAAAAGTTTTAACTAAATTAAAAAGCAAATTAGAACGTTAAATAGACATTAAAAGAAGTTTGTTTTTTTTGTTTTTGTTGTGCATTATAGTTATTAATGATATAATTTTAGTGATGAAAGCAAGGAGTAATTATGAAAAAGCATGCAAAGTTAATTGTTAGTTTGATAGTTTTAATCTTATCCTTAATATTATTATTTTATAGTTATTATCAATATCAATTATCTCCAATAAGTGAAAATGATGTTTCTAAAATTATCAAGATACCTGAGAAAGCTAGTGGGAAACAAGTAGCGAGTATATTAGAAGAAAATAAATTAATTAGAAAAGAAATCTTTTTTACTTTATATTTAAAGTTAAATAAAGTGAATAATTTAAAGTTTGGTATTTATGAATTAAATGAAACAATGAGCGTTCAAGAAATAGTTGATATTTTAGCGAAAGGGACTAATCATTTTGAAGGGGAAATTAATCTTTTGTTTCGTGAAGGAATAAATATAAGAGATATTGCAAAAGTAATTGCTAGAAATACTACTAACAGTGAAGAAGATGTTTTTAATCAATTAAAAGATCAAAAGTTTCTTGATAAATTAATAAATGAGTATTGGTTTTTAACAGAAGATATTAAAAATAAGGATATTTATTATCCTTTAGAAGGTTATTTAGCTCCTGATACTTATCGTTTTGATAATGTTGATGTTTCTGTGGAAGTGATTTTTAAGAGGATGTTAAAACAGATGGAAGAGGTTTTAAATAAATTTAAAAAAGAAATAGAAGCAAGTTCGTTTTCTATTCATGAGTTTCTTACTTTCTCTAGTATTGTAGAAAGTGAAGGAGTTAATGATGAGGATCGTCCAAAGATAGCGGGGGTTTTTTATAATCGTTTAAAAGAAGCAATGCCTTTTCAAAGTTGCGTTACAGCTTGTTATGCTACTAAAGAAGATAAATGTTTACCAATGAAAGTTGATAAACATTTTGAAAGTCCTTATAATACTTATTTAACAAGTTTAAAAGGGAAATTACCAGTAGGGCCTGTTTCTATTCCTGGTAAGGCTTCTATTGAGGCGACTGCTAAACCAGAAAAACATGATTATTTATATTTTTTAGCTGATAAATATAATAAAACTTATTTTAGTAAGACTAATAATGAACATCAGGCTAAAAAAGAAGATTTAATTGCAAAAAAGATGTGGATTGAAGGTTAATAATATGGGAAGTGAAATCAAGCAAAAAGAATATTTAGATGTTTTAGATGAACAAGGGAATAAAACTGGGATTGTTAAATCAAGAGGTGAAATTCATAAAAATAATTTATGGCATCGGGAAGTAGCAGTTCTTATCTTTAATTTAGAGGGAGAAATTCTTCTTCAAAAAAGAAGTATGGATAAAAAAGATGCTCCTGGAGTTTGGGCTTTATGTGCTGGTCATGTAGGGTTAAATGAAACTCCTTTAGAAACTCTTTATAAAGAAGTAAAAGAAGAAGTAGGGATTGATATTGATATAAAGAAACTTACTTATATGTTTACTTTAAGAAATAATGAAGAAGGGAATAGACATTTTATTGATATCTTTAAATATATAACGGAAGATAAAATAAATGAATTTAAAATTCAAACTGAAGAGTTAACTGCCCTTAGGTTTTTTAATTATGAGGAAGTTAAAAAAGGAGCTTTAAATAATGATCCTAATTTATTTTTGAAAAATGATGAACCAACTAGGTGTATTTTTGCTTGGATTGATGAAAAGGGAATTTATTAAGATGTTTAATTAATGAGGTGAAAAGATGGCCAAAAAGAAAGAGAGAAGAGAAGAAACTAAAAAACCAGTATATCATATTGAGTTAACTGGGTTATTATTAATTTTAATTGCTATCATTGGTTTAGGGGCTTTTGGTCCTGCGGGTAATATCGTTAGTGGGTTTGCAATTTTTATTGGTGGTTCTTGGTATTTTATGATTTTAATTTATCTTTTTTGTGTTGGTTTTTATATGATTTTAAATAGAGAAAGGCCTAATTTTTTTTCTCCTCGTTTAGTTGGATTATATGTTTTTTTTGCTACTCTTTTAATAACTTCTCATATTACTTATATAAAAGAACTAAAAGGTTTAATTGAAGTATTAAGAGAGACTTCTAATCAAGTTTTATTAACTTTTAAAGATGTTAGTCATAGTATTGATGCAGGAGGAGGTTTTGTTGGGGCTTTTTTAGCTTATTTTTTTGTTAAATTCTTTGATAAAGGAGTTTATATTGTTCTTGGTGTTTTACTTCTTTTTAGTTTTATTATGTTATTTGATATTTCAATTGGAGAGATGATTGATTGGATTAGAAAAAGGATTAAAAAGATTTTTAAAAGGAAAAAGGTAGAAGAAAAGAAAGAAGATCAAGTAATTATTTCTAATTTAACTAAAGTAAAACAAGTTGCTGATCAAGAAATAAGTGATAATCTAGAAAAAGAAGTTCATTATGAAGATTATGTGCTTCCTTCGATGATGCTTCTTGAAAATGCTAAAAAAGATTATAGTAATGATAATCAAGGGATTGTGCGGGGAAATATTAAAATCTTAGAAAGAGTTTTAACTGATTTTGATATTGAAGGTAAAATTGTCCAAGTTCATATTGGGCCTAGTGTAACTCAATATGAACTTGAAATAAAGGCAGGAACAAAAGTTAATAAAATACTTGGAATTAATCGGGAAATTGCTTTAGCTTTAGCGGCTAAAGTTGTTCGTATTCAAGCTCCAATTCCTGGAAAGGGAACAATTGGGATTGAAATACCTAATAAAGTTAATACTTTAGTCAGTTTAAGGGAAGTTTTATCTTCTATTCCTGATAATATGAGAGAAAAAAAGTTATTAGTTGGTCTTGGGATTGATATTATGGGAAAACCAATTTATGCTGAAATAGATAAAACACCACATCTTTTAATTGCTGGTGCGACTGGGAGTGGGAAATCAGTTTGTATTAATACGATGATTATATCTTTATTAATGAGAACTAAACCTGATGAAGTAAAATTGGTTTTAGTTGATCCAAAAAAGGTAGAGTTAAATATTTATAATGGGATTCCTCATCTTTTAGCTCCCGTTGTAACTGATCCTCGTAAAGCATCGGTAGTTTTAATGAAGATTGTTTCAGAAATGGAAAGGCGTTATGATTTATTTGATGATACTGAAACAAAAGGAATTGATAGTTATAATTTATATTTAGAAAATAAAAATAAAAAGCTAAATGAAGGAGAAAGAATTTCTAAATTACCATATTTGGTAGTTATTATTGATGAACTAGCTGATTTAATGTTAGTGGCTTCTAAAGAAGTGGAAGATTCTATTATGCGTTTAACACAAATGGCTAGAGCAGCAGGGATTCATCTTATTGTCGCTACTCAACGTCCTTCAACTGATGTAATAACAGGTTTAATTAAAGCGAATATTCCTTCTCGGATTGCCTTTTCTGTTAGTAGTAATGTTGATTCTCGGACTATTTTAGATATGGCCGGAGCAGAGAAATTATTAGGTCAAGGGGATATGCTTTTTTTACCAACAGGAGAGAATATTCCTCTTCGTCTTCAAGGGTCGTATGTTAATGAAAAGGAAATAAAAAGAATAATTGATTGGGTGATTAGACAACAAAAAGCTAAATATGATGAAAAGTTAGTTACCACTGATCAGGCTTCCTTTTCTTTAGATTCTAAAGAAGAAGATGATGAACTTTATCAAGAGGTTCTTGAATTTGCTATTCAAAATAAAAGTATTAGCACTTCTTTAATACAAAGAAAATATCGAATTGGTTATAATAGGGCCGCTCGTATTATTGATTTATTAGAAGAAAGAGGAATAGTTGGACCTCCTCGGGGTTCTAAAGCTAGGGAAGTGTTAAAAAGTCAAGAAGAAGAGGGGGAAGAATAATGGGACGAGCTTATGAAGTAAGAAAGTTTTCGATAGCGAAAACAGCTTTAAAAAAGGCTAAACTTCATAGTATCTATGCTAAAGAAATTCAAAAGATTGCTAAAAAAGGTGGTGTTGATCCTTTAAGTAATTTGGAATTAAAAAGACTTTTAGAACGGGCTAAAAAGGAACAAGTTCCCAATGATATTATTGAAAGATCTTTAAAAAGGGTAACTAGTGGAGGAACAGAAGATTATCTAGATGTTCGTTATGAAGGTTTTGGACCAGGAGCTTCTACTTTAATTGTTGAATGTTTAACAGACAATATAAATAGAACGGCTAGTTTTGTTCGTCATGCCTTTTCTAAAGCTTCTTCTAAATTAGGAGTTCTAGGAAGCGTCAGCTATATGTATAAGCAAGTTTATTTTTTGGAAATAAGCAAGATAAAAGAAGAAGAATTATTAAACTTTTTAATAGAAAATAATCAAGATTTTATTGATATAATAAAAGAAGAGAATATTATTTTATATGTTGAACCTCAAAAAGGAAATATGATAAGGGAATTATTTTCAACAACAAAGAAACCTTATGAAGTTCTTAATGAAGGTTTAATTATGGTTCCAGATTTATCAATAGAATTATCTTCTTCTGATTTAGAAGAATTTAAAAAGTTATTATCTTTATTAGAAGATATTGATGATGTTAAAGAAGTTTTTCATAATGTTAATAATGAATTTTAAAGATTTATTAAGTTAGGACGTGAATATATGTTTAACGGAGTTAAAGTAGATCTTAATAAAAATATATCTATTACTAAAGATATTAAAGAATATAAACAACCAAAAATAGTTTATATCCCTCTTAATAGTTATGGAAGTGATGAGGGTGAAAGTTTAGTTAAAATAAATGATTATGTTTTAAAAGGACAAGTTATTGGTCAAAGAAGTGATCAATTAAAGTTTCCTCTTCATTCTAGTGTTAGTGGTCAAGTAGTTGCTTTTGAAGATAAAGTAAACAGTAAAGGAGAACTTGTTAAATGTTTAGTAATAAAAAATGATTTTAAAGAAAAGCAAGTAGAAATTCAAGGGGTAAGAGAAAAGTTAACTTCTTATAATAAAGAAATATTTTTAAAACTTTTAAAAGAATGTGCTGTTTCAGGAATGGGGGGAGCTGATTTTCCTACTTATTTAAAATATAAGGGGGATTTAAATACAATTATTGTTAATGTAGTTGAGGGAGAACCATATATGACTTCTGATTATATGGTTGGAATGCTGCAAACAGAAGAAATATTAGAGGCTCTTGATGCAATAATGGAAATTAATCAGATTAAAAAGGGGATTATTGCTCTTAATGAAGAATATTTATCTTTAAAAGAACGTTTTGAAGCCTTTTTAGGAACTTATCCTAATATAATGATTGTTACTGTTCCTGCTATTTATCCTCTTGGTTGGGAAAGATATTTAGTAAAAAAGGTTTTAAATGTTCATTATAATAAGTATCCCCTAGAAAAAGGCATTGTTGTGAACAATATTAATACTATTTATGCTATTTATAAAGCTCTTAAGAATAAAAAGCCTATTAGTCAAAGAATTATTACTATTAGTGGGGAAATGGTTAAAGAACCTCAAAATGTTTTAGTGAAGTTAGGAACTAGTTTAAAAGAAGTTATTGAAGAAATAGGGGGGTTAAAAGAAGATCAAGAGTTAAGTTTTATTGTTAATGGTCCTTTAAGGGGAAAGAGTTTAAAGATTGATGATTTAATTGTTACCAAAGATTTAGCAGGAATAGTTATTCAAACTAAAAGAAGATTAGAACAAGAGACTACTTGTTTAAGATGTGGTAAATGTGCTTTGGTTTGCCCAGTTAATATTGTCCCTATTTTAATTAAAGAAAACTTAAAAAGTTATGATAAATTAAAATATTTATTTCCAGAACGATGTTTAGAATGTGGTTTATGTTCTTATATTTGTCCTTCCAAGATTAATATAAGAGAATCAGTAAGAAGAGCTAAAAAGGAGATTAGGAGGCATTAAAATGGATTTATTAAAAGAAGGCCCTTATTTAAAAGATCAAGAAAATACTAATAAAATGATGAAAAGATTATTATTATCTCTAATCCCCATTATTTTATTTGCGATTTATAAAAATGGAATTTATCCTTATTGGGAAGGTTCATCATCTTTAGGGGAAGCCTTTCGACCTTTATTCTTAATTTTAATTGCTTCAGGAACTTCAATTTTAGCAGAAACTTTATATGTTTCTTTAGTTTTAAAAAAGAAAAAAGAGGATTTAAAAGAATATTTAAAACATTCCTATGCTCTTTTTCCTGGTTTGTTTTTGGCTTTAATTTCCCCTTATAATACTCCTTATTGGTTAATAATTTTTGGAAGTATTACAGCGACTATTCTTGGAAAGATGTTATTTGGAGGATTTGGTTATAATATTTTTAATCCAGCTTTAATTGGTTCTTTATTCATGACTTCTTCTTATGGAGCTTTAATAACTTCTAGAGGTGGTTATTTAAATCCTTTAGAAATAGATACGATTACTTCTTCAACGCCACTTATGAGTGTTAGTAAAGTAAATTATCTTTTTAATTTTTCTGATATTAGTTTTAAATTTGGTACTCTTTTTGATTACTTTTTTGGTTTTATTCCTGGAGCTTTAGGAGAAACAAGTAAGATTTTAATTTTAATAGCGTTAATTTATTTAATAATAACTAAAGTAATAAAATGGAGAATTCCTCTTCTTTATTTGTTAACAGTTTTTATAATGACTTTTATAATAGGCTTTTCTAATGGAATGGGATTTTGGTATCCTTTATTTCATTTACTCTCTGGAGGTTTGTTATTTGGAGCTGTTTTTATGGCTACTGATCCAGTAACTAGTCCCATAACGAAAAAGGGACAAATCCTATTTGCCCTTAGTTTAGGTTTGTTAACAGTTATTTTAAGGTTTTTAACTTCTTATCCAGAAGGAGTTTTAACTGCTATCTTAACAATGAATATGTTTGTTTTTATTTTAGATAAGATTGGGGTAAAAGGAGAATTAAATAAAAAAGGTTTTCTATCTTTATTATTAATCTTTTTTATAATTATTTTAGGAATTAGTTTTTATATTGGTAATAGTTTAAAAAATATTGATGTTAAAGAAGAGATAACTACTATTACTGAGATTAAAAAAGAAGGTTCATTAACTAAATATTATGTATCAACTAAGGGGTTTGCGGGTTTAATTAAAGCAGAAGTAATTACAAGGGATAATCAAATTAAAGAAATTAAGATCATCAGTCAAAATGAAAGTTATTGGAAAAAGATAGAAAGTAATGATTATTTAAATACTTTAATAATTAATCAAGATAACATTAATAATGTTGATGCAATTAGTGGAGCAACCTTTACCTCAGAATCTTTAAAAGAAATAATGGTTAGAGTAATTAAAGAAGAGTTTAAAGAGGTGAAATAAGATGAAAAAAAATTTAATAAAACCAATCTTAGTTTTAACTTTAATTGCTTTTATTTGTTCTTTATTAGTTTGTTTAGTTAATGAACTTACGTTAGGAGTGATATCTTGAAAGATGATAAAAAGGGCTTTTTTAAATCAATAATTGAGGATAATCCTGTTTTTGTTCTTTGTCTTGGTTTATGTCCTACTTTAGCTGTTACTTTTAATTTAGAAAACGCTTATACTATGGGCTTATCTGTTTTATTTGTTGTTTTAATTACTAATATTATTGTTTCTTTAATATCAAAATATGTTGATGAAGAAATAAGAATACCTGCTTATATCATTATAATTGCTTCTTCAGTAACTATTTTAGAATTATTATTAGGAAAGTATCTACCAGCAATTTCTAAATCATTAGGTATTTATTTACCTTTAATCGTAGTTAATTGTATCGTCTTAGGAAGAGCTTTATCTTATGCTTCTTCTCATAATGTAATTAATAGTATAAAAGATGCTTTTAAAGCAGGAATAGGTTTTACCTTGGCTTTATCTTTATTAGGTTTAATCAGAGAAGTTTTAGGAAGCAATCAAATAACTATTATGGATAATATTTCCCCTTTAACAGGATATATTATGAAGTATACTATTTTCTTTAAAAATGAATTGATTCCTAATCCTTTATTTTTATCCCCAGCTGGGGCTTTTATAACATTAGGTTTTTTAATTGCTTTTATCAATGTTCTAAGAAATAGAGGTGAAGCGAAATGAATTTATTTTCTTTATTTATAACAAGTATTTTAATGGAGAATGTTGTTTTAAATAAATTTTTAGGAATTTGTCCTTTTGTTGGAGTTTCTAGTAAGGAAAAAAGTGCTACTGGAATGGGTTTAGCAGTTGTTTTTGTTATTACAATTTCTAGCATCATAACTTATTTTCTTTATCATTATCTTTTAGTTCCTACCAAGACTGAATATTTAAGAACAATTGTTTTTATTTTAATAATAGCTTCTTTAGTGCAAATGGTAGAAATATTAATGAAAAGATATTTTACTTCTTTATATGAATTATTAGGAATTTATCTTCCTTTAATTACTACTAATTGTGCTGTTCTTGGAGTTGTTGTTTTAAATGTTTTTAGTGGTTTTAATTTATTAGAAACTTTAGTATTTTCTATTGGTAGTAGTCTAGGTTTTTTCTTGGTTATTTATTTATTTTCTACAATAAGAGAAAGAATAAAAGCTTCTCCAATTATAAAGCCTTTTCAAGGTTATCCTCTAGCTTTAATTACAGCTGGAATTATGGCTTTAATTTTTTCTCGATATGGAGGGATGTAAATGTTAAGCTATGGAGTTCTCTTTTGTTTGTCTTTATTAACATTAATTTTATATAAATTAAACAAATCTTTATTTAATTCTTCTAATTGTAATTTATGTTTTATTAAAGAATGTGAAAAGAGGGATAAAAAATGATAGGAATTTTAATTGTTTCTGTTATTGCTTTTGGAGCGAGTATATTTTTAGTTATTTTAAATTATTATTTAAATAAAATAGATAAAGAAGTAGAAGATGTTGCCCTTTTATTACCAGGATATAATTGTGGAGCTTGTGGTTTTGCAGGTTGTTTTGAATTAGCGAAACAAATCGTTCACCATCAAGTGGAACCTCGTCAATGTAAACCAATAAAAGAAGAACAATATCAAAAGATTATTGCCTATTTAAAAGAACATAAAATAAAGACTGATTAAAAGTAGAACCTTGTTTTACTCTAGCATAAAAACAAAAAGTAAAGTTCATACTAAAATTAAAAGAGGTTAAGATGCAAAAACAAGGATTTACTTTAATTGAGTTATTAGCGATTATTATTATTTTGGGAATACTTATTACTATTACTATTCCTAATGTTTCTAAAACAACAAAAGAGTTTAAAGATAAGTCTTATTCTTTATTAATAGAAAGTTTAGAAAATGGTGCTCAAATTTATGTTTCAAGAAATAGGTCTTTTATTCAAGAAAAAATTAATCAAGAAGGAGTTTATATAGTAAGATTATCTGATTTAAAAGAACTTAATTTAATTAAAGATAATCTAAGGGATCCAAGGACTAATAAGGTTATTTCTTTAAATAAAAAGATATATGTGATGTATGATTTAGATTTATCTTTGATTTATTGTTTCGAAGATAGGGATTGTCCAACCCCGTTTATTCCTTAACTAAGAATAAATTTTTAAAAAGAAAGGCTCAATTTAATTGACTTTTATCATATAATACTATAATATAGTAAAAGAATTTGAAAAGAGGAAAGAAGATGTATTCATCTCACCTGATTGCTTAAGCTTTAGGTTAATGCCCAAGTTATACTTTTAGTATAATAATAGGTGGAGTGTGAATATATAAATATTCACTTTTTATATTTTATGGAGGTGCTTAGTATATCAAATAAGGGAAAAGATTTGTTTATAAATGAACAAATTAAAGCCAATCGTGTTTTGGTTATTGGCCCTAATGGTGAACAGTTAGGAGAAAAAACAAAGGAGGATGCTTTAACTTTAGCTTTATATGCTGGTTTTGATCTTGTTATGATTAATGATGAAGTAAAACCACCAGTTTGTAAATTGTTAGATTATAAAAAATTTAAATATGAAAAAAAGAAAAAACAAAAAGAAGCGAGGAAAAAGCAAAAGGAAATTAATTTAGAAACTAAAGAGTTTCGCTTATCAGCAAAAATAGCAGAGCATGATTTACAAACTAAAGTTAGAAATGTTTTAAAATATTTGAAAAAGGGTCATAAAATAAAACTTACGATTCGATTTAAGGGACGAGAAATGGTTCATACAGATATTGGAAAAGAAGTTTTATTAGATTTTGCTAAAAGATTAGAAGAACTTTCAGAGATAGAACAACAACCGAAATTAGATGGTCGTATTATGACGATGTTTTTAATACCAAAAAGAAAATAAAGGAGGAATTATTGTGCCAAAAATAAAATCCCATAAAGGAACTAAAAAGACACTTAAAGTTAAGCCCAGTGGGACAGTTACAAGAAGTCAAGCGGGGGCTAATCATAAAACAGGAAAGAAAAGTGCTAATCTAAAGAGAAAAAAAAGACTTAGTTCTAAATTAAGTCCGGCTGATAGAAAAAGGTTACAAAGTCTTATTTAATTTGTAAAGGAGGATAAATTATGACTAGAGTAAAGACAGGAAAAATTAAACGTGTTCGTCATAAGAAAATTTTAAAAGAAGCTAAAGGATATTTTGGTAGTAAACACCGATTATATAGAACTGCTAAAGAACAGGTAATGCGTTCTAGTGTTTATGCTTATCGTGATCGTAAACAAAGAAAAAGAGATTTTAGGAAACTTTGGATTACTAGAATAAATGCTGCTTGTCGCCAAAATGATATTAGTTATTCAAAGTTCATTAATGGTCTTAAAAAAGCCGGTTTATTAATTAACAGAAAAATGTTATCAGAATTAGCCATTGATAATCCTAAATCTTTTTCTGATTTAGTAGTAATAGCGAAGGATCCTTTAAATGAAAAAAATTATAAATCTTTAGTTAACGATCAAGAAGAACCAAAAGAGAAAGAGGATCAAGAGGTTTGAAAAGGGATAAGTTTTAAAAACTTTATCTTTTTTAATTATATTAAAAAGATAGGGGAAAGAGTTTTTTTATAAAGAATAATATAATTAGGAAGTGTTATTGAATGAAGTTAAATAAAGAAACAATAAAAGATATTCGAAATAAGGTAAATATTGTTGATGTTATTGCGGAATACCTTCCTTTAGTTCAAAAAGGGAAAAACTATTTTGCAGTCTGCCCTTTTCATGATGATCATAATCCCAGTATGAGTATTTCTCCTGAAAGACAAATTTATACTTGTTTTGTTTGTGGGGCTTCTGGAAATGTTTATACCTTTTTAATGGAATATGAACAAATATCCTTTTTAGAGGCTGTTAAAAAGGTTGCCGCTAAAGTAGGAATTTCCCTTGATCTTGGTCAAAAATATCAAAAGAAAGTTAATCAAAAAGAACAGTATTTATACGATATTTATGAAATAAGTAATAAGTTTTATCAAAATAACTTAAATACCAAGCCAGGATTAGAAGCTAAAAAGTATTTAAAGGTAAGAAAAATAGATGAAGATGTAATTAAATATTTTCAAATTGGTCTTTCTTTAAAGGGAATTTCTTTATCGAAAGTTTTAAAAGAAAAATTTAAAGAAGAAGAAATTGAAGAAAGTGGTATTTGTTCTTTAAGTTCTAAAGGACTTTATGATGTTTTTATTAATAGAATTATGTTTCCGATTTGGAATTTAGATGGACAAGTTATTGGTTTTAGTGGGCGCATTTATTTAGATGATCAAGATGCCAAATATATTAATTCTAGGGAATCAAAAATCTTTAAAAAAGGACAATTACTTTATAATTATCATCAGGCTAAAGAAGAGGCTAGAAGAAAAAAGCAAATTATTATTGTGGAAGGTTTTATGGATGTTATTGCTTTATATAAAATAGGTTTAAAAAATGTTGTTGCTACTATGGGAACAGCGATAACCAAAGAACAAGCTTCTTTAATAAAAAAAACTGCCCTTAATATTATTTTATGTTTTGATGGTGATGAAGCTGGAGAAAGAGCGACTCTTAGTTGTTTAGAAGAATTAGTAAAGCTTGATTTAAAACCACAAATTATTCGTTTACCTAATAATTATGATCCTGATGATTATATTGAAGAAAAGGGAAAAGAAAGCTTTTTATCTTTATTAGAACAATCTCAAACAGGTTTAGATTTTAAAATGGCTCTTTATAAAAAGAATAAGAACTTTCAAAATGAAGAAGATGTTTCTGCTTATATAAATTTAGTTTTAGAAGAGTTAATTAGTATTGATGATAAGGTCGTTAAAGATGTAATTTTAAATAAATTAACTAAAGAAACTAATGTTTCTTTGGGGACTTTAAATAGCTTACTTAAAAAAAGGCAATCTAAAAAAGGAAAAAAGAAATTTACAATTATTTCTAAAACTAAAAGAAGATTAAATAAATATGAACAAGCAGAACAAGCGATGCTCTTTTATATGTTAAAAGATGAGGGAGTTATTAAAATGTTTAAAAATAATTATTGTTATTTAGCAAAGACTAATTATCGTTATTTGGCTAATGAAATAGGAGAGTTTTATTATGAAAATGATTATATAGATTTAGCTGATTTTATTACCTTTTTGGGAGAAAAAAAAGAATTAGTAAATGTTTTAGGCGATATTTTAAAATTAAACCTTCCAGAAAAATATACCAAGGAAGAAATAACTGATTATATAAAGACTTTAAATGAAGGTATAAAAGAAGCAGAAATTGAAAGATTAACTAAAGACTTTCAAAAAGAAGTTGAACCTATGATAAAAGCTGAAATTGCTAAAAAGATTATTAATATTAAAAGAGGAGTGGATATTAATGGTTGATGAAATAAAAACTTTTGAGGAACGAAAGAAAACTTTAATTAAAATAGGTAGAAATAAAGGTTATATAACTTTTGAGGAATTAGCGGATGAATTAAGAGGTTTAGATTTAGATAATGATTCTTTAGATGAATTATATAATTCTTTTCAAGAATTAGGGATAGAAGTAATATCTAATGAAGATGAAGATGATGATGATAAAGAAAGTAGTAAAGAAATTAAAGGAGATTTATCTGTTCCTAAAAATGTAAGTATTAATGATCCTGTTAGGATGTATTTAAAAGAAATTGGAAGAATTAGTTTATTAACTTTAGAAGAAGAATTAGAACTTTCTAAAAGAGTTGAAGAAGGGGATGAAATTGCTAAAAACACTTTAGCTGAAGCTAATTTACGTTTAGTTGTTAGTATTGCTAAAAGATATGTAGGACGTAATTTATCATTTTTAGATTTAATTCAAGAGGGGAATATTGGTTTAATGAAGGCTGTAGAAAAGTTTGACGCTAGTAAAGGTTATAAGTTTTCTACTTATGCTACTTGGTGGATTAGACAAGCGATAACTAGGGCTATAGCTGATCAAGCAAAAACAATTAGGGTTCCTGTTCACATGGTAGAAACTATTAATAAATTAAAACGAATTCAACGCCAATTAACATTAGAATTAAATAGAGAACCAAAAGAAGAAGAATTAGCAGAAAAAATGGATTTAACAGTGGAAAAGGTTCGAGAAATATTTAAGATTGCTCAAGATCCTTTATCTTTAGAAACACCAATTGGAGAAGAAGAAGATTCTCATTTAGGGGATTTTATCAAAGATGTTTCTAATTTAACTCCAGAAGAATATGCTATTAATGAAGTTTTAAAAGATGAAATTTCTAATGTTTTATTAACTTTAAATGAAAGGGAAGAACAAGTTTTAAAATTAAGATTTGGTTTAGAAGATGGAACTTGTCGCACTTTAGAAGAGGTTGGTAATATTTTTGGTGTAACTAGAGAAAGAATTAGGCAAATAGAAGCGAAAGCTTTAAGAAAACTTAAACATCCTTCTCGTTCAAGAAAATTAAAGGATTATTTAAGTGATTAAAATATCTAAACGTTTAGAAGTTATTGCTAGTTTTATTGAGAATCAGGATCAAGTTATTGATATTGGTTGTGATCATGCCTTATTAGATATTTATCTTTACCAAACTAAAAATATAAAGGTTATAGGAACTGATATTAATAAAAGAGCTTTAGAACAAGCTAAAAGGAATTTAAATAAGTATAAATTAAGTAATCAAATTGAGCTTAAGTTAGTTGCGGGTTTAAATTTTACTTATGATAAATCTATTAATACCATAATTATTTCTGGTTTAGGTTTCTCTAAAATTAAAGATATTTTATTTGAAAATTTAACAAAATTAGACTTTATAAATAAAATTATTATTCAATCTAATACTAAACCTTTTAAAACACGTCAATTAATAACAAAATTAGGATATTATATTGAAAAAGAAAAATTGGTTTTCGATAACAAAATAATTTATTTAATACTTTTATTTAAAAAAGGTCAAAAAAAATACACTAAAGAAGATTTATTCTTTGGACCTCTATTAAGAAAAGAGAGATCTTCTTTATTTTTAAAAGATTTAGAAGATAATATTATGAAAAAGGAATATCTTCTTGAGAAAATTCCTTTAAAATATACTTCTCGAAGGAAAAGGTTGGAAAAAGAATTAGCAATATTAAAAAAAGAAAAAACCTCTACTTAAATATAAGGAGGTTTTTTATTGAAAGAATTTAGGGGGATTAGTGATAGTTCCTTTAGCTATTTGAGCAGTTGTTTCACTAGTGGCAGCTGCTGTAGTGGTAGAATTAACTTTACTAAATTCATTAAAAACTTTTAACATGGTTTTAGCATTATTCCAAATAGGCTTTATTTGATTAAAAACTGGGATTGCTTGATTTACTACATTTAAAGTTTTTTGAGTACTATTTAATAAGGAATTCCAATCAAAATTAGGTTTTTTAAAATTAGTATTATAATTAGGAAATATCTGATTTTGATTTGGCATTAAGGGATTAATTTGTCTTCTATTAAAATTATTATTATAAAAGGGTGTTTGTTGGTAAGGCATTATATTTTGATATCGAAAATTAGGATGATAATTTTGAGGTGAAAAATGAAAAGGTCTTTGATTAAACATAAGATATGATACCTCCTAGGATAATATATGAAATTCTAGAAAAAAGTTTAAAAAACTTTTTACTTATGATATAATCTTACTATGATAGAGTCCTTGGTTTTTAGGAGGTGCCATTATAGTGTTTAAAAAGTTGCTTTTACCTTTTAATTATTTTTTAGTGGGCCTTCTTGTTGTTGGAAAGAATTTTGTTTTAGGTGCTCAAATTAGTGGCGCTTTTTTCATTAAAATTCTATCTTATTTAGGTGATATTTTTAAACAATTTTTAATATTGTTAGGTAAAATAATAAAAGTTTTTTTCTTTTATACTTTATCGGGTTTAAGAATGTTTTTAAAATATATTTTTATATTGTTTAAGATAATAGCGTTTTATCTAGGAGAAATGTTAAAATTACTTTTTAAAGTTTTAATCTTTATTTTTCAAAAGATTGTTTTAGGAATAGAAACTATTTTGAATTTTCTTTATTTTTTACTTAAAAAATTATTTTTATTAGTGATTAGTCTTTTAAAAATTCTTCAAAAAGGATTAATAAAAGTGTTTAAGTTTTTAACTTCTTTACCACTTTTACTTTGGCATGGTTTAAAATGGTTAGGAAAAATAATTTATATTATTTTTATATCACCATTTGTTTTTGTTGGTAAGTTCTTTCAAAGACTTTATGTTAGTTTGATTGATTCTTTAACAACTCTTTTTGAGAAGTTAAAAGAAAAAGCAAAAGAATTAAAGAATTTACCAAAGAAAATTCAAAAAGGTCTTTCTAATTGGTTTAATAATTTAAGTTTTATTAAAGATATGCGTAATCGTCGGGAAATGAAAAGGCAAGCATTATTAATTGATTTTGAGGCTGAAGAAGAAGTTCGAAGTGAAGAAAAAGTATTATATCGTTTTGTTGGAAAGAATCCTGATGGAAAAATAGAAAAAGGAAAGTTAAGCGCCTATTCTCGTTTAGATGTTCATTCTTATTTATTAGCAGAAGGTTATGAAGTATATGAAATTGAACCTTTTAAAGGATTAAATATTGCTTTAGGTAGTAATTTGAAAATTAAACCAGCGGAGTTAGTTTTTTTATTAACACAATTATCTACTTATATAAAATCAGGAATTCCTTTAGTTGATTCTATTAAAATTTTATCTAAACAAAGTAAAAGAGCGGATAAAGTTTATTTATTTCGTTCTATAATTTATGAATTAACGATGGGTGAAAGTTTCAGTGAGGCTTTAGCTAAACAAGGTAAAGTCTTTCCTCGTTTATTAGTTAATATGATAAAATCAGCTGAATTAGCTGGAAATTTACCAGAAACTTTAGATAGTATGGCTGATTATTATGATTCTGTAAATAAAACTAGAAAACAAATGATTACAGCAATGATGTATCCGACTGTTGTTTTTCTTTTTGCTACTATAATAATTGCTTTTATTTTACTTTTTGTTATTCCTGAATTTGTTACTATCTATAAAGATATGGGTAGTGAATTACCAGCTATCACTCGTTTTACGGTCGGAGTAAGTGATTATTTACAAAATAATATAATCTTTATTATATTAGGTGTTATTGTTTTTGTTGTAAGTGTAACAATGATTTATTCTAATATTAAAGTATTTAAAATGTTAATTCAATGGATTTTAATGCATCTTCCAGTAGTAGGAAAGATTATTATTTATAATGAAGTAACGATGTTTTCTAAAACTTTTGGTTCTTTATTAAATCATAATGTTTTTATTACTGATAGTATGGAAATTTTAAGTAAGATTACTAATAATGAAATATATAAAATGTTGATTTTTGATACTATTACCAATTTAGCAAAGGGAGAATCTATTTCTAAATCATTTAAGAATCATTGGGCTTTTCCTATTGTTGCTTATGAAATGTTATTAACAGGGGAAAGAACGGGTCAACCTGGTCCGATGATGGATAAGGTGGCGAATTATTATCAAGAGGAACACCGAAATGCTGTTAATCAAGTTAAGGTTTTTATTGAACCAGTTATGATTGTAGCATTAACAGTTATTGTTGGGTTTATTTTATTATCTGTTATTTTACCGATGTTTAGTTTATATGGTAATCTTGGTTAGAAAGGTTAAAAGATGTTAGATATATATATAATACTTTTCTTTATTTTAGGTTCAATTATGGGCTCTTTTTATAATGTAGTGGGGGATCGTCTTCCTTTAGAAAAATCTATTATAAAACCACCATCTCATTGTCCTAATTGTCAAAAAAAGTTAACTTTTATAGAATTAATTCCAATTATTTCTTATCTTCTTCAATTAGGTAAATGCCGAAAATGTAAAACTAAATTATCTATTTCTTATCTTTTATCAGAGGTAGGAACAGGTTTAATTTTTGTTTTATGTTATTTAACTTTTAATTTGTCTAATGAATTATTAATTGCTTTAGTTTTTAGTTCTGTTTTAATAATAGTAATAATTAGTGATTTAAAATATTTAATTATTCCTGATGAATTATTATTATTTGGAGGCATTTGTCTTTTTATTATAAGATTAATAATGGGTTCTTCTTTTTTAACATTATTAATTAATGTTTTTATTCCTTTTTTGGTTCTTTTATTAATTAAGATCTTTGGGGATTTTCTTTTTCAAAAAGAATCATTGGGGGGTGGTGATATTAAACTAATGCCTTTATTTGGTTTAGTTTTAGGTTGGGAATTAACGTTAGTTTCTATCTTCTTTTCAGCTTTTTTAGCTTTACCAATATCTTTAGTTATTCTTCATTTAAAAAGAACTAATATTATTCCTTTTGGTCCTTTTCTTAGTCTTTCTGCTTATATTATATATTTATCAAAACTAGATATTTCTTGGATTATAAATTTAATTGTTTAATTAAGAGGTGAAATTTAATGAATAAAAAAGGATTTACTTTAATAGAAATGATGACTGTTATTATTATTCTTTTACTTTTAGCAACAATAGTTTTAGTAGGTGTTTCTAAGGCTTTTAAAGCAATTAAAATGAATGCTTATTATATGCTAACTAACGAATTTGAAGCTGCGGCTAGAGAATATATAAAATTAGATAAAAATAAGTTAAAAGGTTTATCAAAAGCTACTCCTATTTTAGAAATAGAATTGGGGGATCTAATAAATATAAATAATTTAAAAGAACCCTTGATTGATCCTAGGGATGATTCAGTAATTCCTTTAAATAAAAAGGTTTTAGTTATTTTAACTGAGAATAATCAAATTCAGTATTGTTATGAGGATAATGATTGTCCTAATCCAATAGAATAACGTAGGTGGTTGGTATGCAAATTATAATTTTAATAATTTTAGGTATAATTTATTTTTTACCGTCCTGGGAATTACAAGTTCCTTTAGTGTTAGGTCTTTCTTTTTTTTGGATAATAGTTATATTTTTAACTTTTATTTTTATTTATAAAAAAAGGGCTAAAGAATATCCACCTAAATTTAAGGAAGAAAGATTAACAGAGCCACCAACTAAAAGAACACCTGAACAATTAGGCTATTTATTTAAACGTCGTTTAAATATAAATCATTTAATTTCTAATTTTATGGAATTGATTCGAAAGGAAGCTGTGATAGTAGATAAAAATAAAGAAACATTTATCTTTTATTTTTCTAAAGAGTTTAAAGAAGAATTAACAAAATCAGAACAATATTTAATAAATTGGTTTTTTAATAGAATGGGTAATGGAGAAAGTTTTTCCTTAAACAGTTTTAAAAAAAGGGCCTTTACTGATAGTGGTTTTTTTATGAGATGTTATTATGAATGGCAAGAAATTGTAATGTTTGAAGGTTTAAAATGTTTTTTTTTTGAATCTAAACGAGATATTTTAGAAAGAAGTTTAGGTTATTTATTTTTATCATTCTTATTAATATTTTTAAATATAGTTGTTATTACAAATAGATATTTAATTTTAATCATGTTTTTAATTTTAATTTTATTTACTTCTTATTTAGGACGTTTTATAAGAAGGACTAAAGAAGCGAATGAGGAATATTATAAGTGGAGAGCTTTTAAAAGATTTTTAGAAGATAAAGAAAAGATTGATCTTAAAAAGATAGAGAAATGGTCTATTTATGCTCAAGTTTTTAGAGTTTTGCCTCAATTTAAATCTAAAATACCTAAAAATTTAGAAAAGATAAATAGTCCTTTATTAGACTGTATTAAAGATGGAACAATAGAAAAGATTGAACAAGTATTTAAAAAAAGTTTATTTATTGCTAAAATTAAAGGAGGAATATTTTCTTTTAATAGAGGGAATAATCCAGGTTATTAAAAAAGGAGGATGTTAAAATGTTGGGAAAAATAATTTCTACAAAAGGGGATCTTATTGAAGTAAAATTAGAAACTGAATTATCTAAAATAGGAAAGATGGTCAATTATCATATTGTTTTTGAAGAAGATAATATTAAGATTATTGGAGAAATAAAGGATATTGATATAAATATAGCTAGTGTTGTTTTAGTTGGAGAGATTAGAAATGACATATTTTATGCGGGTATTACAAGAAAACCTTCTCTTAATTTAAGTTGCCGAGTTATTAATAAAGAAGAATTAAAAATAATTCTTGGAGAAAATGTTTTGTTTGGTAAAAATATGCTTAACTTAGGAGCGGTTCCTTTATACGGTAATTATTCGATGAATGTTGATGTTAATGAATTTTTTAGTAATCATTTTGCTATTTTTGGTAATACTGGTAGTGGTAAATCTTATTCAGTTACAAAAATTCTTCAAAATCTTTTTTATAATAAAAAGGAAGTAGCGGTGAATGCTAAAATCTTTTTGTTTGATGCTTATGGGGAATATCATAATGCTTTTAAAAGGATTAATGAGTATTCTGATAAACTTCATTTTAAAACTTATACAACTAATTTATCCTTCCCTGATAGTGAAGTATTAAAGATACCTCTTTGGCTGCTTGGCGTTGATGATATTGCCTTATTATTAGGGGCTGATAATCATATTCAATTACCAATTATTGAAAAAGCATTAAGACTTGTTTCTATTTTTGCTAAAGAAGAAGAAGAAGTAATAATTTATAAAAATGATATTATTGCAAGGGCATTATTAGAAATCTTATATAGTGGTAATACTCCTTCTCAAATAAGGGATCAAATCTTTGCTGTTTTAACAGCTTTTAATACTAAAGATCTAAGTTTAGAAAGTAAATTAATTCAACCAGGTTATATTAGAACTTTAAGGCAATGTTTAATTATTGATCGAGATGGTAAATTAGCTGAAATGCAGTTGGTAACTGAATTTATTACTAGTTTTATTAAAGAAGGTTTAGATTTATTATTACCGGATGGTTCTTTTCCATATACTTTAGATGATTTAAAAGATGCTTTTGATTTTGCTTTAATCTCGGAAGGAATTTTAAAAAGTGATCGGGTTTATGATTATGCGAATATTTTAAAAGTAAGACTTCATTCTTTAATTAATAGTGATAATCGTTACTTTTTAGATTATAAAGGTTTTATTAGTAAAAAGGATTATATTAACCAATTATCAATTACTCCTGATGGTAAAAGAGCTCAGATTATTAATTTTAATATTAATTATATAGATGATCGTTTAGCTAAAACTGTTACTAAAATTTATTCAAAAATGTTATTTGATTATTCAGCTGAATTAGGAGAAAGAGCTTCAGAACCAATTCATATAATTTTAGAAGAGGCTCATCGTTATGTTCAAAATGATAATGATTTATTTTTATTAGGTTATAATATATTTGATCGAATTACTAAAGAGGGTAGAAAATATGGAATTATTTTAGGACTTATTTCCCAGCGGCCTTCAGAATTAAGTGAAACTTCTTTATCACAATGTTCTAACTTTTTAATTTTTAGAATGCTTCATCCTCATGATTCTACTTTTATTAAAAATATGGTTCCCAACATAACAGGGGAAATTGTGGAAAAGTTAAAATCCTTACAAGCAGGAACTTGTATTGCTTTTGGTTTAGCTTTTAAATTACCAGTAATTGTTCAGTTTGATCTACCTAATCCTCCTCCTAAAAGTCATAACGCTAATGTGGCTTTAAGATGGTATCAAAAAGAAGATGAGATTGAAGAACTTTAAATTTAAAAAGACAATTTTAAATATTGTCTTTTTAATTAAAGATTATCATTTGTAGAATGAGCTAATCTACTAGCAGCGGAAGCTGCTAAAGCGGCGATAATATCATCTAAAAAAGTATGACATTCTTTTTTATCTTTACTAAGCTTATCCAATTTACCAATAATGCCTAACTTGGTTTTATCTAAATAACCAAAATTAGTTAAAGCAATAGAACCATGCATATTAATAATGCTTAAAGAAAGTATTTCATCAATTCCAAATAAACCATGATCCTCTAAGATAATCTCATTAAGTATTTTATCTAATTTTCTTTCTTCTGCTAATTTATCAAGAGTAATTCCAACTAAAATAGTATGAATAACTTCTCTTTTATTAAGAACTTTTAAAACAGCTTGATCACATTCTTCATAAGTTAATTTTTGATATTCTTTTTGAATTTCCAGAACAATTTTTGAGATATCTCTAATTGTAACGCCTCTTTCTTCTAATTGTTTGATAGCTTTCTCTTTCATTGGTTTGACCTCCAATCATAATAATTTCCTTTTTTCATAATATAATATAGGTGATAGTATGAATAATTATATTAATTATTATTATCATTTATATCCTAAAGAAATATATCAACATCCTAATTTTTTTTATTTTAAATTACAAAATGATTTTTATTATTTCATTCCTTATAATCGTCCTCTTTTAGAAATAGGTCCTTTATATGAATTAACAATTAGAATGTTAAATATTAATTCTTTGACTCATGAGATTATTTTAAACTATCTTTCTCAACCAGTATCTTTTATTGATAATAAACCATACATTTTGTTTAAAAGACGTTTAAAGGAAGATAAAAATCTTTCTTTAAAAGACATAATTTTTTTTAATCAGGTTCATACTAATATTCAGACTAATAATTTATTAAATCGTTCTAATTGGGGAGAACTATGGAGTAAAAAAATTGATTATTTTGAAGAACAAATTAGTCAAGTAGGAAAAAACTATCCTTTAGTTAGAGAAAGTATTAATTATTTTATTGGTTTAGCTGAAAATGCAATCGCTTATATAAATAATACTTTAAATGAACAATTAATTATAGAATCTTTATCTGTAGCTCATAAAAGAATAAAAAAGAATTATACTTTATTTGATTTATATAATCCTCTTACTTATATTATTGATTATCAAGTTAGGGATATTGGTGAATATATTAAAGAAAGTTTTTTCCATGATAAAAATGTTTGGTTAGAATTAAAAGAATATCTTTTAGAAAATCAGTTATCAACATTTAGCCTTCAATTATTATATGCTAGATTATTATATCCCTCTTATTATTTTGATAAATATGAAGAAATAATAGAGGGTAATTTAAAAGAAGAGAGTCTTTTAATTATTTTAAAGAAAGTTGATGCTTATGAATTGTTTTTAGATACTTATTATAATTATATTATAAATAAAACTTTAATACCTCCTATACCTTGGTTAAATAAAACTACTTATAATTTAGATTAATCATTAATATTTATGACCCTTTTTATTTCTGGAATTTGAGAAGTAAGGGCATTTTGAATAGTAGTTTCTAAAGTAATACTAGCTAAAGGACAATTACTACAAGCTCCTATTAAATTAACAAAAACAATTCCATCTTCATATTTTATAAAAGAAACATCACCACCATCATTTTGTAAAAAAGGCCTAATTTTTTCTAATACTTCTTCAATTTGTTTTTCAATTTTCATAAAATCACCTATTTACATTATACAGTTACTATTTTCTTTTGTAAATAACTATAAAAAATTAAAGAAAAGCAATGAAGTTACTTGATAACTATTGACAAAGTTCATAGTAGAATGATATATTAATATACGTCTAGCGAAGGGATAGGAAAATTAGGACGATTAGCTCAGTTGGTTAGAGCACTTGCCTTACAAGCAAGGGGTCGTAGGTTCGAGTCCTACATTGTCCACCAGAGAGGCCGAAATAGCTCAACTGGTAGAGCAACTGACTTGTAATCAGTAGGTTGCGGGTTCAACTCCTGTTTTCGGCACCAGTGATAGGAGAGGTAGCGAAGTGGTCAAACGCGACAGACTGTAAATCTGTTCTTTCGGGTTCGAAGGTTCAAATCCTTCTCTCTCCACCAAATTGCCTCGTAGCCAAGTGGTAAGGCATCAGACTTTGACTCTGACATTCGTTAGTTCGAATCTAGCCGAGGCAGCCAATTTTCTGCTCCGTTAGCTCAGTTAGGTAGAGCATTTGACTTTTAATCAAAGGGCCATAGGTTCGAATCCTATACGGGGCACCATGGGCTTGTGTGGCGGAATAGGTAGACGCACAGGACTTAAAATCCTGGGGGAATAAAATCTCGTGCCGGTTCAATTCCGGCCACAAGCACCATTTAAATGGAGGAATACCCAAGATGGCTGAAGGGGTCGGTCTTGAAAACCGAAAGGTCGTGAAAGCGGCGCGGGGGTTCAAATCCCTCTTCCTCCGCCATAAATTTAATATCGCGGGATGGAGCAGTTGGTAGCTCGTTGGGCTCATAACCCGAAGGTCGTTGGTTCAAATCCAGCTCCCGCAACCAATGAAGATTAAAGGATTATATAATTTATAATCCTTTTTATTTAAGTTTATATTTTTGATATAATGAATATAGATTAAGGGTTAGGTGATAAAATGAAATATAATAAAATAAAAGTTAATGGAGATTATTATTATGTTGCTAAAACAGATAAGGGATTAACTTTTCTCGGGCATAAAAACAGATCATTCGAGGATTTAAAGAATTATTTTCCTAAGGAAGAATTAATTTTAAGTAATGATTTTAAAGATGTTGAAACACAATTAAAAGAATATTTTCTTCATAAAAGAAAGAACTTTAATTTAAAATTTGATTTAATTGGAACTGAGTTTCAAGTAAAAGTTTGGAAACAACTTTTAAAGATTGAATATGGAAAGACTAAAGCTTATTCTAAAATTGCTCTTGAATTAGGTGATAAAAAGAAAACAAGAGCTGTTTCTAATGCTATTGCTAAAAACCCTCTTCCAATAGTAATACCATGTCATCGGGTTATTGGTTTAAATGGTGAATTAAGAGGTTTTGGTGGAGGTTTAGAATTAAAATCTTGGTTATTAAATCATGAAAAAGATAATTAATCATTTAAAAAATTAACCCCTTTAGTAACCATATTATTTAATAATAAAGCTAAAGTATTAGGATCCTCTAAACAATCATTTTGAAGCCATCTTTTTATAATTCCTAAACAACCATAGATGGCATATTCTAAAAAGTAATCATAATGAATATTATTATTATATGGCTTTTTCCAATTATTTAAAGCTCTAGTTTTAAATAAATCAATAATTTTCTTTTGAAATAAACTTTCATCATATTTTTCTAAAAGAATAGAAACAATATTAAAATGATCATATATAAAATTTAATAAATCTTTAAATAAAGGAAAAGGATCTTGGTTAAGCTCGTTAGAAGTATATTTAGATAATTTTTTTTCTAAATTATTGATTAAATCATTTTCTATTTGTTTGATTAAATCAAAAACATCTAAGTAATGATTATAAAAGGTTCCTCTATTAAGATGACTTTTTTCACATATTTCTTTAACAGTTATTTTATTTAATCTTTTTCTTTTTAATAACTTTATAAAAGTTGTTTCAATTTTCTTTTTACTTTTGTTTCTCATAAAACCTCCATAATTTTAATTTTGAACACTTTTTATATAATTGATTATTGTATTTGTTATGTTAAAGATTATAATATATATAGAATGAAAAATCAACACTGTGTTTAATTTAAAGAAAGGAATGTTTTATGAAAAATTTATCAAAGCATTTATTAAGATATAAGAATCTTATTCTTATTTTAGTTTTAGGTATTACTATTGGGAATGGTTTTTTATTAACAAAAGTAGGAACTAATTATAATTTGGAGGATTATTTACCAAAGGACGTTCCATCAATAATTGCTTCAGAAGAACTTCTTCAAGATTATGATTTAAAAATTCCGAACGTTAAGTTAGTTTTATCTGATGTAACTATTAATGAAGTGATAGGTTATAAGAAAAAAGTTTTAGCTATAAAAGGGGTTAATCAAGTTTTATGGCTAGATGATTTTATTGATTTAGAAAATCTTGATTATAGTGGTCTATCTTTAGATACTTCCGTTTTAAATGATTGGTATTATAATCAAAAGGCTTTATTATTAATTAATATTGAAGATAATAATACTATTAAGATTATTAAAGATATTAAAGAGGCTGTTAAAAGTGATTCTTTAATTACTGGACATGCAGTTATAAAAGCGGTTAGTCAAGAAAATGTTACAGGAGAAATAAAAAATATAATTTTATTTGTTGTTCCTATAATTTTTTTGATTCTTTTAATTACTACTAGTTCTTGGTTAGAACCTATTTTATTTTTAATTACTATTTTGGTAGCAATAATTATTAATTTAGGGACTAATATAATTTTTAAAGAGATATCTTTTATCACACAATCAGCAGTAATTGTTTTACAATTAGCGGTATCTATGGATTATGCTATATTTTTATTGCACCGTTTTACTAGTATAAGAGAAGAGAAAGAAGAAGTAGAAACTTCAATGAGAAGAGCAATGAGTGATTCAGCACCGGTGATATTAGGAAGTGCTCTTACGACTATTTTAGGTTTTTTAGCTTTAACAATTATGAAGTTTAAAATAGGGGCTGATTTAGGTTTAGTTTTAGCTAAAGGAATAACTTTAAGTTTTTTATCAGTAATGATTTTATTACCTATTTTAGCAGTATTAATGCATAAGGTTATAGAAAAGACAAAACATAAATCATTAATCCCCTCTTTTAATAAAGTTGGAAAACTAATTGTTAAAAGTCGTTATCTAGTATTAATAATAGTTTTATTATTAGTGGTTCCTAGTTATTTAGGAAGTCAAAAAAATAATTTTCTTTATGGAAGTTCAGCGATGGAAGATGAAAACTCTTCGGCTTATAAAGATAATTTAAAGATTAATGAAATGTTTGGTAATGATAATAATATAATGATCCTAGTTCCTAAAGGGGACTTTAAAAAAGAAGAAAAGATTATTGCTAAATTATTAGACTTAAATCCTAATTTAACAATAAATTCTTATATTACTACTTTTGGGACTGAAGTGCCAATGGAATATTTACCAGAAAAAATAGTTAAACAATTTATTTCTAAGAAGTATTCAAAAATTATTATTCAAACTGATTTAGAAGAAGAAGGAAAAGAAACTTTTGATTTTCTAGAAAGTATGGATAAGATATTAAAAAAGGAATATGAACAGTATTATGTAGCAGGGGTTAGTCCTACTAATTATGATATGATGAAAGTGATTACAGAAGATAATTTAAAGGTTAATCTAGTAGCGATTATTTCTATTTTTTTAGTTTTAGTTTTAATCTTTAAATCTTTATTTACTCCTTTAATTCTTATCACAACAATAGAAATTGCTATTTGGATAAATTTATTTATTACTTATCTTTATGGGTTACCTTTAAATTATATTGGTTTTTTAATAGTTAGTATTGTTCAATTAGGAGCTACAGTAGATTATGCGATCTTATTTGCGAAAAGATATATTGAAAATAGAAAAGATAAAGAAAGAAAAGAATCCTTAATCTTTACAATAGAGGAAACAGCTCCTTCTATTCTGTCATCAGCTCTTATTTTAGGCATTGCTGGTTTTGGTTTAGGAATTATTTCTTCTAATAATGTAATTAGTCAATTAGGAACATTAGTGGGAAGAGGAGCCTTAATATCAGCAATAATGGTTTTGTTATTTCTTCCAGCAATGTTTAGCATAAGTGATAAATGGATAAAAAAATAGCGTCTTAAAAGACGTTATTTTTAATTGAAAAACCTGATAGTAAAGCTACAGTTAAAAGAATGACTATTAAAAGTTTTGATTCCTTATCAAAATTTGATAATAACCTTGGAGAAAGATTATTATCAAGATTAATGAAAAAGAAATATATCGGACAGTAGATATTTTAAAGGGAAAGATCATTAATTAATTTTCAAATTAATCATATGATAAAGCTGATATATTATAAAAGGGTAAGAGTAAACCTTGTATTTATATAGGTTAAGCCTTGTTTTTTGTTTTTTTAACTGTCAAACTCGGAAAATAATTAAATATAAATACTTAAATAAATTGGTAAAACTTACCAAGTAAAAACCGTTGTAAAATCTTGACACACAATGCTTTAGGTGCTATCTTTATGATAGGAGGAATTAAAGATATGGGTGGTATGTTTAAGGTTCAAAAACAAGGTTTTACTTTAATTGAATTACTAGCAGTAATAGTTATTTTGGCTATAGTCTTGGCTATAGCTTTACCGTCTATTACAGGATTAATAGGAAATACTACAGAAAGAGCTTTTTTAATGGATGCAAAAATGGTAATAAAAGCAATAGACTATCAACTTTTAGAAGGTTATGATTTAGAAAAAGAACCAATTAATGATGGAATTAATTTTGAAGAAGTACTAAATCTAAGTGCTAAAAATTATGAAAGTGTTAGTGTATCACTTGATGAAAATGATGAACCATATGTAATGTTAGTAGGTCAAAATAAATGGGAAGGATTAACCGTTTGTGGAACTTTTAAAGATATGAAGGTAGGGCAAACGGAAGAAATAGTATGTGAGGTACCGGAAGATAATTTTATTTGTGGTGAGGATACAATTTTACATGGTGGATATTCTTATAAAACAGCAAAAATAGATAATCAGTGTTGGTTTGCGGAGAATTTAAGGTATACAGATTATAAAGATGAAGGAGGAAAATCTTGTTTAGAGAAACAATTTTATTCTGAAACAAAGGCTTGTGCTTCTCATACAAAAGATACGGATGGAAAATGTGTAGGCTATTGTAATTGGGAAGGTGAGGAAGTATTATATCAATGGGAAGCGATTTTTGGTGATAAGCCATTAATAGAAGAAAGTCAAGGATTATGCCCATTGGGATGGCATATACCAAGTAAAGATGATTGGGAAGTTTTAATTGATGGAAAAAGTGATGTTGGTAATAAATTAAAAGCAGGGGGACCTTTTTGGGATGGTAGTAATCAATATAAATTTAATGCTTTACCTGTGGGTGCTCGTGAATATGATTCAGGATATCTTACAGTGGTTGGTTCAAATTTAACATGGTGGTCTTCCACATCAAATAATTTAAGTGCTTGGGTTTATTATGTTGAAACAGACACTTCAGAAATTAAATTCCAGACAGCTGGTAAAGATTATGGCTTTTCAGTTCGTTGTCTTAAAAATTAAACTTAAAGATTACAAATATTAAATTGTAATCTTTTTATAACCAATCTTTATATTTTTTTATATAAATCATTTTAATAAATTCAGTTAGTAACATATAAGTAAGAATAATTATTATTAACCAGAGGGTATATACTTTAGGTAATATTACTAATCCTATTAAAGATCCAAATTGGGTGCTAGGTAAGATAAATCCTATTAGGGATATGATAATAGTTGTAAAAATAATAATTGGGGAAGCTAAACTTTTAAAGAAGGGGATTTTTTCTGTTCTTATAATGTGAACGATTAAAGTTTGAGAGATTATTCCCATCATAAACCATCCAGAATGAAATAAGGCCTGATTAGAAATGGTATTCGCTCCAATTATAAACCAAAGAATAGCAAAGATGATTAAATCAAAGACAGAACTTAAAGGGGCAAACCAAGCGATAAATCGAGTGATATTAGTGGTGGCCCATTTTCTAGGCTTTTTTAAATAATTTTTATCAACTTTATCAAAAGGAATACCTGTTTGAGAAAAATCATATAATAAGTTTTGAATTAAGATATGAATTGGTAATAAGGGTAAAAAAGGTAAAAGAAGACTAGCTAAAATAACACTAATCATATTTCCAACATTAGAACTAATAGCCATATTTAAATATTTCATAATATTAGCAAAAATCTTTCGTCCTTCGATAATTCCTTTTTCTAAAACTAATAAACTTTTTTCTAAAAGAATAATATTCGCAGTTTCTTTAGCTATTTCTACACCTGAATCAACTGAGATTCCTACATCTGCTTCTATTAAAGCAGGTGCATCATTAACTCCATCCCCCATATAACCGACAATATGCCCTTTTTCTTTTAATAACTTTATGATATAGGCTTTTTGTAAAGGAGATATTTTAGAAAATAAAGTTGTTTCATTTATTATTTTTAATAATTCTTCTTTGGTCATAGTATCAAGATCATTTCCAGTTAAAGAGTTGGTTGTTTTTATTCCTACTTGAGAGCAGACATTTTTAGCTACAAGTTCATTATCTCCAGTTATTACTTTTACTTTTATTCCGTATTCATTTAATAATTTAATTGCTTCTTTTGCACTAGCTTTTGGAGGATCTAAGAAAGAGACAAAACCAATCATAATCATTTCTTTTTCATCATCTTTAGTAAATAAAGAAGCATCAGTTAAAAAGACATCCTTTTTAGCTACAGCGATAACTCTTAATCCTTTTTCATTTAAACGAGTTGCAACAGCAGTTATTGTTTTTTTTAAATCATTATTTATTTTAATAATTTTTCCCTCATGTTCAATATAACTACTAATTGCTAAGATTTCTTCTGTTGCTCCTTTAGTTATTAAAGTCTTTTCTTTATTTTTCTTTTCTAAGATAATTGACATTCTTCTTCTATTAAAATCAAATGGAATTTCATCTATTTTATTATAATTAGGTAATAATCCTTCTAATTTATTTTCTAAAGCTCTAGATATTATAGCTTTATCTAATAAGTTTTTTAGTCCTGTTTGAAAATGACTATTTAGATAAGCATATTTTAAAACTCCCATCTCCTCATTACCATAAATATCTAAATATTCATCTAAAATAATATTATCTTCAGTAATAGTTCCTGTTTTATCAGTACATAAAATATCGATTGCTCCTAAGTTTTGAATACTATTTAGGTTTTTAACAATTACTTTATTTTTGGACATAGAAATGGATCCTTTAGCTAGGTTAGAATTAATAATCATTGGTAATAATTCTGGAGTTGTTCCAACAGCAACAGTAAGAGCAAAAATAAAGGCTGTTAAGGGATGTCCCTTAGTTAACATATTAATAATAAAAACTAAAGGCGTCATAATTAGGGTAATTTTTATTAAAATACCACTAACTTTATTTATTCCAATATCAAAGGCTGTTTGTTCTTCTTTTTTAATTATTGTTTTAGACATATGACCTAAATAAGTATTAGATCCAGTTTCAATTACAATTGCTGTAGCAGAGCCACTAATAACATTGGTTCCTAAAAAACAAATATTAGAAGTATCAAAAATATTATTATCTTTATTTATATTATTAGGTAATTTTTCTACTGGTTCAGATTCTCCTGTAAATGAAGATTGACTAACAAAGAGGTCTTTGCAAGATAAGATTCTTATATCAGCAGGAATAATATCACCAGCAGATAGTTTTATAATATCTCCTGGAACAAGATCATTTAAAGGAATTTCCTCTATTTTTCCTTCTCTTAAAACAGCAGTAGTATTAATAACTAATTGTTTTAATTCATTTAAAGATTTTCTAGAACGAAGTTCTTGAATAAAATGCATAAGACCACTAATAACAATAATAAAAGTTAAAATTATAATAGTAGAATAATCGTTTGTTTTAGAAAAAATAACATCAGTTAGTATGGAAATTAAAATAATTCCTATTAATAAGATACTAAAGGGATTTAAAAAGGCTTTTATAAATAAATCTTTAAGTGTAAAATGATCTTGATCTTCAATTTTATTTGGTCCAATTTTTAAAAGGATTTCATTGACCTTTTTATAAGAAAGACCCTTAAGATTGGATTTAAAATGATGAAGAATTTCTTTTTCCTTCATTTTACTATAATTAATAATATTTTCATTGACCTTTTTATTCATCTGAATCCCTCTTTCTATTATTATATTATACTAAAGAGGAAAGAAAGTAAAATTAACTTTTTGAAAAAAGATAATTTAGATATATGTTTAAATGATATTAAAATGTTAGACAGTGAAGGATAGATAATATTAGTATATGAAAAATATAGATATTTTATTGATGCAAAAATTAAATATTAGATTTTTATAATTTAATTTATGTGTGTTATAATTTTAAATGGGAGGCCAAAATGTTGAAAAATATTTTTATATTCTTTTTCATTATCATTCCTCTTTGTGATTAATTATAAATTATGATTCCAATGATGATTGTAAAACGTATGAAGAATATTTAAAATTTACTAAAGAATGGTTAACTAATTGTTATAATTGGAGTAAGAATAGTGCTCGTTTGTTATTAAATATTCCTTTAGATAAAAATAAGTTTGGTCATCAAAGTGTTGGTGCTGATATAACTTTAATAGCAAAAAAGATTGGTATCTAGTCAGTCTTTTTTTATAAAGTAATAAAAATAGGAGTAGATGATTTATAATGGTTAAAACTTTTAATTTATCAGAAGAAGAAGTAAAAATGTATTTTAATCAATTACAAAAAGGTGATGAAAAAGCAAAAGAAAAAATAATTGAACATTATTTTTATTTAATTGAAAATGAAGCGAGAAAGTTATCTTTTAATTCTTTTTTAAGAGATGATTTAATTGGAGAAGGGCACTTTGGATTATTAGAGGCGATCAAAGGATTTGATCTTACAAAAGAAGTTCCCTTTTCCTTTTTTGCTAGTCTTTGTATAAAAAGAAAAATGTTTGCTTATTTAAAAAAAACTGATAAACAAAAGTCAGAGATTAGTTTAGAAGCTCCTTTGAAATATTTAGATAATGAGACAATAAATCTTTTAAATTATTTAGAAGATAAAAAAGTTAATATCGAAAAAGAAATAGTTAATCAAGATATAAATGAGGAATTATATAAACGTTTAGATTATCTTAGTCCTTTATATAAACAGGTTATAACTTTGCTTTATGGTTTAAAAGGAAATAAGCGGCATACTTATCAAGAAACGGCTTTAAAGTGTGGTTTAACAAAAAAACAAATTGATAATATGCGTATTGTTATTTTAAGAACTTTAAGAAAAAGTTTTGAAGATTATTCTATAAAAGAAATAGAGGCTACTAATAATCTTTATAAGTATTTTTCTAATCTTAATTTTAAACAATTTATCTTTTTATATAAAGAACAATTTAATAATTTAAACCAAATTGATCAAGATGAAATAAAACGCTTTTATAATGTTTATAATCAAGATTTGTTGAAACTTTTTTCTTCATTAGAAAAAATAGAAAAACAAATTAATAAAGAAGCTTTTCCTTTTTTAACAGCTCCTTCAAAATTAGGAAAAGATAAATTAATTCCCATTTATGAAACTAATAAGGATAGTTTTACTGAATATCATCAAAATATTATTGAATATTATTTATATAAAAATAAAGATATAGAAGTTATTTCTAAAGAATTTAATAAATCAAACAGGATTATTAAAAGCACTTGGAATAGTTTAAAAACAAGTTTAGAATTAAAATATTTTAATATTGATAAAAAGAATTTAGATCAAGAAACTGTAACTTCTATATTAAATAATCCTAATTATATCATTAGTGATTGGCATCAAAAAATTGTTGCTTTATATTATGGAATTGGTTATAAAAGAAGATATCAAATTAAAGAGATTGCTTCTAAATTAAAAGAACCTTATTTAAAAACTCATGATTCTTTAATGTATATGGAAGAAAAGATGAGAGAATTATTATATGGAGTTTCCTATTCTGGAGAAAAAAAAGATAATAGTAATTTAATTTCTTATATTACTAATAATAATTATAGTTTTTCTAAGCAGACTAGAGAAATATTAAAACTATATTTAATAGAAGGATTAAGTTATGAAGAAATTTCTAAAATATATCAAATAACAAAACCCCAAGTTTCTAATATTGTTACTGATGGTATTAGAAAGGCAAACTTTTATCGTTTTGGAATTGTAAAAAAGTTAATTGTTTTAGAAAATGATTTAGAAGATTTTTTTCAAGTTTCCAATTTTTCATATAAAGAAAAGGAAATTATTAAAGAAAGATATCTTTCTTTAAAAGAAATTAAAGAACTTCTTAAAGAGAATAAAATTTCTCGTTTTGCGATGGAAAAGTTATTTTTTCAATTTGAAAAGAATTTTATTAAACATAAATATAAAATCAATTTAAAAAAAGAAGATTATCAAAAAGAAATTGCTTATCATCAAACAGATACTGTTTTAACAAAAGAGGAATTAAAATTAATTAGTTTATTTTGGGGAATTGCTTCTAAATATAATAGTACTGGTCGAATATTTTCTTTAAAGGAAATAAGAGAAACATTAAATCTTTCTTCTAGAGTTTGCAATAATTCTTTTAACAGGGCGGAATTAAAGTTATTAAAGAAGAAAGCCGGATTATTAGATTCTTTATATGGAATAATGAATAAAGAAGCATTGGAGGAAGTTTTTAAGGATAAAAGGGTTCCTTTAAATAATAAAGAAATAGAGATTTTAAAACATTTAAAAGAAATAGATAATTATTCATTTTTATCTTCTAAAGATTTAGCTAAAAAATATCAAATGAGTGAAAGTAGTATTTTAAGAGTTTATCAAAGGGCGATATTAAAGATTAAGCAATATGAATTAGGAGAAATTGAAGGTAAATATAATTATGAGGAAGATATTTTACCTAATAAGCGTTTTTTCCCTAAAGATTACCGACTGGTATTAGAAGCTAAATATAAAAATGATTTATCCGCTTTTAAAATTTCTCAGTTAACAGGTGAATCAATTGATCAAGTACGTTATAAATTAAAAAGAATTAAGTTTCATTTAGCAGGTATCTTAAAGAAAGATGAAAATATAACTAAATTTGATTATGATTTAATGGAGAAATTAGTTTTAAAAAAGGATTTAGTTTTATATGGTAAAAGAAGATTAAAATTAAAAGCTTTTAAGATGTTTTATGGTTTAAATGGTTATCAAAGACATTCTTTAGTTGAAATTGTTCAAAATTTAAACTTAAAGATAGAACCTAAAACTTTAAGTTCTCATATTAAAGAAGTAGAACTAGCAATAGAAAAATATAAAATAGGAATTAGAAATCCAAAATGGTTTACTTATTCTCAATTATTAGATTATTATCATCATAATCAAGATTATTTAAATTTTGGGGAGAAAGAAAAGATTTTAACCTTTTTAGAAAAACAAAAAAGATATTTAGATGATAAAGATATTAATGCTCGATATACTAATAAAACTTTACCTTTTAATCTTAAATATAATTTAGCTTGTTTTTTATATGGAAAAACAATTGATTTTAATACTATGAGTCTTTTAGAATTAGAAAAAGCTTTTCAGAATAAAAAAATAAGTTATTCTAATAAACTTTTATTAGAAAATTATTTGGGTAATTCATATAAAGATATAATTAATAATAATACTAAAAGAAAACTATTGAAAATAATGTCTAAAATATATGAAGAAAAAAATAAAGATCAAATTAAAGAAAACCAGACTAAAGTTAAAAGTTTTAGAAAAAAAGAAAATTAACACTTGAAATTATTAATTAAAATTATTATAATGTATTTAGCACTTCACCAAAGAAAGTGCTACAAAATATAAAAAAGGAGAGATATGATGGCTAAAAAACAATTTAAAGCAGAATCTAAAAGATTATTAGAAATTATGATTAATTCTATTTATACACAAAAGGAGATCTTTTTAAGAGAGCTTATTTCTAATGCTAGTGATGCTCTTGATAAACGTCATTATTTTTTATTAACTGATAAATCTAAAAAGATTAGTAAAAAAGATTTGAATATTAGAATTAATCTTAATAAAGAAAAAAGGACTTTAACTATTTCTGATACTGGTATTGGAATGAATAAAGAAGAATTAGAATTAAATTTGGGAATGATTGCTCAAAGTGGTTCTTTGGCTTTTAAATTAGAAAATAAAATTAAGGATCCAAATGATATTATTGGTCAATTTGGGGTAGGGTTTTATTCAGCTTTTATGGTTAGTAAAGAAGTAAATGTTATTAGTAAAAAAGAAGGAGAAGAAAAAGCGTTTAAATGGAGTTCTAAAGGAGTTGATGGTTACACCATTACAGAAGTTAAAAAAGATAGTATTGGAACAGATATCATTTTAACGATTAAAGATAATGAGAAGGAAGATAATTATGATGAATTTCTTGAAGAGCATTATATAATGATGTTAGTAAAGAAGTATTCTAATTTTATAAAATATCCTATTATTATGAAAGTAACAAAGTCACGTCCTAAAAAGGCTAAAAAAGATGAGTATGAAGAATATGAAGAGGACGAAACTTTAAATAGTATGATTCCTATTTGGCGTAAAAAGAAAAAAGATCTTAAAGAAGAAGATTATAATAATTTTTATGCTGAACAAAGATTTGGTTATGATCAACCTCTAAAGATTATTCATACTAGTATTGAAGGAACTATTAATTATGATGCTCTTTTATTTATTCCAACAGAACTTCCTTTTAATTATTTTACAAAGGAATTTCAAAAGGGAATAGCTTTATATTCAAGTAATGTTTTAATTACAGAAAAATGTGAAGAATTATTACCTGATTATTTTGGTTTTGTTAAAGGTTTAGTTGATTCACCAGATGTTTCATTAAATATTTCAAGGGAAATGCTTCAACATAATCGGCAATTACAATTTATTGCTAAAAAAATTAAAGAAAGAATTCAAAAAGAATTACATACAATGTTAAAAGAAGAAAGAGATAAATATGAAACCTTTTTCAAAAACTTTGGTCGGGTTATTAAATATGGTATTTATACAGATTGGGGAGTTAATAAAGACTTTCTAAAAGATTTATTAATGTTTTATTCTTCTTATGAAAAGAAATTAGTAACACTTGATGAATACATTAGTCGGATGAAAAAGGATCAAAAATATATTTATTATGCGACAGGAGAAAATATGGGGTTAATTGAAAAATTACCTCAAACAGAAGCAATTAGAGAAAAGGAATATGAAATATTATATTTAATTGAAGAGATAGATGAGTTTGCCATTAAAATATTAGAAAAATATCAAGATAAAGAATTTAAATCAATAGCAAGTGGGGAAGTCTTAGAAAAAGAGGAGAAAAAGGAAGATAAAAAACATCAAAAGATCTTTGATTTTATGAAAGAAGTATTAAAAGATAAAGTTATTGATGTTCGTTCTTCGACACGTTTAAGAAAGCATCCTGTTTGTTTAACTAGTGAAGGAGAATTGTCTTTGGAAATGGAAAAGATATTAAAGATGATGCCTAATTCAGAAAATGTTAAATCAGATAAAATTTTAGAAATTAATACTGATCATGAATTATTTAAAACAATAGAGAATGTTTTTCCTAAAGATCAAGAAAAGGTAAAAAAGATAACTAATATTTTATATAATCAATCCTTATTAATAGAAGGATTAACAATAGAAGATCCAATTCAATTTGCTGATGATGTTTATTCTATAATAAAATAAAAAAGGAGAAGATATGCTAATTAAAAGGATTGTCGTGGGAGCTTTAGAAACTAATTGTTATTTATTAAGCTGTAAACAAAGTCAGGAAACGGTTATTATTGATCCGGGGGCAGAAAGTAAAAGGATTGTTAAAGAAATCACTGATTTAAAATTAAAACCAAAGATGATTATTTTAACTCATGGTCATGGGGATCATATAACAGCAGTTAATGATTTAAAAGAATATTATCAGATCCCTCTTTATGTTCATAAAGAGGAAGAAAAGATTTTGTTAAACAGTGAAAATAGTTTTGTTCATTTACTTACTGGTAAAGATATTAATTTTACTATTGATAAATATTTAGAAGATGGGGAGATAATTAAATTAGGTTCTTTAATAATAAAAATTATTCATACTCCTGGTCATACTTCTGGTGGAATTTCTTTAAATTGTAATAATGTTATATTTACAGGAGATACCTTATTTAAAGGTTCTATTGGAAGAACAGATTTACCAGGAGGATCTCTTCAAGAAATTTTAAATTCTATAAAAACTAAACTTTTAACTTATCCTGATGAAACAATTATTTATCCAGGTCATGGCTCTTCATCAACTATTGGAAAAGAGAAAGAAAGTAATCTCTTTTTAGGAATATAATTTTTTTAGAAGCACATCCTAGTATTAGGAGGTGCTATGTGGACCAAGAAAATGAAAAAACTTCTAGAAAAAAAAGATCATTAAATAATGAAGATGATCCTAATACTTTATTTTCTAGAGAAACACTTATTGAAAAAAATGCTCATAATATGGAAATAGCTGAATCGATGTTTGATAATGATTCTTTAACAGAAGAAGAAACTTATCAAACTAACAATAGAAAAGCAATAATAAAAGAGAATGATTTATCAAGTGAGGATGAATAATTCTTTTTTTTATTGTAAAAAAGATGACAATAAAAGGATTATTTAATCTTTTTTTTATTAATATTTAAAAAATAAGTTATAATTAGAATACTTGGAGGTAAAAGAAGAATGAATAAAAAAATAAATACTTTAATTACAAGAATATTTTTATTTATTTTCTTTTTTGGTTCTTTAGCTTATCTTGGTTATCAAATTTTAGCTAAAGAAGATAAAGAAGTAAAAATTTTGGAAAATAAACCGAAAATGGAAGTGAAAAAAGAGATCCCCAAATTAAAGATTATGGATCTTGATTCTAATTCTAGACCAATAGCAGTAATGATTAATAATATTTCGGCTTCTTGGAATAATCAAAGGGGTTTAAGTAAAGCGTATATGGTATATGAAATAGTAGTTGAAAGTGGGATAACTAGGTTTTTAGCCTTATTTAAAGATCAAGATATAGAAGAAATAGGTTCTATTAGAAGTGCTCGTCATTATTTTATTGATTATGCTTTAGAACATGATGCTTTTTATGTTCATTTTGGTTATAGTCCTCAGGCCTTAAGAGATCTTCGTTCTTTACAAATCAATAATTTAGATTGTGGTTCAGATGGTAGAACTTATTGGAGAAATAAAGGTTTTGTAAGTCCTCATAATGCTCTTACTAGCACAGAAAGGTTAACAGATTATTTTCAAAGAAGAAATTATCGTTTAACTACCGAGAAACCATTAGTCCTTGATTATTCTTCTACTCCTTTTTATTTATCTAAAGAAAGAAATAGTCAAAAAGCTTATTATATTAAAATTAGATATTCTTCTGGTCATTATATAGAATATCAATATGATTATGAGAAACAAGTTTATTTAAGAAGTATGGGGGGTAAACCTCATCTTGATATTGGAGTTAATAAACAATTAGAAGTAAAAAATATTATTGTTTATCAAGTTAAAAACAGTTTAATACCGGGGGGAGGTTCAGGTCGCCAGGATTTACATAATATAGGCTCTGGAGAAGGTTATTATATATCTAATGGATATTCAATACCTATTACTTGGGAAAAGAGCAGTAGAGAGGCTCAAACTATTTACCGGGATTTAGATGGTAATAAAATTACTTTAAATGATGGACTTACTTTTATTCAAATTCAACCACTAAATCAATCAATTGATATAAAAGAAGAATAACTTATTTCTTCTTTTCTTTTTGTAATAAAGTGTTTCTAGCTAAATCCATTTCTTTTTTTAACAAAAGATAATCTTCTTCATTATAATAGTCTAAACCTAAAGAATCACATAACCTTAAATTATTATTTAAAATAATTTGGTGGTTATGTTTTTGATCTTGGTTACCTTTAGATTTAACTTTATCTTCATACATTCTTTTTTCAGCCAGATTAATAATATTTTGAAAATAATCTTTTAAATCTTTATCAGAAAGACTGGGTGGTAATGTTACTTCCTTAGTATCAGTTATCCCGATTGAAAGGCCTAAATGATAAGGATTATTTTTAATATTATTCTTAATTCTATTCGCGACTTTTGATTCGGCTAATTCTTTAGAACAATTTGGTAAGATAATTATAAATTCATCACCCCCAACTCGAATAGCGATGTTTTCCTTTAATTCTTTAGTCAAGAAGAAATTATCAACAAAATCTTCTCTTTTAGTTCTAATTGATTCTTTAATAATATCAGCAATCACTTTAATACCTTTATCACCAATTTGATGTCCTTTGGTATCATTTAAAAATTTTAAACCATCAATATCACAATAAAGAAGGGAAAAGATTTGTTCATTATTAATTGTTCCTTCAATCATTGATAAAGTTAAAAACTTTATATTATTAAAAAAGAACTTTTGATTTAATAACTGGGTTAAATCATCGATTAAATATTTATAGGTTTCTGGTAAATCTTTATTATTTAAAATTTTTGTATATTTATTATTCTCTTTTATTAAATCCTCTTTTAATTCTTTTACTCTTTCTTTTTTCATCTTTGCCCCTTTCTTAATTATTTTGTTCTTTTTTTAAAAATTTATAAATATAATAACTTAGAAATAAGACAAACTATTATTTAATATAAATAATAATAGGTGATATGGTGAAGAATATAAAAAACTTCTTATTAGGAATTATTATTGGCGGGGGTGTAATTCTACCTGGTGTTAGTGGAGCAGTTTTAGCAGTTATTTTTGGTTTATATGATAAAATAATAACTGCTATTAGTCATTTTTTTACTGATATAAAAGAAAACACTTATTTTTTATTACCTATTGGTTGTGGTCTTTTAATAGGTATTTTTTTATTTGGTAATTTATTAAACTTTGTCTTTGATAATTATCCTGTTTCTGCAAAATTTGTTTTTATGGGTTTAATATTAGGGGGACTTCCAGTTTTATATAAAAAGATAGAATCTCATATTTATTTAGGACCTTTTTTTATAGCTTTAATTATTGGTTTAGTTTTATTTATTTTAGAAAAACAGAATCTAGATATCAATTTTACTTATTATCTTAATAATAGTTTTAAAGGTTATTTTTTATTATTTTTAACAGGAATAATTTATGTATCAGGGAAGATAATACCGGGCATTAGCAGTTCTTTTTTATTAATGATAATAGGAATGTATAATTATTATTTAAATATTATTTCCAATTTTTTCACTTTATCCTTAAAGGAGTATTATAATATAATACCTATTTTAATAGGTATTATGGGAGGAGCATTTGTTTTAATAAAGTTAATAGAATATTTATTTTTAAAATATCAAGATTTAACTTATAGTATTATTTTAGGTTTTGTTGTAGGATCTATTTCTATTTTATATACACCATTAACTTTTACGATGGAAAGCGCTTTAAACATTGTTTTAGTTTTAATAGTTTTTCTTATTTCTTATACTTTTGCTATAAAAATGTCTTAATAGGGGAATATAATGTTAAAAATGGAGGATAAATGCTAATTGTATTGACAATTAATTTGAATTTTTAGTATACTATAATCGTTACTTATTGAGGTCCCATAGTGTAGGGGTTAACATGTCTGCCTGTCACGCAGAAGATCGCGAGTTCAAATCTCGTTGGGACCGCCATAAGGCTTTGTAGCTCAGTCGGCAGAGCACAGGACTGAAAATCCTGGTGTCGGCGGTTCAATTCCGCCCAAAGCCACCATATTTTAGGCGCCCGTAGCTCAATTGGATAGAGCGTTTGACTACGGATCAAAAGGTTATGGGTTCAACTCCTATCGGGTGCGCCAGCGGGAAGTAGCACAATTTGGCAGTGCACGTGGTTTGGGACCATGAGGTTGCAGGTTCAAATCCTGTCTTCCCGACCATGAGATTATAAACTCTTGTTTAACAAGAGTTTTTTGCTTTTTAGTTAACTGTGTAAATAATATTAATTACTTTATTGGTATATAGGTAAAATTATACGTGGTATAATTTGTTTAGAAAGGAAGAATTTTATGAAAAAAAGAAAAACATGGCCTATTATAGTATTAATTTTTTTTGTTTATGGTTCAGTTGCTTACCAAGGGGAGAATGTAGGGTTACATCCATTTTTGATTTTAATTGATTTTTTATTATTCTTTTTTATTATGATTTTAATTCCGCTTATATTTAGAATAGTTAATAAAAAGAGATTAGATTATGTAAAGGGAAAAAGAATTTGCTTGTGGAATAGTTTGGGGTTGTTTTCAATTTCTATTATATTAACACTACTTGGTGGCAATATTATTGGTGTTGGTGGTTTAGGAGCCTTGATTTTTTATTATATAAACATGTATTTTTTTGTTTTAGAAGAAGAATAAGTTTTTAATAATTTATTATTTGTTTTTAAGAAACATTTTGTTAATAAATAACATTATGTAAATCAAGGTACAAAAAAAGTCATTTTTTGTCGAAAAAATCTTCTTGCTATATTTCTTTTTTTATTATATAGTATTGGCTTATAGGGGGAAGGTATATGAAAAGTTATATAATTAAAGATTTAGCCGTTATTAAAAAGATTACTGGTAAGGATTATCAAAAAATTATTGTTCATATTAATTTAAAAGATAAAACAGCTAAATATGAAACAAATCATACTTTATTTGAATTAACCGAAACTGTTGATTATCATAAAGTAGAATTTCTTCTTGATAATAAATAATTAAAATTAAACTAATTTTTATTGACACATTATTTACAGATATTTTGTAAATAATGTGTCATTTTAACTTTACAACAGTTATAATTGTTTTAAGAGGTGAGATAAAAATGATTAAAAAAGTAAAAAAGTTTTTAACCTTTATTTTTGTTATTACTTTATTTAGTTTAGTATTCGCTTTTATTGATTATAATAGGACTATGATAGGAAAAGATCCGATCTTTGTTGTAAAGGGAATGACTATTACTAGTTTTGATGTTACTGTTAATAATAAGACAAATTATAATTCTTCTTTAATGAATAATAATACGCCTACTGAACTACCAATTCGTCAATTTCAAGAATATAAAGGTTTAGGTTATAAATTACTTGTTTGTGAAAATAATTGTGAAGAACCTGTTTATTTTTTATTTTATCAAATAAAGACTCTAGAATTTTTTAAAAATAAAATTAATTAATTAAATAAAAAGCATAAACTTAACAAAGAGGAAAGATTATGAATGTTACTCCTTATCGTTTTGTTTTAGCTTTTATTTTATCTTTAATAGGTGGATTATCAACGGGTTTAGGTGGTTGTTTAGCTTTATTTGTGAAGAATAAAAACACGAAGTTTTTATCTTTTAGTTTAGGTTTTTCAGCGGGAGTAATGATTTATATTTCTTTTGTTGAAATATTAAAAGAATCTAATCATTTTTTAGTTTTATCATTAGAAGAAAAATTAGGTGGATTTCTTACTATTGTTGGTTTTTTTGGCGGTATTTTAATAATTACTCTTCTTAATAAAATAATTCCTTTTGAAATTTATGAAAATAAAACAAGGGAAAAAACAAACTTTCCCTTAATTAAAGCTGGTTTATTTACTGCTTTAATTATTGCTATTCATAATATACCAGAAGGAATTATTTCTTTTTTAACTTCTTTAAAGTCTTTATCTTTAGGAATAGCCATTGTTATTGCAATTGCTTTACATAATATCCCTGAAGGAATAGCTGTCTCTATCCCTATTTATTATGCTACTAAAAATAAAGGTAAAGCTTTATTTTATTCTTTTTTATCTGGGATAACAGAACCTTTAGGAGCCCTATTGGGATATTTTTTATTAAGACCTTTTTTAAATGATCTTGTTTTTGGATTATTATATGCCTTAATAGCTGGAATTATGGTTTATATCTCTTTTAATGAATTGTTACCGACTGCTAAAATTTATGGGGAAGATTATTTAGTTAATCAAGGTTTAATTTTAGGAATGGCTTTTATGGCCTTTAATATGTGGTTATTTATTTGACTATTTAAAAAGATTATTGTAGAATAAGAAGCCATAAAAAGGAAAAGTGGGGGCAGAAAATGAATGTTTTAGCAGAAGAACAAAAAAAATTGTTAGAAAAGGGACTTTCTAAAGAAGAATTTAAAAAAAGGGAAGAAAGATTTTTTAAATTATATTATGAATTAAGGAAAAAAGATGAAGGACGTTTTTGGAATAAATTATCTTTAAAACAAAGAAAATCAATTCATTGGTTAATTTTAAATATTTATAAAATAAAAAATAAATTAGGTGGTTTTCAATGTGATTTATTAAAAGATGAACGAACTAAAACTAATCGTCCTTTAATCTTTGCTATTACTCATGTAGGTAAATATGATATTGAAGTTGTTAGTGAAGCAATAAAAGATCATTATTATTTATTATCTGGTGATTTTGAACATATTCAAGGAATTATTGATGCTCCTTTTTTAGGTATTAATGGAGTTCTTTATTTTAATGAAATGGTTAAAGAAGATCGAGCTCTTGTTTCTAAAAAGATGGTTGAACTTTTGAATAAAGGGGGAAACATTATGTATTTTATTGAAGGAACTTGGAATTTAACACCTAATCTTCCTTTAATACCTTGTTATTGGGGAATCGTTGATGTAGCGAAAAAAGGAAAGGCCATGGTTGTTCCTGTAGCAGCTGAGCAATATGGAAAAACTTTTAAAGTTAATATTGGGAAAAATTTTGATATGAATCTTTATGGAGATACTTTAGAAGAAAAAACAAAAGCGATTACTGATTTAAAGGATACTCTCGCTACTTTAAAGTGGGAGATATGGGAAAGTATGCCCCTTCAAAAAAGAAAAGAATTAAGGGGAGATGAATGGGATAAATATGTTTCTAAAAGGTTTAAAGAATGGCCTTATTTTAATAAAGATTATATTGAAAGATTAACCTTTAAACCAAAGAATGTTCTTTCCCATGAAGAGGTATATGCTCCTATTAAAGCTTTAACTCCTAATAAAAATAATGCTTTTTTATATAATAAGAGATTAAAAGATAATATTTTTAAGTAGTTAAAAACTACTTTTTTTAAGAATAACTTTTAATAAAAAACAATATATGGTATAAAGAAGATAGAGGTAGAGGGCTTATGGGAAATGGATATTTAACAGGTTCTGCTTTAGCAATCGCGATCTTAATTACAGTTGTTTTATTTTCTAAAAAAAGTATTAAGAATGTGGAAACTAAAATATTTAAAGGAATGTTAATTTGTAATATTTTAGAGGCTTTAACAACAACCATGATTGTTTTAGTTGCTTTAACTAGTAGATCACTTCCTTTATTTAAAATGTTAAATAGAATTGATATTATAATGATTATTACTTGGTCTAGTTTAATGTTTTATTATATTTATAATGTTTTAAGTAAAGAACCAAAAGAAAGTGTCAAAGTTTTTATTTATTTAGTAAATGCTATTTTTATGTTTTTTATATTCATTTTAGATGTTCATATTATTGCTGAAAAAGGGATATTAGATTCTTATGGACCATTAACAACCTTCGGTTTATTGGGGGCTTCTTTTTATATAGTTTTAATGATAGGAACTTTATTATTTTTAAGAAATAGAAAAAAAGAAGTTGATCAAAAGAAATTTATTCCTTTTTATTTTTTAATCTTTTTATTAATAATAGCTGCTGGATTAAGAGTGATTATTCCAGAAATAAATTTTATTTCTATTATTTTAAGTTTTGTTAATTTAATAATGATGTTTACGATTGAAAATCCTGATTTAAAATTAGTTAAAGAATTAAATGAAGCTAAAGAACAAGCTGAAAGGGCGAATAAAGCAAAAAGTGATTTTTTATCTAGTATGTCTCATGAAATAAGAACTCCTTTAAATGTTATTATCGGTTTAAGTGAAGATATTGCTTCATATCAAAATGAAATTCCTAAAGAAGTGGAAGAAAACGTTCAGGATATATTAAATGCTTCTAATACTTTATTAGAGATAATAGGTAATATTTTAGATATTAGTCAAATAGAAAGTAATAAAATAAGATTAGTGGAAAAACCTTATGTTTTAAAAGAAGAAATAAAAAATTTAATAAATATTTTAAAACCACGAATAGGAGATAAAAAGATTGAATTAAAATTAAGTTTAGCTCCTGACCTTCCTTATGAATTAAAAGGAGATAAATTACAAGTTAAAAAAATAATTAATAACTTATTAACTAATGCTATTAAATATACAGAAGAAGGTTTAATCCAATTAACTATAAATTGTATTAATGAAAATAATCATTGTCTTTTAATTATTAGTGTGCAAGATACAGGAAAAGGTATTAAAGCTAAAAATATTTATAAATTATTTACTAAGTTTGAACGCTTAGATATTGAAATGAATTCTACTGCTGAAGGAACAGGACTTGGTTTAGCAATTACGAAGTCGTTAGTTGATATTATGGGAGGCACAATTAATGTTCAAAGTCAATTTGGAAAAGGATCATTATTTGTTGTTCAAATTCCTCAAAGAATTTCTAAAATGGTTGAACCTTATAATAAAGAAGTAATAAATACTAATAATTTAGAAGAAATAAAATATCAAGGGAAAAGGATTTTAGTTGTTGATGATAATAAATTAAATCTTAAAGTAGTGAAAAAAGTTTTAACTAAATTTAATTTGGAAGTTGAAGAATGTGAAACTGGAGAAGAATGTTTAAAGAAAATAAATTCTAACCAACATTATGATCTTATTTTTATGGATATTATGATGCCTGTTATGAATGGAGAAGAAGTTTTAAGAAAATTAAAAGAAATTCCTCATTTTAAGACACCTGTTATTGCTTTAACAGCTGATGCTGTTGTGGGAGCTAGAGAAAAATATTTGGCTGAGGGTTTCATTGATTATCTTCCTAAACCTTTTAATCAAGAACAAATAAAAGAGAAATTAGATTTAATATTTAACGAAAAGGATTATTGACATATGTTCATAACCAAGATATAATTAAATATATTATAAGGAGAAGATGATAGATGAAAATATTAAAATTTGGGGCTGTTTGGTGTCCTGGATGTTTAGTTATGAAACCTCGTTTTCTAGAAATAGAAAAAGAATATCCTTGGTTACATACTGAATTTTATGATTGTGATGAAGATCAAGAAATGTTTAAACAATGGAAAGTTAATGATGTTTTACCAGTCTTTATTTTTCTTGATCAAAATAATCAAGAAATTTTAAGATTAATTGGGGAACAATCTAAAAAGAAAATAATTGATCTTATTTTAAAAAATAAAGACAAGTAATAGAAGATTAGGTGAAATAATGAAAAATATATTAAAAATCTTATTAATAATAAGTGTTTTTTTTGCGATTGGTTTTTTAAAAATTGATGCTGCTTCTAAAGTTGATATTCATCTTTTTTACGGGGATTATTGTCCTCACTGTGCTAAAGAAATAATAATGTTAAAAGATTTAGCTAAAAAAGATCAAAGAATTAATCTTCTTCTTTATGAAATGAGTAATCCAAAGAATCATCAATTAGCAGTAGAAATGGCTAAAAACTTAAATACTACTATTACAGGAGTTCCTTTTACAGTAATAGGAGATAAATACTTTACAGGATATGGAGAAGGTTATAATAAAGAGGCTATTATAAAAGCTATTACTGAAGAACTAGGTGAAGAGATAGAAGAAAAACATAATTATAAATTTAAAGTTCCTTTATTAGGAGAAGTGGAAACAAAAGATTTATCTTTGCCTGCTATTGCTATTTTAATGGGAATTTTAGATGGATTTAATCCTTGTGCAATGTGGGTTTTATTATTTTTAATATCGATGTTAATTGGAATGAAAAATAAAAAAGAAATGTGGCTTTTAGGCTCAACTTTTATTATTTCTTCCGCTTTAGTTTATGCTTTATTTATGGTTGCTTGGCTTAATTTAGCTTTATTTATGGGTTCATTAACTCCGATTAGAATTTTAATTGCTTTAGTAGCCTTAACAGGTGGAGTTATTAATTTTAAGTCTTATTTTGATAAAAGTGATGGTTGCACTATTATTGATGAAAAAAAGCGAAAGAAAATATTTAAAAGAATAAAAAAGTTTACTAATGAAAATAAACTTCTTTTAGCTTTAGGAGGAGTAATTCTTTTAGCTTTTTCTGTTAATTTAATTGAATTATTATGTTCTTTAGGTTTACCTGTTATCTTTACTCAAATTTTAGCGATAAATAAAGTTTCTACTTTTTTATATGTTATTTATATTTTTATTTATATCTTTTTCTTTATGCTTGATGATATTATTGTCTTTTTTATCGCGATGTCTACTTTAGAATTAACTGGAGTTTCTACTAAATATGGAAAAATGTCTAATATTATTGGTGGTATTTTAATGATTATTATTGGTTTATTATTGATTTTCAATCCTAGTTTATTAATGTTTAATTGAGGAGAAATATAATTATGAAAAAAATTATTGCAGTTGGTAGTGGTAAAGGAGGAGTTGGTAAATCTTTAATCTCTTCTTTACTAGGGATAAAATTACAAAAAGAAGGTTATAAAGTTGGTATTTTGGATGCTGATTTAACAGGTCCTTCGATATCTAATATTTTTAAAATAACAGAAAAACCGAAAATAGAAGGAGAAACAATTTATCCTTTTATTACTAAATTAGGTTTAAAAATAATTTCTCTTAATATGCTTTTAGAACATGATGATGATCCAACTATTTGGAGGGGACCATTATTATCTAATGTTTTATTAGAACTTTATAATAACACTAATTGGGGGGAATTAGATTATTTAATAATTGATATGCCTCCTGGAACTAGTGATATTGCTATTACTGTTTATCAATCTTTTTCTTTAGAAGGGGTTATTGTTGTTACTACACCAGAACACTTAGTAAAAGTGATTATTAAAAAGTTTTATAATATGACTAAAAAGATGAAGATTAAAATATTAGGAATTATTGAAAATATGAGTTATTTAAAATGTGAGCATTGTTTAACTAAAATTAATTTGTTTGGAGATAGTCAAATAGATCAGTTGGCTTTAGAATTAGGGATTAAAGTTCTTGGAAAGATACCACTTGATAGTAAAATTAATGATTGGATTAATAATAAAAGTTTAGAAGAATATCCTTTAGAAGATATTTTAAAACTGATAAAATTTAAAGGAGGAAAATAAAATGAAGATAATTATAACCGCGAGTGGTCAAGAAAAGAATAGTTTATTAGATCTTCGGTTTGGAAGATGTGCCTTTTTTTATATTTATGATACAGAAAAAAAAGAAGCAAAAATAGTTAAGAATGAAGCTTCTTGTGTCGGGGGAGGAGCGGGAATAAAGGCTTCTAATTTTGTTGTTCAAGAAGCTGATGTTTTAATTACTGGTAATTTAGGACCAAATGCTCAATATGTTTTAAAGGAAGCGGGAATAAAAGTTTATATTTCTAAAATAAAAGAAATAGAAGCAGTTTTAAAAGATTATCAGGAAGATAAATTAGAATTATTTGATTATTAAAGAAATGAGGCGTAATTATTAATATTGTTATTCTAAGTGGTAAAGGGGGAACGGGTAAAACTTTAGTGGGAACTAATTTAGCTTCATTATTGAATATAAATTATATTGATGCTGATGTTGAAGAACCTAATGGTTTTATATTTTTAAAACCATTAATTAAGACTAAAGAAAAAGTAAAAATTGATGTTCCTATTATTAATCAAGATCAATGTAATTTATGTTTAAAATGTTTAGAATTTTGTCAATTTAATGTTTTTGCTAAAACTAAAAATAAAATCTTAATTTTTGAAGAACTTTGTCATAGTTGTGGTGGTTGTAAGATGGTTTGTCCAACTAAAGCTTTAGATTACCGGAAGAAAACTATTGGTTTCATCGAAAAAGGGGTAAAAGATAATTTTAAATGTTATCAAGGAATTTTAAAAGTTGGAGAAGTTATAGCTGTTCCTTTAATTAAAGAATTATTAAAAGATTTACCAAAGGAATTAAATATTATTGATGCTTCTCCTGGAACCTCTTGTAATGCAGGAACTACTTTAGAATTCGCGGATAAAGTTATTTTAGTAACAGAACCAACTAAACTTGCTTTGCATGATTTAAAACGAATTGTTCAAATAGTAAAAGAAAGAAAGATCCCTCTAGGAATTATTATTAATAAAGTTTTAGAAGAAGATAATTTAATTAAAGATTATTGTAAGAAGAATAATCTTCTTATTTTAGGTAGTATAAAATATAAAGAAGAGATTGCTTATTTATATTCAGAAGGAAAACTTTTAGAAAAAGAAGAATTTAAGGAAATTATTTTAAATATGAAGGAGTATTTACTATGCAAATAGCTATTATAAGTGGTAAAGGAGGAACTGGAAAAACAACTATTGCTGTAGGCCTTGGTGAAGTAATTAAGAATAGTATAAAAATAGATTGTGATGTTGATGCTTCAAATATGAATTTATTTTATCAAGGTAAAGTAATTCGTCAAGAAAAGTTTTATTCAGGAAAAACAGCAGTTATTAATCAAGATCTTTGTCTTAAATGTAATAGATGTTTAGAACATTGTAAATTTGATGCTATTAATAATTATGTAATAAATGATCTTAAATGTGAAGGTTGTTTGGTTTGTAAGTTAGTTTGTCCTTCTTTGGCCATAACTTTTAAAGATAATTATATTGCTGATATTTATTTAAAAAGGTTAAAGAATGGTCGTTTAATTAAAGCGAAAATGAAAATAGGAGCTGCTGGTTCAGGGAAACTAATAACAGCATTAAGAAGCAAAATAATGGATTCTCAAGTAATAACTATCATTGATGCTTCACCAGGCCTTGGTTGCCCTGTAATCGCTTCTCTTACCAATGTTGATTTAGCTTTAATAGTTACAGAACCAACTTTATCAGCTTTTAAAGATTTAAAGCGTTTAGTTTTACTAACTAAAAAATTAAAAGTGAAAACTGTAGTTTCTATTAATAAATATAATCTTAATTTAAAAATAACTAAAAAAATAAAAGACTATTGTCAAAAGAATAATCTAGAACTTTTAAGTTTAATTCCCTATGATCAATTAGTCTTAAAATCTATTCAAGAACTAAAACCAATTGTCACCTATCAAGATAGTTTAGCTGGTTTAGAAATTAAAAAACTTGCTCAAAAATTAATATTATTAAAAGAATAAATTTTTAAAGGAGTAATATTTATGTCAAGACCAATTAAAATAAGAGCTGTTTGTCAAAAACCAGAGAAAAATATCTTTGGACCAAAGAATCAAGATGATCAAATTTGTATTTATATGAATTTAGAAGAATATGAAACAATTAGATTAATTGATTATGAAGGATTAAATCAAGAAGAATGTGCATCTTTTATGAAAGTAGCTAGAACAACAGTTCAAAGAATGTATAATGAAGCTAGAAGAAAAATAAGTGATGCTCTTATTAATGGAAAAACTTTAAAAATAAAAGGAGGAAATTATATTTTATGTGATAAAGATCAACGTAGTCATGAATGTCATAAAATTAATTGTCCTCGTTTTATCTCTAAAATAAGATAGATTTTAAATTATTTTTATGCTACTATTACACTAAAGGAGTGATCGTTGATGAAAAAAGAAGTTTTAATAATATTGGTTGTTTTTCTTTTAATTGGAGGTGCTATTCTTTATAATTATTCATCTAGTAAAAAGAAAAAACAATCCCAAGAGGAAACCTCTACTTTATATATTTATAAAGAAGAACTAAAAACTAAAGGAGCAACAGGATTAGATTATAGATATTATGTAACTAAAGAAGATACTTCTAAAGATGTTTTAGTTAAAAAATATGTTTGTCAAAATAAAGATTGTCAAGATCTGGCACTTACATCTTCTAATATTTTAATTTATGATGGTAAAAGTTATCTTTATAATTTTAATAAAGATACTAAAATAGAAATTAACTTAGATGTAACAAAATATAAAAGTTTTAAAATAGAAGAGATAAATGGTCTTGCTCACGGACTTTTAGTTTATAAAGATTCTAAAAATGGCACTTATTATTCTTTAAAAGAACAAAAATTAATCTCCAAATTTATTTATAATGACCTTTGGGTTCATGATGAAGATATGTTAAAAGCCGGATACATTTTTGCGAATAAAGAAACAAAAGAACGAAATTATCGTCAATTTCTTTTAGAAATTAAAACAGGAAAAGTTATGTTAAATAAAGATGACTTCTTTGGTGTTTTAAGTAAGAATGGTCAACTTTATTATTTATTTGAAAAAGATAACTTAGATCAAGTTAAAATTTATAATTCTAAATTAAAATTATTATTTAATGGTAAAAAATATTCTCTTTCTAAATTAATGATTACTGATAATGGGAATTTATTAGTTGTGGGAGATGATGAAAAGGTAATAGAGGAGTATGATCCAGCTGGTAAATTAATTACTTCAAGTGATACTTATCAAGAAATATTCTTGATAAGTGATAATATAATTTGTTTAGTTGATCAAGATGGTTATTTAAAAGCAATTGATAATAAAGGAAAAGAAATAACAACTTTTATAAAATTTACTTCTAATTTAAAGTTTTATCCTTTAACTTCTTTTATTGCTAAAGGAAAGATTCAATTAATTATTGAAGATACTAAAATTAAAAAAGGTGATAATGGTTATTGCCGTTCTTATAGTTATGAATTAGAGACGAAGAAATCTAATGTTGAAGAAGTTGATCTTTGTTTTGAAAATTAATAAAATGCCCAATTGACACTTTTTGGTATCAATGTTAGAATAATGACTTAAATGGGAGGAATGGTTGTGAAAAAGGAAACAAAGAAACAATTAAAGGTTTATCTTTGTGGAGTTCTTAGTGGAGCCTTAATGTTAGTTACTTCTAATTATTATGCGGGTCAAATAATAAAGAAACAAAATACTAATTTTAAAAATGAATTTTCTTTACCACATTTTGAAGAAAGTTTTCAAGATACTAAAGAAGTCCAACAATATGCTTTTGATTATTATGGAGAAGAAATAAAGATTCAAGGAGAAAAAGTTAAGATTCATTCTTTTGATGAATTTGGGAACTATCAAGTAAAAGAGGGAGAAACAGTTACAGTCCCCATTAAAGATAATGATTATTTATTAGATGAATATATTTCAGAAAAAGAAGCAGATGTTTTTAAAATATTAAAAAATAAAGATAAAATAGTTAATCAATATGCTATTTATGAAACTTTTAATCGTTTAGAAAAAGTTTATGAAGAGTATTTAACGAGAAAACCTTTTACTAATTTAGATAATAGAAAAGAAGCACTTTATAAAGTTTATTATGATTATATTGTAGCTGAAGAAGGTTATACTATGGGTGGATATAAATTTTTAGAATTAGATAAAACTATCCAAAAAGATATTTTAAAAATTTATCAAAACGTTAATCAAATGAGAAAAACAGGAGAAATTAAAGAAACTTCTAAACTCAAAACGTTTATTAAACAAAAAGAAAAGGTTATTAAATATGGATTATTAAAAATAGGAAGGTAAAAAACCTTCCTATTTTAATGCTATCCATGGTATAATTTTTAATAAAGGTAGGTGCTTAATTTGAGTATTAATTTATATTTTCCTTTATCAGGTTTATTTTTTATTCTTTTTATGTTAGGACTTTACTTCTCTAAAAAACGTTTAATAACTATAGAGAATAAACTTTATAGAAAACTTTTAGTGATTAGTTTAATAACTTTATTATTAAATATTTTAGTAATAGCTTTTAATAATAATTCCTTTTTTATGATTATTTTCTTTAAATTAAACTTAATTTCTATCTTAGTTTGGTTTATGCTTTTAACTTTCCTTTTACAAGTTTTAACTTTAAAGAAAAAAGAAAGAACTAATGATTATTTTTCTAACTTATTTAAAAGAAGTTTATTTTGGATAATATCTTTTGGTTTAATAAGTAGTTTAATCTTATTAGTTTTACCAATTAAAAAAACTAACTATTTAGAAGGATATAGCCTTTATTTTCTTTATTTAATAATAACCTTTTTAATGATTACTTGGTTTATTCGTTATTTAAAAAGAAATAAACGAATCAAAAGAAAACAAAATAGTATTTTATTAATAGTCTTTTTCTTAGTTTTTCTTATTACTTTAGGTCAAATATTTTATCCAGAATTTTTCTCTTTACTATTAATAATTTATTTAATACCAGTTGTTATTTATTTTTGGTTAGATAATTTTGATTTAGAACTATTAAACAAACTTAAAGAAGAAAAAGAACGGGCTAATTTAGCCGAAACAACAAAAATAGATCTTTTATTAAAAGCAACTCATGAAATAAGAACCCCTTTAAATACAATCTTAGGCTTTAGTCAATCCATGATTGATGAAACCTCCTTAGAAAGTATTAAAGAAGATGCCAAGCAGATAAAAGAAGCCTCTAAAAAGCTTCTTCATGTTATTGATAATATTTTAGATGTTTATAAACCAGAACATGAAGAAATTAGTTTTGTTTATAGTGAATATAATATTAATAATTTATTCAAACAAATAACTTCTTTAATAGAATCTAAATTAAAGAAAGAAGTAGAATTTAAGTTAGAAATAAGAAAAGAAATACCATCTGTTTTATATGGAGATAGTATTGTCATTAAAAAGATCTTACTTAATCTTTTAGAACATTCAGTTAAATATACTAAAGAAGGTTATATCAAGTTAAAAATAGATAATTTAACAATAGGTAATATTTGCCGTTTAAAAATAAGAATAGAAGATAGTGGAAGAGGAATCTCAGTTGATGAATTAGAAAAGATCTTTTTAGAAAAAAGAATTGATGAAAAAAGATTAAAAGAAGGAGAAGTAGACCTTAATTTAGCAACAACCAAAAGATTAATTGAATTAATGAATGGACAGTTTATAGTAGAAAGTGAATATAATGATGGAACAGTTTATAAAATATCACTTGATCAAAAAACTTTAAAACCAGAAGAAAAAGAAGAACAACCTCTTACAGAAATAAATTATAAAGAATTTATTGGTAAAAAAATATTAGTGGTTGATGATGATCCTTTAAACTATAAAGTAGTTTCTAAATTATTAAAAGATTATCAATTAATAATAGACAGTGTTTCTAGTGGTAGAAAATGTTTAGAAAAGATTAATAATCAAGAAGAATATGATTTAATTCTTTTAGATGACAGAATGCCTAATATGAGTGGAGTAGAAACTTTAAAAGAATTAGAAAAAGATAAAAAGTTTAATATCCCCGTTATTGCCTTAACGGCGAATGTTTCTTATGGTATTAAAGAAAAGTATTTACAAGAAGGATTTGATGATTATATCCCTAAACCAATTGAAAAGAAAGTCTTAGAAAAGGTTATTAAAAAATATTTAAGTATGGAAATTAGATAAATTCACCACTTATTTAATTTTAAAACAGTTTAAATTACAATTAAACTATTTTTTTAATACTTTATCTTGGTATTAATTGTCAATAAACTTAGTTTTTGGTATAATTAATCTAAAGGAAAGTAGGGAGATAAAGTGAAAAGAAAACAAGGTTTTACTCTAATAGAACTATTAACAGTCATTATAGTCTTAATAATTATAGTTTCTATAGCAGTACCAAATATTATGAAAGTAGTAAATAACTCTAAAGAAAGATCATACCAGTTATTAATAGAATCAATTGAAAGTAGTGCTCAGTTATATGTATCTAAAGATCGAAAAACAGTAACTAATTACTTAAAGGAGCATGAAGGAGATTCTTTTAAGATAACATTAAAGGATTTAGTAGGAGATGGTCTATTAAAAGATAAAATAATAAATCCCAGAAATAATGAAGTAATTTCTCTTACGAAAAGTGTTTTAGTAATGTATTCAGATAAAGGCTCTTTATTGTATTGTTATGAGGATAAGGAGTGTCCTCTACCATGTGAGGCACCACTTCCTTCGCCTTTTCCGCCTAAATTAGATTCTGGAATGATTCCAATAAGATGGGATAAAGATAATAATAAATGGGTAAAAGCAGATATAACTGAGGAATGGTATGATTATAATAAGAAGGAATGGGCTAATGCGGTGTTGGTAAATAGCGGTTCAAGGGCAACTTATCAATCAGCAGCTCCCGGAAAAGTTATATCAGAAAGTGATGTTTTAGTTTATTTAGTTTGGATTCCAAGATATAGATATAAGTTATTTAATGTAGAGTTTGCAGCAAAATCTCCACAAACAATTGAAATAGAGTTTGAAACAAGTACCGCTAATAAAGCAACTGGTAAAGCAAATAATACATGGTTAACGCATCCAGCTTTTACCTTTGGAACTGAAGAATTAACCGGCTTTTGGATAGGTAAATTTGAAACAACAGGAAGTGAATCAAGTCCTTCAGTAAAACCAGGAATATCATCTGTTAGAGATAAGACGGTAAGTGAGTTGTATAATATGAACAAATTATTTAATAATTTAACAACATATGGATTAACAAGTAGTAGTGATGCTCATATGTTAAAGAATATGGAATGGGGAGCAGTAGCGTATTTAAGTCATAGTAAATATGGAAAAAATGCAGAAATAACAATTAATACAAGCTCTTCTTACTGTACAGGAGGGTCATGTAATATAACCGCTTATTTTAGTAATACAGGTCAAAGTACAACTGGTAATGTTTATGGAGTATATGACATGAGTGGGGGAGCAAATGAATATGTAATGGGGGCGATGTATAAAAGTGGAGATAAAAATATAAATGTTTCTGATTCAGGTTTTATTCAAGCAACAATTGATGGAGATACAATGGCAAAATATATAGATAAGTATAATTATGGAACTTCAGTTTCCGATTATAGTCGTTCAAAATTAGGGGATGCTACAGGAGAAACTAGAGGATGGTATAGCGATTTTGCGGGCTTCGTTTACTCGAGTGATTCTTGGTTTGAACGTGGCGGCATCTACAATATTGGCAGCGATGCAGGAGCTTTCTACTTCTACAGAAGCTTTGGCAATGGTTACAGCTACTACGGTAGCCGCCTCGGGGTCGCGTGAGCGGTCCGTTTTCCGCAGCGAGAGCTTTTAAGCTCTCGTTTCATCAAAATAACCCAGATGGATAAGTGAAAGGACTTTGGTTTTTGAAGGCCTTTGGAAAGTGAAATGAACGAAATGGCCACTTTTCAGCCATTTCGTTTCGAGTAAAATCGTTATAGGGGGGTACTAAAATTTTTTGTGGTACTTTTGAGTAAATATCCTTCCGAGCCACGGTAGGGGCTCGGAAGGATATAGGGAATTTGTCACCACTTCTTACGAAGTAGGGAGTGGTGCTAATTTCCTAAAACAAGGTTTTTATTTTTAATATTAGTAGAATATATTGCTGAGGAGGTGAAATTATTAATTTAGTTATATTGAATGGAAGATTAGTAAGGGATCCGGAATTAAAGTTTACTGATTCTCAGATTCCATATGTAAAAGTTTGCCTTGCCATTGATAGGATTTATAGTGATGATAAAGGAAAAAAATTAACTGACTTTATCGATGTTACTTTTTTTAGGAAACAAGCGGAATTAATTCATAAATATTTGGATAAAGGAAGTCAAGTTTTAATACAAGGTAAATTAAAAACAAATTCATATAAAAATAAAGATGGGGAGAAAAGATATTCTTTGGATGTAATAGGGGATACTGTTCAGTTTTTAGAGACTAGGGCTCAAGCTGAAGCTAGGCGAAAGGAGGCTAAAGAAGAATAAATAAAATTAAAAGAGTAGGACTACTTATAGTACCAAATATGTTTTTAATGTTATTTAAATTATATTTGGTACTATAAGGGTACTAGGGATTAAGTCGTAAGTGCGAACTTCGTTAACTCGAGTTATTCTTGGTTTAAACGTGGCGGCAACTACAATAATGGCAGCAATGCAGGAGCTTTCAACTTCAACAGAAACAATGGCAATGGTAACAGCAACAACGGTAGCCGCCTCGGGGTCGCGTGAGCGGTCCGTTTTCCGCAGACTACATTATTAAAACATTAAATTGTTTTACTAAAAATGTATAGTTTAAGGACTATACTTAAAGGTATTATAATGTAGAGATTTAATTCCTTTCTTAAATGTTAATTTAAGATAAACACATTAATGTAATTTTTTGGTTAGTAGTAAAATGGCGAATATCAAAACATTACACATTAAGGGGGATAATTCCCCCTTGAAATTTATGAAAGGGTTTATTAATGAATAAGTTATTTGATTTGAAATTAACAAATTTAAATTTAGAAGTTTTAAAATGTGGTTTTTCTTTAAACAATTTAGAAAAATATATGGAGAAATTTAAAGAAAAAAATTTAAAAGTAGCGATCATAGAAAATAAAAAGATATTTTTTTATATTCTCGTTATAATGATATGATTTATTATGCTTATGATCTTTTATTAAAATATCCTAAAAGTGAAAGGTTTGCCCTTGTCGTTGATATAAAAAATATTATATATGAGGGTATGAGGGATGTAATTAAGATTCAGAAGGAACTTGATTATGGTGTAAAAATTAAATATTTACATGAATTGGATGTTAATTTAAAATTATTAAAAGTTTTTGTTCGTTTATCTTTTAAAAGAAAATATATTAGTGAAAAAAACTATGAGGTGTGGAGTAGGCATATTACTCATATTAGCAATTTAATGGGAGGATTAATTAAGCATGCCAAAAACAATAAAGAATAGTTTTAATAATAAACTTACTTTTATGAATTTATATAAAGCTTATTTGCGTGCTAGAATGAATAAACCTAGTAGGGCAGAAATCTTTCTTTATGAAATTGACTTAGAAACGAATTTAACAAATTTATTAAATAATTTAAAAAAGGGAACATATAAATTAGGTAAATATAGATCTTTTACTATTTATGAACCTAAAAAAAGGTTAATTAAATCTTTACCATTTGTTGATAGAATTGTTCATCAATGGATTGTAGAGGAGTTTATTAAACCTTTTTTTGTTCCTCGTTTTATTAATACTAACTGTGCTTGTATAGAGGGAAGGGGAACTCATTTTGCGGTGTTTAAGGTTCAAGAATATATGCGAAAAATGAAAGTTATTTCGAATGATTATTATATTTTGAAATGTGATATTAAAAAATACTTTTACAGTATTGATAAAGGAATTTTATTTAATATTATTGCTAAGAAAATAAAAGATAAAAAACTATTAAAATTAATTGAAGTTTTAATTTATGATGATGATAATGATGTTGGAATTCCCATAGGAAATTATACATCTCAATATTTTGCTAATATATATTTAGGGGAACTTGATAATTATATTAAATATAAATTAAGGATTAAATATATAGTTAGATATATGGATGATTTTGTTATTTTAGTTAAAAACAAAGAAGAAGCTAAAAGATATTATGGGTTGATTCAACAGTTTTTAAGAGATAATTTAAAATTAGAATTAAATCCTAAAAGTAATTATTATCCATCGAAAATGGGGGTTAATTTTTGTGGTTATCGTATTTTTGAAACACATAGATTATTAAGAGAGAAAAGTAAGAAAAAAGTAAAGAAAAAAATAAAAGGATGGAATAAAGAATTTTTAAAAAACAAAATGTTATTTAATAAAATAGTTTTATCATGGAATTCTTGGCTTGCTCATTCTTCGCATGCGAATAGTTATAAATTACAAAAAAAGTTATATAATAGAATTATCTTTAAAGGATTTTTAAAAAATCCTAATTCTTTAAATAAAGATAATATTAAAAACTTTAATATTGGTGAATTTATTGTTTATGATGATTATAATAATCATTAATAATTGAAGCTGTATTTTTAAAGTTTACTTTAGAACACATTAATAATTTATTTAAATTATATTTGTTTATTATTTTAAAAGCTGTTTTTTTTGTTTTATAATTAGCCCCATAAGGTAAAGCGATTTTTAGTTCATTGCTTAGTTTTTCCATTTCTTTGATAAAAAAGTATCTACTTATTATAGAAGCACAGGCGACACTTAAATGGACTTCTTCAGCTTTTACTAAAAATTCAACATTTTTAATAATCTTTTTATTTCCATTTAAATATTTAAAGTATTTTTTTTCCTTAACAAATTTATCAATAATAATATAGTCATAATTTTTTATTGTTTTTGTAATTTCTATTAATACTTTATTATGTAAAATAGCTTTTATTTGATTTAAATTTAAGTTTAAACTGTTATATTCTTTATTTTTTAAGATAATAGATTTAGATGGTATATATTTTAATAATTTTAAAGCAATCTTTTTAATTTTAAAATCAGGAATTTTTTTAGAGTCTTTAACATTTAATTTTTTTAAAAAATTAATATCTTCCTTTTTTACATAGGTAGCGGTTAAGTGATTAACTTATGATAATGTCTTAAGTGTTATCTTTTGATTATGTCTCAAAAGTAATTTATAATATATCACTGAGGTGATATGAATGAGAAAGGAACAATTAAGAATGAATGAACAAAAGAAATATGAAATTATTAAAAAGTTAGTAGAACAAGGAGGAAGCAAAAATCGGGTTGCATTATAACTATCTTTATCTAGAAGACAAATTGATCGTCTTTTAATTATTTATAAAAAAAGAGGTAAATCTGGTTTTATACATGGCAATCGAAATAAGAAACCCAGTATAGCACACGATAAATCTCTTTCTGATGATATTGTACTACTTTATACTATTAAATATCAAGGTTTTAATTTTAATCATTTTAAAGAATATCTTGAAGAAGTTGAAAACATAAAGGTCTCTTATAATTTTATTTATAATACTTTAAATAAGGCAGGTATTTTATCGCCTAGGGCTCGTAAAAGAACTAGAAAGGAATATAGAAAACAACAATTGTTAAAAGAAAAATTACTGACTGGTAAAACTGAAGAAGAAGTAGAAGTTATTGTTAATAATGAGATAGCAATTGAGGATTCTCACCCAAGGCAAGAAAAACCAAAATACTTCGGAGAAATTATTGAACAAGACGGTTCAATACACCAATGGTTTGGGGATTTTAAAACATGTCTTCATCTAGCTGTAGATAAAGCAACAAACACAGTTGTCGGCGGTTATTTTGACTATCAGGAAACTTTAAAGGGTTATTATCAAACCAAATATCAAATCCTAAAAGGTTATGGCATTCCTTATAGTTTTAAAACAGATAATAGAACTGTATTCAATTATAACAAATTAAACCCTGATAAAAAAACATCTGAAAATGATATCCTTACCCAGTATGGTTATTCATGTAAACAACTAGGTATTGATTTAAAAACAAGTAGTGTTCCTGAAGCAAAACCAATTATTGAACGTACTAACGGTACATTTCAAGGAAGACTAATTAATGAGTTAAAATTAAACGGAATACACACACTTGAAAAAGCTAATGAATATTTAATAAATGTTTTTATTCCTAAATATAATAAACGCTTTGCTATGGATTATAAGAAGTTTCCAAGTGCATTTGAAAAATCACCTAGTGAAGAAAAAATAAATTATACTTTAGCAGTTTTATCAACAAGAATAATAGATAGAGGTAATTCCATTAAATATAAAAACAAGTATTATTTACCTTATTTTAATAATGAGTTAAAATGCTTCAGGCCTAAAACTAAAGCATTAGTTATTGAAGCATTTAATGGTGATTTAGTGGTGAGTATAGACGAAAAAATTTATGAGTTAAGAGAACTGTCCAGAAATAAAAGGTTTTCAAAAGAACTTGATCTACCTCAGGAAGAAATAAAAAAGGAAAAATATGTGCCCCCTATGAGTCATCCTTGGAAAAGAGCTTCTTTTGAGAAACAAATGAAAAAATCTCATAAAGAAAAGGTTTATGCATAAACGAGTTTTATGCCGAGATAATCCATCAATTTAGGAGATAATATCCGTAATGTTTCAGGCAATCAAATTAAAAATTTGATTGCCATCTAACTAAAGGATATTATCTAGATTCCTGAATTGATGGAGGAATTGGAATAAATTTTCCAAACTATTTTTTTTATCTAATGTGAGACATTTTCAAAAGTTATTGACACTTCCTTTTTTACATAGGTAGCGGTTACGATTATAGGACCAAAGTAATCACCTGTTCCTACTTCGTCAGTTCCTATGCTGTTAGTATTATAGAAAAATGTTTTTGTTTTCATATTGTCACCTTTATTTATTGTAGCATACGTGATTTAATAAAAAATAAATTCATGATAAAATGTAAGTAACAATAAGGAAGGTGGTTATATGAAGGATATTACTATATTAAAAGATAATGGTGTTGATGTTGATCGGGGAATAGAATTATTTGGGGATCTAGATACTTATAATGAAATGTTGGAAGATTTTATTCAAGAAGTAGAAAAAAAGATGGGGAGGATTAATTCTTTTAAAGAAGAGAAGGATTTAGAAAATTATTCAATTTTGGTTCATTCTTTAAAGGGTGATGCAAAGTATTTTGGTTTTACTAAATTAGGGGAACTTGCTTATCAGCACGAATTAGAAAGTAAAAGTGGTAATCTTGATTTTGTTCAAGAGAATTATTTAAAATTAGAGGAAGAATTTAAGAGAATAATGGATATATTAAAAAGATATTTGGAATAGGGGGTTATGATGACTTTAGTTTGTATTAAGGATTTAACCAAGAAGTTTGGTAAGTTTACTGCTTTAGATAAGATTAATTTAAATATAAATAAAGGAGAAATTTATGGTTTTATTGGTCCTAATGGAGCGGGTAAAACTACTACGATTCGTCTTTTATTAGGCTTATTAAAGAAAACGAGTGGTGAAGTTCATCTTTTTAATAAAGATGCTTTTAAAGAAGCGGTTGCTATCCATAAGAGGGTTTCTTATGTTCCTGGGGATATTAATTTATGGCCTAATTTAACGGGAGGGGAAGTTATTGATTTATTTTTAAATTTACATGGAAGTTATAATCTAAAAAAGAAAGAAGAATTAATTAAGGAATTTAAAATAGATCTTCATAAAAAATGTCAGACTTATTCTAAGGGTAATAAACAGAAGGTAGTTTTAATCGCGGCTCTTTTAATAGAAGCTGATTTATATATTTTTGATGAACCAACTGCTGGTTTAGATCCTTTAATGGAAAAAGTTTTTCAAAAACATCTTTTAAAATTAAAGAAAGAAGGAAAAAGCATCTTTTTATCTAGTCATCTTTTAACAGAAGTAGAAAAGGTTTGTGATAAAGTTAGTATTATTAAAGAAGGTAAAATAATTGAAACTGGTTCTTTAAAAGATTTAAAACATTTAACTAGATTGAAGATGTTAATAGAAACTAAAAAAAAGATTCCAACATTAAACAAAGTGATGGGGATTTATGATGTAAAAGAAGAAGAAAGAAGATATTCTTTTCAAGTTGATAAAGAATATCTTAGTCAAGTAATTCAATATATTTCTTCTTATGAAGTAATTCATTTAGAAAGTTCTCTTCCGACATTAGAAGATTTATTTATGAGTTATTATGATGAAGATGGAGTATGGAAAAATGTTTAATAATACTAAAAAACTTTTTAGGTTTCTTTTAAGAAGAAGTTATCTTAATTTATTTTGGTGGTTAGGGGGTATTTTTGGTTTAACTTTTATTATTACTAAAACCTTTTCTGGTTTTTATACTACTCCAGAAGAATTATTAGGGATTATTGAAACTATGAAGAATCCAGCGATGACTTTTATGGTGGGTCCTGGTTATGGTTTAAATAATTATACTATAGGAGCGATGATTGCTCATCAAATGCTCTTGTTTACTGCAGTAAGTGTTTCTATTATGAGTATTTTAATTGTTATTCGTTATACTAAAACTGATGAAGAAGAAGGATTAATAGAAATGATAAAATCATTACCAGTTGGAAGAGTATCTAATTTAATTGCTGTTATTTTGGTAATGCTTTTATTTAATTTATTTTTAGTTTTGATTATTGGTTTTGGTTTACCTTTACTTAAGATTGAAAGTGTTAATCTTTCTGGATCTTTATTATATGGGGCTATTTTAGGCTCTGTTGGCCTCTTTTTTGTTAGTCTAACTTGTTTACTTGTTCAACTAATAAATGACTCTAAAAAGGTAATGATGGTTTCTTTTTCTTTACTAGGTCTTTTTTATTTAATAAGAGGTTTTGGAGATCTTGGTTTAGAAACTCTTTCTTTATTTTCTCCTCTTGGTTTAATTTTAAGAACAGAAGTTTATGTAAATAATTATTGGGAACCTCTTTTAATTTTATTAATTATTTCTTTAACTTTAATTATAATATCTTTATATTTAAATTCTATTCTTGATTTAAATGCTGGTTTTATTTCTTTAGAATTTAAATATAAAGAAACTTCTTTAAAGAATTTATTTAGTTTAATAATTAAATTAGAAAAGATAATGATTATTTCTTGGTTAATAGGAATCTTTCTTTTAAGTGTTTCTTATGGTGCTGTTTTTGGGGATATTGAAACCTTTTTTCAAAGTAATGAAATTTATCAAAAACTTTTACCAATGATTAAGGGCGCTTCCTTTGAAGAACAGTTTTTAGTGATAATTAATGCTGTTTTAGCTATGATTGGGACTATTCCTTTATTAATAATGATCTTTAAAATAAATAGTGAAGAGAAAAAAGGTTATTTAGAACATCTATTATCTAAACCACTTTCTCGTTGTAGAGTTTTAATAAATTATTTAATAATAACTATTATTTTTAGTTTATTAATTTTATTAATGTCTAGTTGGGGTTTATATCTTCCTCTTTCTTTAATAATGATTAAATCATTTTCTTTTTTTACAATATTTTTATCTTTCTTAGTTTATTTACCAGCTCTTTTTTTAATGATTGGTTTATCTATCTTTTTTCTTGGTTCTTTTCCTCATAAAAAGATTTTTATGTGGTTATATTTAGGCTTCTCTTTTATAGTAATTTATTTTAAAGAATTATTAAAAATACCTAAATGGGTTTTAAAGTTATCTCCTTTTGGGCATATTTCTTTATATCCTTTAGAAGAAATAAATCTTTTTAAAAGCGCTTTATTATTAATAATTGGATTAATTTTTATTATGATTGGTCTTTTTAATTATCATAAACGTGATATAAATTTAGTTTAAATAAAAAAGTATTAATTTTTATGATAAAATTATATTATGAAGTATTTAAAAGAAAGAGGTTTATTAAGTGCGATGGAATATTATTTTAATAATATCTTTTTTAATGGTTAGTGGTTGTTCTAAAGAAGTAGAGATTAAAGCTCTTTCTAATGAGATTGATGAATCTAAAAACCAATTAACTGTTAAAATTGAAACTTCTCATATTAAAGAAAAACCTAGTGTTTTAGGAGAAGTAATAGGAACTGTTCATAATGGGGATGTTTTTACAATTTATGATTTATTTGTTGATCAGTATTATGTTTGGTATAAAATAAAAAGTTCTAATGGTATTAAAGGATATCTTGCTAATCAATTAAATGGAAAATGGGTAGAGATAACTTATAAAGATAATTATCAACCATCAGAAAAACTTTTAATTGAACTTTTAGGAGATAAAAGAACTATTTTAAAATTAGGTGAAGACTATATAGAAGAAGGTTATCAAGTTAATAGTAAATTAAAAGATAGTTATTTAGTTAATATTGCTGGAGAAGTTAATTCTTTAAAACCAGGTATTTCTTTAATTGATTATACAGTTACTAATTTAGAAGGAATTCAAACTAAAAATACTAGAGAAGTTATTGTTTATTTAGAAGAAGAAGAAAAAATACAAATAGATGATTATGAAATAACTATTTTAAAAATAGAACAAACTAAAGAATTATTAACTATTAGATTAGAAATTAATAACTTTTCTGATCTTCCTTTAAGAAGTAAAGGAGAAATGAAAATTTATACTGAAGATGAATATTTACCATTATCTTTGGTAGAAGAAGAAGAAGAAATTATAATTATGAATGAGACTAGTGAAATAGTTGAATTTAATTATTATTTAGAAGAACCAATTACTTATTTATATTATTTTTTTCCTTTTAAGGAAAAAGTTCTTCCTATTAAAGTAAAATAAGTATTAAATTAAGGAAAGGAATAGATTTTTTTAATATTTTATGATATTATTTATATGCCTTTAAATTTTTAAAGGATATTTTTATTATTAATGTTTTTCAATATTATTCATAAAATAATATTGTAAGAAAGGGGCTAAATTAGATGAAAGTTGATTTAAATAATAAAGAATATAAAAAAATAGTTGGTTATATTTTTAAGAATAAAAGATTTATGGAGATCTCTAACTATCATCATCATGGAACTGATCGTTTAACCCATTCAATTAGGGTTTCTTATTTTTCTTATAAGTTAGCGAAGTCTTTAAAACTTGATTATAAAAGTGCTGCTATAGGTGGTTTACTTCATGATTTCTTTCATGAAATAAAAGAAGAAACAACGCTAGATTGTATTAAAGCTCAATATAATCATCCTAAAAAAGCGGCTGAAAATGCTCTTTATTATTTTAAAGTTTCTCCTAAAATAGTTAATATTATTGAAACCCATATGTTTCCTTTAACTTATAAACCATCTAAATATTTAGAAGGATGGATAGTTAGTTTTATTGATAAAATGGTTGGCACTTATGAATATGGTTTAAAATTTAAATATCAATTTTCTTTATGGGCTGTGTTTTTATCTAATTTATTAATGATTAAAATAAAGTAAAGATGTCCACGTAGCTCAGCAGGATAGAGCAATCCCCTCCTAAGGGATAGGTCGGAGGTTCGATTCCCCTCGTGGACGCCATTATGTTTGACAGTAAAAACGAGTAAAGTTATGGGAGGAAGTCTTTACTTGTTTTTAATTTGTTCTATAGTGAAAAGGCCGATATAGTTTAATGGTAAAATAGATGCATGGTAAGCATCAGATGACAGTTCGATTCTGTCTTTCGGCACCATAAGTAAATAATCTCTTATAATATAAGGGGTTTTTATTTATGATAAGATTTTTATTAAAATAACTAAAAGAATATTAAAGATGGATTATTATTTTAAATAATGATAGAATTAATTAATAAAGGAAGATTATGAAAAGATTATTAATAAATATTATTAAAATTTATCAAATAATACCTGGACCTTGGCATAATTATTGTTATCATATTCCTTCTTGTTCTAATTATATGATAGAGGCAATAGAGATTCATGGTGTTATTAGAGGTAGTTATTTAGGTTTTAAAAGAATATTAAGGTGTAATCCCTGGGGAACTTCTGGTTATGATCCAGTTCCAAGAAGGAGGATGAAATGAAAAGAATTAGTTTAATATTAATTGTTTTATCTTTAATTATTAGTTTATCAGGTTGTTTTAAAAAGGATTTAATGGAGGGGATAAAAGTTTATACAACTATTTATCCAATAGAATATATTACTAAATATTTATATGAAGAACATGCTTTAATATATACTATTTATCCTAATGATGTTGATGTTTTTAATTATCAATTAACGGATAAACAATTAACTGATTTTAGTTTAGGAGATTTATTTATATATAATGGTCTTAGTAAAGAAAGAGATTATGCAATAGAAATGTTAAATAAAAATCGTAATTTAAAAATTATTGATGCAGCGATGAATATGGAATATAGTTATGGGATAGAAGAAGTTTGGATTGATCCATCTAACTTTTTAATGCTTGCGCAAAATATTAAAACAGGATTTGAGCAATATATAGTTAATCCTTATTTAAAAAATGAGATTAATAATAATTATGAGGGTTTAAAAATTAAATTATCAGAATTAGATGCTGAATTAAATTTAGTTTCTAAAAATGCTAAAGATAAATATTTAGTTGTTTCTGATAATATTTGGTTGTTTTTAGAAAAGTATGATTTTAATATTATATCTTTAGAAGAAGAAGACTTAACACCTAGAAAGATAGCGGATGTTAAAAAACTAGCTGAAACTAAACAGATTAGTTATATTTTTACTAAAGGAGAAAAGAATTTAAATAAAACGATTACTGATCTTGTTAAGGAATATGAATTAACGATTGAACCATTAAGAACAGCTACTAATTTAACTGAAGAGGATCGTTTAGAACGAAGGGATTTTGTTGATTTAATGAAAGAAAATATTGATTTAATTAAGAAAGAATTATATGAGAATAGACAATAATTTTAAAAAGGGGATAAAAGGATGGAAATTTTAAGAAAGTTTAATATTAAACCAAGAAATAAAAAGATTTATGAACAAGCTTTTCTTCATTCATCTTATTGTAATGAAAAAGGTTTAAAAGATGATTATGAACGGTTGGAATTTTTAGGGGATGCTGTTTTAGATTTAATAATTAGTGAATATTTATATAAGAGTTATTCTTTAAAAGAGGGGCAAATGACTAAATTAAGAGCTAATTATGTTTGTGAAAATGCTCTATATGAATATGCTCTTGATTTAAATTTTCATCAATATATTAAAGTTGGTAAAGGAGAAGAATCTAGTGGGGGGAAATATCGTAAAGCAATTTTAGCGGATACTTTTGAAGCTTTTTTAGGGGCTTTATATATTGATCAAGGTTTAAATAAAGTTCGGAGTTTTATTAATAAAGTGGTTATTCCCAAAATTGAATCTAAAGAAATAAATTATTTTGTTGATTATAAATCATTACTACAAGAAGTGGTGCAAACTAATCAAAAGGCTCTGGTTTATAAAATTTTAAAACAAGAAGGACCTTCTCATAATAAAAGGTTTACGATGGCTGTTTTTATTGATAATATAAAATATGGTGTTGGTCAGGCTAGTTCTAAAAAAGAAGCAGAACAATTAGCGGCCCGTGATGCTCTTAATAAAAGAGTTCAGTAAAGGATGATAGTATGTATTTAAAACAAGTTAAAATAAAGGGTTTTAAATCTTTTCCTAATCGATTAACGATTGATTTTAAAGAAGGATTAACGGGAATAGTTGGACCTAATGGTTCAGGAAAAAGTAATATTGTTGATGCTGTTCGTTGGGTTTTAGGGGAACAAAGTGTTAAATCATTACGGGGAGATAACTCTATGGCTGATGTTATTTTTTCTGGAAGTAAATCAAGAAATCCTTCTTCTTTAGCTTCTGTTACTTTGGTTTTTGATAATCAAGATAAATACTTTCCTTTAGAATATACTGAAGTTTCGATTAAAAGAGTAGTTTATCAAACAGGAGAAAATGAATATTATTTAAATGGAGAAAAGTGTCGTTTAAAAGATATTAGTAATTTAATTATTGATGCTGGTTTAGCTAAAGAGTCTTTTAATATTATTACTCAAGGAAATATTCAAGAGATTTTAAGTAGTAAACCAGAAGAGCGTCGTTTAATTTTAGAAGAGGCTGCAGGTATTTTAAAATATAAAAAAAGAAAAGAAGAAGCGATTAGAAAATTAGAACGAACTCATCTTCATATGGAAAGAATTGAAGATATTATTTTAGAATTAGAAAAACAAATAATTCCTTTAAAAGAACAAAAAGAAACAGCTAAATTATATTTATCTTATCAAGAAGAATTAGAAGATATAGAAATAGGGTTAATTAGTCAAGATCTTACTTTATTAAATCATACTTATCAATTTTCTAAAAAGGAAATAAAGGAATTAGAAAAAGAAATTTTTACTTTAGATAATGAAGATCATATTAAGCAAATAGAATTAGAAAAAAAGAAACTAGATCAGATTAAAGATAATGAGAATTTGCATTTATTGCATCAAGAATTGATCGGGGTAACTAAAGAAGTTGAAAAGTTAGCAGGGCAAAGAAAATTAGTAGTTGAAAGAAGAAAATATGATCAAGATGATGCTAAATTACATGAAGAAATGTTATTCTTAAAAGAAACAGAATTAAAAATTAATAATGACTTAGAAAATTTAAAAGGGGATATTGAGACTAAGAATAATGATTGGCTTTTATTTGATAAAAGAATAAATGATTTGAATGAAGATTTAAAGAAGGTTAATAAGAATCAAGAATTAACTTTAATAGAATTAAATAAAAGGATAAGAATTAAAACTGAATTAAATCATCAAATAGAAGTTTTAAAGATATCAATATCTAATAATGAACGTTTACCTAGAGCAATAAAAGGAGTTTTAAACAATGAACAATTAGATGGAATTCATGATGTTCTTGGAAACTTATATAAAACTTCTTCAACTTATCAAACAGCTTTTAATGTGGCTCTTGGTTCTAGTAGTAATTTTGTAGTTGTTGATAATGATTATGTAGCGAAAGAAGCAATTACTTATTTAAAAGAAAATAAATTAGGACGGGTAACCTTTTTTCCTTTAAATATTATTAAACCAAGAAAAATGAATGATTATGAATATAATATGATTAATACTCATTCTTCTTTTATTGATCTTGCTTCTAATTTAATTACTTATGATGAGAAATATCAAAATATTTTGTTAAATCAATTAGGAAATGTAATTATTGCTCGTGATTTAAAAGGGGCTAATGAAATTGGGAAAATAATCAATCATCAATATAAAATAGTTACTTTAGAAGGGGAATTACTTCATGTTGGAGGTTCTATTACTGGTGGAACATTAAAAAGTAATATAACTAGTTATAATGATCAAGAAGTCTTAAAAAATAAAGAGAAGCAATTAAAAAGAATCAATGAAGAAATTAAAGAATTAGAAGGAAAATTAAATGATTTTAAAATTAATCAACAAGAATATGAATTAAAGAAGTATAATTTAACTATTGAAAGAGCTTCTTTAAAGGAAATGATTAAAAATAAGGAAGAATCTTTAATTAATTATGAAAATAAGTTAAAAGAGATAAAAGAGGAAATAAAAGGGGTTAATGATGTTTTAAATAATGTTTTAGATGAGGAAGAACAATCTTTAGTTAATGATTTTTATGAAAAGGATTTAATTAAAAATAAATTAGATAAAAGAGTAGATAATTTAGGAAAAAAGATTAAAGATGATCAAGAAGAAATTATAGAATTAGAGCAATTATTAAAAAAGAAGCAATTACTATTAAAAGATAAAAATAATCAATTAAAAAAATTAGAAGTTAAAACTAATCGTCTTGATGTTCAAATTGATAATTTATTATTAAGATTAAATGAAGAATATAAATTAACTTATGAAAAGGCAAAAGAGAAATATATTTTATCTATTTCTATAGAAGAAGCGAGGGACAAGGTTAACTATTTAAAAGAAGAAATTGATAAATTAGGGGTTATTAATCAGGGGGCTATTATGGAATATGAACGGGTTAATGAACGTTATCAATTTTTAACTTTACAAAAAAATGATTTATTTAAAGCGGAAAATACTTTATTAGAAATTATTAAGGAAATGGATTTAATTACTAAAGAGTTATTTGAAGAAACTTTTAAATTAATTAATAAGGAATTTAAAATAGTTTTTAATCGTTTATTTAAAGGGGGAACAGCAGAATTAAAATTAGTTAATCCTAATAATATTTTAGAAACAGGAATTGATATTGTAGCTTTACCTCCAGGGAAAAAACTGCAGCATATTTCTTTATTATCAGGAGGAGAAAAAGCCTTAACAGCTATTTCTTTATTATTCGCTATTTTAAATGTTAAACCAGTTCCTTTTTGTATTCTAGATGAAGTAGAGGCTCCTTTAGATGAAGCGAATGTTTTAGGATTTGTGGACTTTTTAAAAGACTTAAAAGTTAAAACTCAATTTATTATTATTACTCATAAGAAGAAGACGATGGAATTTGTTGATGTTTTATATGGAATAACAATGCAAGAATCAGGAGTAAGTAAATTAGTTAGTGTAAAATTAGAAAACATAACTGAAAAATAAATCATATAGTATGATAAGAGGCTGATCATATGAAAAGAAATTTATCTTCGTTTGCCCAGTTAAAGTTATGTTTAATAATATTTATAGTTTTATCTTTAATTATTATTATAAGTGCTTTAGTGGCATTTTAAAACCACCTTAATAAAAGGTGGTTTTGTTTAAATTGGTCTCATTTTTTCTTCGTCTTTATAGGGATTAACTTTGTCAATATGATCGATAAATAAAATTCCTTCTAAATGATCTATTTCATGTTGAATAGCGATCGCTAATTCTTCTCTTGCTCTTAATGTTTGTTTTTCTCCTAATTGATTAAAATATTCAATTGTAACTCTAGCATATCTTGGAACAATTCCTTCTACTTCCCTATTAACACTTAAGCATCCTTCACCGCCATCAGCATAAATTAATTCTTCAGCATGACTAATTATTTTTGGATTAATAATGATGTATTTATTAAATACTCCTTTTTCTTGTTCATGGGCAATAACAAAGTATCTTTTTGGTATTCCTAGTTGAATAGCCGCTAAACCCATTCCTGGTCTTAAATTATTTTTAGTGGCTATTTCTTCAATTTGACTATTAATTAAATAATCTAACATATTTTTAATGTTTTCTTTTTCCTTATTAGAAAGGGGAAAAACAATTTCTTTACTACTTACTCTTAACATTTTATCTTTTTCATCTAAGATATCTTTTAGCATTAACAAAATCTTCACCTCAAATCAAGTAATATTTTAACATGAAAATTGGTGAATGTAAAAAAAGAGAAAACTATTTTACTAGTTTTCTAATTAACAATAAATTCGAGAGCTTAAAACAATAACTAAAAGTATAAATAAAACTAAAATAATTGATGAATTACTCCATAAAGTAGGGACTAAGCAAGGATTAATACTAGGTCCTCCCCAATTATTATACCCACATCCACCAAGACCACAAGAATACATATTTTATTCCTCCTTTAAACTATTTTATTATAGTTTATTAAAAAGGTGTTAAATTGGTTATAGTAATCACCTAATATTTTATATTAGGACTTTTAAAACTTAAAGAATATGATATTATATTATTATAGAAGGTGGCAAAGTGAAACGATTATTAGGAAGAATGGACAAACCATTATTATTATTAACTATTATTATGTTTATTTTTGGTTCTGTGATGATTTTAAGTATTTCTAGTATTAAAGCAGCTGTTATTGGTAATCCTTATATTTATTTTATTAAACATATGTCCGTTTTATTGCTTGGTTTTATTGCTTTTATTATTATTGTTAATATCCCTTTAAAAAGTTATAAAAGAATTCTTCCCTTAGCAGTATATTTAATAATCTTTGCTTTATTTTTTGTTTATAGTTATGGAGTAGCAGTTCATAGTGCTAAACGGTGGATTGATATGGGGATTTTTGCTTTTCAACCTAGTGAGTTTGCGAAAACTATTTTAATTCTTTATATGGGAAATTATTATCTTCAACATTATCGAAGTAAGAAAGCTATTGTTTTATTTAAACCATTATTATTAGGTTTAATAATCTTTGTTTTAACCTTTTTACAACCTGATTTAGGGACTGCTTCTATAATTTTGGGAATAATTGTTTTTATCTTTTTATCTTTGCCTCTAGAAAAGAATTTTAAAAGAAGAACTATTCAAATTGGGATATTAGGATTGGTTATTTTGGTTTTAACTTTTGCTTTTAATCGGGATTTTCTTTTAAGAGAAGGACAATTAGAAAGATTTGTTTATAAAAATCCTTGTCAAAGATATACTGAAAAAACAGGTTATCAAGTTTGTAATGGTTTTATTGCTATTAATAATGGGGGATTATTGGGAGTTGGACTTGGTAATAGTACTCAAAAATATTTATATTTACCCGCGGCTCATACAGATTTTATTTTTCCTGTGATTGTGGAAGAATTAGGTTTAGTTACTGGTTTGATTATTCTTTTTATTTATCTTTATATATTATACAGAATTTTATTAATTGCTAATCGTAGTTATAATTTAATGGGAGGAATAATTGCTTATGGGGTAGCAATTTATTTATTTTTACATATTTCAGTTAATTTAATAGGGGTATTAGGACTATTTTTATTAACAGGAGCTCCTATTCCTTTTTTAAGTTATGGTGGTTCTTATGTTTTAAATTTAATTATTAGTTTAGCTTTTGTTCAAAGAGTGGAAATAGAAAATAATATTTATTTAAAGAAAAGAATAATAAAACAAGGACTTTAAATCTTTATCAAGAAATAATCTTTTAGGGAAGGAGATTAATTGTGATAAAGAGAAAGAAAATAATTATTATTAGCAGTTTTATTTTGCTAGGGGGATTATTCTTTTATTTTTCTTCATTGAAGAAAGAAGAAGAAGAAGAAGAAAAAGAACCAGAACTTTTAATTGTTCAAAAAGAGGAAAAAGAAGAAATCAAAGAAAATTATGTTGTTGATATAAAAGGAGCTATTATTAAGCCCCAGGTTTATGAAATAGAAGTTGGGAAAAGGGTTATTGATGTGATTAATAAAGCTGGAGGCTTAACGAAAGAGGCAGATACTAGTGTTATAAATTTAAGTAAAAAGGTTATTGATGAGATGGTTATTATAATTTATACTAAAAAAGAAATAGAAGATTTTAAAAAGAAATTAAAGGAACCAACCTTAATAGAAGTAATAAAATATATTGAAAAAAATGATTGTCCTGATCCTTTAATTAATGATGCTTGTCTTAATAACTCTTCTGATGATGTTTTAAAAGAAAATAAGGGTTTAGTTTCTCTTAATGAAGCTTCATTAGGGGAATTATTGACTTTAACTGGTATTGGTGAAGTTAAAGCTTTAGCAATTATTGATTACCGTGAAGAAAATGGTCCTTTTAAAAGCATTGAAGAATTAATGGAGGTTAAAGGGATAGGGGAAAGCATTTTTGCTAAAATTAAGGATTATATTACTATCTAATTTTCTTTATTTTAGTTTTGTTATTCTTAGTTTAATTATTGCTTTAATAAATATAAGTTATTTTTCTAAAACTAGTTTATATACTTTAGCTGATACGGTAGTAGAAGGTTATATTCATGCTTTAAATATTGAGGGGAATCATTTACAATTAGAAGTAAGAGGTAAAGAAAAAGTTTTGGTTAATTACTATTTTAAAACTTATCAAGAAAAGAAAGAGTTTAATCTTTGTTTAGGAGATTATATAAAAGCAGAGGGAACTTTTTCTTTACCTAGTGAAAATAGAGTTTTTAATTTATTTAATTATCGGAAGTATTTATCTTATAATGGTATTTTTTATTTAGTTAAAGCTAAAGAAATAATCAAATTAAAATCTTCTAATAAAATAAGATATAAGTTTAAACAAGGGGTTATTAATAGAATTTCTTTATTAAGAAGGTCTTCTAGTTATGTTCAAACCTTTATTTTAGGTAATAAAAAGGGAATTGATCCTTTTGTTTATCAGTCTTATCAAGAAAATGGAGTAAGTCATTTATTTGCGCTATCAGGAATGCATGTTAGTTTATTAGCCTTAATTTTATTGTTTATTTTAAAAAATTTAAAAGTTGATGAAGTTAAAAGTTATATAATTACTGTTTTATTCTTGTTTTGTTATGCTTTTTTAGCTGATTTTACTGCTTCTATTATGAGGGCAACTCTTTTTTTTACTTTATTAGGAATTAATAGAATTTATTACTTTCATATTAAAACTTTAAATATTTTAGGAGTAACTTTTTCTTTATTAATTTTGTTTAATCCTTATTTTCTTTATGACATTGGTTTTCAATTTTCTTTGATTATTAGTTTTTATTTAATTTTATTTCAAGAATTAATTAATAAATATTCTTCATATTTAGGTAAAACTTTAATAGTATCTTTTATTGCTTTTTTAGCAAGTATTCCTATTACGATTAATAACTTTTTTATGATTAATTTATTTACTCCTTTTTATAACTTAATTTTTGTTCCTTTAGTTTCTTTTCTTGTTTTACCAATATCTTTACTAACTTTTGTTTTTCCAATCCTTGATCAAGTTTTATCTTTAATAATAATGATGATGGAAAGTATTTCTTTATTTATTAATAAATTATCAGTAGGGACTTTAATTTTATCTAAACCATCAATATTTATTCTTATTCTTTATTATTTAGTTATTACTTTTGTTTTATTAGAGTTTTTATATAATCGTTATTATTATTTTCTTTTAATAGTAATTTTATTATTTGTTCATACTAATAGTAATTATTTTAAGAAAATTCCTTATTTAGTTTTTATTGATGTTGGACAAGGTGATTCTATTTTAATAAATTTACCTTCTAATAAGGGAACCATTTTAGTTGATACTGGGGGAGAATATAAATTTAATTTTTTAAATTGGCAACAAAAAAGAAAACCTTTTTCTTTAGGAAAAGATCTAATTATTCCTTATCTTCGTTCTGAAGGAATTAAAAAAATTGATTATTTAGTTTTAACTCATGGTCATATTGATCATTTAGGAGAAGCTTTGATGATTATTAATAATTTTCCAGTTAAAACAGTAGTTTTGGGGAAATCTTCTTTAACAGAGATTGAAGAGGATCTGATTAAAGAATTAAAAAGAATAAAAAAGCCTTATTTATTTTTGGGCGCTGATGATGTTTTAAGATTAAAAGAATTTACTTTTTATGTTTTAAATCCTAATGATGATAATAATCCTAATGATGATAGTCTTGTTCTTTATTTTAGATTAAATCAACAATCTGTTTTATTAACAGGAGATATCTCTAAAAGTATTGAATATAAATTAATTAATACATATAATCTTTTTAATGTGGATATACTAAAAGTAGGTCATCATGGCTCTTATACTAGTAGTAGTGAAGAATTTTTAGATATTTTAAATCCTTTATATGGTGTTATTATGGTTGGGGAGAATAATAAGTTTGATCATCCCCATCCGCAAGTTTTAAAAAGATTAGAAGAACGTTTGGTGAAAACCTTTTTAACTAGTGAACAAGGAAGTATAAAATTCTTTTTAAAAAAAGAAGGAGTAACTTTTAAAACAGTGAAGCCATATGATATTTTAGAACACTAATACATTTAGTGTTAATATAGATGAAGGGAGCCTTTAGGGCTTCTTTCTGTCTTCAAGATGTGTTATACTTTAATTAAATAATGGAGGAATGAAGATGAGTTTATTTATTACTTGTTTATTAATCGCTTCAGTAAGAATTGTTGATGTTTCTTTGGGAACTTTAAGAATGGTTTTAACAATAAGAGGAAAAAGAGGTATTGGTTCTTTAATTGGTTTTGTAGAAGTTTTAGTTTGGTTTTTAATAGTTAGAAGAGCCTTAACAGCTGTTGAAGGAGGTCTTTTTATAGCGGTTTCTTATGCTGGAGGGTTTGCGATTGGAACTTATATTGGAATTTGGTTAGAAGAAAAACTAGCGATTGGTAATGTTTCTATTCAAGTTATAACTAAAGGAAAAGATTATAATTTAGTGAAAGTTTTAAGAAAAGAAGGGTATGCAGTTTCTACAATTATAACTAAGGGAAAGGATCAGGAAAACTTATTATTATTGATTGAAGTAAGTCGACGACAAATTAAGAAAACAATCTCTTTAATAAATGAGTTAGCTAAAGATTCATTTATAACTGTTTCTGAAACAAGACATATTATTGGTGGTTATTTTCATCCAGAAAATAGAAGAAGGTTTTTATGAAAAACTTTTATGTTTTTTATGGAGAGGAAGAATATTTAATTAATCAAGAAAAAAAGAAACTTAAGGAAAAGTTTCTTCTTCATAATACTAATTTTAATATTATTGAGTATGATTTAAAAGAATCTACTTTAGATGATCTTTTAGATGATGCTTTAATGCCGTCGATGTTTAGTAATGAAAAACTACTTATTTGCTGGAATAGTTATTTTTTAACAGCTTTAAAAGAAACTGAGGATAAAAGTCTTAATATTGAAAGATTAATTAATTATATTGATAATTATCAAGGTAAAAATACCATCATATTTATTGTTAATTATGAGAAAATAGATACAAGAAAGAAAATAGTAAAAAAATTAAAAGAAAAAGCATTGATTAAAGAATTTTCTTTATTGAAAGAAAGAGACTTAATTACTTATGCCCAGGATAAATTAAAAAAAGAAGGTTTTAAAATAGATTATTCTGCTTTAATCTTGTTAATTAGTAGAATTCATCAAAACATAGCGATTTTAAATAAAGAGTTAGAAAAATTAATGCTTTATAAAAATGATGATCAAGTAATAACTTCTTTTGATGTTGAGGAAATGATTCCTTCATCTTTTTTAGATGATGTTTTTGATTTGGTAAAAGTAGTTATTAAAAAGGATTTAGAAAGTATTTTAACTATTTATCAAAAATTATTAGATAAAAATGAAGAACCAGTTAAAATTATTGTTTTATTAGGAAATCAATTTAGATTGATTTATCAAACAAAAAGGATGCAACAATTAGGTTATTCCTTAAAGGAAATTACTACCCGATTAAAAGTGCATCCTTACCGTGTTCAATTAGCGAGTGAAATAAAAATAGAGCAACAATTATTATTAACTTATTTAGAACGTTTAGCTGATTTAGATATGGAAATTAAAACAGGAAAGATAGATAAACAAATAGGTTTAGAATTATTTTTTCTTCGTTTATAATTTACGATATAAACCAATTGCTTTTCCCAAAATGGTAATATTATCTAAAATAAGAGGATTTAAAGAATCATTCTCTGGTTGTAGCCGAAAATGATTCTTTTCTTTATAAAAGGTTTTTAAAGTAACTTCATTATCTTCAGTCATCGCAACAACAATATCTCCATTAAAAGCAGTATTTTGTTTTTGAACAATAACAATATCCTCATCATAAATACCAGCTTTAATCATGCTATCACCATCTATCCTTAGGGTAAAAACTTCTTTTTGCTCTGGAATTAAATAAGCAGGAAGACTAAAAAAATTATCAGGATTTTCTATTGCCTCAATAGGAGAACCAGCTGTTACTGTTCCTAAAAGGGGAACATCAATAATATTTTCTTCTTTTTCTAGAAATTCATTTTCTACTAATAATTCAATGGCTCGATTTTTAAAATTATCCTTTTTGATATATCCTTTTTCCCTTAATTTATTGAGGTGGGTTTGAATTGTAGCAGGAGAAGATAAATTAAAATTATTACCTATCTCTCTAACTGTTGGGGGATAACCTTTTTTAGCTAAATACTTTTTTATATAAGTTAAAATTTCTTTTTGACGTTTGGTTAAAATCTTCATTAATGAGACCTCCTTATTTTTCTAGTTTACACTTTAACATAAATAGACAGTTTTGTCAAACGTTTGTTTGAGAAACTCTTGACACGAACAAACGTTTGTTTTAAAATAACTTTGAAAGGTGGAGGTAAAATGAATTTAATAATTAAAAATAAAGGAGTTATCTTATTTTATATAGGGATTGTTCTATTTTGTTATCTTTATATGTGGAGAATTGAAAAATTAGAAGAAGTAAAGGAAAAGGATGATGAACGTTTTATTATTTATGTAAATTAAGATTAAGCTTTAATGTTTTTTAATTTTTGGTATAATTAGGGTATAAAGAAAAGGCTAGTGAAAGGTGGATTAAAAATGTTAAAAAAGAAAAAGGATGTTATACCTGATCAAAAAATAATAGATAATATTAAGGCTTTAGGTGTTGATATGATTTTTCATGCGAATAGTGGGCATCCAGGAATAGTTTTAGGAGCAGCACCTATTATTTATACTCTTTATACTAGACATTTAAATGTTAATCCAAATGATGATAAATGGTTAAATCGAGATCGTTTTATTCTTTCGGCGGGGCATGGTAGTGCTTTACTTTATGCTACTTTATATTTAGCTGGATTTAATTTAACTTTAGATGATTTAAAAGAATTTAGAAGAATTAATTCTAAAACTCCTGGTCATCCTGAATATAAGATAACTTCTGGAGTGGACGCTTCTACAGGACCATTGGGACAAGGAATAGGGATGGCTGTGGGGATGGCGATGGCTGAAAGGTTTTTGGTTTCTAAATATAATATTAAGAAAAAAGGATTATTAGAACCTGATCATGGTCTTTTTGATTATTATACTTATGTTTTGTGTAGTGATGGGGATTTAATGGAAGGAATTAGTTATGAGGCGCTTTCTTTAGCGGGAACTTTAAAATTAAATAAATTAATTCTTTTATATGATTCAAATAATATTTCTTTAGATGGTAAAATAGATATAACTTTTAATGAAGATGTAAGAAAACGTTTTCAAGCTTTAGGATGGGACACCTTTTTTGTTAAAGATGGTGAGAATGTGGAAGCGATTGATAAAGCTCTTTTAAAAGCAAAAAGAAGTGGTAAACCTTCTTTAATAGAAATAAAAACTATTTTAGGAAAAGATTCTTTTAATGCAAATACTTCTAAAGCTCATGGTTCTCCTTTAACCAAAGATGATATTACAAATTTAAAAAATAAATGGGGAATTAGAGATATTCCTTTTGCTGTTTCTAAAGAAGCGGTTGAACGTTTTCGAGAACTTCTTTTAAGTCGATCAAATAAAAAATATGATAAATGGGTAGAAAATTATAAATATATGATGGATAATTCTTCAGCAGAAATAAAACAAGAATTGGATTGGTTAATTAAAGGGCAAACGGCTTTTAATATTAATCTTCCTAAATTAATGTGGCAATTTAATGAAGATTTAAAAGAATCAATGCGAGATATAAATGGAAAGATTATGAATGTTGTTGGAAATAAAATTTTTAATTTTATTGGTGGTAATGCTGATTTAGCTTCTTCCACCAAAGCTTTTTTAAAAAATGAAACTTATTTTAATGTTAATTCTTATCATGGACGGAATATTGCTTTTGGGGTTCGAGAACATGCTATGGGAGCGATTTTAAATGGTTTATCTTTAAGTGGCTTTCGAACTTTTGGGGGCACCTTTTTAACCTTTGCTGATTATTTAAAACCTTCTATTAGGTTAGCCGCTTTAATGAATTTACCAGTCACTTATGTTTTTACCCATGATTCTATTATGGTTGGACCTGATGGTCCTACTCATCAACCAATTGAACAATTAGCAATGTTAAGAAGTATTCCTAATTTAGATGTTTATCGTCCAGCTGATATTAAAGAAATAGTTGGAGCTTGGGATACTATTTTAAAAAGAAATAATCCTAGTGCTCTTATAATTGCTCGTGATCCTGTTCCTTTTTTAAAGGGGACTAATATGGAAGCAGTAGAAAAAGGAGCTTATATAGTTAGAAAAGAAACAAGTAGACTAGCAGGTTTGATTATTGCTACAGGAACAGAGGTAGAAACAGCGTTAGTCATTGCTTATCGCTTAAAAGAAAAAGGCATTGATTTAAGAGTTGTTAGTATGCCTTCAGTAGAAAGGTTTTTAGAAGAACCAATAGAATATCAAGAAGAAATATTACCTACTGGTTATAAAGTAGTAGTATTAGAAGCTAGTTCTAGTTTAGGATGGTTTCAATTTGTTTATAATAAAAGATACTTAATGACTATTGATCAGTTTGGAAAAAGTGGGACAAGAGCAGAAGTTTTAAAAGAATATCAATATGATGTTGATAGCTTAACAGAAAAAATAGAGAATCTTTTTAAGTAATTCTCTTTTTTTGACATTTAACTAACCTTTATTAATTTATACTTTTAATGAGGTGATTTTATGAGAACCTATTATGCTTTTATAGTTAATGAATATTTTGCTGGATTTTATCAATCTAAACCATCTTCTCTTTATAAAATATTTGAACAAATTTATGATTTAGGTCCTAATGATATAGTTTTAGGATATCGTATTTTTGAACAACTCGCTACTCCTTTTAATAAAGATCATATTAATGAATATATATATAATAAACATTCAGGAGAATTATCTTATTCAAAGAATCAAAATAAACATTTAATAAATAATATTTATTTCTCTGAAATAAGTAAAATAATTGTTTATAATTCTCATTTAAAAATAAAAAGTAATATTAATTATCCTACTTTTATTGAAACAATTAGAGACTTTGAAGAGAATATTTTTATCTGTGATTTTATTAATAAAGATTATTTTTGGTTAGATAAAATAAAGAATGATTCTCTTGTAAAAAATTAATATTTTTAGTAGAATGTATTTGTTAGGAGGTTAAGATGCTTGTCGATATTTTATATTTTTTAATAGGAGTAATTGTAGGAGGAATAGGGGGCTTTTTTTTAGCGAAATATTTTATTCAAAAGTATATGAAAGAAAATCCTCCTATTAATGAACAAATGATTAAAACTATGATGCAACAAATGGGAAGAACTCCTTCTCAAAAACAAATAAAACAAATGATGAAAGCAATGGAAAAACATCTCTAATTATAACTAAGATGGATTATTCCATTTTTTTTTGTTCTTTTTAACTATAAAACTCGGGAGAAGTTTTAATTACTAATTATTAGAATAAAACATCTGTAATATGTTTAATTATAACTAAGATGGATTATTCCATTTTTTTTTGTTATAATATCAACTGTAGATAAAGGAGTGTCAACATGGCTTTAAAATATGATGAGAAATCAATTAAATTACTAGAAGGATTAGATGCTATTAGAAAAAGACCAGGGATGTATATTGGTTCTACTGATAAAAGGGGACTTCATCATTTAGTTTGGGAAATAGTTGATAATAGTATTGATGAAGTTATTAATGGTTATGGTAATTATATAAAAGTTATTATTCATCCTGATGGTAGTTTAAGTGTTAGTGATGAAGGAAGAGGAATTCCTGTTGGTTTACATGAAAGTGGGAAAAGCACTCCAGAGATTATTTATACTAAACTTCATGCTGGGGGTAAATTTTCTGATAGTGGTTATAAAGTATCAGGTGGTCTTCATGGGGTTGGAGCTTCTGTAGTTAATGCTTTAAGTTCATCTTTAAAAGTAACTATAAAAAGGGATAAAGAAGAACATTATATTGAATTTGCTAATGGCGGAAGAGTTATAGAACCTTTAAAAAAAATAGGTTCTACTAATAAAACTGGAACAATAGTTAGATTTAAACCAGATGAATTAATTTTTACTAATACAACTTTTAGTTTTACTACTATTTGTGAAAGGATGCAAGAATGTGCTTTTTTATTAAAAGGGTTAACAGTAGAAGTCATCGATGAAGAAGATGGAAAAACAGAGAAATTTCATTATGAAAATGGTTTAGAAGCTTTTGTTAAATATATTAATGAAGATAAAAAAGAACTGCATAAGGTTGTTAATTTTAATGGTATTAAAGATAAAATAGAAGTTGATATTGCTTTTCAATATACTGATACTTATTCAGAGAACATTATTTCTTTTGCTAATAATGTTAAAACTAATGATGGGGGAACGCATGAGATTGGTTTTAAAACTGCTTTAACTAGGGTTTTTAATGATTATGCTAAGAATAAAGGTTATTTTAAACCAAAAGATAAAACCTTTGATGGTAGTGATGTTAGAGAAGGTTTAACAGCGATTCTTAGTTTAAAAATGCCTGAATCTTTATTACAATTTGAAGGACAAACTAAATCAAAATTAGGTTCTCCTTTAGCTAGAACAGTCGTGGAGAATATTACAGCGGAAAAGTTACAATTTTTTTTAGAAGAAAATAATGAAATTGCTTCTTGTATTATTGATAAAGCTATTAAAAGTAAAAGGGTTAGAGAAACAGCTAGAAAAGCAAGAGAAGAAGCTAGATTGGGAAAGGGAACTAAAAAGGAAAGAAATTTAAGTGGGAAATTAACTCCTGCTCAAACTAAAGATAAAAAACAAAGTGAGTTATTTTTAGTGGAAGGTGATTCAGCTGGAGGTTCTGCTAAACAAGGAAGAGATCGTAAATTTCAAGCGATTTTACCTCTTCGGGGTAAAGTAATTAATACAGAGAAAGCTAAATTAGAAGATATTTTTAAAAATGAAGAAATAAATACTATTATTCATACAATTGGAGCGGGAATTGGATCAGACTTTAAAGAAGAAGATTCTAATTATGGTAAAGTTATTATAATGACGGATGCTGATGATGATGGAGCTCATATTCAAGTTTTATTATTAACTTTTTTTTATCGTTATATGAAACCTTTAATTGAAGCGGGTAAACTTTTTATTGCTTTACCACCATTTTTTAAAATAAAATTTAAAGATAAAACAGAAAAATATGTTTGGTCAAAAGAAGAATTAAAAGAATTAACTGCTGAAAAGAGTGATTATATTATTCAACGTTATAAAGGTTTAGGGGAAATGAATGCTGATCAGTTATGGGAAACAACAATGAATCCAGAAACAAGAAGTTTAATTAAAGTTAAAATAAGTGATGCTTCTTTAGCTGAAAAAAGAGTTAGTGTTTTAATGGGAGATAATGTTTTGCCTCGTAAAGAATGGATTGATGAAAATGTTGAATTCTCTTTGGAAGATGATTATGCTATTTAAGAAGGAAAACAGGTGGTAAAATGAAGAATATAGTAGAAAAAATAAAAGATTATGCTTTAGAAGAAATAATGGGGGAACGCTTTTCTAGATATGCTAAATATATTATTCAAGATCGGGCTTTACCAGATGTTCGTGATGGTTTAAAACCTGTTCAAAGAAGAATTTTATATTCGATGTCTAAAGAAAGAAATACTTATGATAAACCATATCGTAAAAGCGCTAAAACAGTAGGTGATGTGATTGGAAAATATCATCCTCATGGGGATACCTCTATTTATGAAGCGATGGTTAGAATGAGTCAATCATGGAAATTAAAACATCCTTTAATTGATATGCATGGAAATAATGGAAGTATTGATGGTGATAATCCTGCAGCGTACCGCTATACAGAAGTTCGTTTATCAAAAATTAGTCAAGAATTATTAAAAGATATTGATAAAGAAACAGTTTTAACTATCCAAAACTTTGATGATACAACTTATGAACCAACAGTCCTACCAGCTAAATTTCCTAATTTATTAATTAATGGTAGTAGTGGTATTAGTGCTGGTTATGCAACTAATATTCCCCCTCATAATATTGAAGAAATAATTGAAGCGACAATTAAAAGAATTGATAGTCCCAATTGTTATTTAGAAACAATATTAGATATTGTAAAAGGACCAGACTTTCCAACAGGGGGGATTATTGAAGGAATTAAGGGAATTAAAGAAGCTTATCAAACAGGAAAAGGAAGAATTTATATAAAATCAAAAATCAAAAAGGAAAAAGTAAAAGGTAAAGAAAGATTAATCGTTGAAGAAATTCCTTATGAAGTTAATAAAGCTTCTTTAGTTAGAAAGATTGATGATATTAAAATTGAAAAAAAGATTGAAGGAATAGATGATGTTCGTGATGAAAGTGATAAAGATGGTTTAAGAATAGTTATTGACTTAAAGAAAAATGCTAATAGTGAATTAATATTAAATTATTTATTAAAGAATACTGATTTATTTGTTTCTTATAATTTAAATATGGTAGCGATTGTTAATAGAAGGCCTAAATTATTAGGAATATTAGATATATTAGATGCTTATATCAAACATCAAAAGGAAGTTATTTTAAAAAGAACAAGATTTGATTTAAATCATGCTGAAGCTCGTCTTCATATTGTAGAAGGTCTTATTAAAGCAATGTCTATTTTAGATGAAATAATAAAAACTATTCGTTCTAGTTCTAATAAACAAGATGCTGAAGAAAATTTAGTAGAAAAGTTTATGTTTACTAATCTTCAAGCCAAAGCCATAGTAATGCTTCAATTATACCGTTTAACTAATACTGATGTTGTTTTATTAAAAGAAGAATTAAATAACTTAAATATTATAATCAAGGGTTTAAAGGCTATTTTAAGTGATGAAAATATTTTAAAAAAGGTGATTAAAGAAGAATTAAAGAAGATTAAAAAAGAATATGGTATTAAAAGATTAACTCTTATAGAAGAAGAAATAACTGATTTAAGTATTGATGAAACTTTAATGATTCTTAAAGAAGATGTTATTGTAATTATCACTAATGAAGGTTATGTAAAAAGAGTATCTCTTCGTTCTTATAGGGCTTTAAATGAAGAAGAAACTTTATTAAAGGATTTAGATTATATAATTGGTTTTTATAAAATAAGAACTATTGATACTATTTTATTATTTACTAATAAAGGCAATTATTTATATTTACCAGTTCATAATATTCCTGAAGGTAAATGGTTAGAATATGGTAAACATATTAGTAATATTATTAGTATTTCTGCCGGGGAAAGAATTATTAAAAGTATTCCTGTAACTAATTTTGAAGAAGAGTTATATATTACTACTTTTACTAAATTAGGAATGGTTAAAAGGACCAAATTAAAAGAATATCAAGCTTTAAGATATTCTAAACCTTTAATAGGAATAAGTTTAAAAGAGAATGATGAAGTTATTTCTGTAGATATATCTAATAATCAAGAAGTTTTAATGGTGACAAATAATGGTTATGGCTTAAGATATGATATTTCTGAATTAAATATAACGGGTCTACGAACTAGTGGTGTTATTGGTATTAATTTAAAAGATGATTATGTTATTAATGGTTTACTTTTTGATCAAGAAAAAGAATATTTAACTCTTATTACAGATCAAGGAACAGGTAAAAGAATAAAGTTAACAGATTTAGAATCATCAAAAAGAAATAGACGTGGTTTATTATTGATTAGAAAAGTTAAATCAAAGTCTTATAAAATAATGGGGGCTTTTATCCTGGATACTAAAGAGGAGATAGGTCTTAAAACAGCAAGTGAAATAAATATTTTAAAAATAACAGAATTAATGATAAGTGATCGTTATAGTACAGGAAATAAGATTAGTAATAAAAATATAAAGGATGTTTTTCCCCTTTTAAAATTAATAACTAAAGAAGAGAAAAAAGAACAAATAGAAATGAATTTAGATGAAGTTGATATAAAAATTTCTTCTGTTAATGATATTTTAAAAGATATTGATAACTAGGAAATTATAACAAAATACTGCATAAATTATACTAGGTGATGGCATGAAAAAGATTGATGAATTTAAACTTTTTGTTAAATCTAAACCAGTTTTAATTGATTATGTAAAAAACAATGAAATGACTTGGCAAAAGTTTTATGAATTATGGGATTTATATGGTCCTGAACATAATATTTGGAATAGTTATTATAAAGTAGAAACAAATAATAAAGAGTCCAATATAAATTTGTTTAGTTTATTAAAAAATATTGATACAGAAAGTTTAAAACAAGGAATAATAGGTTTACAAAAAGGAATTGGTATTATTCAAGAATTAATTAATAAAGAAACAAAAGATATCCCCTTAACTCCAAAAGAACCTTATCAACCAAGGCCTTTATATAAAAGGTTTGATGATTAATGAATTTAGATGTTCAGTTTAAAATTAATAGTGATCCTAATTTAAAAAGGTATTTAAGAGAGAATAGTTATTGGTATAAATCTTTAAATCGTAATCCTTTTTATTTGAATGAATTTATTAATGAAATGAAAGAAAAATATCAACTTCGAACAAGTGATAAAATAAGTAATATTGTTGAAACAATAGAAATGATTAATCTAGCTTTAACCTTTTTAAAATAGGAAAATCCTACTAATAGTAGGATTTAAATGGAGAGGAGAAATACTTACATCCATTAATATGGATGTTTAATTATAGTATTTACTAAAGATAATAAAATATACGAAAGGATTTAAAATGAAAATAATAAGTGGTTATTTAAAAGGAAGAAGAATTGAAGGTTTTAATAAAGAAGAAATTAGACCAACAAGTAATCGGGTTAAGGAATCTCTTTTTCATCTAATTCAAAATGATATAAAGGATAGTATTTGTTTAGATTTATTCGCTGGTTCTGGCTCTCTTGGAATAGAAGCAGTAAGTAATGGTTCTAAATATGTTTATTTAGTGGATAATAGTTTTTTAGCAAAAGAAATTTTAGAAAAAAATATTAATAGATTAAAGATAAATGATCAAGTTAAGATTATAAAAAATGATTGTCTTAAAGCTTTAGAAAACTTTACAAAGGAAAACATTAAGTTTAATCTTATCTTTTTAGATCCTCCTTATAAATCTAATATTATTGATGAAGTGTTAGATTATATTGATAATAATAATTTACTTTTTAAAAATGGACAAGTTCTTTGTGAAGTATTTAAGCAAAAAGATTTAGATAATAATTATAAGAATTTAATTAAAATAAAAGAAAAAAAATATGGAAATAAAAAAATAGTGATTTTTAAAAAAATAGCCTAAAATTAACATGTCTAAGTTTTTAAATGATATAATTAGATAGAGGAGTGATGGGATGCGTGTTATTGTTAGTGCTGGTGGAACAGGTGGACATATTTATCCCGCTTTAGCTTTAATTAATAAGATTAAGGAAAAAGAACCAAATAGTGAATTTATTTTTATTGGAACTCATAACAGAATGGAAAAGGATATTGTTCCTAAACAAGGTATAAAGTATATACCACTAACTATTATTGGTTTAGAAAGAAAATTAACTTTAAGAAATATAAAAACCTTTAGTTATTTTTTTAGGGCTATAAAAGAATCAAAAAGGATTATTGAAAAGTTTAATCCTGATATTGTGATTGGGTTTGGGGGTTATGTTTCTGGTCCTGTTTTATATGCGGCTAAAAAGAAAGGATATCCGACTTTAATTCATGAACAAAATAGCATTTTAGGTTTATCTAATCGTTTTTTAATTAAATATGTTGATGCTTTGGCTATATCTTTTAAAGATACTTTAAATTATGTTCCTGATGATAAAAAGATTGTTTTTACAGGAAATCCTTGTAGTGAAATGGCTTTAAAAGAACCGAAAATGGATAAATCTAAATTGGGTTTAACAGAAAATAAAAAGTTAATTTTAATAGTGATGGGATCTTTAGGTTCAGAAATTATTACTAAGAAGATGAAAAAACAATTACAATTATTTAATAATAAAGAATATGAAGTTTTATTTATTACGGGTTATGATTATTATGAAGAATTTAAAGATTTAAGTTTAGCTTCTAATATTAAAATTGTTCCTTATATTGAAGGTTTATCTTCTTTATTAAAGAATGCCACTTTAATAGTTTCTAGAGCTGGGGCTACTATTATAAGTGAGATTATAGCTTTAAAAATACCAACTATCTTTATACCTAGTCCTTATGTTGTTAATAATCATCAAGTCAGAAACGCTTTAGAGTTAGTTAATAAAAAAGCTGCTTTAATGATAAATGAAAAAGAGTTAGAGGGGGATTTATTAGTTAGAGAAATTGATGAACTTTTACAAGACACTAAAAAATATCAACAAATGAAAGATAATTTAGAAAAACTAATGATTAAAGATAGTGCTACTAAAATATATGATTTAGCTAAAACAGTAATAGATAGGAGTAATTAAAGTGGAATTCATCATAAAAGAGATTAGAAAACAAAAAATAGGAAAATATATAGAAAATGTTCTTCTTTCTAAAAATACTACTTATCAAGTAGGCGGAAAAGCTCGCCTTTTTGTTTATCCAGAAAATGTTTTAAAATTAATTATTTTAATTAAACTATTAAAAGAAAATAAGATAAAATATAAAGTGTTAGGTAAAGGTTCTAATCTTATTTTTAGTGATCAAGATTATGAAGGTGTTATTATTAAGTTAGATAAATTTGATCATCTAATAAGAAAAGGAACTGTTATAAAAGTTGGTAGTGGTTATAGTTTAATTAAATTAGCTTATGAAATGTCTAGAAAGGGGCTTAGTGGTTTAGAGTTTGCGACAGGAATCCCTGGAACTGTCGGGGGAGCTATTTTTATGAATGCTGGAGCCTATAAATCAGATATGGGTTATATAGTTAGTAGTGTTAAAGTATTAACTCCTGATTTAAAGATTAAAAAGTTATATAATCGGGAATTAGATTTTCATTACCGAACATCTTTTTTATTAAAAAACCCTGATTATATCTGTTTAGAAGCAACATTGGTTTTAAAGCAAGGTTATAAAAGAGAGATTATGGATTTAATTGAAACAAGAAAACAAAAAAGGCTTTTATCTCAACCTTTAGAATATCCAAGTGCCGGTAGTGTTTTTAGAAATCCTAATGATGATTATGCGGGAAGATTAATTGAGGTTTCTGGTTTAAAAGGTCTTCAAATAGGAGGAGCTTTAGTTAGTCCAAAACACGCTAATTTTATTGTTAATTATCATCATGCAACGGCTAAAGATATAAGAGATTTAATATTAAAGGTTAAAGAAAAAGTAAAAGAAGATCATCAAATAGATTTAATTATTGAACAAGAATTTGTTAATTTTGATTAAATAATTAAAGAAAGGTTAAACATGAAAGAAACAGTAAAAGTTAGAAGAAGAAAATTAAACTTTATTAAGCTTTTATTAATTTTATTAGGTTTGTATATTTTTATATACATTGTTTATTTATTGATACAATTACCAATCAAGAATATTTATATTTATTATGAAAGTGAATTTCCTAATATGCTATTAAAAGATCAAATGATTTTAGAAGAGGCTAAAATTGATGATTATCCTAGTTTTTTCTTAACAACTAGTTATTCAATTAGAAAAAGATTATTAAAAAATCCTTATATTAAGAAAGTAGAAGTGAAGAAAAAATGGTTTAGAGAAGTTCACCTTTATATAACAAAATATAAAAAAATATTTTATGATGAACCAAGTAATAAAATTGTTTTAGAAAATAATAAGCAAGTAAAAAATAATAAAAGAATTAATTATCTTCCTGTTTTAATAAATTATGTTCCTGATACTATTTATGATAAGTTTTTAAAGCAAATGAGTTTAATTAAAAGTGATGTTAAAATAAAGATATCAGAAATTCAATATAATCCTCATGATATAGATGAAGAATGTTTTATTTTTATGATGAATGATGGGGTTTATGTTTATCTTACTTTAGATAAATTTAACAAGATAAATGAGTATAATAATATTGTTCCTATTCTTGAAGGAAAGAAAGGAATTTTATATTTAGATTTAGGTAATTATTTTGAGATTTTCGAGTGATTTATTTGTTTTAAGAAGGCATTTATAGTATAATGATTTTAAATTAAAGGGAGCATTGTCTATGAAAAAAATATACACTAGTATTGATCTTGGATCTGATACGATTAAATTGTTAGTTGGTGAGATTTATAAAGGGAAGTTAAGTGTTCTTGCTGTTTCTAGTGTTTCTTCTAAAGGTATTAAAAAAGGATTAATTGTTGATGCTAATGAGACAATCTTGGCTTTAAGAGAAGTTATAGAGGAAGTAGAAGGTAAGTTGGGAATTAAATTAAAAAAGGTGATAGCTAATGTTCCTGCTTATTTTGCTGAATATAAGGAAGTAGAAGGGTATTCAACTATTACTAATGAAGATAAAAAAATAACTGGTAATGATATTGTTAGAACTTTACAAGCTTGTGTTTATAATAAACTTAAAACTAATCATGAATTAATTACTATTGTTCCTATAGAATTTAAGGTCGATAATAAAAAAGGATTAATGGATCCTAAAGGAATTGTTGGTAAAAAGTTATTTGTTAAAGCAGTCTTAGTTTCAACTCCTAAGAAAAATGTTTATTCAGTAATTAGTGTTTTAGATAGTCTTGGTTTAGAAGTAGTGGATATTAATATTTCTCCTCTTAGTGATTATTTTGAATATAAAAATAGGGAATTAGATAAAGGAGTAACAGCTCTTATTAATATTGGGGATCAAACAACAACTGTTTCTGTTTTTGAGAAGGGAATAATTATTAATTCTGAAATAATTGTTGTTGGAGGAGAAAATATTGATAATGATCTTTCTTATATTTTTAAAATAAATAAACAAAATAGTAAGGAATTAAAGGAAAGGTTTGCTTTAGGGGATAAAGAATATGCTCAAACTAAAGAAACTTATGATGTAATTAGTATTACGAAAAAAGAACTTGTATTAAATCAATATGAATTATCTGAAGTGGTGATGTCTAGATTAGTTGAAATATTAAAATTAGCAAGAAAACAGGTTTCCCTCTTAACAAATAAAGAAATTAATTATATAATAGTTACAGGTGGAACTAGTGAAATACCGGGAATGGCTTCTTTGGTTAAGGATTGTTTAGGCCAAAATGCTCGTTTAGGTAATATTGATACCATTGGTATTAGAGATTATAAATATTCTGTTTCATCAGGGATGATTAAGTATTTTTCATCTAAATTAAAATTAAGAGGAAAAGAATATTCAATGTTTGATATAAAGGAACAGGAAGATTTAATATCTTCTCAAAAGAAAGTATTAAATGTTTCTAATAATTCGATACTTGGTAAGGTTTTTGGATACTTTTTTGATAATTAGAGGAGGAATTTAAATGTTTGGATTAGAGATGGATCAATTAGCTAAAATTAAAGTAGTTGGTATTGGTGGAGCTGGTAATAATGCTGTTAATCGGATGATTGAAACAGGTGTTAAAGGGGTTGAATTTATTGTTACTAATACTGATTTACAAGTATTAAATAGTTCAAAAGCAGAAATTAAATTACAAATTGGAGCGAAGATAACTGATGGTTTAGGGGCTGGAGCTAATCCTGAAGTAGGAAGAGAAGCAGCTTTAGAATCTAAAGATGCAATTAGAGATTTATTAGAAGGGGCTGATATGGTTTTTATAACTTGTGGTATGGGGGGAGGAACTGGAACTGGAGCAGCACCGATTGTAGCAGAAATCTCTCAAGAATTAGGGGCTTTAACTGTAGCAATTGTTACTAAACCTTTTTCTTTTGAAGGTAAAAAAAGAATGGAACAAGCTCTTCAGGGACTGGATGAATTAAAAAAGCATGTTGATACTTTAATAATTATTCCAAATGATCGTTTAAGAGAAATTATTGATAAATCAACACCAATGTTAGATGCTTTTCGAGAAGTAGATAATGTTTTAAGAAGAGGGGTGCAATCTATTTCTGATTTAATTGCTGTAACAGGTTTAGTTAATCTAGATTTTGCTGATGTTAGAGCAGTAATGCAAGAAAGTGGTAATGCTTTAATTGGAATAGGAATAGGAGCAGGAGAAAATAGGGCCATTGAAGCCGCTAAACAAGCTGTTTCTAGTCCTTTATTAGAAGAGAATATAACAGGAGCTACTAACGCTATTATTAATGTTACTGGTGGTTCTAGTTTAACTTTATTTGAAGTAGAAGATGCTGTTGATGTTATTCGTTCAGCAGCTAATACAGACGTTAATACCATCTTTGGTTCAGTTATTAATGAAAATCTTAGTGATGAAGTAATAGTTACAGTGATTGCAACAGGATTTCAAAAAGATACTACGCCTTTGGTTAATGTAATGAATGAAAAAGAAGAAGAAATAGAAAAGCCAATAGAACCAGTATCAGAATTAGATATTCCTCCTTTTATTAGAAATCGCCGGGGAATAAATTAATAAATATTTAGGTTTATACAAAAAAAGACACAAAATCAAGTCTTTTTTTTTTATACTTTTATTGGTGATTTAATGAAAATATATCTTGATTTAATCTTTATTCTTAACTTTTTATTTGATTTCCTTCTTTTATTAGTAGTAGGAATTATTTTAAGAAGAAATTCTAAAATAACCAGATTATTAGGGGGAGCTTTTATTGGTGGTTTATCTATTTTAGTTTTATTTTTAACTATTACCTCTTTAGAATTATTTATTATAAAAATTATAATTAGTATTTTAATGGTAATAGCTACTTTTGGTTATAAAGACTTAAGATATACTTGTCGTAACCTTTTTTATTTATATACAGTAAGTCTACTTTTAGGAGGTTTTTTATACTTTCTTAATTTAGAATTTAGTTATCGTCAAGATGGTTTAATCTTTTATCATAATGGTTTAAGTATTAACTGGATTTTATTATTAATATTATCACCAATTATTTTATATGTTTATCTTAAACAAGCTTTAAACTTAAAAAATAATTATTCTAATTATTATTTAGTGGACATATATTTTAAAAATGGGACAAAGAAAAAGTTTAGTGCCTTTTTAGATACTGGTAATAAATTAATTGATCCTTATTTTAAAAGGCCAATTATTTTAGTAAATAAAAAAGAAATAAATAATTTATATCAAGAAAAAGAAATCTTATTAGTTCCTTATGATACTTTAAATAATCATAGTTTATTAAAGTGTATAATCCCAGAAAAAATAGAGATAGTGGGAGTTGGAATTAGAAAGAAAGTTTTAATCGGAATTTCTGAGAAGAATATTAATTTAGATGGCATTGATTGTATTTTACATGCTAAGTTATTGGAGGGATAAAATGTTTAAAAACCTTAAAAACTTTTTTAGAAGTATTTTAGAAAAAATAAATTATCTTTTTTTTATTGGAAAAACTGATGTTTTACCAGAACCTTTATCTAAAGAGTTAGAGGAACATTATTTAATCTTAAATGAACAAGGTGAAATAGATGCCAAAAATAAACTTATTGAACATAATTTAAGATTAGTTGTTTTTTTAGCTAAAAAGTATGATAATACCCAAATAGATTTAGAAGATTTAGTTAGTATTGGAACAATTGGTTTAATTAAAGCAATTAATACTTATAAAAGAGATAAAAATATTAAACTCGCTACTTATGCTAGCCGTTGTATTGATAATGAAATCTTAATGTATTTAAGAAAAAATAAAAAAAGAAGAAGTGAAGTTAGTTTTGAAGAATCATTAAGTTATGATGCTGATGGTAATGAACTTCATTTAGAAGATGTTTTAGGAACAGAAGTTGATATAGTAACTAAACCACTAGAAAATGAAGTAGAAAAGGCTTTATTAATCGATGAAATAAGCAAATTAGATAAAAGAGATAAACAAATAATGGTCTTAAGATATGGTTTATTAAATAATGAAGAAATGACTCAAAAAGATGTTGCTAAATTATTAGGTATTTCTCAATCTTATATCTCCCGGATTGAAAAAAAGGTTATTAAAAAACTTAAATTTATTGATAAGATATAAAAATTATTCAGTGTGTTATAATAAATTTAGGTGATTTTATGCTTAAATCAAAATTAAAATTAATTCCCTCTAAACCGGGATGTTATTTATTTAAAGATAAAGATAATATTATTATTTATGTTGGTAAAGCTAAAAATTTAAAGAATAGGGTTAAATCTTATTTTTCTACCAAACATAGTGGAAAAACTAAAGCTTTAGTCAGTAATATAGAGGATTTAGAATTTATTATTACCAAAAATGAGGTTGAGGCTTTAATTTTAGAATTAAACTTAATTAAAAGATATAATCCTAAATATAATATTTTATTTAAAGATGATAAAACATATCCTTATATTGAAATAACTAAAGAAAAATATCCAAGATTATTAATAGTAAGGGAAGCTGTTTTAAAAAAAAGAAATAGTAAGTTATTTGGACCTTATCCTAATGTTTATGCTGCTAAAAAGACTGTTAACTTATTGAATAGGATGTATCCTTTAAGAAAGTGCCAGTATTTACCTAAAAAGGCTTGTTTATATAGCCATATTGGTGAATGTTTAGGTTACTGTGTTAATCAAATTGATCCGAAGGTAATTTCTAAGATAGTAAAAGAAATAACCGATTTTCTTCAAGGAAATGAAGATCATTTAATAAAAAAGATAGAAACGAAAATGAAGGAAGCCTCTTTAAAGTTAGATTATGAAAAAGCCCAGGAATTAAAATTATTATTAGATGATCTTAATCTTACTTTACATAAACAAGATATCGATTTAATTGATTTTACTGATCGTGATGTTTTTAATTATTACTTATTAGAAGATTATATGTCAGTTCAAGTCTTTCATTTAAGAGGTGGTAAGTTAGTAGAAAGAGATTCTAATATTTTTCCTTTAACTTTAGAAGAAGAAACTTTAGAATCTTATATCTATTCTTTTTATGAAAGAAATATCCTTCCTAAAGAAATCTTAGTTCCTTCTAATATTAATATAGAAATGTTAAAGGAAGCTTTAAATGTTAAAGTTTTAACTCCTAAAAGAGGGCCGAAGAAAAAGATCTTAGATTTAGCTTATGAAAATGCTAAAATATCTTTAGAAAATAAAATTATTATACTAAAAAATAAAGAAACAGAAAAATTAAAATTAGAAGAAGAATTAAAAGAATTATTAGGATTATCTAAAATAGAAAGAATTGAAGTTTTTGACAATGCTCATTTATTTGGGACATCTTCTGTGAGTGGAATGATTGTTTTAGAGGATTTTCTTTTTAAGAAAAAAGATTACCGAAAGTTTAAAATTAAAAGTGATTATAATGATGATTATCATTATATGAAGGAAGTAATTTATCGAAGATATTTTCGGTTATTAAAAGAAAATGGAACCTTTCCAGATTTAATAATGGTTGATGGTGGTTTTATTCAAGTTAATGCTGCTTTAAAATCTTTAGAAGTTTTAGGACTTAAAATACCTGTTCTTGGTTTAAAAAAGAATTTCCATCAATTAACTACTTTAGTTTATCAAAAAAAAGAAATATCTTTAGATAAGAGATCTTCTTTGTTTTTATTTTTAACTAAAGTTAATAATGAAGTTCATCAATATACTATTAATTATCATCGCTTAATTAGAAGTAAAGGAACTTTATCTAGTATTTTAGATAATATTTCTGGAATAGGTTTTATTAGAAAAAAAAGATTATTAGAAAAGTATAAAACTATTACCAATATTAAAAATTCATCTAAAGAAGAATTAAAAGAAATATTACCCGATAAAGTAATTGCTAATTTAACTAAAGAAATTAAAAAACTTGAAAATTAATTCAAGTTTTTTAGTGTTAGTTTTTCTTTTTAGTGTTATTAAAAGCTAAAATTGCTGCTATTGTAGTTAAAGTTAAACCGATGTAAATAATTATTAGATAGGTCCAGTTAATTGTTTGATGATCAAAAAGAATAATCATTTTAAAAATTCCTTTTTCATTAACTACTGGTGGAAGAATAAAGGTAAAAAAAAGAATTACAATAGCGTAGGCCTTTAAAATATATTCTTGAATAACATTTAACTTCATTCCAACACTCCTTCCTTAATTTAAATTTTATCATAAATTTTTTTAAAATCAAATAATTGGTTTTTTTATCTACAAGTTATACAACTTATTACATATAAAGTAATAGATAGAAAATAGGAGGTGTTTTTTTATGGATATACTTGTTACTGAAGAATTGCTTAATGTTTTAATGATCGGGTCTACTTTTAGTATAGTTTTAATGTCTATTATTCAAAAAATAAAGAAATTCAATTTAATAAAAAGTGATGCTCATATTTTTATTGTTAATTTTCTTTTATCCTTTTCTATTGGAAGTTTATTTGCCTATAATTTTTATAATTTAAATATTATTTTTTCTTTATGGGTTGGTTTCTTTTCTTTTGTGGGTTCTCCATTAATATATCATTTATTAAAAGGGCAAAACATTATTAATTATAAACCTCATTCTTTAGATGAAAAAGAAAAAATAGGAATTGTTGTTCCCTTAGAAAATAAAATAAGAAGAGAAGGTGAAGTGGATGATCTTATTAGGAAGTAAAAGGATAATAACGCAAAATTTTAAAAATCATCAATACGCTGAAGACTATGCTGGACTACATTTATCAGATATTAAAATTTACGGAAAAGCTAAAGTGATACACGTGGTTAATAAATATCAATCTTATAAAGATACAATAAATTATCATGACTTTCTTAATAATAAAGAAAGATGGAAAGAAGGAAGCTATTATAATTGTCTTTCTATAGGGGGAAATAAAACAATTTATCATCAAAGTGAATTAGGTGGTAATGAAATAAAACTTGAATGTTATTATAATAAGAAAAAGTATTATTTTCGGTTATTACATTTAGCAGAAGTTTTTGTTAAGGTAGGAGATATTATTGATTCTAATACTTTACTTGGTCTTCAAGGAAATACAGGTTTAGTCTTATCTTATAAAAATAGAAATGATTTAACTTATGGAACTCATGTTCATTTTGAAATAACTGATGAAGATGGTAATTATATAAATCCAAGGGAATATGCTTTATTTAATTTAAAAGTAGATTATTTAGAACAAACCAATGAAGTTGATAAAACTAAAAGACAATTAAAAATTAATGTTGATAAAATTAATATTAGGAAAAATAGTAATGTTTCTTCTTCTATAATAGGGGGAGTTTATTATGGTGAGGTTTATACTGTTTTAGAAGAAAAAGAAGATGATAAGTATCAATGGTTTAAAATTAAGACTAATTTAGGATTAGTTGGTTATATCGCTAATGAGAAGGGCAAAAAATGGCTTCTTCTTTATGAAATAAATGATCATATTGAGGGTAATTATCATCAAATTGAAGAACCAGTTATAAAAATGGTTTTTGAATGTTCAAAAGATGGAGTTTATGCTATCAATTTAAAAAAGGGAGAAAAGTTATATATAGAATAAAAAAACATGAATGTTTATTTCATGTTTTTAATAGTTATTTTAATTTATAAGGATTAGTTAAAGTGCCATTACCTGAAATAACAGGAATATCACTTTTTAAGTTTAAAACAGGGCGAGAGTTGAAAAAGTTATCATCAGGTTCTTCTTTAATAATAGAAATAATTTCTAAAAGAGTATTTGCATTTTGAAAACCACCTAATATATGTTGATGCCCAGATCCTTCTTCATTGGTTTTAGCTTGGATATATCCATAATTATCTTTATTATTTTTATTGTAATAAATTAGTGTAGTTTCACAGGAGTTACCATTGCCATTTTGAATAATATCTAACCAACTGTTATTTTGATTAAGAGTGAAAAAGTTATTTGATCCATTTTGCATAATGGTAGCGGAACTATTATTTGTTTGAGTTGTATCAGAAAAGTTGCTATTTCCTACTTGGGTTGTTGTACAGTTATTATTATTTCCATTTTGAGTTATTATGCCTTCATTGTTTTCTCCAAATTGATCCATTTCACCAACGTTGTCTTCTGAATTATTAGGAATAACAGGATCAAGTTTTGTTTTATTAATATCAAAAAATGCTATAATTTCATTTTTATTTCCAAAGTTTCCTAATGCAATATTTCCCTTTTCACTAACCATATGAGCACTTGTTTGATCCCAGTTGTTCGCGTTCAAAGTCCAATAATAGTAATCCTTTTTTAAAAAATTAGATTCACCGCATTTATCATAATAAGAACCTAAACAATTTTCATTATTAGATGTTGAAAGATAATCACTAACATTTATCATTCCGATTGTTGAAGGGGTTAACATTCTACCTTGATATACTTCATTATCAAGCGTTTGAGTTTTACATTGATTTTTTAATATTTCTTCCATGTTAGAGGCATAAGGAACAGGTCCTACGCACCAATTAATAGGTTTTAGATAATCTTGTTTTAAAGTTAAAGATTGATACCAAGATGTTAAACTAGTTGCAATTGGAATATTGTTATTCCATTTATTATTATTCTCATTCCATTTGATTGGATGTTTATTATTTATTTTAATGTGTCCATTTTCATCAGGTTGTAGATCATTTTGCTTTTGTTTACCCTCATAAATTATTTTGATTCCTTCATTATCACTTCTTATTATTCGCCATAATAAAGGTGTTCCATTTTCTTTTCCAAATTCAATCCAATTATCAGGATTTTCTCCCACATAATAATTACTTTTATTTTTAGATATTAAATTAGAAGAGATATGACAAGCTAAAGGTGGTTCTTTACTATTACCTAATATTATTTGATTATTATCACCACAAACAATTAATCCTTCCCATTTGTTTTGACCAATTATTGTAACAAAAGGGTTATCATCATTTTCTAAAAATGATATTTCTTTATAATTAGCATTATCAACATTTAAAATTTCTTTAATATCATCCATTTTTATATTAGTTAATTCTAATTCTTCCTCCATTAGTTTATAATTTAAAGCTTTAAGTAACATTGCAGCATCAACTTTAAAAGCTTCTTTTTTGGTGTTTTTTATTAATCCTGTTATTGATGGTATTGAGATCGCTAAAATAATTGCTAAAATAACTATGACTGCTAGTAGTTCAATTAAAGTAAATCCTTTTTTAAATTTCATTTTTAATCCTCCTTTATTTTTTATTATAATTTTAGAATACGCTACAACTCCTTAAATGTCAATGGTTTAAAGCGCTTTTTTAATGGTAAGAAATGGTAAAACTTTTTACTTTTTCTTGGCCTTGAAAAAAAGTGAAAAAGAATATACAATTATAGTATGGGAGGGTGATGTAATGAAAAGAGTTGATCTTTTACCAGCTGATACTTATTTAGTTATGAATAAAACCCTTCTTTTTAATAGTAATCGTCAAGTTTTAACAATGTTATATCAACCTATTATAGGTTATGGACCAATTAGCCTTTACTTTACTTTGTGGTCTGATTTAGATAAAACAGAAATTATGAGTGTTGAATTTACCCATCATCATTTAATGAGTAAAATGAATTTAAAGTTAGAGGAAATAAAAATTGCTAGAGAAAAATTAGAAGCGATGGGATTACTGAAAGTATATTTTAAAAAAGGTAATGTGAATAATTATGTTTATCAATTATTTTCTCCTTTAGAAGGGGCCTTATTTTTAAAGGATCCTGTTTTAAGTGTTCTTTTATATAATAATGTTGGAGATTATGAATTTAAAAGAATTAAGGAATACTTTCAAATTCCTAAAATGGATTTATCTAGTTTTGAAGAAATTACTCTTAGTTTTAATGATGTTTTTTCTATTGAAAAAACAAATATTGGAAAAGGTGTTCAAGAAGATTTAAGGCAAGTAACTAATTTAGATTTATCTATTACTTCTTTGATTGATTTTGATTTATTAAAATTATCTATTCCCAAAGCGATTATTAATGATAAAGCTTTTGATGAAAAGACTAAAGAATTGATTAATAAGTTAAGTTTTTTATATAAAATAGATAATTTACATATGTTAAATATTATAAGGGGAGCAATTAATGAAAAAGGTTTCATTGATAAAGAACAAATAAAAAAATTATGTCAGAATTATTTTAAATTTGAAAATGATAATAAGTTGCCTAATTTAATCTATCAATCTCAACCTGAAAAGTATAAAACTAAGATCATTGATGGTTCTAAAAGAAAGAAAATTATTCATGTTTTTGAAACTATTTCTCCATATGAATTTTTAAAAGCAAAATATAAAGGGGGATCTCCTACTACTCGTGATAAAAGATTGATAGAAACATTAATTGTTGAGCAAAATTTAACTCCTGGTGTGGTTAATGTTTTAATTGATTATGTTTTGAAAGTTAATGATAATAAACTTAATAGAAATTTTATTGAAACTATTGCTGGACAGTGGAAGCGTCTTAATATAAAAACTGTTTTAGAAGCGATGAGGCAGGCTGAGAAAGAACATAAAAAATATCAAAAGGGATTTACTTCTAAAAAGAAAACAGTAAGTGTTAAGGAGGAAAAGGTTCCTGAATGGTTTGATAAGGAGATTAAAGAAGAAGAGTTATCTTCTGAAGAAGAAGCGAAGATTAAAGATATGTTGAAAGAGTATATGTAGGTGATAGGATGAAAAAAATAAAAACAGAAATGGGAAAATTAACAATTTCTAAAGAAGAGCAAATCGATTTAAAAGAAGAATTTATAAAATTATTAAAAGAAGAAGGATTTAAAAAAATAACTGATAGTCTTCCTTTTAATGATGAAATTTTAATGAAATATACAACTAAATTACAAGAAGCAGCTAAAGAATATCAAAATTGTCTTCAATGTAAAGGTTTAATGGACTGTCAAAATTCACTAACTGGTTATATTTATACACCTGAAGTTCTTGGAAGTGGTCTTAGTTTTGGTTATAGAAGTTGTCATTATCAAGAAGAATTATTAAAAGCTAAAAAGTATCAAAAGAATAGTTATTATTTTGATGTTCCTTTAGAGATTAAAGAAGCGAGAATGAAAAATATTTATACCAGTGATAAAAATAGAGTGGAAGTTTTAGCTTGGATAAAAGATTTTATGGAAAAATATGAAAAGGGCAACTATCAAAAGGGTTTATATTTATATGGTAATTTTGGAAGCGGTAAAACCTTTTTATTATCAGCTATGTTAAATGAACTTGCTAATAAGAATTATAAAACAGCAATAATTTATTGGCCAGAATTTCTTCGGGATTTAAAGGCTTCTTTTAGTAGTGATTTTGCTGAAAAGTATGATTATATAAAGAAAGTATCTTTATTATTAATTGATGATATCGGAGCTGAAAATGTTACTTCTTGGAGTCGGGATGAAATTTTAGGACCTTTATTACAATATCGTATGCAAGAAAAGTTACCAACATTTTTTACTTCTAATTTAAGTATTAAAGAATTAGATGAACATTTTAGTTTTTCTAATTATAAAACAGAAAAAGTAAAAGGAAGGAGAATTATTGAAAGAATTGAGCAATTAAGTTTAGAATTAAAAATGGTAAGTAAAAATAGAAGAAAATAAAAGATAAGAGGGGAACAAGAGATGAGAAGTAAAGACTTATTTTTAAGAGCTCTTATTAATGAGAATAAGGAACATAGTTTAGAAGATATAAAAAGGATTTTAGATATTAAAAATGATAAAGAAACTTTTAAGATCTTAATTGATGCGTTAACTTATGAAATAGAATTAATAGATTATAATAATTATCAATTTATTAAGAAAAATATTGAAATAATAAGTAATTATTTAATGGATTTAATTAAAGATGAACAAAAACTTGATGCTACTCATGCTTTATATCGATTAAAAGGAACTATTAATACTGTTAAACATAAAAGAAAAACCACTAGAGTTTCTAATAAAATATTACAAAATTATTATAATGATTTATTAGGACAGTTATCCAATGTTTATTTATTTTATGATTTTAAAACACAGGAATTAGAAGAAGATCGAAAATATTTATTTTTATCAACTTTAATTTATCAAGAAAGAAATTATTCTTTATTAAAGTATTTATTTAATAGATATCCTTCCTTAATTAAAACTAATGGCCCTGACGGAAAAACTTTATTAGAAGAGGTTTTGATGAAGCAATTAATTTTAATTAAAGAAGGAAAAGAAGAGGATTTAGAAGAAATAGAATATTATGATAATTTATTAGGTCTTTTTTTAGTTAATAAAATGAATTCTAATTTTAAAAAGCAAACTAAACAAAAGATTTATAATGTGATAGATTATTTAACAAAAGATAAAAAAAATAAAACTATTAATAAAAGAAAAATATTTTTTTTAAAAATACTTCAAGAAAGATTAAAAAACCTTTGTAATTTTCCTCTAGAAGATATTAAAGAATTAAATTATAAATATGGTGTTAACTTAGATTTTGATAAATATGATATTTTTATTAATTTACCTCAAAGAAATTTATCAAAAAATTTTAAACATATTTATACAATAGATTTTAATAATACTCAGTGTAAAGATGATGCCTTTTCGATAGAGACTTTAAATAATGGAAATTATCTTCTAAATATATATATAAGTAATGTTGGTCAATTTATTCAAGTAGGTTCTAATTTAGATAATGAAGCTTTCAAAAGAGGGAAAACTATTTATTTAGAAGAAAATATTCATTTTCCAATGCTTCCACTTGATCTAACAAATGATATTTGTTCTTTGCTTGTTAATCAAATAAAACCTGTTATAAGCTGTCATGTAGAAATAGATCAAGAAGGCAATGTTTGTGATTTTCAGTTTTTTAAAGAACAAATCAAGGTAGATTTTGGTTTATCTTATCAAGAAGTAGATAATTTATTACAAGAGGGAAATAAGGATTTAAATTTATTAAAAGAATTAAGTTTTTTATTAAAAAATAAAAATGTTAATCGAGAAGTTTACCGTGATCAAGAAAATAGATCTATTTCTTATAAGAATCTTGAATATAATAGTCCTAGTCATCAAATTGTAAGTGAATATATGATTTTATTTAATCATTTAGCGGCTAAATATGCGAGTGATAATCAAATTCCTTTTTTATACCGAGTTCATCAACCACAAGAAGTGGGATTAAATGATATTTTAGGTTTAAATGAGTTTTTAAAAGACACTAAAAAAGGTGAATTAGAAAGAGTGCGGGGATTATTAAATTCTTCTTATTCGAAGGCTAAATACTCGATAGATAATTTAGGTCATTATGGGCTTGGTTATGATAGTTATTCTCATTCTACAGCTCCTCTTAGAAGATATGCTGATTTAGTTAATCAAAAAATAATAGAAAAGTTTTTTTTAACAAAAGAAATAAATGATCAAGATATTTATTTTTGGGAAGAACGTCTTCCTCAAATAGCTTTAAAACAAAATAATAATGAAGAAAGAATAGAGTTATATATTGAAGAATATTATAGGATATTAAATAATCAAAAAATTAAATCTAAAAGATAGATTGTTTGACACTAAATTATTATTAAGATACAATATGGGAGATATTTAACTGATGAGGAAGTGTTTAGATGAAGAAATTAGAAGAGTTAAAAAGATTAATGTTTAAAAAGAAATTAGAAATTAGTTTATTATCTAATTTGATTAGTTTAGAAGAAAAAAGGGTTTTAGATAAAGAATATCAGAAAATTAAAACAGAATATAAAAGAAGTTTATTAGAAAGTTATCAAAATAATAAGAAAGAGGAAAGGGAAAGATTAAAATGATTAATATTAAGGAAGATGAAAAGTTAAGTATAATAAATCATTCAGCCGCTCATTTATTAGCCCATGCTTTAAAAAGATTATATCCTCAGGCTTTATTTTGGGTAGGTCCAGTTATTGATAATGGTTTTTATTATGATGTTGATTTATTGGATGAAGTTGTTACAGAAAATAAGTTAGTAGAAATAGAAAAGGAAATGAAAAAAATTGTTAAAAGTAATAAACGAATTTATAAAGAAGAAATAACTAAAGAAGCCGCTAAAGAAATGTTTAAAAATGATCCTTATAAACTTGATTTAATTAATAAAATGGAAAATGAATTAGTCTCTATTTATAAACAAGATGAATTTATTGATTTATGTAAAGGCCCTCATGTTGAAAGAACAGGATTAATTAAACATTTTAAATTATTAAAGGTTTCTGGTGCTTATTATAAAGGTGATGTTAAAGAAAAAATGTTACAACGGATTTATGGAATTGCTTTTTATGAAAAAGAGGATTTAGAAGATTATTTAAACTTTTTAGAAGAAGCGAAAAAAAGGGATCATAAAAAATTAGGTTCAGAATTAGGTTTATTTATGATTAGTGAATATGGACCTGGATTTCCTTTTTGGTTACCTAAAGGAATGATTATTAAAAGGGAATTAGAAAACTTTTGGTATGAAGAACATCAAAAGGAAGGTTATATTTTTATTCAAACTCCTATTTTATTAAATCAACAACTTTGGGAAAAATCAGGACATTGGGATAATTATCAAGAGAATATGTATTTATCAGAAATAGATGAAACTAAATTTGCCATAAAACCAATGAATTGTCCTGGTTGTTTATTAGTTTATAAAAATAATTTACATTCTTATAAGGAATTACCACTGCGGATAGGAGAGTTAGGACTCGTTCACCGTCATGAAGCTTCTGGAGCTTTAAATGGTTTATTTAGAGTCAGAAATTTTACTCAAGATGATGCTCATATTTTTATGACAGAAGAACAAATTGAAGAAGAAGTGATTAGTTTAATAAATTTTATTGACCGTATATATAAAGTTTTTAATTTAGAATATAAGATAGAATTATCAACTAGACCAGAAAGTAAATATATTGGTTCTATTGAAATCTGGGATAAGGCTGAAGAAGTGTTAAAGCAAGCTTGTTTAAATGCGAAGAAGACTTTTAAAATAAATGAAGGAGATGGTGCCTTTTATGGGCCTAAATTAGATTTTCATATAAAGGATTCTTTAGGACGTGTTTGGCAATGTGCTACCATTCAACTTGATATGAATCTTCCGGAACGTTTTGATTTAACTTATATTGATAATTTAGGAAAAAAGAAACGCCCCGTAATGATCCACCGAGTTATTTATGGGGCTTTAGAAAGATTTATTGGCATTTTAATTGAACATTATGCTGGAGCTTTTCCACTTTGGTTGGCTCCTCTTCAAATTAATATTTTACCAGTTAGTAAAGAACATCATTTAGAACACGCTAAGAAGATAAAAACATTATTAGATAATCATAATTTTAAAACAGAATTAGATGATAGAGATGAAAAATTAAGTTATAAAATACGTGATAGTCAAATTCAAAAGATTCCTTATACTATTATTTTAGGAGATCGAGAACAAGAAAATGATATTGTTAGTTTTCGTAAATATGGAAGAGAGGATACAGTATCAATTGATACTTTTAAATTTATTCAATTATTAAAAGAAGAAATTGAATATAAACAATAAAAAAGGTAATAAAAATGGATCAAAATATAAGTTTAAGTATTTATCAAGAGATGTTTTATAATTTGAAAAAAGATATTAATTATATAAAAAAAATTCCTAAAAAATTACAATCTGAAGAAATGATCAATTTAGTATTAGATTATGATTTTAATATGTTTAAATATATTAAAAATAAAACTCCTTCAGCTTGTTTAAGAGTTTTAAAAAATAATGGTGAATATATAAAATATATAGACAATCCTACTGTAGAAATGTGTGAGATTGCCATTAAAGAGGCTCCTTATTTTATTCAACATATAAAAAATCCTCCTTTAGAAATAGTCGAAAAAGTTTTAAAGGAAGATGGTAGTTGTTTACAATACATAAAAAATCCAACTATTGATATGTGCAAACTAGCGGTAACTATCACTCCTAATGCTTTACAATATGTTTTAAATCAAACTGAGGAAATATGTTTAATGGCTGTTAGGAAAAAAGGAACTGCTTTACAATATGTTAAAAACCAAACCTTTTTTATCACAGAAACAGCACTTCAAAATAATGGTTTAGCGATTAGATTTGTTCAAAAACCAACAGATTATTTATACCAATTAGCAGTTAAAGAAAATGGTTTAGCTTTAAAATATATTAAAGATCAAACAGATGAGATCTGTATGAGAGCGATAAAACAAAATCCTAATGCTTTTAAATATATTAATAAAGAATTAAAAGAAAGTCAAAAAAAGGCTATAAAAAATGTTTTATCTACTTTAAAAAGAGATAAAAGTTATTTATTTAAAATAACAGATTATAAATTAAAAAAGGTTGTCAGTGATATTTTAAAAATTGTTGAACAAAAGATATAGGTGATTTATGAAAGCGGTTTATATTCATATTCCTTTTTGTAAAAAGATTTGTTCTTATTGTGATTTTTGTAAGGTTTATTACTATAAAAAGTGGATTAAACCTTATTTATTATCTTTAGAAAAGGAAATAAAAACAAGATATCAAGGAGAAAAGATTAATACTTTATATATAGGAGGCGGAAGTCCTTCTTCTTTATCAATTTCTGAATTAAATTTCCTTTTTTCTCTTCTTCAAAATTTTAATTTATCAAAGTTAAAAGAATTTACTTTTGAATGTAATATTGAGGATTTAACTAAAGAAAAGATAGAATTATTGATTAAAAATAAAGTCAATCGGTTAAGTATTGGGGTTCAAACATTTAATCAAAAACATTTATCTTTTTTAAAGACGTTCTCATACTAAAGATAAGGTTATAAAAGTTATTAGAAAGATCAAGGAAAAGGGCTTATTTAATATAAATATTGATTTAATTTATGGAATCCCTGGACAAACTCTTAATGATTTATTAGAAGATTTAAAGATGGTTTTAATTTTAAATATAACTCATTTATCTTGTTATTGTTTAATGATTGAAGATAACACAGAATTATCTATTTTTAAAGAAATAAAGGAAGAAGAGGATTTACAAGCTAAAATGTATAAACTAATTTCTAAAACTTTAAGTTCTAATGGTTTTAATCAATATGAAATTAGTAATTTTTCCAAGAAGGGTTTTAAAAGTAAACATAATTTAGTTTATTGGTCTAATGAATACTATTATGGTTTTGGTTTAGGAGCAGTTTCTTTTTTAAATAAAAAAAGATTAGAAAATACTAAAAGTTTAACTAATTATTTACAAGAATAAATATTTAAAAGAAGAAATTAACTTGTCTAATCAAGAATTAATGGAAAATGAAATGATTTTAGGTCTTAGAAAAATAAAGGGAGTTTCTAAAAAGGAATTTTATAAAAAATATCAAAGAAATATTAATGATGTTTTTAAGATAGGTTTTTTAATCAAAGAAGGAAACTTAATAGAGACAAAGGATAGTTACTATGTTCCTAAAAGGAAGATGTTTTTATTAAATGAAATCTTGATAAATTTTTTAAATTGAAGTATTATGAAGAAGCTAGGAGTGGTAAATTATGGGTGGTAAATTAATTGTTATTGAAGGAACTGATTGTTCTGGTAAATTAACTCAAACAAAAATGTTGGTAGATAGATTAAAAAAAGAAGGAAAAAAAGTTATTTTTTTTAGTTTTCCTAATTATGAAACCCCAACAGGAAAGATAATTGGTGGTCCTTATTTAGGGAAAGTAGAAATAAGTGATAGTTGGTTTAAAGAAGGGGCGGTTAATGTTGATCCGAAAGTTGCTTCCCTTTATTATGCGGCTGATCGTTATTATTCTTTACCTAGAATAAAGGAGGCTTTAAATAATTATGATTTAGTTTTTTTAGATCGTTATATAGCTTCTAATATGGGACATCAAGGAGGAAAAATAAAGGATAAAGAAGAAAGATTAAAAATGTATAAATGGATTCATGATTTAGAATATGGATTATTAGATTTACCATTTCCTGATTTAACCTTTTTTCTTCATATGCCTTATCTTAAAGCTCATGAATTAAAAAAGGGACGATCTAATTTAGATCATCACGAAGTTTCTTTAGAACATTTAAAAGCAGCGGAAAAAAGTTATTTTGAACTTGTAGAACTTTATAAGTGGCAATATATTTCTTGTGTTAAAGATGATAATATAAAAACAGAAAAGGAAATTCATGAAGAAATATATGAAAGTTTAAAAAAGGAGCTAGATATTTAAGAGAGTTTGTTATTTTTAATAAACTCCCTTAATAATTTAGTTAAGGCTCTTTTTTCTATTCTTGATACATAACTACGACTAATATTTAAATCTTTAGCAATTTCCTTTTGAGTTATTTCTTTACTTTTTCCTAAACCATATCTTTTAATTAAAATAATTTTTTCTCTATCTGTTAAAATATCCATATATTTTTTTACTAATTCAATATTATCTTTTATATTAATTATCTCTATAAAATCTGGTTTTGGTGTTTTTAAAACATCTAAGAATGTTATTTCATTACCATCTTTGTCAAACCCAATTGATTCATTAATACTAATGTTTTTACTATTTTTTTTATCACTACGAAAATACATAAGGATTTCA
>JBMNEQ010000004.1:0-184431 GCA_050948865.1 Bacilli bacterium
TTTTCAATACATTTGGCACAATAAGTAGTAATTTTGGTTCCATGTTGTTTAGAGTAAGTATCAATTCCTTTAATTAAACCAACTGTCCCGACACTAATTAAATCATCTAAATCATCTCTTTTAAAATCGTATTTTTTCACAATATGAGCAACTAATCTTAAATTATGCTCAATTAATTTATTACGGGCTTCTTTATTTCCTAAGAGTAGTTTTTTTATATATTCTTCCTCTTTTTCTTTAGATAAAGGGTGAGGAAAAACATTTGTTGAATAAGAGCCTGTAAGTAAAAGGCCTTTTATTAATCCAACTAATAAATTAAAGAACATTAAATCACTTCCTAATAAAGTTTATTAAGAAAACAAAATAAAAGACTATCTCTATTTAGTAGAAATTAAATATGTTTATACTAACGCCAATATAGAAATGATATTATACTTTTTCATGAGATGATTTAATTATAAAACAATTTAGAAAGATTAAATGATAAGTAGAAAAGAAATAAAAAAGCTATTAAGGAAAAAAAGTGAGTAAGGATAGAGATGAATTAGACAAAACAATTTGGAAAGCAGCAAATGATTTAAGAGGAGCAGTAGGAGGATGGGAGTTTAAACAATATGTTTTAGGGACTCTTTTTTTAGGTTTATATCTGAAAATTTAGAAAATTATATTAATAATCTTGAAAGGGATCTTAATCCAAACTTTAATTATTCTAATTTAACTAATAAAGTAGCCAAAAAAGGTAGAGAAGATATGATAATTGATAAAGGGTTTTATATTTTTCTGAGCGAACTTTTTTGTAATGTTTGTAAAAAGAACAAAAAACAATAAGGATTTAAATGTAACATTTGCAAATGTTTTTAAAAATATCGAGTCATCAGCTAAAGGAAAGCCTTCTGAAAAAGACGTTGCCGGCTTATTTGATGATTTTAATGTAAAAAGTGTCTTTTAGGAAATGCCATAATAGAAAGAAATGAAAAATTAGTAAAATTACTTGATACAATAGGAATTTTAAAACTTGGAAATTATCAAGACAATACAATAGATACATTTGGAGATACATATGTGTATTTGATGACCATGTATGCATCTAATGCTGGAAAATTCAGAGGAGAAATTTTTACTCCTTAAGAAGTTAGTAATTTACTTATTAAGATTATTTTAATAGGAAAAACAGATATAAATAAAGTATATGATCTAGCTTTTGGTTCAGGTTCGCTTCTTTTAAATTATGCTAAAATATTAGGCAAAGAAAACACTAAATATGGGTTTTACGCAAGAAATAAATTTAACAACTTATAATCTATGTGTATTTGTTAATCTAAAAGTGGTCCATTAATTACAATAAATTTAATATTGAAAGAGGGGATACACTAACAGATCCTAAACATTGGGATGATGAGCCTTTTGATGTAATAGTTTTAAATCCTCCTTATTCAATTAAATGGGAAGGAGATTCAAATCCTATATTAATAAATGATGAAGGATATTCTCTGGCTGGAGTGTTAGTACCAAAATCAAAAGCTGATTATGCTTTTATTATGTATATGTTATCTTGGCTATCTGAAAAAGGAACGGCAGTTGTAGTTGTTTTTCCTGGTATTCTTTATAGAAGTGGTACAGAAAAACTGTAAAGCATAATTATAAACTAGTCTCGTTTGAAGAAATAAAAGATACTGACTATAATTTATCTATATCAACATATGTAGAAAAAAGGGATATTAGAGAAGTAATTGATATAAAAAAATTAAATAAATAAATAAAAGAAATTGTATTAAAGTAACAAGTGTTAAGAACAAAAATTGATAAAATAGTAGCTAAGATAGAGGTGGAGAATAAAAAAAATAATTTGGAGACGAAAATATCTGTAGCTGCTGAATATTTAACATATATAGCATCAACTAGTATTGAAGATACTAATATATAAATCCGTTCTGAAGATGAAAATATATGGTTAACACAAAAAATGTTATCGATACTTTATGGTGTTAATATTCCTGCAATTAATAAACATATAAAAAATATATATTTAGATGAAGAATTAACAGAAAAGGCAACTATTCGGAATTTCCGAATAGTTCAAAAAGAAGGCTCTCAGGAAGTATTCTCAGAAAGTATTTCTAAAATACTAGAAAACTGGTATAATATTATTATCAAGTAAGTATTAGGAGGGGTATCTGTGAATAATAAAAAACAGGTAAAATTAACACTTAGTGAAGTTAAAGAAACTGTAAATAAAATTAATGGCTCAATGGCTCAAGAAGGAATGCCTTTAACAAAAGAAATAAAAAAGAATATTGAAAAATGTTTAATTGGAGAAAGTACTACTCAAGAAGAATCACAAAAAGCAATAGAAAGATATAAACAAATTTATGGATGATAAATATAATTATACTTATGAAAATGATCGTGAGTATTGCTATCCTAAGACTAATATTTAAAAAATTAAAAAAGGAAAACTATTTTTTTCGTTATGTTTATGATAAAAAAATAGACTCTTTAGTAGAATTATTTTCAGAGATCAATGCTTTGCATCCTTTTAGAGAAGGTAATGGACGTACTCAAAGAGAATTTATCGAAGAACTTGCTAAAATCAATGGAATTTATATGGATTTAACAATTATTGATAAAATGGATATGATTATTGCTAGTCATGAAAGTATAAATGGTGATTATAAAAAATTAACAACAATGTTTAAAAATTGTTCAAAACCTATAAAAAAGGAAGATCAACTAAAATATATTGAATTATATTGTTCTAAAGATTTAAAAACAAAATTAATAAAATTATTATGATTGAACTTGCAAATTAATTTAATATTTTATTTAAAAAAACTGTTTTTTTCTAAAAATTATGATATATTATTTATGTATTAGAAATGCCATTATAAATATCTTCTTAATGCATATAATATTAATGTTATTTAGTAGCAAAGCAAAAAGCGGGTGAATCTAGCCCTAAATGGAACTTAATAAAGTGGTGAATCCAGCCTTAAATGGAAATTAAAAAAAGGTTAGAATTTTTCTAACCTTTTCTTTTGTATGGAATTTTAGTATAATATAAAAAATTTGATGATTATAATGAATTAATAAGAATTAAAGGGTTAGAAGTAAAATATAACATTATGTACGATTTATAGAATGAGGGATCATTAATTAAAACAAGAGTAATTGATGTGTTTGTTTCTCATGCATGAGAATATAAAGCTAACTTTGTTAATGAATTATAAAAATTAATAGAAAAGAGAATAAATTATAGAAATCATGAGGTGAATGAATGTCAACGACAATTGAAATTAATAAAAAAAGTGTGCGAGAGTTCCTTGAGTCAGGGAGAAAAGAAAGGTTTATTATTCCAGAATATCAAAGACCATATGCCTGGACCGATGAAGAGGTACAAACTTTATTTGATGATTTGGTAGATTATACCCGGGGAAAAAACGAATCTCCTTATTTTTTGGGTACCATTGTATCTTATAATAGTACTGCAAAAGAGCAAGAAATCATTGACGGACAACAGAGAATAACTACTTTATGTTTATTACTACGAGCAATTTACACGAAGATTGAAAAAATGGATCATACTGATGAAAGAGATAATTTTATTAGGAAAATCGAACCGGCTATTTGGCAAACTGATGATTTAACTGGAAAGGCTGATAAGTCACGCTCTTTATTAGAGTCTAGGGTATTTGAGTCTGAGTATAATGCAATATTAATCAATATTTTGGAAACTGGTAGTGCAGATAAATCTGCTAAAGATAATTACTCAAAAAATTATAATTTATGTCAAGAGTTAATAGATGAGTACGCAAAGAAAGAACCTTTAACTTTCTATAATTTTATTAATAATATATTAAATAAAACTATAGTATTACCTATCAAGGCTGATAACCAGGATACTGCTCTAACAATATTTTCCACACTTAACGACAGAGGTTTACCTTTATCAGATGCAGATATTTTTAAAGCGAAAATATATAATAATATTAAAGCTCCTGAATCAAGAAATGAGTTTATAAAAAAATGGCAAGAAATTAGTACATTTGCTGAATATGCAGAAGAAAGCATTCAAAAACTATTTTACTATTATATGTTTTATTTACGTGCACTTGAAAATGACCGTAAAACGACAACTCCAGGTTTAAGGAAATATTATTTTAGCAATCAGTTTAATAAGTTGTTTGAACCAAATCTTATGAGGAACTTAAATTCTATTTTAAATTTTTGGAGCGTAGTTAATAATCATGAAGAATTAGCTAAAGAACCATGGTCTAGTAATTTTGAAATTTTAAAATTATTAGATCTTTTAAGCTCATATCCAAATGAATTTTGGAAATATCCAGTTGTAAATTACTATTTGAATTATAGGGAGTTAAAAGATTTTGAAGATAATTTCTTAAATTTCTTAAAATGGTTTTTTGTTAATCTATGTAGTAGATATATATTAACTCCTACAATAAATGCTGTGAAACAAAATATACTTAATTTAAATGCAGAAATTATTAATAATCAAAATCCGAGAATTGAATTTAAAACAATAGATAAAAATGAAATTAGAGAAGAATTAAAAAATCCTCATGCAAATGTAGTTAGGATGCTATTAAAGTTACTTGCATATGATAACAAAGATCAAAAAGAGTTGTTACCTGACAAATGGGAAATTGAACATATATTACCAAAGAGATGGCAAGAATCGTATTTCCCTAATATTTCAGAGGAAGAAATTAATAATACAATTGAATATTTAGGTAATAAAATTCCTTTTGAAAAACGTTTGAATATTATTGCTAGCAATGGTTATTTTACAAAGAAAAAAGAATCTTATAAAAAATCTAATATTTCAATAGTTAAGGAGTTATCTGAAAGTCATCTAACTGATTGGAAACTAGAACAAATAACAGAACGAAGCATAAGAATTTCAGATAGGATTATGGATATATTTGATGATTGGGTTTCTAATTCTGTTAACTCAGAAAAAGATAAACTAACTAAAGAAGAATTAGAAGCTATCGAACTGATTAAATCTAAGGGATTAAAAGACTTTATATAGTTTAAAACAGTCAAAATTGTAGTATAATATACGTAGAGAATTAAAGCAAATTATATATACAGAATACTTAATTAATAAACAAAAAGGCATTCCCTTTTACACTGATTTATGATGTAATTTCAGTGTGAAAGGGAGTTTAATTTTATGGATAATGAACTAAAAATTTTAAATTTACTTAAAGCCAATAGTTATTTTAAAATAATAGTTTATTAGGCTGATTATCTATTTTATCTTTATTAGATATATAAACTTTATTTATTTTTAATTTATCATATATATTTCTAGATATATTTGAGTTACCTAGTTCCCATCTTCTATCTGATGTAATACTTACATTTAATATTTCACTAATTTTTTTTAGAAAGTCTTAAATTACTTCTTATTTTAAATATTGTTTCACAAGGGTTATTTAGTAAAAACTTAATATAATCATCATTAATGATGAGTTTTTAGATAATTCTATAGTATTTGCTATTGGTAATTTTATTTCTATATTACTAAAAACTCATCTTTTATTAAGTAAAACATTTTATTTAAATACTTTTCCAGTAGGTGAATATTACATTTTTAATACATTTGGCACAATAAGTAGTAATTTTGGTTCCATGTTGTTTAGAGTAAGTATCAATTCCTTTAATTAAACCAACTGTTCCGAGACTAATTAAATCATCTAAATTATCTCTTTTAAAGTCGTATTTTTTCACAATATGAGCAACTAATCTTAAATTATGCTCAATTAATTTATTACGGGCTTCTTTATTTCCTAAGAGTAGTTTTTTAAAGAAGTATATTTATTTGGTAGTTGACTTTGTTAATTTTTTGTCTTATGGGTTTGTATAATTTTTCAATTAACAAATTAACAAATTACTGTTAAAACAAATATAAATGTAGTAAAATGGGTATAGAGTGCATTTGATTGTTATTATAGTTCAGATGTTTTAAAAAACAATTTAATTGAGTGATATAGTTATTTTTTATTTAAAATGGAGGTAAAAAAATGAAGGTAAATACGATTATTGAAGGGGATTCTTTGTTTGTATTAAAAGATCTTTCTTCAAATTCAATAGATATTATAATTACATCTCCACCTTATAATGCGGCTCATAATTATGATAATTATAATGATAATCAGGAATTTAATAAATATCTACAAAATATGGAGGAAATCTTTTTAGAATGTTATAGAGTATTAAAAAAGGGTGGCAGAATTTGTGTTAATGTTCCTTTTGCTATAAAAAATAAAGAAACAAAAAATGTAATATTTTTGGCTCATAATATTGCTCAAATATTACAGAATCTTGGCTTTATTAATTTTGAACTTATTTCATGGCATAAAGGTAAAAGTTTAAATCATTTTCAAGGAAATAATACTGCTTGGGGTAGTTGGAAAAGTCCTTCTTGTCCATCATTTAGACCTTTAAGTGAATCGATATTAGTATTTTGTAAAGAAAGTATAAAACATATTGGTAATAAAGAGGATATAGATATAACAAGTGATGAGTTTAAAGAATGGACGAAAAATACATGGTACTTTAATGAAGAAACTAATAATGGATTTGAAAATATTATCTGTATTCCAAATGGTTCAGGTAAAAAAGAACATCCAACTCCTTATCCTATTGAGTTAGTTGAAAGATTATTAAAGATATATTCTTATAAAAATGATATTGTATTAGATCCTTTTAATGGAATAGGGACAACTACTGTTGTGGCAAGTATGTTAAAGAGAAAATATATAGGAATTGATTTATCAGAAAAGTATTGTAAAATTGCATTAAATAGAATTATTGAAAACAAACCATTTTATTTGGTATATAACTATGATCTTGGTAAATTAGTTAATACCTCAACTATAAAAAATACTTTAAATGAATTTTTTCCATATAAAGAAAGTTTTAGTCCTCATTTAGTTCCATATTTAATAGATCGATATAAAATAAAACAATATAATAGTTTATTAGATCCATTCTTGGGGACAGGAAGTGTTTTTTTAAACACCTCTATTAATAATTGTTATGGATTTGATACATCAAAATTAGCAATTGAAATATCATTAGCGAAACTTATTAAATTAAACCCTAAGGAAATAAAAGATGTAAAAAATAAAATAAAATTATTTGAGAAGAAAAATATTTTAGAATATAAATATCCTCAATGGAAGCCCTATTCAAAATATGTTTCTAAAGATAAGTATAATTTTATTATGACTTTTATTAATTATTTTGAGGAATTTTCTTATGATATACAAAGATTTATAAAATTTGTTATTATATCTAATTTAGATAAGGTATTTGATTATAAAAGAGATGGGAATGGAATAAAACATAGGGTTTCTAAACTAAATTATGATGAGACAATTGAATATATTCAAACATTACTTTTAAAATCTTTAAACCAAAAATTATCTTTTGATAAAACAAATGAAAAAAAAATATATTTTTATAATGAATCTTCTGTTAATAAAAAATGTAATCAAAAGATTGATTTAGTTGTAACTTCCCCTCCTTATGTAAATATGTTTGATTACTTTGAAGTTTATAAAATTGAATTATGGACTTCTGGTATTGTTAATTCTTATTTAGAATGGAAAATGATGAAAAAAAGGGCTTTACGAAATAATAAAAATTCTAAAATAGACGAAAAGGATATAATTAAAAATAAAACTTTAAAAAGTATAACTGAAGCATTAAAAGAAAAGGGGGTTAATCTATCAACAATAACAATGGTAAATAATTATTTTTTTGATATGAAAAAGGTAATGGAAAATATTTTTCAATGTTTAAAAAATAATAGTTATTTATTTATAATAGTAGGGAATTCGTTTTATAGTAATGTTCCAATAAAAACTGATGAGATTCTTATTGAAGAGGCAGAAAAAATAGGATTTAAATTTGAAGAATTAATAATTACACGTAAATTATCGACATCATCTCAACAAATGAAAACTATTAAAGAAGAAGATAAAATATATATGAGAGAAAGTGTGTTGGTATTAAAAAAGGGAGAAAACAATGAGGAAAAGAGTTAAAAAGAAAGAAACTACTTTGTTTTTTGATTCGTTTAAACATTTTAAAAATAATTTATCTAATTTAGTTTGTATGGAATTAATAACATTGATGGATTCAAAAGATGTAAATTCTTATATACAAATGAAATCTGTTAATTATAAATCTAAAATGCCAGATATGAAAAAATTTGGCTTAATAGATTATGATAATCTAAGTGATAATAAAGTTTCTTTAACCATTTCTGGAAAAAGTATTTATAATATATTAAAAAAATATAAGAAAAGTTTTCATTATGAAATAGATGGAGAAAGATTAAAATCAATAAAGCCTAAAGAACTATGGTTATTACTTTTAGATGAAGAGAAAAAGGTTATTGATGGATCTTTTGATTTGTTAGATAAAGAAATACAAAAGGAATTAAAAAGACCAATATCTTATATTATAAATGAATTAGAAACAGCAGGAATTATTGATGAAAATGGTTTTGTTATTTATGATAAAGAATTTGTTAAAGAAATAGTTATGGGTTTAAATGAAATATATTTACAAGAAGGGCATGATAAAGAAGATATTGGAGAATATGGAAGGTCCATGGAGGAACAACGAGGTTTTAGAAATAAGGTTCTTGCTGCTTATGATTATAAATGTGCAATTACAGGAAAATGTATTGAAGTAAAAAGTATTGATGATACTGTACAATATTTGTTAGATGCCGCTCACATTATACCTTATAGTGAAGCGGGTTCTTTTTCTGTAAATAATGGAATAGCTTTATCATATGAAATGCATAAGTTATTTGATAGAAAATTATTCGCTTTTAAGTATACAAAAAAAGGTTATATTAAAATTGTTGTTTCAAACAGTAAAAGAATTAAAGATGATAATATTTTAAGAAAAATTAATCATAAAATGATCAGACTTCCTAAAAGTAAAGAAAATTATCCTGATAAAGCAGCTATTGAATATGGATTAAAGCAACATCTTTTATCATAACAATAATTATTTAATAATACTGAAGGGTTGATTTTATATTTTTAAATTTGATATAATATTTGACATTTTCTTCCACATTCCTTGATATAAATGTCAATAACTTTTGAAAATGTCTCACATTAGATAAAAAAAATAGTTTGGAAAATTTATTCCAATTCCTCCATCAATTCAGGAATCTAGATAATATCCTTTAGTTAGATGGCAATCAAATTTTTAATTTGATTGCCTGAAACATTACGGATATTATCTCCTAAATTGATGGATTATCTCGGCATAAAACTCGTTTATGCATAAACCTTTTCTTTATGAGATTTTTTCATTTGTTTCTCAAAAGAAGCTCTTTTCCAAGGATGACTCATAGGGGGCACATATTTTTCCTTTTTTATTTCTTCCTGAGGTAGATCAAGTTCTTTTGAAAACCTTTTATTTCTGGACAGTTCTCTTAACTCATAAATTTTTTCGTCTATACTCACCACTAAATCACCATTAAATGCTTCAATAACTAATGCTTTAGTTTTAGGCCTGAAGCATTTTAACTCATTATTAAAATAAGGTAAATAATACTTGTTTTTATATTTAATGGAATTACCTCTATCTATTATTCTTGTTGATAAAACTGCTAAAGTATAATTTATTTTTTCTTCACTAGGTGATTTTTCAAATGCACTTGGAAACTTCTTATAATCCATAGCAAAGCGTTTATTATATTTAGGAATAAAAACATTTATTAAATATTCATTAGCTTTTTCAAGTGTGTGTATTCCGTTTAATTTTAACTCATTAATTAGTCTTCCTTGAAATGTACCGTTAGTACGTTCAATAATTGGTTTTGCTTCAGGAACACTACTTGTTTTTAAATCAATACCTAGTTGTTTACATGAATAACCATACTGGGTAAGGATATCATTTTCAGATGTTTTTTTATCAGGGTTTAATTTGTTATAATTGAATACAGTTCTATTATCTGTTTTAAAACTATAAGGAATGCCATAACCTTTTAGGATTTGATATTTGGTTTGATAATAACCCTTTAAAGTTTCCTGATAGTCAAAATAACCGCCGACAACTGTGTTTGTTGCTTTATCTACAGCTAGATGAAGACATGTTTTAAAATCCCCAAACCATTGGTGTATTGAACCGTCTTGTTCAATAATTTCTCCGAAGTATTTTGGTTTTTCTTGCCTTGGGTGAGAATCCTCAATTGCTATCTCATTATTAACAATAACTTCTACTTCTTCTTCAGTTTTACCAGTCAGTAATTTTTCTTTTAACAATTGTTGTTTTCTATATTCCTTTCTAGTTCTTTTACGAGCCCTAGGCGATAAAATACCTGCCTTATTTAAAGTATTATAAATAAAATTATAAGAGACCTTTATGTTTTCAACTTCTTCAAGATATTCTTTAAAATGATTAAAATTAAAACCTTGATATTTAATAGTATAAAGTAGTACAATATCATCAGAAAGAGATTTATCGTGTGCTATACTGGGTTTCTTATTTCGATTGCCATGTATAAAACCAGATTTACCTCTTTTTTTATAAATAATTAAAAGACGATCAATTTGTCTTCTAGATAAAGATAGTTGTAATGCAACCCGATTTTTGCTTCCTCCTTGTTCTACTAACTTTTTAATAATTTCATATTTCTTTTGTTCATTCATTCTTAATTGTTCCTTTCTCATTCATATCACCTCAGTGATATATTATAAATTACTTTTGAGACATAATCAAAAGATAACACTTAAGACATTATCATAAGTTAATCACTTTTTCTTCCACATTCCTTGATATAAATTGACAATAAATGACTAATACTATATACTTTATTATAGTAGTTGAGTTAAAAAGTTAGGAGGTTCTATAGTGAAGATTAAAAGAGTTGTCATCATTATAGTGGGGTTTTTGGTTCTTTTGTTGGGGGTTACGGCTGTTTATTATTATTTAGGAAGGAAGGAAATTCCAAAGTATCCTGATATTTTAGTTCTTCAGCATCAACAAGAAGAAAAGTATTTAAAAAAATTATCAGAAAAGAGTTATTCTTTTAATGATCCTTTGATTATTGTTGATCCTTATGATATTTCTCCTCTTACAGCTTTGGTTATGTTTAAAACTAAAGAAGCTGAAAGTATTGAAGTAATTATTAAAGGTAAAGATGAACAAACAACAATAACTCATCAATTTAAAGAAGCTAAAGAACATATTTTACCTATTTATGGACTTTATCCTGATTATGAAAATAAGGTTATTTTAAAAAAGGGTGAAGAAGAACAAGAAATAAAGATTAGAACTAGTTCTTTACCGGAAGATTTTATTTTACCAACTAATGTAAAAGTTGATAAAAATAAAGTTGATACTAAACTTATTTTTGTTACTACTGCTGGTCGGGGTTATAATGCGGCATACGACATTAATGGGGATGTTCGTTGGTATTTAGTAGGTAATTATGCTTGGGATATTTCTCGGTTAGAAAATGGGAATATTTTACTTGGATCTAATCGTTTAATTGCTCCACCATATTATACAATTGGTTTAGTGGAAATAGATCTAACAGGAAAGATTTATAAAGAGTATGTTTTACCTGGAGGTTATCATCATGATGTTTTTGAAATGAAAGATAATAACTTATTAGTCGCTAGTAATAATTTTCCTGATCAAACAACAGAGGATTATATTGTTTTAGTTGATCGTAAAACAGGAAAGATTCTTAAAAATTGGGATTTGAAAGATGTTTTACCTATGACTGATGGTAAATCAGATATGTGGGTTCCTTATGATTGGTTTCATAATAATTCTGTTCAATATGATGAATTAAATAAGGCTATAGTTTTATCAGGACGTCATCAAGATGCGGTGATAAGCATTGATTATGATACTGGAGAATTAAATTGGATTATAGGAGATAATACTAATTGGGGTCAAAAAATGCAAAAATACTTTTTTACACCAATTTCTGAAGAGTTTGAATGGCAATGGGCTCAACATTCAGCTAAAGTGTTACCTAATGGAGATATTTTTGTTTTAGATAATGGTAATAATCGTTCGAAAATAAAAGATGAATATATTCTTGCTAAAGATAATTATACTAGAGGAGTAATTTATCATGTTGATCCTGAAAAGATGGAAATAGAACAGTTATGGCAATATGGTAAAGAAAGAGGTAGTGATTTTTATTCTCCTTATATTTCTAATGTTGTTTACTATGAAGATAATCATTATTTAGTTCATTCTGGTGGTATTGGTAAATTAAATGGAGAAGCAACTAATGTTCCAGCAGCGATGGTTCCAGAAGCAGAAACTACAAGTATTACAGTAGAACTTTTAAATGATGAAGTTATTTTTGAATTAGAATTACCAGGACATTTTTATCGAGCAGCTAAACTAAATTTATATGAAGAAAAAGATACTTTCAAATTTGGAAAAGGCGAAAGATTAGGGACTTTAGGGGAAACTACACAAAGTGAAGATAAAGTTGATGGCATGCTTTTATCTTCATCAAAAATTCCTGAAGAATATAAAGTAGATTTTACTCAAGAAGTTGATCGTTTAATTTTTAGTGCTGAATTAAAACAAGGAACAAAAGTTCAATTAATTTTAGATAATTTCCTTGATCGAAAGGTTTACTCTTTTACAGCTAGTACACAAGTTTATACAGCAATGTGTATAGATATTTTTAATGAAGATAATTTATCAAGTGATAGTGAAAAGATTAAGGTAACTAGTTATATAAATAAAGAAGGCTTAAAAGGTCGTTATAATGTTTATTTAAAGATAGATGATGAAATGTATAATACTAATCAATATATAGATTTTTAAGAATTAGCATAGAAAAAAGTTAGGATTAATAGTCTTAATTTTTTTTATTTTATATTTAGAATAAAACCTTGTTCTAAAGGAATAATATAAGTGGAGGCTTTAGATGAAAAAACAAGGTTTTACTTTAATTGAATTACTAGCGGTTATCATGATATTAGGAATAATTTTAGCAATTACAGTTCCTAGTATTGTTGGATTAATAGAAAAAACGACTAGGGAGGCTTTTTTACTTGATGCAAAAATGGTTATTAAATCTATAAATAATAAATTATTAGAAGATAATAAATTTGATATTTCTCTATTAGATGAAGTGAATATAAAAGAAGAATTAAATATATCTAAGGATAATTATCAAGAATTAATTGTAAATATAAATGATGAAGGTAAGATTTATGTAAAATTAATAGGAAAGAATAAATGGGCGGGTTTAACTGCTTGTGGAACGTATAATAAAATGAAGGTAGGTAAAACAGAGGAAATAAAATGTGAAGTTGTAGAAGATCCTTTTATTTGTGGAACACCAGTTTTACATGGTGATTATGAGTATAAAACAGTTTTAATAGGGGAACAGTGCTGGTTTAAAGAGAATTTAAGATATACAGGAAATGAAGAAGATTCTTGTTTAAATAAAGAATGGGATAATCTTCAAGCTTGTGTAAGAGTTGGTGAAAACATTTGTAATGGTTATTGTGGTTGGGGAGAAAAAGAAGAAATTTTATATCAGTGGCAAGCGGTAATGAATGATGATGAAACAGGTCAAGGGTTATGTCCCAAAGGATGGCATATTCCTAGTGATAATGAATGGATGATATTAGAAGCTTATGTTGATTCGACATATAATAATCCTTTAGATGAAGAATGGAATCAAATTGGTGCTTTTCGCGGAAATGATGTGGGAAAAAGATTAAAAGTAGAAGGTTATGGGAATGGAACTAATAATGTGGGTTTTAGTGCTTATCCTGCAGGTTATCGTGATACTCCAGGGGAATTCTTTTTGACTGGGTTATGTGCTTTTTGGTGGACTTCAACATCAAGTGGTCCTAATGCTTTAGGACGTTATGTAGATTCAAATAGTATGGGAATTCATCGAGGGCCAGGAATACAAGCATACGGTTATTCTGTTCGTTGTATTAAAGATTAAAATTTGATTAATGTATTTTTAAAAAGTAGAATAAAACCTTGTTCTAAAGGAATAATATAAGTGGAGGCTTTAGATGAAAAAACAAGGTTTTACTTTAATTGAATTACTAGCGGTTATAGCAATATTAGGAATAATTTTAGCTATTACAGTTCCTAGTATTGTTGGTTTAATAGAAAAAACGACAAGAGAAGCTTTTTTACTTGATGCAAAAATGGTTATTAAATCTATAAATAATAAATTATTGGAAGATAATAAATTTGATGTTTCTCTTTTAAATGAATCTAATATAGAAGAAGAATTAAATATATCTAAAGATAATTATCAAGAAGTAATTGTAACTAAAAATAGTCAAGGAAAACCATATCTTAAAATAATAGGAAAGAATAAATGGGCGGGTTTAACTGCTTGTGGAACGTATAATAAAATGAAAGTAGGAAAAAGTAATGAAATAGAATGTGAGGAAATAGAAACTTCCTTTGTCTGTGGAACTCCAGTTTTACATGGTGGTTATGAATATAAAACAGTTTTAATAGGAGAACAATGTTGGTTTAAAGAAAATCTTCGTTATACAAATAATGATTGTTTAAATAATTCATGGTCTAATAACGCTAACGCTTGTATGATTCATACAAAAGATGATTGTCCAAGTTCTAGCTCAAATTATTGTGATTGGCCTGATGTTGTAGTTTTATATCAATGGAAGGCAGTTATGAATGAAGATGTAGAAGGAGGTCAAGGATTGTGTCCTAAAGACTGGCACATTCCAACAGATGATGATTGGAAAATATTAGAGGCTTTTGTAGATTCTGATTTTAAAGATTCTAAAGAAGAAGAATGGAATAAAAATGATTATTATCGTGGCAAAGATGCAGGGAAAAATTTAAAATCTTCTTTATATTGGAATGGATCGGATATTTTTGGATTTGATGCTCGCCCTGTTGGTTTTCGGAATGCTTCTGGTGCATTAAGTAATGTTGGTTTAAATTCTGATTGGTGGTCTTCATCATCCATTGATTTAAATGCTTGGAAACGAGATATTTATTCGGGTTATGACGGGGTTTATCGTTTTTTATATTTACAAACATTTGGGCGTGCAGTTCGTTGTATTAAAGATTAAAATTTGATTAATGTATTTTTAAAAAGTAGAATAAAACCTTGTTCTAAAGGAATAATATAAGTGGAGGCTTTAGATGAAAAAACAAGGTTTTACTTTAATTGAATTACTAGCGGTTATAGCAATATTAGGAATAATTTTAGCTATTACAGTTCCTAGTATTGTTGGTTTAATAGAAAAAACGACAAGAGAAGCTTTTTTACTTGATGCAAAAATGGTTATTAAATCTATAAATAATAAATTATTGGAAGATAATAAATTTGATATTTCTCTATTAGATGAAGTGAATATAGAAGGAGAATTAAATATATCTAAAGATAATTATCAAGAAGTAATTGTAACTAAAAATAGTCAAGGAAAACCATATCTTAAAATAATAGGAAAGAATAAATGGGCGGGTTTAACTGCTTGTGGAACGTATAATAAAATGAAAGTAGGAAAAAGTAATGAAATAGAATGTGAGGAAATAGAAACTTCCTTTGTCTGTGGAACTCCAGTTTTACATGGTGGTTATGAATATAAAACAGTTTTAATAGGAGAACAATGTTGGTTTAAAGAAAATTTAAAATATACAGGAAGTGGATCTAATAATTGTTTAGATAAGGATTTTTCTTTAGGATTTGCTTGTATAAAAGGAGCGGAAGGAACTTGTAGTGATTATTGTGCTTGGGATTGGGAGAATGAAATATTATATCAATGGCGGGCAATATTTGGTAGTGATAATCCTCGATCTATTGAAAATAATCAAGATAAAATTCAAGGTTTATGTCCTGTTGGTTGGCACCTACCAACTGATTATGAGTGGAGGGTTTTAGAAGCTTATGTTGATACTGATTTATTAACTAAAAATCCAACAGAACTTCCTTGGATTAATAATGGTTGGCGTGGTGTTGATGGAGGCAAGCATTTAAAAACAATTGGTTTTGGTTTAGAATCTACTAATAGTTCAGGATTTAGTGCTTTACCAGCTGGTCGTTTTACTTTGTTAGGGGTTGTTAATCATATTGGGGCCTATGCTGAATGGTGGTCTTCAACACCTGTAGAAACTGATGCTTTTAGACATATTGTTTCTATAAATTTAGACGGAATCTATCGAAGTTTAGATGAACAAAACTTAGCATTTTCTGTTCGCTGTCTTTTAGATTAAGATATTTAAGGGAATAATATTTGGGGGTTAAAATGAAAAAACAAGGTTTTACTCTAATTGAATTACTAGCGGTTATCATGATATTAGGTATAATTTTAGCTATTGCAGTTCCTAATATTGTTGGTTTAATAGAAAAAACGACAAGAGAAGCTTTTTTACTTGATGCAAAAATGGTTATTAAGGTAATAGAAAACAAGTTATTAGAAAATAAAGATTTTGATCTTTCTTTTTTAAATGCAAACAATATCGAAGAGAAGTTAAATATATCTAGAGCTAATTATCAGGAAATAATTTTTGATGAGGATAATGAAGGTAATATTTATGTAAAAATAATCGGAAAGAATAAATGGGCTAATTTAACTGCTTGTGGAATTTATAATAAAATGAAAGTAGGAAAAAGTAATGACATAGAATGTGAAGAAATAGAAACTTCCTTTGTCTGTGGAACTCCAGTTTTACATGGTGATTATGAATATAAAACAGTTTTAATAGGGGATCAATGTTGGTTTAAGGAGAATCTTCGTTATACAAATAATGGTTGTTTAAATAATTCATGGTCTAATAATGCTAATGCTTGTATGATTCATACAAAAGAGGATTGTCAAGATTTAGGATCTAATTATTTTTGTAATTGGGTGGAACCAGAAGAAGTATTATATCAATGGAAGGCAGTAATGAATGAAGATGAAGAAGGAGGTCAAGGACTGTGTCCTAAAGGATGGCATGTTCCAACAGATAATGAATGGAGAATATTAGAGGCTTTTGTGGATTCAGAGTTCAATAATCCTAATGAGGATGAATGGTCTATAAAAGATCACTATCGAGGTTTTGATGCTGGTAAAAACTTAAAATCATCTTTATCTTGGAACGGATTAGATGTTTCTGGGTTTAATGCTCTTCCAATTGGTTATCGCACTATATCAGGAGATCTTCATATTTCAGGGATAAGTGCTTATTGGTGGACTTCCACAGCTAATAAAGATGTTGCTTTTAAGCGTGATGTACATTCTAATTTTGATAGTATTTATCGTAGTTTAAATTCACCAGGTTTAGGTTGTTCTGTTCGTTGTTTAAAAAATTAAAAGGGTTAAAGTTAGTCTTTTTTTGTTCTTTAATACAAATGTTTCTCTTTAAAAAAGTTTATTTTCATAGTATAATGTTGATAATTAGGAGGTTATTTATGTTAGAGAAGTTTATTCCTGATAAATATCAAAAAAGTATTTATACGATTGATTATAAAAAACTAAAACGCTCTGGAATAAAGTGTTTATTATTTGATGTTGATAATACCTTAGTTCCTTTACATGTAAAGAAACCTTCTAAGAAGGTAAAAGATTTAATTGAACGCTTAAAAGAAATGGGATTTACAGTTATTTTATTATCTAATTCTAATAAATCTCGTTTAAAACCTTTTAAAGAAATACTAGAAGTTGATTGTTCAGCTTTATCAATGAAACCTTTTAGTAAAAAATATCGTAAGATTTTAAAAGAATATAAATTTGAACAAACAGAAGTTGCTTCTATTGGTGATCAGTTACTTACTGATGTTTTTGGAGGTAATAGGATAGGGATTACAACTATCTTAGTTAATCCTATTAGTTTAAAAGATCATTTTTTTACTAAATTTAATAGATTGATAGAAAATTATATTATGAAAAAAGCAGCGAGTAAAAAACTTTTTATTAGAGGTGAGTATTATGAATAGAAGGTGTCTTGGTTGTGGAGCTATTTTTCAAACAGAGAAACCTGAAGTAGAAGGTTATGTTGAATCATCTGTTTATGGAAAAACTTCTATTTGTCGTCGCTGTTTTCGAATTAAAAATTATGGAGATTATGTATTTATTAAAAAAGATAATGAAGAATATATAAAAATTTTAAAATATATTAAGAATACTGGTGATTTAGTTTTATATGTTGTTGATTTTTTTAATATTAATCTTAGTATTAAAGAAATAGGTAAATATTTAAATAATCCCTTAATTTTGATTTTGAATAAAAAGGATTTATTACCTAAAGCAATTAATTTAAAGAGAATAAAAGAAACTATTAAAAAAGAAAAATTAAATTTAATTGATATTTTAGTTGTTAGTAGTATTAATAATGATGAATTTAATACTTTATATAAAATTATAAGAAAAAATCAACAATCTAAAAATGTTTATGTGGTAGGTAATACTAATGCGGGAAAGTCAACTTTAATAAATAAGTTAATGAAAACTTTTTCTAGTTCTAAAACTTATATAACAACTAGTCCTTTACCATCAACTACTGTTGATATGATGGAAATTAAGATTAATGATCGTTTAACTTTAATTGATACACCAGGTTTATTAGATGAAAGTAATGTTAGTAATGTTCTTGACTTTATGACTTTAAAAAGAGTTCTTCCAAAGAAGGAAATAAAACCAAGAACTTATCAACTTAAAGAAGGGGAATCTTTATTAATTGATAATTTAGTTCGACTTGATTATATAGAGGGAAAAAGAAATAGTTTTACTGTTTATATATCTAATGAAGTAACAATAGAGCATTTTAAAATTGATTCTAGTGATAAATTACAAAGAGAAATTCGTTATCAATTTTTTATTGAAGGAGAAGAAGATATAGTGATTAATGGCTTATGTTTTATTAAAGTTAGTTTACCAGGAAAGATTAATCTTTATACTAAACCTAAAATAGGAGTTTTTAAACGAGATAAATTAATATAAAAAAATCTCTAATTAAGAGATTTTTTTCTTGCTTTGACGAGCAGAAATTTTAACTTTTTTACCATTAATAGTTGTCTTTTGTAGATTAGGTTTTTGTTTCTTTTTGGTTGCATTTAAAGCGTGAGAACGCTTATTACCAAATAGTGGTTTCTTTTTAACTTGTTCTTTTGTCATGAAGATTCCTCCTTGTTTTAATCGATAATAAATGTATCATATTGCTTATTTAAAGTCAAATGTAGTAAAATTAATCTAGTTAGGAGTGATATTTTTGATTTATATTCCTTTAAATATTAAAACTAGTTATTCCTTATTATCTAGTTTAAATGATATTAAACTCTTAATTAAAAAAGCTAAAGAATATAATTTTCCCGCTCTTGGTATAACAGATTCTAATATGTTTGGAGTTATGGAATTTTATAAAGAATGTCAAAAAGCTAAAATTAAACCAATCATTGGTTTAGAATTGAAAATTAATAATCTTCCCATCTTACTTTATGCTTTTAATTATCAAGGGTATCAACATCTAACTAAATTATTAAGTATTTCTCAAGAAGAAGAAATAACAATAGAAATTTTAAAAAAATATCAAGAAAATATATTTTGTTTATTACCTTATAATTCAATAAAACTTTATGAAGAAATAAAAGATATTTATTCATTCTTTTATTTAAGTTATTCAAATTTAGAAGAAAGAGATAAATTAAAAGGTTTTAATTCTAAATTAGTTTTTTCTCAGGAAGTTTTATATTTAGAAAAAGAAGATAATATTTATTTAAAATATTTATATATGATTAAAGATGGTCAAAAAGAAACAGAGATAGATAATTATCAAATACCTTTTTTTCATTATTTAAAAACTAAAGAAGAAGTTTTAAAAGTAAGTGTTGAAGAAGATTTAAAAGTGATGGAAGAGATCTATAATTTAAGTAATCTTGTTTTTCCTTCTAATCAAAACTTATTGCCTAAATACCAACATGAAGGAGGTTATAAGTCTGAAGATTTACTTAGATCATTATGTAAAAAAGGTTTAGAAAAAAGACTTTCTTTTAAAATAAGTTCCTTTTATATAGAAAGATTAAAATATGAATTATCAATTATTCATAAGATGGGATTTGAAGATTACTTTTTAGTTGTTTGGGATTATGTAAAATATGCTAAACAAAATAATATTTTAGTCGGTCCTGGAAGGGGAAGTGCAGCAGGTAGTTTAGTTGCTTATTGTCTTGGAATAACTGATGTTGATCCTATAAAATATAATTTATTGTTTGAACGTTTTTTAAATCCAGAAAGGATCTCGATGCCAGATATTGATCTTGATTTTGAAGCAACCAGAAGGGAAGAGGTTGTTAATTATATTCTTCATAAATACGGTCTTAAAAAAGCTATGCCAATTATTACTTTTGTTACTTTAAGAGGGCGTCAGGTAATTAGAGATGTGGGGCGTATTTTAGAAATTAATCTTCCAGTTATTGATGAATTATGTCATCTAATTAAACCTAATATATCTTTAGAAGAGAATTTAAAAAATTATAAAATAAAGGAATTATTAAATCAAGACAAATCTTATTTAAAAATGTATAAAATTGCTTCTAAGTTAGAAGGAATGAAAAGACAAATCTCTCTTCATGCAGCGGGAGTAGTTATTTCTAGTGAATATTTAGATGAATATATTCCAATAAAAAAATATAATAATTTTTATGTAACTGGTTATTCAATGGAGCATCTAGAAGAACTTGGATTATTAAAAATGGATGTTTTAGCTCTTAAAAATCTTACTTTAATGGAAAATGTTTTAATTAATACGAAAATTAATATTAATGATATTCCGATGGATGATATAAAAACTTTATCTTTATTTAAAGAAGGATTAACAGAAGGAATATTTCAGTTTGAATCTGCGGGAATGAAAAGGTTTATTAAGGAATTAAAACCAGATAACTTTGAGGAAATTATTGCAGCGATTGCTTTATTTAGACCTGGACCGATGGAAAACATTGAACATTTTATTAAGCGTAAATATGGAAAAGAAAAGATTGATTATTTTCATCCTCATTTAAAAGATATTTTAAAACCTACTTATGGAATTATTGTTTATCAAGAACAAATCATGCAGATAGCTAATGTTTTAGCGGGTTATTCTTTAGGGGAAGCGGATATTTTAAGAAAAGCGATGGGAAAAAAAGATAAAGGAATTCTTTTAAAAGAACAAGAAAAGTTTATTAATCAAAGTATAAAAAGAGGTTATGAAAAAGGATTGGTTATTAGGGTCTTTAATTTAATTTTAAAATTTGCGGGATATGGTTTTAATCGAGCTCATTCTGTAGCTTATTCAATGATCAGTTATAAAATGGCTTATTTAAAAAAACATTATGCTAAATATTTTATGAGTGCTCTTTTAACTAATGTTTTAGGGAATGAAAATAAAACTAAAGAATATATTAATGAATGTAAAATATTAACTATACCTATTTTAAAACCAGATATTAATTTAAGTGATTATCCTTATTTAACAACAGAACTAGGTATAAGATTTAGTTTAGGAGCAATTAAAAATGTGGGAGGAGTTGTTTCTAAAGCAATAATTACTGAACGAAAAAAAGGTTTATATGAAGATTTCTTTGATTTTGTTGTTCGGCTTTATGGAAAGGCTGTTAATAGAAAAATACTAGAGGCCTTAATTGATGCTTCTTGTTTTAATAGTTTTGGTTATAATCATCAAACTTTACATTATAATTTAGAGAAAGCGATAAATTATGCGGAGTTAGTTAATCAAATTAATGAGACTTTAGCTTTAAAACCAGAAATGGAAATAAAAAAGGAATTTAGTAAAGAAGAAAAATCTAAACGAGAATTAAAAGTATTTGGTTTTTATTTAACTAATCATCCTGTAACTAAGTATAAAAATGTTTTTAATCATTTAATAACGATTAATGATATTAAAAAACATTTTGATAAGACTATTTATCTTCTTCTTTATATTGAACGTTATAAAATAGTTATTACTAAAAATCAAGAAAGAATGGCTTTTATAACAGGCAGTGATGAGTTTGGAATAATAGACTTAATCTTATTTCCTAAGACTTTAGAAAAGTATTCTTTCTTAGAAAAGGGTGATGTTATTAAAGTTAAAGGACGAGTTGAAAAGAGAATGTCAAAATATCAAATAATTGGGCAAGAAGTAGAAAAGTTGTCTTAAATATGATATAATTTTCATATATAGACGTGGTGATAAAATGGGAAAAGTAAAGATAATAATGACAGTTTTAATGACTATGATGTTGTCATTTATTTTAATATTATTTTTTAATTTTAGTGATCAAGTGGTTTCTGCTCGACCTCAAGAATTATATAAGGTTTATTTAGATGGTCTAGAAATAGGAATTATAAAATCTAAAGGAACTTTAGAAAATTATATTGATAAACAACAAAGTGCAGCTAAAAAGAAGTATGGAGTAGACTTTATTTATCCTCCTAATAATTTATATATTGATAAATTTGTTAGTTATGATGAAAAAATATTAACTGAAGCAGAAGTTTATGAAAAAATTAAAGAAATTAGTCCTTTTACTGTTAAAGGTTATATTATTTCTATTGAAGGGGAAGAAGATGTTAAAAAGATAAATGTTTTAGATCAAGATTTATTTGTTAATGCTGTTAATACTACAATTCAGGCTTTTGTTTTAAAAGAGGAATATGATAAATTTTTAAATGATGAACAAGAAGAGATTAAAACAACAGGACAATTAATTGAAGATTTATATATTGATGAAAAGATTTCTGTTAAAGAAGCTTTTATTCCTGTTGATGAAGAAATTTTTATTGATGAAAATGAATTATCTCGTTATTTATTATTTGGAACTTTAAAAGAGCAAGATAGTTATGTTGTTCAAGCGGGAGATACTATTGAAGATATTGCTTTTAATCATAAATTAGGGGTGGGGGAATTTCTTTTAGTTAATCCTTATTTTACTAGTTCAAATAATTTATTAAGTGAAGGGCAAGTAGTAACAGTCGGTTATATTAATCCTTTATTTAAGACTGTGGTGGAAAAACATATTGTTGAAGATCAAGTGAAAAAATATCAAACAGAAATTATTTATGATTCTTCTGCTTATTATGGTTCTTCTTATGTTAAACAAGAAGGTAAAGATGGTCTAGAAAGAGTTGTTCAAAAGATAAAATATGTTAATGGGGAAATAACTAATGCCATATTTCCTAGTTCTGAGGTGTTAAAGGCTGAGGTTAATGAAATAATTGTTAAAGGAACGAGAACTTCAACTGGAAAAATTGTTGTTAGTGCTGATGGTAATTGGGCTTGGCCAACAAATTCTCCTTATATTATATCTAGTACTTATGGTTGGCGTTGGGGGAAAATACATGATGGTAATGATATTTCAGGAACTGGATATGGTTCTCCTATTTATGCCGCTAATCACGGGGTGGTTTATCAAACAGGAGTTCATAGTTCTCTTGGTAATTATGTTATTTTAAGTCATGAAAATAATTATTATACTGTTTATGCTCATTTAGCAAGAATTATTGCTAAAGAAGGGAAAAAGGTTACTCGAGGAGAAGTAATTGGAACAATGGGAAGTAGTGGCTTTTCGACAGGAACTCATTTACATTTTGCTTCTTATATAGGTGTTCCTTATGCAGCAGGTAGTAAATCATTTGATTCATTATTACTTTATAGATAGGATGGTAGAATGAAAAGGTTGTTAGTTGTTAGTTTTATCTTTTTAATTTTTCTTAATAGTTTATTATTAGGACCTAGTGTTTTAGTTTCTGCTAAAACTATCTATGATTTAGAACAAGAATTACAAAAATTAGAGGACGAAGATAAAGAAGTTAAGGGAAAAATTCATAAAACAGAAGCAGAAATTAATCAAATTAAAAATGAAATAAGTCAAATTTATCAAGATATAGATCAGATTATTAAGGATATAGAAAGTAAAACTAATGAGATTAAACAATTAGATTTAGATATTTTAGAAAAAGATAAAGAGACAAAAGAAATAATGAATTTTTTACAAATTTCTAATGTTAATTCTATCTATTTAGAATATATTATGGGGGCTGATACTTTAACTGACTTTATTTATCGTTTTTCTGTAGCTGAACAATTAACTAAACATAATACCAAATTAATTGTAGAAATGAATGAGTTGATTAAATTAAATGAACAAAAGAAAATTGAATTAGCGGAAAATAAAATAGAATTAGAAAAAAAGAAAGTTGCTTTAAATAAGAAAGTTAATTCTTTAGGAAGAGATAAAGATAAACTTTTTGATCATCAATTAAGTGTGGAAGATGAAATAAAAGCCGCGAAAGAAGTTATTAAATTATATAAAGATGCTGGTTGTGGTTTACATGAAGATATAAACGTTTGTGCTAATCGTTTATTGCCACCAGATACAAGATTTTGGAGACCTTTAGTTCAAGGATATGTTACCAGTGAATATGGATATCGAAAAAATCCTGTTCATGGTGCTTGGCAACTTCATGATGGAATAGATTTAGGTAATAAAAGTGGGGATCTTAACACCAAAGTTTATGCAGCTGCAAGAGGAAAGGTCGTAAAAATTGACTATCATTCTTCGATGGGTAATTATATTACTATTCATCATAATATTAATGGTCAAACCTATACAACTCAATATTTACATTTAAAAACAGGTTCTATTCAGGTTAAAGTTGGGGAACTGGTTACTAAAAATACCTTTATAGCAATCATGGGAAACACTGGAAACTCCACCGGGGCTCATCTTCATTTTTCTGTCGCAACAGGTTTATATTTTAAAGATTATTTATATGATGGTTTTCGTCAGCGAGTTTTTGATCCTCGAAAGGTTGTTAATTTTCCTAGTGGAATCTATAATTATTGGTATGATCGAGTAAGTTTTTATAATTAAAGAAAGAAGATGGTGTTATGGTAATTAAAAATAGAAAGTTTCAACCAGTTATTATTGGGGGAGATTTAAATGCTTATACAATTGCTAGAAGTTTTCATGAGGCTTATCAAGTAAAATCATTAGTTATTAGTAAAGTATTATGGGGGCCTAGTATTAATAGTAAAATTATTGATAATTTTATCTGTGAAGATTTAGAAAATGATCAAGCTTTTGTTAAAACATTAATTGGTATTGGAAGAAAAAATACTAATAAAAAACTAATTTTATTAGGTTGTAGTGATTGGTATGTGGAAAAAATATTAAAACATAAACGAAAATTAGCCCGTTATTATGTTATTCCTTATATAAGCATTAATTTGTTTAATAAAGTAGTTAAGAAAGATTCTTTTTATCAAATTTGTGAAGAATTAGGTGTTCCTTATCCAAAAACTTTTGTTTATGATATGAAAGAAAAACCAAAGTTAGATTTTCCTTTTAGTTATCCTATTGCGGTAAAACCATCAGATGGAATAATGTATCATCATACTCTTTTTCCGGATAAAAAGAAGGGATATAAGTTTTCTAAGCAATATGAACTTGAAAGTTTAATTAATAATTTAAATAATATTGGTTTTGATGATAAATTAATTATTCAAGATTTTATTCCTGGAGATGACTGTAATATGTTTGTTTTAACTTGTTATTCAGATAAACAAGGGAAAGTAAAATTTTATGCTTTAGGAAACGTTTTACTTGAAGAACATACTCCAGGAGCAATCGGAAATCATGCGGCTATAATTAATGATGTTCAAGAAGAATTATTTAAACAAGCTAAAAAGATATTAGAACATGTTAAATTTAAAGGTTTTGCTAATTTTGATATTAAATATGATTACCGAGATGGTAAATATAAATTCTTTGAATTAAATGCTCGTTTAGGAAGAAGTAATTATTATATAACTGCTAGTGGTTATAATGTTACAAGATTTATTGTTAATGAATATATTTATCATAGAAAAATAAAAGAAACAATCGCGACTAAAGAACATTTATATTCTATTCTTCCTCATTATGTTTTATTTAAATATGTTCAAGATAAGGATTTAAAAAATAAAGCAAGAAGATTAATCAAAGAAGGGAAAGTATCTCATCCCCTTTTTTATAAAGGTGATAATAAGTTTAAAAGAATTTGTTATATTCAGGCTAATTTATTTAAACAAATTTATAAGTATAAAAAATATTATCATCCTGAGGTAACTATCAAAAGAAAAGAAAAATTTGTTGGAGTTCTTGGTGGAGTTGGCCCTTTAGCGACAGCTTACTTTTTAAAAGGAGTAATTGAAAGAACAGAAGCTGAACGTGATCAAGATCATATAAATATGATTGTTTTACAACATTCGACGATTCCTGATCGCACAGATTATATATTAGGAAAAAGTGAAGAAAATCCAGTTTTAGTTCTACAAGAAGATGCAAAAAAACTAGAAGAAATGGGTGCTTTATTTATAGTTCTACCTTGTAATACAGCTCATTATTTTTATAAAAGCATTCAAGATAAAATTAATATTCCTTTAATAAATATTATTGAAGAAACAATTTTATCTATTTTAAAGGAAACTCCAAAAATAAAAAAAGTAGGCCTTTTAGCTACTTCAGGAACTATTAATAGTGAATCTTATCAAAGAATAATGAAGAAATATGATTTAGAGTGTTTAATTTTGACTGAAGAAGATCAAGAATCAGTAATGAAAATTATTTATGATCAGGTAAAGGCTAATAAGAAGGTTGATCTTTCTTTATTAAATAGTATTATTAGAAATATGGAAAAAGAAGGGACAGAAAAAATAATATTAGGTTGCACTGAATTATCAATTATATATCATAAATATAAATTAGAAAGTAAAAAGATAATTGATTCTTTAGAAGTATTAATGGAAAAGACCATTGTTTTAAGTGGTAAAAAAGTAAAGGATGTGAATTGTGAAAAAAACTAAAATTATATGTACAATAGGACCAAAGACTGCTGGTAAAGAAATGTTAAAAGAAATGATTGAGGCGGGAATGGATGTAGTTAGAATTAATCTTTCTCATGCTGATCATGAAATAGCTGAATCGATTATTAATAATATAAGGGAATTAAATAAGGAATTAAAATCTAATGTAGGAATTTTAATTGATATTAAAGGTCCTAAAATGCGTTTGATTAATGAAGAAACTTTTTCTTTAAAATTAGGGGAAGAAATAGTTTTAACTAATGAAGAAGAAGCGGGAAAACTTTTAGTTGATTATCCTAATATAATATTAAATGTTAAAAAGGGTGATAGAATCCTTTTAAGTGATGGTTCTATAGAATTAAAAGTATTAGAAAAAACTGAAACTGATTTAGTTTGTAAAGTTATGAATTCAGGTATAATTAAAGGTAACGCGAGTGTTAATATTCCTGGTGTTCGTTTAGATATGGATTTTTTATCAGTTTCTGATAAAGATGATATTGCTTTTGCTTCAAAAATGAAGGCTGATTTTATTTCTTTATCTTATGTTTGTAACGCTAATGATGTTTTAGATGTTAATGATATGTTGATAGGATTTCGTAATGAACATGCTCAGTTAATTGCTAAAATAGAGAATAGTCAAGCAATTGAAGATATTGATAATATAATTAAAGTTAGTGATGGTATCATGATTGCAAGAGGTGATTTAGGGGTAGAAATGGATGTGGAATGTTTACCTAGTATTCAAAAAGAAATTGTTAAAAAGTGTTACCATACTAATAAAATATGTATTGTTGCAACCCAAATGCTCGCTTCTATGGAAGAGAATCCTATTCCTACTAGAGCAGAAGTAAGTGATGTGGCTAATGCTGTAATTGATGGAGTAGATTCTGTTATGTTAAGTGGAGAAACAGCTATTGGCAAGTATCCCATTGAAACCATTAAGGTAATGAATAAAATAATAGTTAATATTGAAAAGAATTTGGATTATGAAGCTTTATTAATGTCTAAAAAAACAGAAGAAAAACAAGATATAACCACTGTTATTGCTCATAGTGTTGTTGATGGCGCTAATAGATTAAAAGCTGATGCTATATTAGTTTCTACGATGTCTGGTTATACAGCAAGAAAGGTTAGTAACTTTAGGCCTGCTAGTCCTATAATAACGATTACTCCTAATAAAGAAGTAGCAAGAAGTTTATCTCTTAATTGGGGAATAATACCTGTGATATCACCGATGTTTGATAGTACTGATGAAATAGTTGAGATGGCTATTAAAATAGCGAAAGAAAAAATAAAAAATAAAGAAAAAATGAAAATAATAATTACCGGAGGTTTTCCTATTACTAAAGAAAAAGCAACTAATTTTATGAAAGTTGAAGAAATTGATGTTAATTAATTTTTCATTTTTATTGAGGTAAATGAAGTATGATAAATAAAAGAAATGGTTTTCTTCTTTTGATAGTTATTATTATAGTAGGAGTTATATTTTATTTAATAAGTATAATTCCTCAGATAAAATTAATCGGGGAGAAGGAAGTAGTAATTCCCCTTTATTCTTATTTTAAAGAACCAGGTTATCAAATTAATATAAAAGATAAGGATTCTGTGATTATAAAAGGGGAAGTAAATACTAAAAAAATAGGTAATTATAAAATTACTTATACTCTTAAAAACTTATTTTGGAAAACTAGTCAAATTAGAATTGTTAAAGTAATTGATGATCTTTCTCCAGAAATTATTTTAAGAGGGAAATCTAACTTATCTCTTTGTCCTCATGAAGAATATGAAGAAGAAGGTTATCAAGCAATTGATAATTATGATGGTGATCTTACTGATCAAGTGGAGATAATAGAAGAAGATAATATTATTATTTATCAAGTAAGTGATTCTTCTAATAATCAAACTAGAGTTAAAAGACATGTTCTTAAAGAAGATAAAACCCCTCCTGTTATTACTTTAAAAGGAAGTTCTACTCTTACCCTTATTCAAGGAACTAAATATCAAGAAAGTGGTTATACAGTAGTTGATAATTGTGATTTTAATTTACAAGATAAAGTTAAAATAAGTGGTCAAGTGGATTATGAAAAGATTGGAACTTATAAATTAGTTTATAGTGTAACTGATAATAGTGGTAATACTAGTAAAGTTACAAGAACTATTACTGTTATATTGCCACCCGCCCCTAAAAATAGCACTATTTATTTAACTTTTGATGATGGGCCTAGTGAAGTAACTCCAACAATTTTAAATATTTTAAAAGAAGAAGGAGTTAAAGCTACTTTTTTTGTTATGAACCGAAGTGATTCTTATAATTATTTAATAAAAAGAGTTGTTGATGAAGGACATGCTATTGCTCTTCATACTTATACTCATGATTATTATAAAATATATAATTCTGTTCCTGCTTTTTTTAATGATTTAAACTTAATTAGTGATAAAGTTTATAATCTTACTGGAATAAGATCAAAAATAATTAGATTTGCTGGTGGTAGTTCTAATACAGTTAGTCGTTTTAATCCTGGCATTATGACTGTTTTAACTAACGAAGTAACAAAAAGAGGATACCGTTATTATGATTGGAATGTTAGTTCTCATGATACTTCAAATATTAATAGTTCTAAAGTATATAATAATGTTATTAAAGAAATCACTAATCGAGAAACTAATGTTGTTTTAATGCATGATTATAGTGGTAACTTAAAAACTGTTAATGCTTTAAGAGATATTATTAAATGGGGAAAGAAAAATGGTTATAAATTTGATAAAATTAGAGAAACTACCCCTCAAGTAAGACATAGATTAAATAATTAGAAGGAGAAGGTATGAAAATAGGAATTGATATTGATGATACTATGACAAAGACTAGTGAATTAATAATTAAATATGCAAAAGAGTATTTTAAAAGTGATGAATTAAATGAAATAAATCAAAGATTATATTCTTTAAAATATAATAAAGAATTAAGAATATTTTTATCTAATTATTTACCAATCATGATGAAAGAATATCAGTTAAAAGATGATGTAAAAGAGGTAATTAATCGTTTAAGAGAAAGGGGACATAAGATTTTTATTATTACAACGAGGGCTCATACTATTAAAAAGGGATTAAAACAAATAACTAAAGAATACTTTAAAAAACATCAAATAAAAGTTGATAAAATTATTTTTGGAACGGTTGAAAAAGGAGAAACTTGTTTTAATCATCAAATAGATATAATGATTGATGATAATATTAAAATGTTAGATCAAGTAAAAGAAAAAGGAATAAAGACTTTATTATTTACTTCAATTAATAATATAAATAGTAAAACAAATCATAGACGGGTTAATAGTTGGTTAGAATTAGAAGAATATTTAAATAATCTAGAGGAGAAAATATAAGATGGAAGAGAAATTAAAAACCTTATTAGATAACCTTAATTTAGAAAAGACTTATTATCCTTTTTTTAAAGAAGGAAAGTTAATTAAATTACAAATAAAAGAAAAGGATAAAGAATGGGTCTTTTTTTTAGAATTAAACCAATTATTACCTGTAGAATTATATGATCATTTAAATAAGTTATTAATAGATAATTTTCCAGATTTAAATAAAATAGAAATAAAGTATCAAATTAAAGACGTAAATTATTCTAATATTCAAGAATATATAGTTAATATTTTTAGTAAACTTAATAAACAATCTTTATTAGTTTATAAAGATCGAGAATTAAAAATAAATAAAATGATCGAACTAGAAGTTTATAATCAAGCTGAGTTTAATAAGATTGATAAATATTTACCTCAAATTAATAAAATGTTAGAAGGTTTTGGGATTGATAAAAAGATGTCTTTATATATTAATGAAACTAAAAGAGAAAGTATTAAACAAGAAATAAAAGAAGAGATTAAAATTAAGGTTCCAAAAAAGGAAGAAGATTCTTTAATTTATGGAAGTGAAATAAAATCAAAAAATATAACTAAAATTAAAGATATCTTAGGAGAGGTTAATAATATTGTAGTAGAAGCTTATATTTTTGGGCTTGATTTTTTTTCATCTAGTAAAAGTAATTTTAAAATTATTACTCTTAAAATAAGTGATAATACAAATAGTATTTTTGCTAAATTATTCTCTAAAGATGACGGTGAATATAAAAGGTTAATTGGTCGTTTAAAAGTTGGAAAATGGTTTAAAATAAGGGGTTATGTTAAACATGATCAATATGCAAAAGATTTCGTTTTAAATATTCGGGATTTGTTAGAAATTCCTTCTCAAGATTTAATTAAAGAAGATCAAGCTGAAATTAAAAGAGTAGAACTTCATGCTCATACTCATATGAGTCAAATGGATGGATTGGTTAATGTTAAAGATTTAATAGACCGCGCTAAAAAGTGGGGGCATTCTGCTATTGCAATAACAGATCATAATAGTTGTCAGGCTTTTCCGGAAGCTTATTTTTATGCGAAAGATATTAAAATTATTTATGGTGTAGAAATAGGGATGATTGATGATTCTATTGATATTGTTTTAAGAGAAACTACTTCTTTACTAGAAGAAGAAACTTATGTTGTTTTTGATGTAGAAACAACTGGATTAAATGCGACTAGTGGGGATTCTATTATTGAAGTAGGAGCAGTTAAACTTCACCAAGGGAAGATTATTGATACTTTTAGTGAATTAATCAATCCCAATGTTAAGTTAGAAGCCTTTATTACTAATTTAACTAAAATTACTGATGAGATGTTAAAAGATAAAAGAAAAGAAGAGGAAGTTATAAAAGATTTTAAACAATGGATTAAAGATTTACCATTAGTTGCTCAAAATGCTAAATTTGATTTATCATTTTTAGAGAATGCTTATTTAAAATATAATTTAGGAGAATTAAATAATCCTGTTATTGATACTTTGGAATTAAGTAGAACGATAGATTCTAGTTATAAAACTCATAGTTTATCAGCATTGGTAAAAAGATATGATATTCCTTTTGAAGAAAAAGGACATCACCGAGCTGAATATGATGCTAAAGCTACTGCTTTGGTTTTTGATAAAATGCTTAAAAAACTAATTGATCAAAATTTAGAAAGGATAAGTGATTTAAATAAATTAGTAACAAAAGATGATCTTCATAAAATAGGACAAGTTTTTCACCTTACCTTATTAGCTAAAAATAATAAAGGTTTAAAAAACCTTTTTAAGATTATTTCTTTATCTAATACAAAGTATTTATATAAAACCCCAAGAATTTTAAGAAGTGAATTAAAAAAGCATAAAGAAGGGCTTTTAATAGGTAGTGCTTGTTATAATGGGGAAGTATTTCTAGAAGCTAAATCTAAAAATGAAGAAGAAATGAATAAGATTATTCAATTTTATGATTATATTGAAATTCAGCCTTTATCTAATTATAGTCCTTTATTACAAAAGAATGAATTTCCTAATGAAGAGAAATTAATAGAACATTTAAAAAAGATTATTCAGCTATCTAAAAGAAATAAACGTTTAGTGGTGGGAACAGGAGATGTTCATCATTTAGATGAAAAAGATAAAATTTATCGGGAAATTATTATTAATCAAAAGGTTCCTGGTGGGGGAAAACATCCTTTTTCTCACTTTCAAATAAAGGAAATTCCTAGTCAACATTTTCGGACTACTAAAGAAATGTTAGAAGGTTTTCCTTATTTAGAAGAAGTTGAAAGAAAAGAAATCGTTATTACTAATTCTAATAAAATAGCTGATATGATAGAAGAAGTAACAGTTATTAAAAAGGATTTATATACACCAACTATGGAAGATTCAGATCAAATAGTTACAAAAATGGTTCAAGAAAAAGTTAAAGAAATATATGGACAGTCTTTACCTAAAATAGTAGAAAAAAGAATCAAAGAAGAATTAGATAGTATTATTGGTAATGGTTTTGATGTTATTTATTTAATATCAGAAAAATTAGTTAAAAAGTCTAATAATGATGGTTATTTAGTTGGTAGTAGAGGATCAGTTGGTTCATCTTTTGTAGCAACAATGATGGGAATAACAGAAGTAAACCCTTTACCAGCTCATTATATTTGTCCTAATTGTCAAACATCTATTTTTGAAAAAGAGGGAAGGTCGTTAGGAAATATTTATAAAAGTGGTTATGATTTACCTGATTTAAAGTGTGTTTGTGGGACGATGATGAAGAAAGAAGGCCAAGATATGCCTTTTGCCACCTTCCTAGGTTTTAAAGGTGATAAGGTTCCTGATATCGATCTTAATTTTTCTGGGGATTATCAAATGAAAGCTCATAATTATACTAAAGAATTATTTGGAGAAGATAAAGTTTTTAGGGCAGGAACAATTGGAACAGTTGCGGATAAAACAGCGTTTGGTTTTGTTAAAGGTTATATGGAGGATAAGGAAATAAGTTTTAATTATGCTGAACAATCTCGTTTGGCTTTAGGTTGTGTTGGAGTAAAAAGAACAACTGGACAACATCCAGGGGGAATTATAGTTATTCCTAGGGAGATGGAAATATTTGATTTTACTCCTTATCAATTTCCCGCTGATGATTTAAAATCTTCTTGGTTTACAACTCATTTTGATTTTCATGCTATTGATAATAATATTTTAAAACTTGATATTTTAGGACATGATGATCCTACTGCTTTAAAAATGCTAGAAGATATAACTGGAGTTTTAATAAAAGATATTCCTTTTGATGATCAAAAGGTTTTAAGTTTATTTTCTTCCCCTAAAGCTTTAAAAGTAAAAGAAGAGGATATAATGTGTGCAACAGGAACATTAGGAATTCCTGAGTTTGGAACAAGTTTTGTTATAGAAATGTTAAAAGATACTAAACCTAAAACTTTTGCTGAATTAGTTAAAATTTCAGGATTATCTCATGGGACAGATGTTTGGTTAGGAAATGCTAAAGAATTAATTAAAGATAATATTTGTGAATTTAAGGACGTTATAGGATGTCGGGATGATATTATGGTTTATTTAATGTATAATGGTTTAAAACCAATTGATGCTTTTAATATAATGGAATTTGTTAGAAAAGGTAAAGCTAGTAAAGATCCAAAGAAATGGGCTTTGTTCGCGAAAATAATGGAAGAAAATGATATTCCCGATTGGTATATAAAATCTTGTCAAAAAATAAAATATATGTTCCCCAAAGCCCATGCTACTGCCTATGTAATGATGGCTTTTCGAGTAGCTTGGTTTAAAGTTTATAAGCCCCTTTATTATTATGCTACTCATTTTAGTGTTCGAGTTAATGATTTTGATATTATGACTATGATTGAAGGTTATGATGCTATTAAAAATAAGATAATTGAATTAAATAATAAAGGTTATGATAAAACTAATAAAGAAATATTAATTACAGAATCACTTCAATGTGCTTTAGAAATGTTAGCGCGCGGTTATAAGTTTGGAAATATTGATTTATATAAATCAGACTCTTTTAAATTTCTAATTGATGAAGAAAATAAAACCTTAATTCCTCCTTTTCGAACATTAGATGGTTTAGGAGATATTGTAGCTAGAAAAATAGTTTCTGAACGTCAAAAAAGTCCATTTATTAGTATTGAAGATCTTCAAGGAAGAGGAAAAGTATCACAAACGATAATTGATCAAATGAGATTAATGGGCATCTTAGATGGTTTACCTGAATCTAGTCAGTTAAGTTTATTTGATTTATAATTTCTCTATAAAAGAACGATTTTTTAAAAAGTCGTTTTTTTTATGTCAATTTTTTAAAATTCCCTTTACAAAAATATTAAAAGATAGTATCATAGTGGTATGCAGTGGCACATGGTGGTAGAAAGTGGGGGATAGAAATGTTTATGGGTGAGTATCATCATAATATTGATGACAAGGGACGAATTATTATTCCCTCAAAATTTAGATATGATTTAGGGGAAACCTTTATTATTACTAAGGGTTTGGATGGATGTTTATTTGTTTATCCAAAAACTGAATGGGATAATATTATATCTAAATTAAAAGTTTTACCTTTTACTAAAAAAGATGCTAGAACTTTTATGCGTTTTTTTATTTCTAGTGCTACTGAATGTGGTTTCGACAAACAAGGTCGAATAAATATTACCTCTCCATTAGCGGTTTACGCCGATTTAAACAAAGAATGTATTATAATCGGCGTAAATGACCGCTTAGAAATATGGGCGAAAGAAAGATTTGAAAACTTCTTTAAGGAAAACGAGGATAATTTATCAGAAATAGCAGAAAACCTATTTGATATAGGAGCTTAAGATGCATAAAAGTGTTTTATTAAACGAGTGTTTAGAAAATTTAAAGATAAAAGATGATTTAATTTATGTTGATGCGACGCTTGGATATGCTGGTCATAGTAGGGAAATCTTAAAAAGGATAAAAAAGGGGTTTTTATTCGCCTTTGACCAGGATATAAAGGCCGTTACATATAGTCAAAAAGAATTAAGTAAAATTTCTTCAAAGTATGAAATTATTAAAAGTAATTTTAAAAATATGAAGAAGGAATTAGAAAAAAGAAAGGTCTTTAAAGTTGATGGAATTTTATTTGATTTAGGAGTTTCTAGTCCTCAACTAGATGAATTTAAAAGAGGTTTTAGTTATCATCAGGATGCTTTATTGGATATGAGAATGGATTTAGAGCAAAGTTTAACTGCTTATTATATAGTTAATAATTATTCTTATGAAGAACTAGTTAATATTTTAAAAAGATATGGTGAAGAAAGATATTCTAAAGCAATTGCTTCTAAAATCATTCATGAAAGAAATAAAAAGGAAATAAGGACAACTTTAGAATTAGTAGAGCTAATAAAAAGTGTTGTTCCAGAAAAATATAAAAGAACGACTCATCCTGCTCGAAGAAGTTTTCAAGCTCTTAGAATTGAAGTGAATGATGAGTTAAATATTTTAGAAAAAACTTTAGAAGAAAGTATATTTTTATTAAATAAAGGAGGACGTTTATGTATTATTACTTTTCATTCTTTAGAAGAGCGAATTTGTACTAAAATATTTAAAAAATATAGTCAAGTTCCTAAAGAATTAAGTAAATTACCAAATGTTCCTAAAGAATATCAACCAATTATTAAAATAATAGGAAAATATTATCCAACTAAAGAGGAGATAAATTTCAATCATAGAGCACGTTCAGCTAAATTAAGAGTTATAGAAAAATTATAGGAGGGTGAATAAAATGGCTAGAAATAATAAAGTAATACCAATAGAAAGATTAATGATTTATTTAATTTTATTTATTCTTTTATCATCTTTTTTTATTTATGTTTTTAGTAAAGCAACATTATCTAAAGCTAATATTGAAGTAGAAAAGTTAAGACAACAATTAACTCTTCAAAGTAACCTTAATCAAGGTTTAGTAATGCAAGTTAATGAACTAAAATCTTTTGAGAATATAAGAAAAGCAATCGAAAGAGAGGGACTAGCTTATAATAATAATAATATAAAAGTTATTAAAAGAGATTGAGGTGTTATTAATGAAGAAAAGAAAGAGAAAAGAAGGACGACTTAAAGTTAGTATTTTATTAGTTATCTTTGCTTTTTTTTTGTTTATTATAATTGGGATTGAATTAACTAAATTATCTTTGATGGAGACAGTTAATGGGATTAATTTAAAGAAGTTTGCAAGTAATAGAAATACAGAAAGGCAAACTTTAGTAGCTTATAGAGGCTCTATTTTTAATTCTGATGGGGATTCTTTAGCTCAAACAATTGATTCTTATAAAGTTATTGCTTATTTATCTGAAAAAAGAAGTAGTGGGTTTAAAAAACCTCAGCATGTTGTAGATAAAGAATTAACAGCTAAAAAGTTAAGTCCTATTTTAGAGATTAGTGAAGATAGATTAATTGAATTATTAAGTCAAGATTTATATCAAATAGAATTTGGATCTAAAGGAAAAGATATTACAGAATTAACGAAAGAAAAAATAGAGAACCTTAATTTACCTGGAATTGATTTTATTAAAACATATCGTCGTTATTATCCTCAAAATGATTTTTTATCTTATACCTTGGGTTATGTTCAAAAGTATGATGAAAATTTAGTGGGGGAAATGGGAATAGAATTATATTATGATGATTATTTAAAAGGAAGTGATGGTTATTTTGAATATCAAAAGGATTTAAATGGTTACCGTTTACCTCATACTCCAGAAATTAGAAAAGAAGCTGTTGATGGGATGGATATTTATTTAACGATTGATAATAATATCCAAATGTTTGTTGAACAAACTGTGAAGGATACAACCTATAAATATAATCCCGATTGGATGTTAATGGTAGTAGCTGAGGCTAAAACAGGTAAAATACTAGGGACTAGTTCGACTCCTTCTTTTAATCCTAATACTAAAAATATTATCTCTTATTTAAATCCTTTAGTCGGTTATACTTTTGAACCAGGTTCAACAATGAAAACATTTAGTTATATGGCCGCGATAGAAAAGGGAACTTATCAAGGTGATCAAACCTTTTTATCAGGACAAAAGGTAGTTGGAGAACATACTATTCGAGATTGGAATAGAAAAGGTTGGGGAAGAATTTCTTTTGATCGTGGTTTTACTTTATCATCTAATGTTGGAGCTTCTACGATGGTAGAGGAATTCTTAGGGAAAAATGATTTATTAAATTTTTACAAATTATTAGGTTTTGGTGAAAAAACTGGTTTTACTCTCCCTAAAGAAGCAAGTGGGGAAGTTAAATTTAAGTATGAAATTGAAGTTGCCAATGCTGCTTTTGGACAAGGTTTAACTGTTACTCCTATTCAAATGATTCAAGCTTTAACGGTGATAGCTAATGAAGGAATTATGTTAAAGCCTTATATAGTAGAGAAGATAGTTGATCCTAATACAAAGAAAATAGTTGAACAAAATCAAAGGGAAGAAATAAGAAAAGTAGCTAGTTTAAAAACTATAGAACAAATAAAAGATTTAATGTATGATGTTATTCATTTATCTTCCAAAGAAACAACAGGTTATTATTATAATGTTTTTGGCTATGATATTATTGGAAAAACAGGAACAGCCCAATATGTTGATCCTGTAACTAAACGTTATTTAGATGGAAAACATGATTATATAAGAAGTTTTGTGGGATTATTTCCTAAAGACAATCCAGAAATAATAGTTTATACAGTGATCAAAAGGCCAAGTTATGGAGAAAGTGAAGCTGTTCAAAAATCTACTAATCGCTTAATTGATGATATTGTTAAATATTTAAATTTATCTTCTAATTCTAATAATGATAATAAAGAAAATATTGTTTCTTTTAAGATGCCTAATTTGCTTAATAAAGATCTTTCTTTTGCTTTAAATAAGTTAGAATCTACTTCTAATAATATAATAATAATTGGTAATGGGGAAAAGATTATTAATCAATATCCTAATTTAGATGTTTTAGTAAATAGTAAAGATAAACTATTTTTAGTAACTAATAATCAAGAGATTATTATTCCATCTTTAAAAGAATGGTCCAGAAGAGAAGTTCTTACTTATTGCCATTTAAGTAATTTAAAATGTCAGATTGAGGGTTATGGTTATGTTTATCAGCAGGAATTTGTTGATGATCTTTTAACTGTTAAATTAAAAAATATTTTAGAAGAAAAATAGAAGAAGAAACTTCTATTTTTTTTATTTCTTCATATAAATTTATTAGGGGATAATGATGTTTTTTAAAGAAATTCATCGTCGTTTAAAAATAGTCTTATTAATATTTATAATGATGTTTTTTTTAGTTATTGGAAAAGTCTTTTATATTCAAATATTTGAATATAAAAAATTAAATACTTTAGCTCATGCTTTATGGAGTAGAAATCTACCAATTGAAGCTGAGCGTGGTTCTATTTATGATCGAAAGGGGATTGTTTTAGCTGATAATATAACTACAACTAGTTTAGTATTAATTCCTAATCAAATAAAAGATAAAGATAAAGTAAGTCAAGAATTAGCTAAGATCTTAAATGTTTCAAAAAAGGAAATGTTTAAGCATGTAAATAAGAATGTTTCTATTGAAAGGGTTCATCCTTTAGGAAGGCGTTTATCTTATGAAATTGCGGATAAAATAAATGATTTAGGTTTTAGGGGAGTTTATTTGGTTAAAGAAGCGAAAAGGCATTATCCTTATGATCCTTATTTATCGCATATTCTTGGGTTTGTAGGTATTGATAATCAAGGGTTAGGGGGATTAGAATTAAGATATGATAATTATTTAACAGGAGCTAATGGGGCGATTAAATACTTTTCTGATGCTAAAGGGGAACGTTTGCAAATGGCCGAAGTATATGAACAACCACAAGCGGGTATTAATATCATGTTAACAATAGATTATCAAATTCAAGCTGCTGTTGAAAGAGAACTTGATTTAATTTCTTCTAAATATCGGCCTGAAAGTGCTTTAATTATTGTAATGGATCCTCATTCAGGAGAAATACTGGGAATGAGTTCAAGACCTAATTTTTCTCCTTCTAATTATCAAAAATATACTATTGAAGAAATAAATCAAAATCTCCCAATTTTTGCCACCTATGAACCAGGTTCTACTTTTAAAATAATTACTTTAGCTTCTGCTTTACAAGAAAAGAAAGTTGATTTAGAAAAGGATACCTTTTATGATAAAGGTAGTGTTCAAGTAGAAAATGCTAGAATTAGATGTTGGAAAGCAGGGGGTCATGGTCATCAAACCTTTTTAGAAGTAGTAGAGAATTCTTGTAACCCTGGTTTTGTAGAATTAGGTCAAAGATTAGGGAAAGAATTATTATTTAGTTATATTGATAAGTTTGGTTTTGGTAAAAAAACAGGAATTGATTTAACAGGAGAAGGAACAGGAATCATTTTTAATATTGATAGAGTTGGTCCTGTAGAACTAGCGACAACTTCTTTTGGTCAAGGGGTATCAGTTACTCCTATTCAACAAATAACAGCTGTTAGTGCGGCTATAAATGGAGGTTATTTATATAAGCCTTATATTGTTAAACGTTTATTAGAACCAGAAACTAATACTGTTATTAAAGAAAATAAAAAAGAATTAATAAATCAAGTTATTGATGAAGAAACAAGTATGAAAGTGAGATACGCTTTAGAAAGTGTAGTTAGTTTAGGAACAGGAAGACCAGCTTATATAGATAAATACCGGGTTGGGGGAAAAACAGGAACAGCTCAAAAAGTAAAAAATGGAGTTTATATGGTTGGGAATTATATTTTATCTTTTATTGGTTTTCTTCCTGCTGATGATCCTAAGGCTCTAGTTTATGTAGCGATAGATAATCCTAAAGGAGTTGTTCAATATGGAGGTGTTGTTGCTGCTCCTATTGCAAAAAGAATTCTTAAAAATTGTATAACAACTTTAAACATTGAGAAAAGAGAAGGAGGAACAGAATTAGAATATCAATGGATGGACAAAAGATATTATGAGATTCCTTATGTGATAGGTTTAGAAAAGAAAGAAGCTATTTCTTTATTAAAAAACTTTCAAATTGAATATACTGGTAGTGGAACTTATATTTTAGAACAAACTCCACAAGCCGGAGAAAGAATAAAAGAAGGGGAGAAAGTGAGGTTGTTTTTAGGTGAAATTAAAAACTAATTCTAAAAAGATAAAACCAGGAGATGTTTTTATTGCTTTACGAGGCCAAAAAAGAGATGGGCATAATTATATAGAAGAAGCCATAAAAAATGGAGCCAGAAAAGTTATAGTTGAAGAAGGCGTTTATAATGTGGAAACAACTTATGTTTCTAATACTAAAAAATATTTAGAAGAATATTTAAAAGAACATTATTTAAATAAGATAAGTAATTTAAAATTAATAGGAGTAACAGGAACTAATGGAAAAACGACAACCTCTTATTTAATTTATCAAATGTTAAATAAATTAAAAGTTTCTTGTGCTTATATTGGTACTATTGGTTTTTATTTAAAAGATCAAATAGAAGAATTAGATAATACAACTCCAGAAATATTAGAATTATATAATTTATTAAAAAGATGTAGTGAAGAAAAAATAGAATATGTAGTTATGGAAGCTAGTAGTCAGGCCCTTGATTTAGATCGTCTTTTTGGTTTAAAGTTTGATTATACTATTTTTACTAATTTATCAATAGAACATTTAGATTATCATCTTACTATGAAAAACTATTTAAAAAGTAAACAAAAATTATTTAAGATGCTTAAAGAAGAAGGGATAGGAATAGTTAATAATGATGATCAATATAATAAGGAGATGAAACTACATCCTTATATTTTAACTTATGGCTTTAAGAAAAGTGATTATCAATTAATTAATTATCAAATAGATCAATTTAAAACTACTTTTAGTTTTAGTTATAATAAAAAGAAATATTTAGTAGAAAGTACTATTCGAGGAAGTTATAATATTTATAATTTACTTTCAATGCTTATAGTTTTAAATAAAATAGGTTATAGTTTAGAAAAATTAGTTTTAAAGGTTCCTTTTTTAAAAGCTCCACCTGGTAGAATGGATATAGTTAATTATAAAGATAATTTAATTATTGTTGATTATGCTCATACTCCTGATGCTGTTTTTAATATTTTAAATACGATTAAAGAATTTGCAAAGGGGAAGATATATAGTATAATTGGTTGTGGAGGCGACAGAGATAAAAGTAAACGGAATAAAATGACTTTTTATGCTACTACTTTAAGTGATTTAGTATTATTAACTAGTGATAATCCAAGGACTGAAAGTATTGATGATATAATTAAAGATATGTTAGTTGATATTATTAAAACTAATTATAAAGTTATTACTTCAAGACAAGAAGCAATTAAATATGGAATAAAGTTATTAAAGAATAATGATATTTTAGCTATCTTAGGTAAAGGGCATGAAAGTGAACAAATAATTGGTTGTAAAAAGATGTATCATAATGATAAAGAGTATGTATTAAAGTTATGTAAATGAGGTGAAAGCAATGTTAATCTTAACCAAATCAGTTTTAGCGCTTATGATTGGTTTTTTCTTATCAGCATTTTTAGGTTTAATTTTAATTCCTATATTAAGGAGATTAAATTTAGGTCAAAGAATTAGCATTTATTTAGAGGAATCACATCGGAAAAAAGCAGGAACTCCTACTATGGGAGGAATAATGTTTATTTTGTCAACTTTTATTACGATTGTTGTCTTATTTTTAATGAATAAATTAACTTTTAGTTATAATTTATTAATTGTAATTTTTGTTTTTATTAGTTATGCTGGTATCGGTTTTGCTGATGATTATTTAAGTATTAAAAGAAATGATAATGTAGGTTTAACAGAAATTCAAAAGTTATTTTTACAATTAATAGTGGCAATTATCTTTTTCTTTCTTTATATGAAGGGGGGAGGAGATCCGGTTGTTGAAATTTATACTTTAAATATAAAAATTAATATGGGTTTTATGTATGGATTTTTTATTCTTTTTGTTTTAGTAGCTTCTGCTAATGCTGTTAATATAACTGATGGTTTAGATGGTTTAGCCGCTGGTTTATCAGCAATTGCCTTTTTAACCTTTGGTCTTATTGCTTGGGGAGCAGGATGGGTAGCAGGATATGAAGAGATTGCTATTTTATGTTTTATTTTAGTTGGATCTTTATTAGGCTTTTTAATTTATAATTCTTATCCCGCTCGTGTTTTTATGGGTGATGTTGGTTCTTTATCCTTAGGTGCTACTTTAGCTACCATCGCTATTTTAACAGGACATGAAATAACTTTAATCGTTGTAGCTGGAGTCTTTGTAGTTGAGACTTTAGTTACTTTAATTCAAATAATAACTGTTAAACTTTATAATAAACGTTATTTTTTAATGACACCTCTTCATCATCATTTTGAAAAATTAGGTTGGGCTGAAAATGATATTGTTAAATTATTTTGGGTAGTTGGCTTTGTTTTAGGAATGGCAGGAATTGCTTTTGGAGTGTGGATTTAGTGCGAAGAAAAGAATATGATTGGTTACTTTTTTTAAGTATCTTAATTATATCTTTATTTGGACTTTTAATGATTTATTCTTCATCAACAGTTTGGGCTGAGTATAAATTTGGTGATGCTCTTAAATATTTTAAAGCTCAAGGAATATTTTTAATAATAGGAATAATTTTAATGAATATAGTATCAAAAATACCTTACAAGAACTATTTAGATAAAGCAAACATAATATTATTAGTTTGCTTTTTTCTTTTAATATTAGTTTTAATCCCAGGAATAGGGATAGTTAGAAACGGTTCTAGAAGTTGGTTTGGTTTTGGAGGTTTTGGAATACAACCTAGTGAATTTGCTAAACTAGGACTTATTATCTTTACTTCTAAATATTTAACATTTAATCAAAAAGAGATTAAAGATATTAAAAAAGGAGTATTTCCCATTTTAGCTTTAACATTGTTATTTTTTGCTTTAATTATGCTTCAACCAGACTTTGGAACAGGAGTAATTTTAGTTATTTCGATAGTTGGTTTATTATTTATTTCTGGAGTTAGATTATCCTTTTTTGCTAAATTAGGCATTCTTGGCTTAATTGGGGCCTCTGGGTTAATTATCACTGCACCATATCGTTTACAAAGAATAATATCTTTTTTAGATCCTTGGAAAGATCCATTAGGAAGTGGTTTTCAAACAATCCAATCTTTATTCGCTATTGGACCAGGAGGTCTGTTAGGTTTTGGTTTAGGAAATTCCATTCAAAAGCATTTTTATTTACCAGAACCTCAAACAGATTTTATCTTTTCTATTATCAGTGAAGAATTAGGTTTTCTTGGAGTATTAGTTATTTCTGGCTTATTTATTATGATTCTTTATCGGGGTTGTTTAATTGCTTTAAAAACTAATGATTTATTCGCTAAATATTTAACTTTTGGTATTATCTTTCAAGTAATTTTTCAAACACTTCTTAATTTAATGGTTGTAGTCGGGTTAATTCCTGTTACAGGGGTAACATTACCTTTTATTAGTTATGGTGGATCTAGCTTATTAATTACGTTAATAGGGATGGGGATAGTCCTTAATGTTAGTAGATATCAAAGATGAAATAAATTTATTTGGAAAAGGGTGAGAAATAGTTAAAGAATTGTTAGGAAATAGAAGCTAAAGAAAAACAAAAACAAAAAAATTGCGAATATCAGACTAAAAACACAAAAATATTGTGTTTTTTTATCTTTCGTGATATTGTAATTATAAACAGGTGTGGTTTAGGTATTAAGAGGAGGATTTATGACTGATTATAGTGCCAGCTTAACAGGAGAACCATTTTTATATAATGAAACTAAAATTATAGCCAAATATATTAAGGACGGTTATGATCCCGTTTTGTTAAAGAAAAAAAATATAGAAGAGAATTTAATCTTATATAAAACAAAGGGAAGTATTGCTAGAACTAATTCTCCAATTTTTCGAAGAATAGGGGTAATGAGTGAGAAAGTTTTATTTGAATTTATTAATTCAGATATGGAAACAAGTAAATTTATTTTATTATACGCTATTATGAAAACTGACAAAATTGTGAAAGATTTTATTGTGGAAGTGTATAGGGATAAATTATTAATGAAAAAGGAGTATATAGAAAAATATGATTTAGATTATTGGTTTGAAAGTAAAATTGCTTCTAGTGAAAGTTTAAAAACTAAATCAGATAGTACAATATATAAATTAAAACAAGTTTTAATGAAAATAATTACTGATTCAGGATTGGTAACGAGGGAAAAAAACCGCTTTAAAATAATTCAACCACTATTAAGTAGTACCTTTATGGAATTATTAGATAGTGAAGGTGATATCGGTTATGCAAAAGCAATAGGGGGATTAATATGAGGACAATAAAAGCTAGATTGCAAGATTTAACAAACATTTTATCTTCAGATAAAATATTTGAATCTAAAGGATTAGGCAATGAAATAAATTTTCATGTCTTTGATTATGATTCTGAAGATGAATATGAAATTAGGGATTATTTAGAAAATTATTTAAAACCAAAGTTAAAAGAAAAGATTTTAATAATTAACATATATGAAATAATAATTAATTTTTTAAAAGAACAAGGATTTTTGGATAAAATATTTGAATTTGAAAAAACAAAAGGAACTAGTTATGCTAATGATGTGATTTATGATATTGCTGGAATTAATACCAATAAAGATATTATTATTAATAAAATTAAAGAAGAACTTAATAAACAAACTTCTAGAGATCAAATAGTTATTATAACTGGTATTGGTCCTAGTTATAAAATAATTAGAGGGCATACTCTTTTAAATAATTTACATAGTGTTGTTATAGAAAATCCTTTAATTATGATGTATCCAGGTATCTATAATGGACAAAGCTTTAACTTATTTAATGTTTTAGATCATGATAACTACTATCGAGCTTTTCAAATAGTTGAAAGATAAGGAGTGGAAAAATGAAATTAAAAAATATTTATGAAAAAGATATTGAAAGATCAATTCAAGGGGTTATTAAAATTGATGATGAAAGTTTTATTAAACAAGAATTAGAAGAGTATGTATTGACTAATGAGATATTAAAACATTTTCATTTATTTTTTGATGCCTACAATCATAGTTTAAATACTAATACACAAGAAATGGGTGTCTGGATTTCAGGTTTTTTTGGATCAGGTAAGTCTCATTTTTTGAAAATGATCTCTTATTTATTAGAAAATAAAATAGTTGATGGTAAAAAAGCAATTGATTATTTTGAAGATAAAATACAAGATAAAATGTTACTAGCAGATATTAAAAGGGCAGGTAGTGTTTCTTCGGATGTTATTTTATTTAACATTGATTCTAAAGCTATATTAAATAAAATTACTGGTAAAAAAGAATTGTTATCTGTTTTTGAGCAAGTTTTTAATGAAAAAATAAATTTATCTGGTCTTCCTTATGTTGCGGAATTTGAAGAATTTTTAATAAATGAAAATAAATATGAAGAATTTAAAAAGTGTTTTAAAGAAGAAAGTAATCAAGACTGGATTGATATAAGACATCAATTTCGAATTAGAAGAGATGAAATTACCAAGGCTTATTCAAAAGCATTAAAAAAGTCAATTGAAGAGGCAGAAAATTGGTATGATAATGCTCCTGAAAGTTATGAAGTTTCGATTGAAAAGTTTGCTAAAAGGATCAAAAGTTATATTGAAAGTAAAAATGAAAATCATCAAGTAATCTTTTTAGTAGATGAGGTTGGTCAATATATAGGCGATGATAAATCACTTCTTTTAAATCTTCAAACTATTGTTGAAGATTTAGGACTTTACTGTGGAGGAAAAGCTTGGGTTATTGTAACAAGTCAAGAAGCAATAGACGATGTTATAAAAGTTCACGGTTTAGAACTTTCTAAAATACAAGGAAGGTTTGATGTAAAATTGTCACTATCTTCAACTGAGGCAGATGAGGTAATTAAAAAAAGAATTTTAGAAAAAACAAAAACAGCTAAAGAAACATTAAAATTAATATATGATAAAGAAGAATCGATTATAAGAAACTTACTTACTTTTAAGAATGCCTCATATCAAAAGATATATAAGGATAAAAATGAATTTGTTGATGTTTATCCTTTTGTTCCATATCAATTTAATTTATTGCAATCAGTATTTACCGAGATTAGAACCCATGGTTATGCGGGCAAACATTTATCTAGTGGGGAAAGACCCCTTTTAGCAGCATTTCAAGAAGCTGCTAAACTGTATAAAGAAAAAGAAGTTATATCGCTTGTTCCTTTTTATACATTTTATGATGCAATAGAAAAGTTTTTAGAACATCAAATAATATCAGTTATTAAAAGAGCAGAAAATATAATACTAAGAGGAGAGTTAAAAGAAATTGATGTGAATATTTTAAAGATGTTATTTCTATTAAAAAATATAAAAGAAATACCAACCAATATTGACAATTTAGCAACCCTTTACGTATCAAATATTAATGATGATAAAGTTGATATAAAAAAAGATATTACAGATTCACTTAGAAGGTTAGAAAAACAAACCCTTATTCAAAGAAGTAATGATGTGTATATATTTTTAACTAATGTTGAACAAGAGGTTAATCGTGAAATAAAAAAGGTTTTTATTGATCAAAGTAAAATTACAGAATATTTAGGAAAGATTATATATGGGCCGATTTTTCCAGAAGATAGATATCAATATAAAAATAAATTATTCCGATTATCAAAATATATAGATAATAGTAAATTTACTCAAGATTATGAAGTAGGCATCAAAGTTTTAACTTTATCTTTTGCTAGAGATAATTCAGAAATTATTGAAAAATCAATAAGAGAAAATAATTTTGTTTTTATTAAATTAGAACTTTCTTCATTAACATATGATGAAATAAAATATATATTACAAGTTGAAGATTATAGAAGAAGTAAAGGTGGGGTCCCTCAGACTGAACAAATAGAAGATATACTGCATGCAAAAGAAAGGGAAAATCAAAGTACTAAAGCAAGAATTCAAGAAGTTATTGCCCAACAATTAAAAGAATCAGAGATCTTTATATCAGGCGTCAAACAAAATATAACAGCGAAAGATTTTAGGGAGAAAATATTTAATTCGCTGGATATTTTAATAAATAATATTTATACAAAATTTAACTTTATTAAACAAAATTATGGAATAAATGATATTAAAACTATATTTCTTCAAAATCAGCAAAATTTGCATGAAAAAGAATTAGAATTTCTTAACCAAAAAGCCTATGAAGCAATGCAAGATTATGTAGTTGAGAAAAGCACTTATAATATACCAATAACTATTAGGGAATTATTACAAGAATTTTCTAAAGCTCCGTATGGATACAATGATGATGATATATTGTATTTATTAACAAGATTGTTAAAAAATGAAGAAATATCTTTAGTTTATTTAAATGAGGTGCAAAATGTTACATCAGAAGAAACTTTAAATAAAATATTAAAAAGAAATTATTATGATCAAACAATAATTAAAATTCGGGAAAAAGTTAATCCAGAATTAATAAATAATTTAAAATCAGTAGCTAGAACAGCATTTGATATTATTAATTTAAGAGATGATGAAGATGGTATGGTCAAAGATTTTAAAGAAAAGGGTTTAAATATTCAAATTAATAAGTTAAAAGAAATTAAAATTCATTATAGTTATATGGAAGATTATCCTTATCCAGGAGAAGAAGTTGTTCTTGAAACCTTAACTTTATTAGAAAGGTTAAATAATATTAGAGATTTAACTGACTTTTACCAAGAAATTAGAAATGAAGCAACTAAGCTTGAACAACAAATGTCAAAAATAAATGAAATAATTAGTTTCTTTAGTAGTTCACAAAAGGAAATATTTGATACTGTTAAAAAGGCATTACATATTTATAATGATAATAAAGATTTTGTTGATAAAAGTGATGAATTAAAAGAAACAATTGAAGAGTTAAATAATATTATGGAAGATAATTCACCATACAATAAAATTAATCAACTACCTGCTTTAAAAGATAAGTTAAATAATATATTAATCAATATGTATGAAGAAAAATCTATACCTATTATTGACATGGTAAAAGCAACTATTGAGTACATAGAAACTGAAACTAAACGTGAAAATGTATCAGATGATTTTAAAGAAACATATATTCAAACTTGTAAAAATGCAATTAAAACATTAGAAACATCAAATGAACTTAAAAATATATTTGCCCAAGAAACAAGAATCAATCAATTAAAAGATAATTTCATTAATGCTCTAGAAAAAGAAATAAATAAAGATAATCTTAAAGAACCAAAAGATATAATTAAAAGAAAACCTATTAAAACAGAGATGCTTATGAATAGATCATATGAAATAAATTCAAAAGAGGATGTTGAAAAATATATTAATGAATTAAAAGAAAAACTTTTAAAAGAACTTGAGGAAAACAATAATTTAATAATTAGGTAAAAGAAGGGTAGTATTTTTAGATGAAAATAATATTATTAGAGAATATAAAAATGTTTTAAAAAGGTTATGTTTCATTTAAGGGATATTAGAAAAGTAAAGAAGATTTTACTGATTTAGAACAATATATAATAAAACATGACTATGAAGGCATATATGAAACCGCTCTTCAATTTATTATTGAAAGATTGTTATTGTTTTTAAAAGATAATAAAAAATGTTCGTTAGTTTAGAATCAAGAGGTAAAAAAGAAGATTATTTATTATTAAAAAATTTAAATAAAATAATTTTTGAAAAAAATATAAAAACAATTCCTAAAAAAAATAGAGATTAATTTAATCTCTATCGACCGCGAAAACGATCCAAAAGGATTTCTCCTTACTTTTATAATTATATGTATTTTATTAAGTATTATGCACGAAAGGATTTAAAGATGGATAAAAATATATTGAAGAAATTTGCAATGGAATCAAGGTCTTCCTTAATGGAAAGGATAGAAATTAAATTAAAATCCCTTTATTTAAATGAAAAATTTAATAAAGAACAAAGGGGAGATTTTGTTGTTCTATCTAATAATAATTTTTCTTTAGCACTAACTAAAAGGGCATATGATAATAGAGAACTTTTGATTAATAATATAAATAAATTTTCTTTAAAAGAAGTAATTGAAAGAGCAGCATATACCTGGTTTAATAGATTAGTAGCCATTCGTTATATGGAGATTAATAATTATTTACCACTTTCTAAAAACAATGAAGATTTAGGAATAAGAGTATTATCATCAATTGATAATACTCCCAATCCTGATATTTTAAGATTTACTAATTTAAGTAATAGGGAATTAGATTTAAATATTGATATGGAATATTACTCCAAACTGGAGGATAATGAAAAATATGAATATATATTACTTTTAGTGTGTGAAAAATTAAAAAAAGTAATACCGAATGTCTTTGGTGATAATACAGATTATATTGATCTATTAATACCAGGCAATTTATTAAAAGAAGAAGGTTTTATTAATAAATTAGTAACTAAAATACCAGAAAGTAACTTTAAATCAGTAGAAATAATAGGGTGGTTATATCAGTATTATAATCAAGTTGAAAAGGATAGAGTAATAAGCGCTAGAAAAGCATATAAGAAAAATGAAGTTCCTTATGCAACACAGCTATTTACACCTGATTGGATAGTTAAATATATGGTAGAAAACTCTTTAGGTAGGTATTATGTAGAAAATACTAATAACAATACTTTAAAAAGCAATTGGAAATATTATATAGAAAGTGCTAAACAAGAAAAAGAAGTTCAAAAACAATTAGATAAATTAAAAAATCCAAATTTAAAGTTAGAAGATATAACATTTATAGATCCATGTAGCGGTAGTGGTCATATCTTAGTTTATGCATTTGATATATTTTATCAAATATATGAATCAAGAGGATATAATAAACAAGATATACCTAAATTAATACTAGAAAATAATATATATGGTCTTGATATAGATGATCGGGCAGGTCAATTATCAATTCTTTCACTATTATTAAAAGCAAGGGAATATGATAAAGATTTATTTAATAAAAATATTAAATTAAATATATTTAGTATTCAAGAATCAAATGATATAAATGAGGTTTATTTATATGATATAAGATCAAATGAAACAAATGAAATAATAGATTATGTACTAGATGTATTTAAAGATGCTAAAGAGTATGGTTCAATATTAAAGGTAGATAAAAAAGACTACCAACTGGTAATAGATAAAATAAAAATTACTAATAATGTATTTAGTGAATTATATAAATTAGAATTTATACCTTTATTAAAACAAGCTATATTATTAAGCAAGAAATATGATGTTGTAGTTACTAATCCTCCTTATATGGGTAGTAGAAATATGAACAATAATTTAAAAAAATACATATCAAAACATTATAATAACAGTAAAGTGGATATGTTTGCTCTATTTATGGAAATAGATTTATTAAAAGAATCAGGATATTTAGGAATGATAAATCAACATAGTTGGATGTTTTTATCAAGTTTTGAAAAACTAAGAGAATGTATACTACTAAATAAAACAATTGTAAATATGATTCATTTAGGACCAAGAGCATTTAAAGAAATAAGTGGGGAAGTAGTTCAAACTACAACATTTATAATGAAAAATAAAAATATTAAAAACTTAAAAGGTAATTATATTAGATTAATTGATTTTTCTAATGCAAATTTAAAGAAAATAAAAACTTTAGAAGCAATAAATAATCATGATTGTGGATATTATTATGAAACTAATCAAGCTAATTTTAAAAAAATACCAGGAATGCCAATAGCTTATTGGGTAAGTGAGAAATATAATAAGATTTTTAGCAATCCAACTATTGGAGAAAAGGCAAATGTAATTACAGGTATGACTATTGGTAATAACAATAAATATTTAAGATTGTGGTACGAAGTTATCTATAAAAATATAAACTTATATAAGGACACAATTAAAAAGGTTGATATAGAAAAAAACAAATGGATTCCATATAGTAAAAGTGGTTATAGAAAAAATTGGTATGGAAATAATATAAATATAGTTGATTGGAGCCAAAAAAAACAATTTAATAGATCTAAAACAACACTACAACACTTATATTTTAAAGAGGCTATTTCTTGGCCATTTATTACATCGGGAAAATTTTCTGCTATATATTTGCCTAAAGGTTTTTTATGGGATGTGGCTGGTTCACCATGTTTCGTTGAAAAGAAGGATAACTTTTATTATATTTTGGCCTTTATGACTACAAAATTATGCAATACTATTTTATTTATTATTAATCCAACTTTAAATGTTCAAGCCATTAATATTTCACAACTACCTTTAATAGTTTGCGCGGAACATAAAAACAAAGTAAATAACATAGTAACCTCTAACATCTCCATCTCCAAAACAGACTGGGATTCATTTGAAACTAGCTGGGATTTTGAGGTTCATCCCTTAGTTAAATATAAAAATAATAATAGTTTAGAGTCATCTTATGAATCATGGAAAGACTTTGCTAATAAACAATTTCTTAAGTTAAAGGAAAATGAAGAAGAGTTAAATAGGATCTTTATTGATATATATGATCTTAATGATGAACTGACTCCTGATGTTAGTGATAAAGATATAACTATAACTAAAATATTTGATTCTAAAGATGAAGTATATGATGATATTAAAGGTAATAGATATATTTTATTTAAGGAAGATGTTATTAAATCATTCTTATCTTATTTTGTTGGTTGTATGTTTGGAAGATATTCCTTAGATGAAGAGGGATTAATATATGCTGGTGGAACTTTTGATAAAAATAGATATAAGAAGTTTGGTGTAGATTTGGATAATATTATTCCTTTAACTGAAGAAGAGTATTTTAAAGATGATATTATTTCCAGGTTTAAATCATTTTTAAAAGTTATTTATGGATCAGATTCAGTTTATGAAAATTTAAGTTTTATTGCTTCAGTTATAGGTAAAAGAGGAACTGAAAGTGATGAAGATACTATAAGAAGATATTTTATAAATGATTTTTATAAAGATCATGTTAAAACATATAAGAAAAAACCTATTTACTGGTTATTTGAGAGTGGTAAACAAAATGGTTTTAAATGTTTAATATATATGCATAGATATACAAATGATTTAGTTGCTAGAATAAGAGTTGATTATCTTCATAGAATGCAAAATATTTATCAAAGTAATTTAAAAGAACTGGAAGTTAAACTTGATGAAGATTTGGATTTAAGAGATAAAAAAACTCTAGAGAAAGAAGTTCAAAATTTAAATGCTAAATTATCTGAGTTAAATGAATATGAAGAAAAGATTGCTAATATTGCTCATCAAAGAATTGATATAGATTTAGATGATGGAGTAACGGTGAATTACGCTAAGTTTGTTTATGTTAATCAAAAAGGAGAAGAAGACAGTATATTAAGTAAAATATGAAAAGTTAAATTGGATGAATTAAAAATATATTAAACTTTATTAAAGGAGGAAAAGCATGTTTGAAGAAATAAAAATTTTATTATCAGAAACAATTACTAGTGATTATCCTTATAATAATGATCGTAAAAGAAAGAGAAAGATTATATTTTGGTATGATGCTAAAGGGGAATATAAAGATTTAGTTGATGATATTGTTTTCCCTGAGGATACTAAATTAATTAAATATGAAAACAATAGTTTTTGGGTTAGATATTATATTGAAATGGTAGAACCTAATAAAAACATTGTTCTTTATATTCCTTATGAGAGGGAAACAGGAATTAAAAATGATTTATTAGATTTAGAGATGGCTAACAAGGATATGATATTTATTCCTGATTCAACAACGATGAGACTTAAAAATTTAAAATTATCTAATGATTTTAGAAGTATAATAGAGAAAAATCATAACTTTTTTAAAGATAAAAAGCGGGAAGAGAGATTTAAGCTCTTTGAGATGGACAAAGATCTTAGTAATGTTGATTATATTATTACTTCAATATTATTAAATATTAAATCAATTAATACAGATGATATTCTTAAAAATATTATTAAAGTATATTATTCTGATAAAGAGTGCTATGAAGATTTGTTTAAGTTTGGTAATAAGGAATTTATTTTAAATTTATTTAATAGTTATTTTGGTTCTAATATTAATGATGTGGAAGAAATTGAAGATCTCTTTAAATCTTTATTGTTTACTTACTTTGCTTCTAATATAAAAGAAAAAGATGAAATTAATAGATATGGTAAGTATTTACTTAAAAAAGTACCTAATGTTTCAGTTTTTGTTAATAATTTAATGCGTGATATTGAAATGCAAAAATACTTTGAGATTATTTCTGATATAGTATTTAAGGAATTTGGTATTTTAGAAGTTATTAATAGAATGAATATTAATGATTATCTTGAAAATGATGCTTTTAAATATATTGATGATTCTATTTTAAAATATGTTGTAAATATTTTATCTACTAATATTTTAGATAATACTCTTTATGATAAATATATTAAAATTCGTTTTAATAAGTATTGGTTTAATATATTTGAAAATGAATATCATTTTCTAATTAATATGATTAATTTTAATAATACTTTAGAGCAAGTTCGAAATATGATTAAAATCGTGGATATTGATTTATTTATAAAGAATTATGTTAATGAAATTTATAAAGTAGATTATTATTATAGAAAAGCATATTATCATTTTGATAATATTAATAACAAAGATATATATTTACCTTTAAAAGAACTATTGGAAAATAAGTATATTAATGATTTTATGATGGATTTCTCTATAAAATGGAGTAATATTATTGAGCATTTACCTAGTTATGAAAATGATACATTAGTTATTCAAAATAATTTTTATGATCATTATCTTCGCTCGAATTTTGATAAAAAAGAAAGAAATATTGTAATAATATCTGATGCTTTTAGATATGAATGTGCAGTTCAGTTATTTAATGAATTAGTAACAATTGGCTCGAAGGTTTCTATTGATCATATGCTAGGAGTTGTGCCTACTTATACTAAATTAGGTATGGCAGCTTTACTTCCTAATAAAAAATTAAGTATAGTTGATAACAGTGATGAAATTTTAGTTGATGATTTAATATCTTCATCACTAAAAGATCGAGAAAAGATTTTGCAACTTGGACATCCTAATTCGCTTGCAATTAAGTATGATGATTTATATAATATGACTAAAACAGAGTGGAAAAGATTGTTTACGGGGCAGAAGATTGTTTATATATATCATGATCGGATTGATAATACTGGGGAACATAATGAAAATGATGTCTTTAAAGCATGTTTTGAAGCAGTTAAAGAATTGGGATTATTAATTAGAGATTTACATATTACTTTTAGTGGTATAAGTGCTTTTATTACTGCTGATCATGGGTTTTTTTATAAAAGGGGTAAAGTTGAAAGTTATGAAAAAACTACAAAAGATAAAGAGGCACTTAGACAAAAAACAAGATATTCATATTCTAAATCTAAATTAAAAGAAGAAGGAATTTTATCAATTAACTTAGATTATCTTTTTGGTAAAGATAGTGGATATGTAAATATTCCTAAGGGTCATACAATTTTTGAAAGACAGGGTAGTGGTTTTAACTATATTCATGGTGGAATATTACCACAAGAAGTAATTATACCTGTTATTGATTTTAAATCATCAAGGAATACTGAAGAAAGTAAAAAAGTTACTATTACTTATAGTGGTTTAACTACTAGAATAACTAATGCTATTACTTATTTAAATTTTATTCAAGATTCTGATGTTGATGAAAACAATATTAGAGCAAGATATTTGCTTCATTTTGAAGATGATAAGGGGGTAGTTATTTCTAATGAATGTACTATTATTGCTAATTATGAAAATACAGATGTTAAAGATAGGTTTTTTAAAGAAAAGTTTGTCTTTAAAAATATGGATTACAGTAAGGAACGAGATTATTATTTAGTTATTATAGATGAAGAGACAGGAATCGAAGTATCACGTAAACAATTTTATATTGATATTGCTATCATTGATAATTTTGGATTTTAAGGGGGTGAGAAAGTGGCTGAATTAAATCAAAAATTAAATCAAGTTTTTTCTGGTAAAGTTGTTAGAAAAGATTTAACAAAAAAAATAAAAGAAGGGGCTAATGTTCCAGTTTATGTTTTAGAATATTTACTTGGAATGTACTGTGCGACTGATGATGAGAAAGCAATTGAAGACGGTGTCAAAACTGTTAAGGATATTTTAGCGGAGAATTTTGTTAGATCAGATGAAAATGAAAAAATAAAATCAAAAATTAAAGAATTAAAAAATTATACTGTTATAGATAAAATAACGGTTAAACTTAACGAGAAAAAGGATAAGTATGAGGCTGAATTTTCTAATTTAGGAATAAAAGATGCTAATATTAATGCTGATGATGTTAAAAGTTATGAAAAACTATTAGCTGGTGGTATTTGGTCAATTGTTAAGGTTAGTTATTTTTATGATCTTGAAAATTCTAAAAACAGCCCGTTTTATATTGATAGTATTACTCCAATTCAAATGCCTAATATGGATATGAAAAGTTTTTTTGAAGGACGTAACTATTTTAATAAAGAAGAATGGATTGATGTTTTAGTAAGATCAATGGGTCTTGAACCAACGAGATTAGAAAATGAAGTGAAATGGCATATTATTGAAAGAGCAGTTCCATTAGTTGAAAATAATTATAATTTATGTGAACTAGGTCCAAGAGGAACTGGTAAATCACACATATATAAAGAGATTTCTCCTAATAGTATTTTAGTTTCTGGTGGACAAACTACTGTTGCTAATTTGTTTTATAATATGAGTTATCGCACAATTGGATTAGTAGGTTTATGGGATTGTGTTACTTTTGATGAAGTTGCTGGTATTACTTTTAAAGATAAAGATGGTATTCAAATAATGAAAGATTATATGGCCTCTGGTTCATTTTCTAGAGGAAAGGAAGAAAAAAACGCTGATGCTTCGATGGTTTTTGTTGGTAATATTAATCAAAGCATTGAAGTAATTTTAAAAACTTCTCATTTGTTTGAACCATTTCCAAAAGAAATGGCGAATGATTCAGCTTTCTTTGATCGTATGCATTTTTATCTTCCAGGCTGGGAAATACCTAAAATGCGTCCAGAATTATTAACAAATGAATATGGTTTTATAACTGATTATTTGGCGGAGTATTTTAGAGAAATGCGAAAAAGAACATTTTCTGATGCCATTGATAAGTATTTTAAACTAGGAAATAATTTAAATCAAAGGGATGTTATAGCTGTTCGAAAAACAGTTTCAGGTTTAATTAAATTGTTATATCCTCATGGTGTTTTTGTCAAAGAGGATATAGAGGAAATTTTGATCTATGCTCTAATTGGTAGAAGAAGGGTAAAAGAACAACTTAAAAAAATAGGGGGTATGGAGTTTTATGATATTCATTTTTCATATATTGATAATGAAACTTTAGAAGAAAAATATGTATCTGTTCCTGAATCTGGTGGTGGTAAATTAATTAAAGAAGGGTCTTTAAAGCCGGGTCATATCTATATTGTTAGTAGAGGAAGTAATAGGTTAATCGGAGTTTATAAAATAGAAATAGAGACAACTAATGGAAGTGGTAAGTTTACTCAAACAGGAATAGGTCCTAATAAAGTTACTAAAGAAAATGTAATTACTGCTTTTAATTATTTTAGATCAAATAAAAAAAGCATTAGTCAATCAATAAATATTACGACAATAGATTATTTAATGCATTTACAAGATTTGCAAGGACTTGGTAATACTAAAGATATTACATTAGTAACTTTTGTTGCACTTTGCAGTGCTTCACTTAAAAAATCAGTCCAAAGTGGTTTGGTTGTTCTTGGAAACATGAGTATTGGTGGTACTATAACTAAAGTTGAAGATTTAGCGAATATTATGCAAGCGTGTTTGGATGCTGGTGCTAAAAAGATATTATTACCAGCTTCATCAAGTTCAGTATTAACTTCGGTACCTGCTGAATTGTATACCAAGTTTCAAATTATATTTTATAATGATCCAGAAGATGCTGTTTACAAGGCATTGGGGATAGAATAATAGAATAGTTGGATTCCAATTTTAAGGATAAGTTTTAAAACATAAAATATGATTATTTTATAATTAAAATTGGTTTAATATATTTAAAATACAAATTAAAGAAATAGACTGGTAATAGCCTTGTGTATTATTGATTTAAAATTTAGAGGTCTTTTTTTGATTATAAAAGGGTAGTATTAGCTTTATGATGGGGGGAATACTACCTTTTATTAGTTATGGTGGATCTAGCTTATTAATTACTTTAATAGGGATGGGAATAGTCCTTAATGTTAGTAGGTGTCAAAGATAATGAAAGAAAAACTTTGTAAAACTTATAACTAATTGTATAATAAGAATTAGGGAGTGATTATGATAAATAAATATATAGATCATACTTTATTAAAAGCTAATGCTTTAGAAAAGGATATTGAAAAATTATGTTTAGAAGCTATAAAATATAATTTTAAATCTGTTATGGTTAATCCTAGTCAGATTTTAAGATGTAAAAAGATATTAAAAGATTCATCTGTAAAAATAGGAACAGTTATAGGTTTTCCCTTGGGTCAAAATACAATTAAGGTAAAAGTTTTTGAAGTAAAAGATGCTATAAAAAATGGAGTGGATGAAATTGATTATGTTTTAAATATTAGTGAACTAAAAAATAAAAATTATAGTTATTTAAAAGAAGAAATGGAAATGATTGTAAAACTTTGTCAGGAACATAAAATAGTTTCTAAAGTTATTATAGAGACTTGTTATTTAACTAAACTAGAAAAAATAAAAGTATTAGAAATAATAAAGGAAGTAAAACCAGACTATGTTAAAACATCAACTGGATTTGGTACTAAAGGTGCAGAATTAGTTGATATAAAATTAATGAAAGATATTGTTGGTGATACTGTAAAAATAAAAGCAGCAGGAGGAATTCGTGATTTAAGGAAGTTTGAAGAAATGATAAAAGCAGGAGCAAAAAGAATTGGAACTAGTAGTGGGGTCGAAATAATTAAAGAGTATAATGGAGGAAATTAAAATGAGTAATCTAGAAACTTTAGAAAAAGAAATTAAAAATATTAAAAAAGAAAATGAGATCTATTTAAAGAAATTTGGTAATTGGTTAAAAAAACAAAATTTATCTTCTAAAACAATTAATAATCATATTGATAATGTAGATTTTTATATTAATGAATTTTTATGTTATTATGAATTTCAATCAGCTGATATTGGATATTCTAGTATAGATGGATTCCTTGGAGATTGGTTTATTAGCAAAGCTATGTGGTCAAGTAAATCAAGTATTAAATCGAATGCTACTAGTATAAAAAAGTTTTATTTATTTATGCTTGAGAATGGGAAAATAAAAGAAAAAGACTATAAATTTTTATGTGATGAAATAAAAGAAAAGATGTCAGATTGGTTAGATGCTCTTGAAAGGTTTGATAATTTAGAAGAAGATGATGAATGGTGGTTAGTTTAATATTTAAAGATACCTATATTAGCACTTATGTATTTTTTTAATTCCTTTTGCCTTTTCATTTAAGTAATTGTAATGGCATACTATATATAAACTTTGGTTGCTATTTTTAATAATATTTGAATATTTTTAAATAAACTATTGACATATGTCATTACCTTTGATATTCTTATAGTGACATATGTCATTAAAAAGGAGGTGAAAATATGCCAAGAAGAGATGGAACTGGTCCATATGGTAATGGTCCATTAACTGGAAGGGGTTTAGGACCTTGTGGTGCTTTTAATCAAAGAAAAGGTTTTGGTAGAAGAGTTTTTGATAAAACTGACAAGGAATTACTTGAAGAAGAAAAGGAAAGTCTTAAAAATAGATTAAAAGATATCGAAAAAGAATTAGAAGATGATTAAAGAATTGAGGTGAAAATATGCATGGGACTAGAAAAGTAAGACATGTTTATAGTTTGCCGAAAAACAATAAATATGGTCCTTTAGGACCAAATAAACCTGAAAGAAGAATCTTTATTAATATGACAATTGATGAATATGAAACAATAAGGTTAATTGATTTAGAAAATCTTACGCAAGAAGAGTGTGCTAAGCAAATGAATGTAGCGAGAACTACTGTTCAAGGTATTTATTCTAAAGCAAGGCAGAAAATAGCCCAATCTTTGGTTCATGGTGATATTATACTTATTGAAGGTGGTAATTATCAATTCCAAAAAGGATATGGTAAAGGTCCTGGATATGGCCGTCGGAGATTTCTTTAAAATTTTAAAAATGCTCATTAAGAGGGCATTTTTTTATTTGGTATTTTAAACTTTACTATTAATTTTTTATTTGATAGAATAACAATAATTTTAGGAGTTGTTGTCATGAAAGAAAAATGGATAAAGATGATAGAAAATACTATTTATAATCATCAAAATTATTATAAAGGTATAGATATTTTTAAGGAAGAAAAAGTAGATAAAGTTGAATTTGATCATCAAGACGATGAACTTATTGTTTATGCTAATGTCATAGGGAATTATGAAAATAATTATCTTGTTCCTTTAAGGATAAATGATCAAGAGATTATAAATTATTGCAGTTGTCCTGATAATTCTAAAAATTATTCTTCTTTTTATTTATGTAAGCATGCTATTGCTGTTCTTATATATACACTTGAATATTTAAATCAAGGTTTTATTTTAAAAAAGGTCAAAGAAGAAGATTTATTTAATATAATAAATAATTATGAAGAAGCTTTTGTTAAAGATGGACAATCGCTCAAATTAAAAGTAGAATATGAATTTAAAATTAATGATAAAGATAATTTTGAAGGTGTTTATATTGGTCTACGTATGGGAATAGATAAATTATATGTAGTTAAAAATTTATCAGATTTTTTATTAACTTATAAAGGTATAAATGAAAATTGTAATTTAACTAAAGAATTAGATTATAAAGAAAAAGATTATGAATTTAATCTTGAAGATAAAAAAGTTTTTGATTTAATGTTTGAATTTTTACATTATCAAGATAAAAATTCAGGTAGTTCTCAAAAAAGATTTTTATTTATTCCTTTTACTAAATTAAAAGAAATATATTTATTAACTAAAGAATTGCCTGTTAAATACAATTTAGGAACTTCTAAAATAATTATTGGTAACCCTAATATAAAAATAGAATTAATTGAAGAAGAAGAAAAAATACAATTAAAAATTAGTGATATGAGTTTACTTAGAGGATATAATCATCAATCTGGTTTTCTTTTTTATGATGATAATCTTTATTTACCTGATAATAATTTTTGTAATTTAATTTTACCATTACTTCATTTAAATATAGAAAAAGGAAAAATTTTTATTCCTTTAAAATATAAAGAATTATTAATTGAAAAAATGTTACCATATTTAATTTTTAATGAAGAAAAGTTAATCGATTTAAATAAACCGATTTTTCAAGATATTTCTTTTTCAGAATTACAAACTAAATTATATATCGATAAAGAGGGTAAAAGTGCAGTTTTAAATTTGGAGTTTATTTATTCTAATAATGATTCTAAAAAGTTTGTTGTAAAAGATATTAAAACAGAAGGTAAGATAAAGAATATTATTTTTCAGGTGAATCCAATTTTAAAAAACAATAAATATTATCTTAGTAATATGGAAGCAATTTTTAGATTTACTGAAGAAGTTATTCCTCTTCTTCAAAAAGAAGGAGTTTTAATTTATTATAGTGCTAGTTTTAAAAATATGCTTCAAAAAAGATCTTTTAATTATTCAACAAGTGTCGCTTTTGAAAATGATTTGTTAGCGGTTAATTTTAATTATGATGATCTTGATATTTCTGAATTAAGTAATATTTTAAAAAATATTAAAGAAAATAAAAAGTATTATCAATTAAAGAATGGAAATATTATTAAAATTGATAATAAAGAAGCTTTAGAATGGAGTAATATCGTAGATAAATTAGAAGTTTCAGAAAATGTTTTAAATTCTAATAAATATTTATTTAATAAATACGAATCTTTATATTTAGATAATATTTTTACTAATCTAGATGAAGAAAAGATAAATTATGATCTAGAATTTCAATATTTAGTTGATAATGTAAAAAATTTTAATAAGTTAAATTTTAAGTTACCAACTAATATAAATGCTACTTTAAGAGATTATCAAATTAAAGGTTATAAGTGGCTAAAAACTTTAAAATATTTTGGTTTTGGAGGTATTTTAGCTGATGATATGGGTCTTGGGAAAACCCTGCAAGTTATTACTTTAATTCAAGATTTAAAAGAAGAACAAGGAAAAACTAAATCCTTAGTAGTAGCTCCTTCATCAGTTATCTATAATTGGGAAGCTGAATTAAAAAAGTTTGCTCCTGATTTAAAATATATTATTTTAGCTGAAAGTAAATTGATAAGGGAAGAACATTTTACTAATCTTGATAATTATGATGTTATTGTTACTTCATATGCCTTGATTAGAAGGGATATAGAGAAATATCAAGATTACAGGTTTGATTTTTGTTTTTTAGATGAAGCCCAATATATTAAAAATCTCTTTAGTTCTTCAGCTAATGCTTGTAAACAAATAAAAGCAGAAACAAAATTCGCGATGACGGGAACGCCAATTGAAAATTCTATCAGTGAATTATGGAGTATTTTTGATTTTATTATGCCAGGTTATTTAAAGACTTATAATCATTTTCGTAAAAATTATGAAAAGCCCATTATCAATTTTCAAAATGAAGAGGTTTTAAATAAATTGTTTAATAAGGTTAAACCTTTTATATTAAGGAGAGAAAAAAAGGAAGTTATTTTAGAACTTCCAGAAAAGCAAGAAAGAAATGTTTATATTTCTTTAGAAGAAGAGCAAGAAAAGGTTTATTTAGCTCACTTTTTACAAGCTAAAAAGGAGATTTCTGAAGAATTAAATATTAATGGTTTTAATAAAAGTCAAATTAAAATTTTATCTATTTTAACAAGGTTAAGACAAATTTGTTGTCATCCTAATTTATTTATTGAAAATTACCAGGGTAATAGTGCTAAATTAAAACATTTAATAAAACTTATTGAAGAAAAGATTGCTAATGGAAATAGGATATTATTATTTTCCCAATTTACTTCCATGCTTGATATTATTGAAGGGGTTTTAGAAAAAAATAGTTATTTTCGAATTGATGGAAAGGTTAAAGCCTTAGAAAGAATGGAAATGGTTAATCGTTTTAATATGGGAGAAAAGGAAATCTTTTTAATTTCTTTAAAGGCTGGAGGAACAGGATTAAATTTAGTAGGGGCTGATACGGTTATTCATTTTGATCCTTGGTGGAATCCTGCTGTTGAAGATCAGGCAACTGATCGAGCATATCGAATTGGGCAAGAAAACAAAGTAGAAGTTTATAAATTAATTACTAAAAATACAATAGAAGAGAAAATTAATGAATTAAAAGATCGGAAAAGAGAAGTAGCTAATTCCTTAATAAAATCAGGAGAGACATTTATTAATAAGTTAAGTGAGGATGAATTAGTTAATATCTTATCCGAATAATATAGAGTTTTAACTCTTTTTTTATTATCTAAAAAGGATTCGTGTTATAATTTAAAGAGGAGGGAAAATTAGATGTTAATATTAAATGATGAAAAGATTATTAAAAAGCTTAAAAACTTTGAGGAAGGTTTTTCTAATAAGAATTATATTTATGGAATTCTTAAAAATCAACATAGGAAGGTCTCTAATTTTTTAATATGGATATTTATGTTTTTAATATTATTTATATTTTTTTCTTATTTTGATGTTTCTTTTCAAATAGCTTTTGCGGTAGGTTTTTGTTTGGGGATCTTAATATCTTTTAAAAATAAATTTTGTATTATAACTTTCGATGAAGAAAATTTAAATATGTATATTTTTAATATTTTAATGACTAAGGTAATAAAAAAGGAGGTTTTATCTTTTTCTAAGATTACAATTAAAAAATTAAAAAAAACTTCTGTATTTCATCGTGTGAAATTATTAATTAATAAAAGGATATTTGATATTACTTTCTCTAAAAAGGTTTTAGGTTTAAAATATCAAAAAGAAAATCTATATAATTTCGTTCAAAAATTACATAGTTTAGGGTAAAAAGTAAATTTGATTTATTTAAAGATTTATGGTAATGTTTAGAAGAAAAATAATTATCAAGGTAGGTGGGGTTTTAAGTGTTAATGTATAAAATATTAAGACCTTTAGCAACATTTTTAATGAAAATAATTTACCGTCCTAAAATAATCGGAAGAGAAAATATAAATAAAGAAGGAGCTCTTATATTTGTTGGTAATCATACTAATTTCTTAGATCCAGTCTTGTTAATGAGTAGTACTAATAGAAATGTTCATTTCTTAGGTAAACATACTTTATTTAAAGGAATTGGTAAATATTTTTTTTCTTCAATTGGTGTTATTCCAGTTAATCGAACAATTAAGGATAAAAGTGTTATACCAGCTAGTATTTCCATTATTGAAAAAGGTGGTGTTTTGGGAATTTTTCCTGAAAGCACAATTAATAAAACAGATGATTTAATAATGCCTTTTAAAATAGGGGCTGTTAAAATTGCTCAGTTAACAAAAACTTTAATTATTCCTATAATAATAAATGGTAAATATAAACCTTTTGGTAATAAATTAGAAATAAAATTTTTAAAACCAATTAAAATAATTTCTTCAAATTTAACTAAAGAAAATGAAAAGTTAATGGAAACTTTTAAAAAAGAATTAAAGTTTGTAAAGGAGAAGTAAAATGAAAAAGATTAAAAGTCCATGGATGAAATTTCAAGAAGAAAAAAGGAATGAAATAGAAGTTCCAAAGATGAGTATTTATGAGATGTTTAAGGAGGTAGCTTTAGAAAATCCCACTGCTTTAGCTTATAACTATTTTGGGACTATAGTTACTTATAAAAAGTTTTTAGTTCAAATAGACAAAACAGCAGAAGCATTTAAAAGATATGGAGTTAATTTTGGTGATGTTGTAACTATTTGTCTTCCTAATTTTCCTGAAGGGATTATTTGTGTTTATGCTTTAAATAAAATAGGAGCAATTGCGAATATGGTTCATCCTTTATCAGGGGAAGGGGAAATAAAAAGTTATGTTAATGATACTAATAGTAAGATTATTGTAACACTAGATTTAAATAAGAAAAAAATTAAAACTATTATTAAAGATACTAAGTTAAAATATGTTATTTTAGTTGATGCTGATGATTCTTTTAACATTTTCTTAAAATTAGGATATAAATTACTTAATAAAAAATTATTTAATGTTAAGAAATTAAAAAAGCCTTATCTGCGTTTTAAAAACTTTTTGGTTAGTAATCCAGGCGAAAAATTAAAAGATGAAAAGATAATTAAAGATCATGTTGAAAAAAGGGATGCGATTATACTTTATAGTGGAGGAACTACAGGAATCCCTAAGGGAATTCTTTTAACTAATGGGAATTTTAATGCTTTAGCTGTTCAAGCAAAACATTTATTTGGCCATTTTGAAAAGGGAGATAAAGTTTTAACTATTATGCCTATTTTTCATGGTTTTGGATTAGGGGTTTCTATTCATTGTATTTATTGTTTGGTTGGTCAAACTATTTTAGTGCCGAAATTTGAAGCGAAAAAGAGTGATAATTTGATTAAAACTTATAAGCCTAATTATATTATAGGTGTTCCAACTTTATTTGAAGCCCTTTTAAATAATAAAGGTTTTAAAAAGATGAATTTATCTTTTATAAAATATGTTATTAGTGGTGGTGATAGTTTATCTGAATCTTTAAAAGATCGCTTTAATGCTTTTTTAAAGGAACATCATTCTTTAGCTGTAATTGAACAAGGATATGGTCTTTCAGAAGCAGTTGCCGCTACATCTTTTGCAAGAAAAGATCTAGGAGCACCTTGCTCAATTGGGATTCCTTTATTAGGAAATTATTATAAAATTGTGGAAGAGGGTTCTGAAACAGAGGTTCCATATAATAATGATGGTGAGATTTGTATAACAGGTCCCACAGTAATGAAAGGGTATTTAAATAATCCTGAGGAAACTAATATGGTTTTAAGGAAACATAAGGATGGATATACTTGGTTACATACCGGAGATGTTGGTTCGATGAGTGAAGATGGAATAGTAACTTATAAACAAAGATATAAAAGAATAATTGTTTCTAGTGGTTATAATGTTTATCCTTTACATGTAGAAAATATTATTAATAGTCATCCTCTTGTTTTAAAATCTTGTGTTGTTGGAGTGCCTCATAAATATAAAATACAGGTTCCTAAAGCTTTTATAGTTTTAAAAGAAAATGTTAAGTCTAGCCGAAAAATTAAAAAGGAAATAAAAGAAATATGTCAAAAAAATTTACCTAAATTTTCTATTCCTTATAAATATATTTTTAAAGAAGAATTTCCTACTACTTTAATTGGAAAAGTTGATTATAGAATATTAGAAAATGATGAAGATGATGAAGAAGATGAAGAATAGTCGTAGGGGAGAAATAGGTTATAAAATTGCTAGACTATTTTTAAAACCAATATTTTTATTATATTATCGTCCTAGATTTTTTAATAAAGATGTTATTCCTAAAAAGGGACCAATTATTTTAGCAGGTAATCATATTCATATTTTAGATCAATGTCTTCCTTTAGTATGCACAAAGAGAGCTGTTCATTATTTAGCTAAAAAGGAATATTTTGATTCTAAGTTTGCGTGGTTTTTTAAATTTGTTGGTTGTATTTCTGTTAATCGAAAAATAAAAGATACTAATGCTATTAATCAAGCCCTTGATATTTTAAATAAAGGAGGAGCTATTGGCATTTTTCCTGAGGGAACGAGAAATAAAACTAATTCTTTATTGTTACCTTTTAAATTAGGAACAGTTTCTATGGCTCAAAAAACAGGGGCTCTAATTGTTCCTTTTGGAATAACAGGGGAATATAAAAGGGGAAAAGATAATAATTTAACATTAAGATTTGGAGAGCCTTTTAAGGTAGGTAAAGAAGAATCATTACAAGAAGCGAATAATAAATTAAGAAAGATTATAGAAAAGTTAATTAAAGAAAATTAAAACTTTGAAGATGATGAATATCCTAAACCTAAGAAAATAGAAAACTAATAAAAAAAGTAGAGAATTTTATCTCCACTTTTTTAATTTCTTTTAGAAAACTTTTCTGTTATGATTCCAATTAAGAAAAGGATTATTATAAAACCTATTATATAATATTTAAAAGGATTATTTTCTTTTTTCTCTATTTCTTTTGGGGGAGTAGTTTTTTTAGAAGTTGTATAGTTTACATTAATTCCTTCTTTTAAGGTTGGTATTAAAGACCAAGTCAAAGTATTATCATTATCAATTAAGGGAGCATTATGAGAAATAATTTTTCCATCAATTTTAATTTTTATATTATATTTAAGAATACCAGCCATCATATTAAGTTCTTCTTCATTTACTTCTTCAGGTTTTAAAGAAATAAAAACATTATCATTTTCTCTTTTAAAACTAAGAACTTCTTCTGTAATATTTTCTTCTTTTAAATCAGAGTTTTTAGCTATATTTTCTAAGATTGTATTTAATTCTTCTAATGATTTAAAATTAATAGTAACCTTTTTTCCATAATAATTGACTTCTTCTTCAGTAAAATTGTAATCTACGATTTTCGCTTCCTTTTCCTGCCATTGTTTTTCCAAACTTTTAAAAGTTTCTTCAGGATTTATTGAAAAATCATCCTCTTCTTTTTCTTCAAATAATTGTTCAGCAAAAGCGATAGATAAAGTAACAGATCCTTGATCATTTTTATCAATTTCTATTTCCATGGAAACTCTTGCGCATCCTGTAAAAAAGATAATAAAAGTTATAATTAGTATTTGTTTAAATAGTTTCATTTTTCCTCCTTCTATTTTCTTTTTCATTATATCTTATTCTTTAATATATTTCAATTTTGGTAAAACTTGTTTTTTTATCCTTCTTAAAATTATGATATAATATTTTCAGTTTGGAGTTGGTTTTATGAAAAAACCGAATATGATGGAAGCTAGAAGAAGAACTAAAGAGAAGACAAAAATTATAACTGATGCTTATTTTATTCCTAAGGAAATAAAAAATTGTGGTCGGGGTTTAAAGTATTATTTAAGAACTTATGGTTGTCAAATGAATTTAAGAGATAGTGAATCTATTTCGGCAATCTTAGAAGATTTAGGATATATTAAAACTTTAAATGATCAAGAGGCTGATTTAATAATTTTAAATACTTGTGCAGTTAGAGAAAATGTTCATAATAAAGTTTTTGGTTTATTAGGTCTTTATAAACATTATAAAAAGAAAAAACCTAATTTATTACTTGGGCTATGTGGTTGTATGGCTCAAGAAGAAGTGGTTATTAATAAAATTATTAAAGAAATTAAACATCTTGATTTTGTTTTTGGAACTCATAATATTCATTTATTACCGTCAATTTTAAAAGAATATCAAGAAAAAAAGAAAATGATTGTTAATGTTTTAAGTAATGAAGGGAATATTTATGAAAACATTCCTCTTAAAAGGGAGCATCCTTATAAAGCTTTTGTTAATATTACTTATGGTTGCGATAAGTTTTGTACTTATTGTATAGTTCCTTATACTAGGGGAAAAGAAAGAAGTCGTCAACCAGAAGATATTTTTAAAGAAGTAAAAGGATTGTTAAAAAAAGGTTATTTAGAGATAACTTTATTAGGACAGAATGTTAATGCTTATGGTAAGGATTTTTTAGATAAAAAATATCGTTTAGAAAATTTATTAGAAGATCTTGCTAAAACAGGTATTAAACGTCTTCGTTTTTTAACTAGTCATCCTTGGGATTTTACTGAAGAAATGATTGATGTTATAGAAAAATATGATAATATAATGCCTCATATTCATTTACCTGTTCAATCAGGTAGTAATAAAATATTAAAATTAATGGGAAGAAGATATAGTAAAGAAGAGTATCTTACTTTATACAAAAAAATAAAAGATAAGATTACTAAAGTAGCAATTACGACTGATATTATAGTTGGTTTTCCTTATGAAGATGAAAAGGATTTTGAAGAAACATTATCTTTAGTTAAAGAATGTCAATTTGATGGGGCTTTTATTTTTATTTATTCACCAAGAGAAGGAACACCAGCTTTTAATATGGAAGATAAAGTATCTTTAACTGTTAAAAAGGAACGTTTTTATAAACTTCATCAATTAACAAATCAATATACAAAAGAATCTAATTTAAAATTACAAAATAAAATAGTTTCTGTTTTAATTGAAGGTTATAGTAATAATAAAGAATTATTAACAGGTTATACCGATACTTTTAAAGTAATTAATGTTAAGGGTTCTTCTTCTTTAATTGGTCAAATAGTTAAAGTTAAAGTAACAAAAGTTAGAACTTGGAGTTTATATGGAGAAGTAGTAAATTAAAAAAGACGCTTTTAAACGTCTATTTAGCTTCTTTATAAATAGTTAAATCAAATTTATGATCTAAGGTTTCTCTTTCATTTAAAGTTAAAGTATCAATCAGAAAATAGCTATGTTGAAGAATTTTTACTTTATCTAAAGGATTATCCCAAGTTAAATCTAAATGAAGCCATTTATTATTTAAATAAATTAAATTCCAGACATGATTTTCTGTGGCTATTTTTATATTAGGAATATTTAATTTATATAAAAATAAACTCATCGTATCAGTATAACCACTACAAACGGCATATCCTTCAAATAAAGTTCCATAAGCATTATGAGATTGATAAGTTTTATCATTAATATCTTTTATTTTTAAAATATCATATTCAGTATTTAAAATTAAATAGTCATGTATTTTTTCAATATTTAAAGAGATATCTTTTTTCGGATCAACAAGTTTCATAAATAAGTTATCAATTTCTTTATTTATTTTTATAATCTTTTCTTCATTATAATATCTACTTACTTCAATATTTACTTTTCCAGAAGGATAATAAGTAGTATATAAAGTTTCATAACTATTATAGGGATGTACAAAACTATTTAAATGAGATAATTGATAATCATCAATTGAGATATCTTTTACATCTTTAATACAATCTTTATATTCTTTACTACAATAAAAAGTAAAACTATCCCAACCAGAATTAATAATTGTATAATAAATATTTAATAATTCTTTTTTATTAGTAGGAATAAAATCATTAGTATTTTGAACATATAAAAACTGAAGATCTAATTTATATTGATTATCTTCAGGTATTGTTATATTTTTATGATAATTATCGATACTAAATAAATCATTAGTATAAATAAAAAAACATCCAACTATAATAATAAATAAAGCAATTAATTTTTTAAACATTTTATCACCAATTTAGTCTCTCATATAAATTTGTCTAAAATAGGAGAATTTTTTAAAACAAAGTAATTTATTTATTACTTTGTTTAGTTTGATTAATTTTTGTTGTAAGTTTAGATTTCTTTTTCGCGGCCGTATTCTTTTTAATAACTCCCTTTTTAACAGCTTTATCTATTTTTTTATAAGCTTCATTTAAAGATTGATCATTATTATTAGTTAAAGCTTTTTTAATAGCAGTCTTCATTGTTTTTTTAACTTTAGAATTTTCTTCTCTTTTACGTTCTGCAACTTTAACTCGCTTTTTAGCACTTTTAATATTAGGCATCTTTTCACCTCCATCGTGATATATCAATTTTAACAAAAGTCTCTTTAAAAAGCAATATTTTTTCTTAATATGTTTAAAATAAGAAGGGTGATTAAATGTCTAAAGAAATAGATTTAAGTCAATATGAAATAAGAACTGATATGGTTTTAGAAGAAATAGAAAGTAAAATACCTAAAAAAGGAATTATTTCTCAAGTTGAAGAAATAAATGATATGAAGATTACTAGAGTAGATGTTTTAAAAGAGGGAGTTTCTTTAATCAATAAAAAAGAAGGTAAATATATTACTATTGAATTTGAGGATGTTACTGATTCAGAAAATAAAGATGTTTTAAGGAAAGTATTTATTAAAGAATTAAAGAAGATGTTAAAATATTTAAAAATTAAAGATAAAGATACTTGTTTAATTATTGGTTTAGGGAATAATAAATCTACTCCTGATTCTTTAGGTCCTTTAGTTATAGAACGGTTACTTGTTACTAAACATTTATTTTCTCTTGGAGAAGTGGAAACAGGATATAGAAATGTCAGTGCTTTTTCTCCTGGAGTTATGGGTCAAACAGGAATTGAAACTAGTGAGATGATTTTAGGTATTATTCAAAAGATAAGGCCAGATTTTTTGATTGTCGTTGATGCTTTAGCTTCTAATTCCATTTCTAGAATTAATAAAACTATTCAAATGACGGATACAGGAATTCATCCAGGAAGTGGCGTTGGTAATGCTAGAAAAGAAATAAGTTTTGAAATTTTAAAGATACCGGTTATTGCAATTGGGATACCAACAGTAGTTGATGCTGTTACTATTGTCAGTGATACTATTAATTATATGATGAAAAAGTTTGCTTATAATAAAGAAAATTTAGATGATCCTTCTAATAAACTAATTCCTTTTTGGAAATTAGATTACTTAAAGAAAGAAAAAGAATTATCTAATCAAGAAAAAAAGAATTTAATGGGATTGATTGGGACTTTATCAGAAAATGAAATAAAACAATTAGTTTATGAAGTTTTAAATCCGATTGGTTATAATATGATGGTGACACCAAAAGAAATAGATTTTTTATTGGAAAAATTAAGTCAAGTTATTGCTTGTGGTTTAAACGAAACATTACATCAAAAAACCTAAAGATAAAGTATTTACTCGACAATTTAATCATTCATACCCTTATATAATAATCATAAATTATATTAGGGAGGATTTATGAAAAAAAGATTTAAAAAGCCAAAAAATTATTTTTCTTTTAAGAAGATTAAATATGTTTTTTTAATTTTAATAGTTTATTTATCTTATGATTATACTTATTCTTATTTAATTTCTAATAATATAAAAATGACTAATGAAGCTTTTTTACAATTATTAATAACAGAAGGTAATCATCATGTTTTAACAGGTTATCGTCCCAAAAGTTTAGTAAATGAAATAATATCTAATCTTTATAAAATTGATATTAATAAACCAGTTAGTTTATTAGGGATTAATTTATTTGATCAAGATTTATTAGCCCTTAATACTGAAACTCATCATGATGAATATAATCCTTATGAACTAGAAAAAGTAACAGAGTATATTAAAGATCCTAATCCAATTAACATTAATAACCCTTTAGTTTATATTTATAATTCTCATCAGTTAGAAAATTATCATCCTAAATATTTAGAAATATATAATATTACTCCCAATGTGATGATGGCTTCTTATATGTTAAAAGAAAAGTTAAATAATCTGGGGATTAAAACAATTGTGGAAGAAGCGAATTTAATTGAATTTATGCGGCTTAATAATTGGAATCATGCTTCATCGTATAAAGCTTCTCGGATCTTTATGTTAGATGCTAAAAATAAGTATAGTAGTTTAGAATTTTATTTAGATATTCATCGTGATTCGATTAAAAGAAATGCGAGTACAATTTCTATTAATGGAAAATCTTATGCCAAAATATTATTATTAATTGGCTTAGAAAATCCTCAATATAAAGAGAATTTAAAGATGGCGGAAGCGATTAATTCTTTATTAAATAAGCATTATCCTGGTTTAAGTAGAGGAATATTAAAGAAACAAGGAAAAGGTGTTGATGGTATTTATAATCAAGATATTTCTCCTCAAGCTCTTTTAATAGAAATAGGGGGAGTTGATAATAATATTGAAGAAGTATTAAATACAGTTGAAGCCTTTTCTTTGGTTTTTTCTAAGTATGTGAATAATTATGATTAAAGAGGGATATTTATTTAGATTTGTTATGACTTCTTTATTTATTATTTTTATAACTTTATATATTTCTCAAGCAACAGGATATTATGAATATCAACAACATAAGAAAAAGGTTTTAACAGAAGAAAAAATAAAACAATTTGAAGAAGATGTTCAAAAAGGTAAAAAAATTGATATAGAAGATTATTTAGAGGTTACAGAATATAAATATTGTAATGGTATCTCTAATACTGGTTTAAAATTATCAAAAGTTATTTCTAATTATGTTCAAAAGGGAGTTGATGGTCTTTTGAAAGTCTTAGAAAAGATGTTTATAAATTAAAAAAACTAGACTATTAGTTTTTTTGTTTTAGTTTTGGTTTGTTTTTATTAAATTCTAATAGTTCTAGTTTATTAACATAAGTAAAAGCGGCTACTTCAGGTCTGAAAAAACGTTGATCTTCTTCTTTATATTTTTTAAGTAAAGTCATAATAAGGTGGTGTTCATTTTTATCAATATTTAAAATTAAATGATTTTCTTCAAAGACTTCTTGAATAATTTTTTTGTTTTGAAGAAATGATTCTTTTAATTCATTGATTTCAAAGATATTAGGATTTTTTCCTGTTTTTGATAAATCAATACTTGTTAAAGCTAACTCTTCAATTATGTTATTTAATTTTACTTTTTGTTTTAACATAAAACCCTCCTCTATAAATTGTTTTTTAGTATAGCATAATTTTAGGGGCTTGACAATTGTTTAGGTTGTTTAGGCTTTAGGAGCGTGTTATAATATTTACAGTTTTAAAGAGAGGTTAGTTGATAAATGAAAAGGGAAAATATGCGAAATTTTAGTATTATCGCTCATATTGATCATGGGAAAAGTACTTTAGCAGATCGTTTAATTGAATATACTAAAAGTGTTAGTCAAAGAAAAATGAAAAAGCAACTTTTAGATTCGATGGATTTAGAACAAGAACGAGGTATTACGATTAAATTAAATGCTGTTCAATTAAAATATAATTTTAATCAAGAAGATTATTATTTTCATTTAATAGATACACCAGGTCATGTTGATTTTACTTATGAAGTTTCAAGAAGTTTAGCTGCTTGTGAAGGGGCAATTTTAGTTGTTGATGCTGCTCAAGGAATAGAAGCTCAAACTTTAGCGAACGTTTATTTAGCTTTAGAAAATAATTTAACTATTATTCCTGTTATTAATAAAATTGATTTACCTAATTCTAATATTGAAAAGGTGAAAAAGGAATTAAAAGAAACATTTGACTTTCAAGAAGAAGAGATTCTTTTGGTAAGTGCTAAAACAGGATTAGGAATTGAAGATTTAATCAAAAGAATTATTGAAATAATACCTGCTCCTCAAGGAAATAAAAATAATCCTTTACAAGCTTTAATTTTTGATAGTATTTTTGATAGTTATCGGGGAGTTATTATTTTAATTAGAATTATTAATGGGAAGATTAATCTTGGGGATAAAATTAAATTATTAAATAGTAATGTTATTTATGAAGTAGTAGAACTAGGAATTAATAATCCGAGTGAAGTAAAAAAAGAAGAGTTAAGGGCTGGAGAAGTAGGTTTTATCTGTGCTAATATCAAGAATATAAATAAAGTTCAAGTGGGAGATACTATTGTTCATAGTTATGATTTAAATCCAAAACCTTTACCAGGATATAAACCATTAAATCCAATGGTTTTTTGTGGATTATATCCTGTTGATTCTTCAAAATATGTTTCTTTAAAAGAAGCTTTAGAAAAATTAAAGTTAAATGATGCTTCATTAGATTTTGAAGCAGAATCATCTAATGCTTTAGGTTTTGGTTTTCGTTGTGGTTTTTTAGGCTTATTACATATGGAAATTTCTTTAGAAAGAATAGAAAGGGAATTTAATATTGATTTAATCGCTACTTCTCCTAGTGTAATTTATCAAATAAATCTTACTGATGGCAAGAAAATTAAGATTGATAATCCAACGAAATTACCTCCTCAACAAAAAATAACTTCTATTGAAGAACCATATATTAAAACCACTATTTTAGTACCAACAGAATATATTGGTCCAATCATGGAATTATGTCAAAGTAAAAGAGGTAGTTTTTTAAAGATGGATTATATTGATAAAACAAGAGTTAAAATTTATTATAAAATTCCTTTAGGAGAAATAGTTTATGATTTTTTTGATCGTTTAAAATCATCAACTAAAGGTTATGCTTCTTTTGATTATGAAGTAATTGGTTATGATCCTAGTAAATTAGTTAAAATGGATATTTTAATTAATGGAGAAGTTGTTGATGCCTTAAGTATGATTATTCATCAAGATTTTGTTCAATTAAAAGGTCGTTTAATTGTTGATAATTTAGAAAAATTAATTCCTCGTCAACAATTTGAAGTCCCTATTCAAGCGGTGCTTGGTTCAAAAGTTATTGCAAGAGCAACTATTAAAGCGATGAGAAAAAATGTTTTAGCTAAATGTTATGGTGGTGATGTTTCGAGGAAAAGAAAATTATTAGAAAAACAAAAAGAAGGTAAAAAGAAGATGAAAATGGTTGGTAAAGTAGAAATTCCTCAAGAAGCCTTTTTATCAGTTTTAAAATTAGATAATTAACAATCATATTAAGAAAACTTCTTTCATATAGTTAACTAAGAATGAAAGGAGTTTTTATATGAAACAAATTATTCCCTTTAAAAAGGATCTTTTATTTAAAACTAAAGTTAGTGAAATAACTAGTATATCTTTAGAACATACTTTAAAATTAGAGGAAACAGATTATATTAATGGGGAGTTTATTGTAAGTGGTGATTATAAAATTACTGAGGCTAGTTTAAATTTAGAGAATTATTCTTTTAATATTCCTTTTGATATTACTTTAGATACTAAATATAAGTTAGAACAAGCCAAAGTTGATATTCATGATTTTTATTATGAAATTATAAATAATGAAGTGCTAAGGGTTAATATTGATGTTCTCATTGAAGGAATAGAACTTTTAAATGATGTGGTTATTAAGGATGAAGAAGTGGAAGTTTTAGAAATAAATAAAGAAGATGAAGTAGAAGAAGAACCAGAAAAAGAAGAAGTTAAAGAAGAAAGAACAGAAACTATAATTGAAACAAAAGAAGAAGTTAAATCTTTATTTGATTCAATTAATGAATTTGATGAAACCTTTTCGACATATCGTGTTTATATTGTTCGGGAAAATGATTCTTTGGAAACCATTTTAACTAAGTATAATATTTCTAAAGAAGAATTAAGTCTTTATAATGATTTGGATAATTTAAAATTAGGAGATAAAATTATAATTCCCGCTTTAAAAAATGAATAAAATAAAAGAATATTTTAAGATTAAAACCTATCATCCTAATCGTTATACTTTTAAAAAAGGAGTAAAGATAATAAATACAGATGATGGGTGTTTTGTTTTTAAAAAAAAGAAAAATAATATTAAGGAATTATATAAGTATTTAAATTCTCGTAATTTTAACTATTATCCTAAATTAATTGATGAATTAGAGGATTATAACATCTATGAATATATAGAAGAAGTAAAAACTCCTAAAGAACAAAAGGCTCAAGATTTAATTTATTTAATATCTTTATTGCATAATAAAACGACCTATTATAAGGAAGTAGATTTAGTTTTATTTAAAGAAATTTATGAAAATATTATAAATAAATTAACTTATTTAGATAATTATTATCAAGATATTATTACGATGATTGAAAAGGATGTTTATATGAGTCCTAGTCAATATTTAGTGGCTCGTCATATTTCTTTAATTTTATCAGTGATTACATTTTGCCAAAAGGAAATAAATAACTGGTATGAATTAATTAAGGATAAAACTAAAACTAGAGTAGTAACTTTACATAATAATTTAGAAGTTGATCATTTATTAGGAAATGAAATTAAATATTTAATTAGTTGGGAGCATTCAACTATAGGAATGCCTATTTATGATTTTTATTTATTTTATAAAAAACAGGCTTTAGAACTTGATTTTAGTGAATTATTAAAATTATATGAAAGCAAATATCCATTATTAGAAGAAGAAAGAAAATTATTATTTATTTTGATTTCTATTCCCGATAAAGTAAGTTTTAATGATTCAGAATATGAAAATTGTAAAAGGATAAGTAAAACAATTGAATATTTATCTAAAAATGAACTTTTAATTGCACCATATTATCAAGTAAAGGAGATAGAAAAAACAACAAATTTCCAAAAATAAGATTATGGCATTAATATGAGTCAGAATAATAATTGTTAATATTGATTGATAAATTAAAACAATTGTTACCATAAGTAAACAAAAGAGAAGTTTACCTTTTTTAGGAGTAAAGAAATTAAACCAGTTAAACATAATAAAATCTCCTCTAAATAAGATATTCTAAAAAGTTAGAAAAGTTAGGGTTTATCTAGTAGTTTTTTTATTTTAATGCTACACTATTAGTGGTGATGGTATGAATTTGAAGAGGATTATAATTTCTTTTTTAATCATTATTTCTTTTACTGGTTGTTTTCCCCAAAAATCAAAAATTATTGTAATGAAGGATTTAAGTAATTATACTAAAGAAGAGGTTATAAAATATGCGAAAGAAAATAATTTAAAATTAAAAATCAAAGAAGAATATCATGAAGAAATTAAAAAGAATTATGTTATTGAACAAAGTCTTAAAAAGAATGAGGAAATGAAATCTAAAAATTTAACAGTAATAATTTCTTTAGGTAAAACTCCTCTTGAATTATATAAACAATATCAGGTTAATGAATTAAGAAAGGTTCCTATTTTGATGTATCATGGAATTATTAATAAACTAAATGAAGAAACAAAATATCTAGGTGGTAATGTTGATAAAGATGGTTATAATCGAACTAAAGAAGCTTTTATTAATGATTTAGAATTTTATTATCAAAAGGGTTACCGGATGATAAGATTAATTGATTATATAGAAGGAAATATTTCTGTTGAACTAGGTAAAAGTCCTCTTATTTTAACTTTTGATGATGGACAAGCGAATAACATTAAAATTTTAGAAAAAGATCATGAAGGAAAATTAATAATTGATCCAAATTCAGCTGTCGGAATTATGGAAAGTTTTAAGAATAAATATCCTGACTTTAATATAACAGCTACTTTCTTTTTAAACGAGGGCTTGTTTAATCAACCTGAATATAATGAGGATATATTAAAATGGTTAGTTGATAATGGATATGATATCGGTAATCATACAAAAGATCATCTCAATTTTAAATTTTCTACTATTTTTGAAGCTGAATATAATATTGCTTTTATGTATCAATTATTTGATAAAATAATACCTCATAAATATGTTAATATTTTATCTTTACCTTTTGGTTCACCTGGATCTAATACTCATTTTATTTTTGATAAGCTTCTTCAAGGAGAACATGAAGGTTATCAATATAAAAATATTTCTACCTTAAGAGAATGTTGGGAACCTGAACTTTCACCTTTTCATAAAAACTTTGATCAAACTTATCTAAAAAGAATTAGAGCTTGGGATAATAATGGAAAAGAATGTGATTTAGAAATAACCTTTCAAAACTTAGAAAAAAATCGTTATATCTCTGATGGTGATCCTAATACAATAGTTATTCCCCAAGAAGAAGCAGAAAATTTAATTGAAACAAAGAAGAAAGTTGTTAAATACTAGTAAAGTTTATTTATATTGTGTATAATAAAATTAATAAAATAGGTGGTGGTTAGATGAATAATAAGGGAGTAATTTTATCAGGATTAATTTATTCATTATTAACATTTTTTTTGCTTCTTTTAGCAAGTATTTTATTAATTTTATGGCATCGTCAATCAGCAGTTGATTTAGTAAAAGAAGAAGCAGAAAGAATACAAGGGAAAATGTTTACTGGGGGTTAAATAAGATTAAGAGAGGATTTGTTGATATGGAAGCATATAATTATCAACAAAGAGTTAAAAAGAAGAAGGATAACTTAAAAGAAGAAAATGATACTATTACTATAAATAAAGAATTTGTAGTAGTTTTAGATTTTGGTAAAGAAGTAGAAGAATATAAATTTAAACTGGTTGATATTCCCCTTAAAGATAAGAAAGGATTAGAAGATGGTTTATCAATAAAAAGTCCTTTAGGTCAAGTAGTTTTTGGGAAAAAGAAAGGTGATCAGTTTCGTTATCCAATAAGAGATAAATTTAATAATAAAATTTATGCTTCAGGTATTATTAAAGATGTTTTAACTGTTAAAGAAATTAAAACTAAAACTAAAAAAAATAAAACCTTGATTTAATAAAGACTTTAAGATAATATATATTTTATAAATCGTTGATGAAGGATAGTATTAAAATGGTTATTTTAAGAGAACTAGTGGTTGGTGAAAACTAGGAATAATGTTTTAAGAATCAACTTCGGAGTGAAACGAGGAATTAAGTATTCGTTTTCGGTTTAACCGTTATTTAAAAAAAGAGATTAGAGTGTAATTAGGATGGCACCACGGCATTTCGTTCCTAGGGAAGAGAAATGTCTTTTTTTATAGAAAGGATGATAAAATGTTAGATATTAAAAGAATTGTGGAGAACAAAGAAGAAGTAAGAAAAGCTTTATTAAAAAGGGGGTTAGAAGTAGATTTTGATCTTTTAATTAATTTATATAATGATCGACGTCAAATATTAGTCGAAGTAGAAGAATTAAAAAGTATTAAAAATAAATTAACCAAAGAAGTGGGAATTTTAAAAAGAAAGAAAGAATCAGCTGATCATTTAATTAAAGAAATGACTAATAATAATGAAAAGATTGATGATTTGGAAAAGAAACAAAAGGATCTAGCAATAAAGATCAATGATTTTTTAATTGAACTTCCTAATACTCCTGATGATGATGTAGTTAGTGGGGGAAAAGAATTTAACGAAGTCATAAGAACTTATAAAGAAAAACCAGAGTTTACTTTTGAGTCTAAGGATCATGTCACTTTAATTAATCAATTGGGTTTAGTTGATTTTGAAAGAGGAACAAAATTAGGAGGCTTTGGTTATTGGATTTATAAAGGAATAGGGGCTAGATTAGAATGGGCTTTAATAAATTATTTTATTGATTTTCATTTAAAAAATGGTTATGAGTTTTTACTTCCTCCTCATATTTTAAATGAAGAATGTGGATATACTGCAGGTCAATTTCCTAAATTTAAAGATGATGTTTTTAAAGTTCTAGATGGGGGATTTTTATTACCAACCGCTGAAACAGCAATAATTAATTATCATCGAGATGAAATATTAAATATTAATGATTTACCTAAAAAATACTTTTCTTATACTCCTTGTTATCGTAAAGAAGCGGGAAGTCATCGGGCTGAAGAAAGAGGAACTGTAAGAGGGCATCAATTTAATAAAGTGGAAATGTTTGTTTATACAACTAAAGAAGATTCAGAGAAAATGTTAGAAGAATTAGTACTAAATGCTGAAAAATTAGTCCAAGGGTTAAATTTACATTATCAAGTTAGTAAATTAGCAGCTGAAGATGTCAGTGCGGGAATGGCTAAAACTTATGATGTAGAAATATGGATTCCTAGTATGAAAGAATATAAAGAGGTGTCTAGTGTTTCTAATGCTCGTGATTATCAAACAAGAAGGGGAATGATTAGATATAAGACTAAAGAGGGAAAAATTGAATATGCTCACGCTTTAAATGGTTCAGGTTTAGCGACATCACGTTTATTACCAGCTTTAATAGAACAAAATCAAAATGAAGATGGAAGTATAACTATTCCTGAAGTTTTAAGACCATATTTAGGAGGAATAAGTAAAATAACGGTTAGTTAAACTAGTAGTTTTTTAAAAAAAAGCTGAATATTAATAACAACTATTATGTTTTTAAATATAATAGGATGAGGTGAAAATAAATGAATTCTAGAGATTTTTTAGGAAATAATTTTAATGATTTTTTTGCTTTACCCCAAGTAGGGATGTTTGGATCAATGCGATCAGATATTTATAAAAGTGAAGAAGGTTATATTTTAGAAGTAGATATGCCTGGTTTTCTTAAAGAAGAGATAAAAATGGATTATAATAATGGTTATTTAATAGTAGAAGCTTTAAAAAATGAGACAAGAGAAATAAAAGAATATCTTCGAAGGGAACGTTTTTTAGGACAACATAAAAGAAGTTATTATGTGGGAGAAATAGATGAATCAAAATTAAAAGCAACCTTTGAAAATGGGATTTTAAAAGTCCTTATTCCTAAAAATGATAATGATTCTTTTTCTAAAAGAACCATTAATATCCAATAAAAAACGCTCAATTGCGTTTTTTTAGATCTTATGTTAAAATAAAATTTCTAGTAATTATTAATTGAAAGGAGAAATCATTTTGTCAAAAAAGATTGAAGTAAATGACTTAGTAACAAGAAATTCTTATAATAATGATGTTATTTTTAAGGTAGTTGAGATTGAAGAAGATAATGCTACTCTTAAAGGGGTAATTGTTCGTTTATTAGCGGATAGCCCCCTTAGTGATTTAAAAAGTTATGAAAAAGATGATATTCAAAAGCAATTAACTGATACTTTAAATAAAGTGAAAGTAAAAAGAAAATAATAATTAACACTCTAGATTGGAGTGTTAATTTTTATTTTAGGATATTTTGTCAAGGATTGTCAAATTTTAACAAAGTATTTATTTTTATTTAGTTAATCTTTTTATTCTAATTTTTATTATGTTATTATTATTTAAGGAGGAAAAAAGATGAAAAAACTAAAAGTTTTATTAGTTGTTATTTGTTTATTATTATTTAGTGGTTGTGATTTAAAATTAGAAAATAAAAAGCCTAAGAAATTAAAACCAGAGATGAATGTTTTATCCTCAGATTTAGGTTATTTATCAGATCTAAAGATAATTAAGAAATTTAATTCAGAAGGTGCCATAAGTTTAAATAATTTTGCTTTTAATTTATATGATCAATTATTTCAAAAGGATAAAAATGTGTTTATATCCCCTGTAAGTGTTTATTTAGCTTTAAGTATGACTTATAATGGAGCAGCTGAAAAGACTGCTTTAGAAATGGGAAATGTTTTAGAAACAGGTAATTTAAGTTTAGAAGAATTTAATGAATTAAATCGTGATTTACAATTTTTAATTTTAGGGTATAAAAATAGTAAAATTGAACTTGCTAATTCTATTTGGATAAGAGATTCTTATCAAGAAGCAGTTAAAGAAGATTTTTTAAAGCGAAATAAAATGTATTATGGAGCGATGGTTTCTAGTTTAGATTTTAATAATCAAAGAGCAGTAGAAACAATTAATAACTGGGTTAAAAAGAATACCAATAATCGAATTAAAGAAGCAATTACTGGAGAAATAGATCCTTTAACAGAAATGTTTTTAATTAATACTATTTATTTTAAGTCTGATTGGTTAAATTTATTTAAAAAAGGAAATACTAGTAAGAAAGATTTTAATACTCCTCATGGTTTAAAAAAGGTTCAAATGATGTCTAAGAATGATAAAATTGGATATGTCGAAAATGATCAATTAAAAGCAGTTTTGCTTCCTTATAAAGATCAAAAAACATCAATGTTTATTATTTTACCGGAAAACAAATTAGAAGATTTATTATTAGATTCTAATATAATTAGTGATTTAATTAAAGAAATGAAAGATAATCAAGTGGAAGTTGATTTAAGTATGCCCCGAATGAAAATAGACTATGAAATTTCATTAAAAGAATCTTTAATGAAGATGGGAATGATTGAAGCTTGGAGTAGTCAAGCAGATTTTTCTAAAATGTCTTCTCTAGCCTTAGAAAAAGGATTACATATAGATGATATAGAACATAAAACATTTCTTGAGGTAAATGAAAAAGGGACAGAAGCAGCGGGAATGACTAGTGTTCTAATGGAAGATACAGCTTTTATGGACAAAAGTTATAAAATGTATATCGATCGTCCTTTTGTTTTAGGAATAATTGATCATGAAAGCGAAGTAGTTTTATTTTTAGGTAATATTGTTGATCCTTAAAAATTATTTTTCTATTGTTAATTAAGAAAAAACAATATATAATAAAGAAGAAATAGCGGTGATTTTATGAATATTAATTTAGAAAAATTAATAAATAATTATTTGGAAGAATTAAAAATCGAAGAGACTATTAATTATAGTGAGGATGATTTAAAAAATACCGAAATAAAAAGATTAAGTGAAATAAAAATAAAGGGAGATATAAAATCTACTACGGAAGAATTGTATTTTTTAAATTTAAAGGTAACAGGGATGATGGTTTTACCTTGTAGTATTTCTTTAGAAGAGGTAGAGTTTCCTTTTAATTTTTATATTGAAGAAGTTTTAACAGAAAAGATGACTGAAGAAGAAAATTATATTAAAATAATTGATAATAGTATTGATATTAAACCTTTAGTATGGCAAAATATTGTTATGGAAATTCCTTTAAAAGTTGTTAGTCCGAATATTGAAAAAAAGATTTTTCAAGGAGAGGGCTGGGAATTAATCGAGGAAGATCAAGAAAAAGGTTTTTAAATAATAATGAAAGAGGTGAAAGTATGGCTGTTCCAGCTAGAAGAGTGAGCAAGACAAGAAAAAGAAAACGTCGTACTCATTATAAAATAGGAGCTAGAAATATTGTAAAATGTCCCAATTGTAATGCTTTTATTAAACCCCATCGTGTTTGTTCTAATTGTGGCTATTATAAGGGGAAAGAAGTAATTGTAAAAGAGGATAATGAAGAGTAGAAAAACTCTTCTTTTTATATTGTAAAGGAGCATGAAGATGATTTCTTATGTAGAAAATAATAAAAAATTTAATTTTAGAGTGGGAGTTATTTTAATTAATCCAATTAATAAAAAGATTTTAATTCAAAAGAAGATTAATCATCCTTATTGGTTATTACCAGGGGGAAGAGTAGAAATGCTTGAAGAAAGTCAAAAAGCAGTAATAAGGGAAATAGATGAAGAATTAGGATTAAAAATTTCAAGTTGTCAAATAAAAGTTTTAGCAGAAAGTTTTTTTAAATTAAAAGAAACTACTTATCATGAATTAGGTTTTTATTACCAAGGTGAATTAAAAGATGATAAAAATCTTTATCAAGAAGAAGAGGAATTTATTAAAAGGGAAAAAGAATATATTTTTAAATGGGAAAGAATTGATAATTTAAAAAAGATAGATTTTCGTCCTCAATTTTTGGTAGATATTTTACTTGAAAATGATGATAAGATATATCATATTGTTGAAAAAAATTTAGAAGATTAAATTTATTAAATAAGAATAAAACCTTGTTATAAAGTGAATAATAATATTAAAGGAGGCTTCTTTAATATGAAAAAACAAGGTTTTACTTTAATAGAATTACTAGCGGTTATAGCTATATTAGGAATAATTTTAGCTATCGCTGTTCCAAATATTGTAGGTTTAATTGAAAAAGCAACAAAGAATGCTTTTTTAGTTGATGCTAAAAATGTTTTAAGAGCAGTAGATTATTATCTACTTGATAAAGAAGATGTTTCCTCATTAAAAGATTTAGATGTAAATTCTATAGAAAATACTTTAAATATTGGTAGTTCTAATTATAGTAGTTTTGAGGTATCTTTTGATCAAAATTTTAAACCTTTTATAAAAATAGTCGGTAAAAATAAATGGCAAGGTTTAATGGCTTGTGGAACTTTTACCAATTTACAAATAGGTTCTGATATTGATTGTGAAGTTCCCCCTTTTCCAGCAAAACTTCCTGGTAGACACTTATGTGGTAGTGTATTTTATGATGAAAGAGATGGTAATAAATATAAGACAGTTAAAATAGGAAATCAATGTTGGTTTGGGGAAAATCTAAGGTATACGGGAAGTGGTTGTTTAGTTAATTCCATAGATGATTGGAAGAATGAATCTCCTTATGGGGTCTGTATGATGTATATTGAAGAAGAAGATTATCAGGGTAATGATGTTCCATTGTGGGTTAAAAATGAAGAAGTCTTATATCAGTGGGGAGCAGCAATGAATGGCAAATTAAATCCTCAAACTGTAGAAGATCGACAAGGATTATGTCCTAGTGGTTGGCATATACCATCTGATTATGAATGGAAGGTATTAGAAGCATATGTTGATAGTAAGTATAAAGAAGTGGATGAAGAAGATGAAAATAATGAATGGAATGATTTGGGTGATGGAAAATATCGCGGTAAAGATGCTGGTAAAAATTTAAAATCAGCAAATAAGGATGAGTGGAATGATCCTTCTGGTGCTGGTACAGATTTTTATGGATTTATGGCTCGTCCTGCTGGTTCTCGCATTACATCGGGTATTCTGAACAACGTTGGGACGACCGCGTATTGGTGGACGTCCTCTTCCGGTGAGGGTTCTGATGCTTGGAGGCGTGGTCTGGTTTCAGACGATGATGGTGTGGAACGTGGTCTGAATTCTCAGGCTAACGGCCGTGCTGTGCGCTGTATCCGGGACTAAATTCAGCAAGCCCTTAGGGAGAAGCCTTTTGCTTTTAACCTCCTCCAAGACCGAAGAGACCTTATCAAGTTAATTTTACAATTTACAAGAAGATTAAATTTATTAAATAAGAATAAAACCTTGTTATAAAGTGAATAATAATATTAAAGGAGGCTTCTTTAATATGAAAAAACAAGGTTTTACTTTAATAGAATTACTTGCAGTAATAACTATATTAGGAATAATTTTAGCTATAGCTGTTCCAAATATTGTAGGTTTAATTGAAAAAGCTACAAGAGAGGCCTTTTTAGTTGATGCTAAAAATGTTTTAAGAGCAGTAGATTATTATCTACTTGATAAAGAAGAAGCCTCTTTATTAAACGATTTAGATGTAAATTCTTTAGAAAATACTTTAAATATTGGTAGTTCTAACTATAGTAGTATAAAAATATCATTTGATCGACATTTAAATCCTTTTATAAAGTTAGTTGGTAAAAATAAATGGGAAGGGTTAATGGCTTGTGGAACTTTTACTAATTTAAAAATAGGTTCTAATAAGGATTGTGATGTTCCCACTTTTCCAACAAAACTTCCTGGTGGACAGTTATGTGGTAGTGTATTTTATGATGGAAGAGATGGTAATAAATATAAAACAGTTCAAATAGGAGAACAGTGTTGGTTTGGGGAAAATCTAAGGTATACGGGTAGTGGTTGTTTAGTTAATTCCATAGATGATTGGAAGAATGAATCTCCTTATGGTGCATGTCTGATGCATATTGAAGAAAAGGGAGCTTTGAATGGGGTTGTTCCTGATTGGGCTAAAAATAAGGAAGTAACATATCAATGGGGAGCAGCAATGAATGGTAAATTAAATCCTCAAACTGTAGAAGATCGACAAGGTTTATGTCCTAAAGGGTGGCACTTACCTACTGATGCAGAATGGGGGACGTTAATTGATGGGCTAAGTGGTTCAGCTGGTGTTAAATTAAAAAGTACTCCACCGGATTGGGATGGAGAAGAGCAAGATAATTCGGGGTTTAATGCTCGTCCTATTGGTTATCGCTATACGTCGGGGGATCTTTTGTTCGTGGGGTTTTACGCAGGTTGGTGGTCGTCCTCTTCTGGTGAGGATGATAATGCATGGAGTCGCACCGTCCAATCAAGTACTTCTGGTGTTTTTCACAAAACGTCTCCTCAGGCTTACGGGTACTCGATTCGATGCGTCTTAGACTAAATTAGGCCCTGTATAATTAACTGTGTAAAAGTCAAGGGTGTTATGAGATTTAAAACAATTTACACAATTAATTTGATAAGGTCTTTTTTGAATTATCCTTTAGTTGTTTAATTGGTAAAACTTTGATATAATTTTAATAGGATAACATAGAGGTGATATCTTGAGAACAAATAAAGGGCAAGCCTTGTTAGAATTTGTTTTAATTTTACCAATTATTTTACTTCTTTTTTTGGGAATAATTGATTTCGGTCGGATTCTTTATGAAAAAAATCGTTTAGAGGGAATTATTAATGAAGTTGTTGATTTACATCTTTTAAATAAATCTAATCAAGAAATTACTAATTATTTACATAATAATTATACTAATAAAATTGAGTTAAAAATAAAAAAGGAAAATGAATTTAAAAGTGTAATTATATCAACAAAAATAAATGTTATGACACCTGGTTTTAACTTAGTTTTTTCTAATCCTTTTTTAATAGAAAGTAAACGTGTGATTACTAATGAATAGTCGGGGTCAAACTTTGGTTTTATTTGTTATCTTATTACCTTTATTATTAAGTTTAACGGTTTTGGTAATTGATGTTGGTAATAATTATTTAAGATTAAATCAATTAAATAGTATTAATAAAATGGTTGTAAAGTATGGTTTAAAGAATTTAGAGGATTCTCATCTTCGAGAGAAAATGATTGTTTTATTGAATAAAAATTATCCCCATTTAGATAATTATTTTTTAATAATAAATGAAGAGGAGATAATTTTAGAAATAAATAGTAAAGAAAAAGGGGTTTTTGGTAAAATAATAGGTTTTGATCTTTATGAGATTAATTCTCATTATCGGGGTTATTTTCAAGATGGAGAAATAATTTTAGAAAAGGGGAAAATATAATGGCGAGGGAAAAGGGAAAAGCAATTGCAGTTTTTTCAACTAAAGGGGGAGTAGGTAAAACTATTTTTACTCTTAATTTAGGAGGAACTTATAGTTTGTTAAAGAAAAAGACTTTAATTATTGATTTAGATTTATATAGTGGGGGTATTGCTTTATCTTTAAATTTAAAACAAACAAAAGATATTTATAATTTAGCTTTAGATTTAAATAATAATCGTTATAAAGAATTTAATGATTATACATTAAAATATAATGATTATTTAGATGTTTTAGCTTGTCCTAAAGATCCACGTCAAGGTAGTAAAATTGAAAATAAATATATTGAAATTATTTTAGCGAATGCTTTAAATTTATATGATGTTGTTTTAATCGATACTAGTCATGTTTTAAATGAAATAAATTTAACTGCTTTATCAAAAGTAGATAAAATAACTTTGCTTTTATCTAATGATCCTGTTGATGTTAAAAATATGAAATCAATGATTTCTATTTTAAAAGATTCTAATTTTGATAATTATATAGTTATTTTAAATGATGCTCTTAAACGAGATAAAGATATTTTTGGAGTTTTTGAAATTAAAAACATTATAAAAAATAATATTGATTATACTATTCCTCCTAGTTTTTATTTTAAAAATATTGATTCTTTTACTTTAAAAGGGGAGATTCCTTTATTAAATAAAAGGATTAGAAGATTAAAATATAAGGATTATGATCGTTATCAAAGAATAGCTGATTTTTTAATAGATGCTAGAAAGGAAGATGAATATTAATGTCTAAAAAGAATTTATTAGAAGTTTTTTCTATTGAGCCAAGAAAAACCAAAAGAAGAATTTTAAATGATTATGAAGTTTTTAAAGATAAAGAATTATTAGATAAATTAAGAAATGTTATTATTCAAAATTTAATTGATGATCAAACGCCGATTAATCAAGAATTTGAAAGATATGTTAATGATCAAATAGATGAGGTTTTAGAAGGATATGATTTATCTAATTTAGAAAGAAGTCATATTTATCATTTAATTGATAATGAAATTAATGGTTATGGTCCAATTACTGAATTATTAGAAGATCATAATATTACAGAAATTATGGTTAATGGGATTGATGAAATTTATGTGGAGATTGATGGTCAAATCTTTTTAGATAAATCAATTTCTTTTATCAATGAAGAGCATATTATAAGAACTATTCAAAAGATTGTGCAACCACTTGGAAGAACGATTGATACTTCTAATCCGATGGTTGATGCTAGGTTAGAAGATGGTTCTAGAATTAATGCTGTTATTCCTCCTTTATCTGTTAAAGGTCCTGTAATCACTATTAGGAAGTTTAAGGTTAATTTAGAATCAATTGATGATTTATTAAGAAATGGGACAATGACTCCTTATATGGCTCGTTTTTTAGAAGCTGCTGTTTTGGGTAAATTAAATATTATTATTTCGGGGGGAACTGGTTCTGGGAAAACTTCTTTATTAAATGTTTTATCTTCTTTTATAGGAAATGATGAACGAATTATTACGATTGAAGATGCAGCTGAATTAAAGTTAAAACAAACTCATGTTGTTAATTTAGAAACAAGACTTACTAATTATGAGGGTCAAGGAGAAATTACGATTCGTGATTTAGTTATTAATTCTTTAAGGATGCGTCCTGATCGTATTATTGTGGGAGAGGTTCGGGGTAAAGAGGCTTTTGATATGCTACAAGCAATGAATACTGGTCATGATGGTTCTTTAACAACGATGCATGCGAATAATACTGTTGATGCTTTAAATCGTTTAGAAACAATGATTTTAATGGCTGGAATGGAGATTCCGATTAAAGCTATTAGAGAATATATTGAAAATGCTATTGATATCGTTATTCATATGGAAAGATTAAGAGATGGAAGAAGAAAGGTAACTAGTATTTCTGAAATTACTGGGACAAAAGATGATGTGATTCAATTAAAAGAAATATTTGCTTTTAAGAAGAAAGGTTTAACCAGTAGTGGTGAAGTTGATGGGGAATTTATTTTATATAAATATAAACCATTAGTCTATGAAAAATTAAAAACAAGAGGTCTTACAGGTTTAGAAGATATCTTTGAATAAAAAGGGGATGATAAAGTGTTAGAAAATTTAGAATTACCTTTATTTCAATTATTATTTGTTCTTTTTTTAACTATAATTTTATTTTATTTAATTAAATTAAATAAGGCTTTAAAATTAGAGGAAAAGATTGGTTCTTATACTGTAAAATTAATAATAAAGGAAAATTCTTTAAGTGATAATCTTTTTAATTTTTATAATAATATAATTAATAAGATTACTAATTTTTTAATAAAAATAAAGATTTTTAATAAATATAGTAAAAGGTATATAAAGTATATAGATTCTTTTTATAACAGTAAAAAGAATCCTTTAGATTTTGTTTCTTTAAAAATACTGTTAGGGTTTCTTTTAATTATAATTTATTTAATAATTGCTTTTATTTTATTTCATACTATTAAATGGTATTTACTTTTATTATTTCTTTTAAGTGCTTCTTTTTTACCAGATATTTTTTTAATTTATCAAGAATATCAAAAAAAGGAAAGAATTAAAAAAGATTTATTAAATGCGATAATTATTATGAATAATGCTTTTAAATCAGGACGTAGTATTATGCAAGCGATTGATATTGTTCAAAAAGAATTAGATGGTCCGATTAAAGAAGAGTTTCACAAAATGCATTTAGAAATTATTTATGGTTTATCTTTAGAAGTTGTTTTAAAACATTTTGCTAAACGAGTTCAATTAGAGGAAGCGGGCTATGTTGCTTCTTCTTTAACAGTTTTAAATAAAACAGGAGGGAATATTATTAAAGTGTTTTCTTCGATTGAACGTTCTTTATTTAGTAAGAAAAAATTAGAATTAGAATTAAATTCTTTAACAGCTAGTTCTAAAGCACTGAGTAAATTTTTATTAATCTTACCATTTATTTTTAGTGGAATGATTATTATTTTAAATCCTCTTTATTTTGAACCATTAATTAAAACAAGAATAGGTCTTTTAATTTTAGGTGGATTATTTCTTTTTTACACCTTATATATATTTTTAGTTGGTAAGATTATGAAGGTGAGGTTTTAGGCTATGGAACAGTTAAAATTAGGTTTAATGGAACGTTTATATTCTAAAAGGGAAATTAAAAAGATTAACCGTCAAATAAATTTATTAGGAATTAATAAAAAGATAACTGTTAAATATTTTTTAAACTTTCGTTTTTGGACAACTCTTTTTCTTTTTGTTTCGGTATTTCTTTTAAGTAATTATGGTTTTATTTATGCTCCTTTTTTAAGTTTTATTTATTATTTTTTTTGTTCTTATTTCTTTTTAAAAAAGCCTCTAGAAGAAAGAAAAGTAAAATTAGAACATGAAGCTTTTTATTATTTTGAAGTTTTAACTATTACTTTAGAATCAGGACGGAATTTAGAGAATTCTATTTTGATTGCTTGTAATTATATTAGTTCAGAAATAAGTGAAGAATTTAAAGAAACTTTAAAACAAATATCACTTGGAAAATCATTAAGTGAGGCTTTAGAAAATATGCAAAAAAGAATTCCTAGTGAAGTAATTAATAATATTATTTTAAATATTATTCAATCTAATTTATTTGGTAGTAATATCTTAGAAACAATGTATAATCAATTAGATTTTCTTCGTGAAAAACAAATTTTAGCGATTAAAGAAGAGATTAGTAAAATTCCTCTTAAAGTTAGTGTTCTTTCAGTTTTATTTTTTATTCCTTTAATTATGGCTTTAATATTAACCCCTTTATTAATAGAATTTTTTTTAATGTAAGTTGACTTGTTTTATAGATAGTAGTATGATTAAAAACATCTTTTAAAAAATTATGAAAGGAGAAAAAATGAGTAAGATAAAAATATTTAGTTTAGGCGGATTAAATGAAGATGGAAAGAATATGTATGTCGTGGAAGTGGATGACGATATTTTTGTTTTTGATGCTGGTTTAAAATACACTGATGATAGTTTGTTTGGAATTGATTATATTATTCCTGATATTAGTTATTTAAAAAAGAGAATAAAGAAAGTACAAGGAATTTTTATAACTCATGGTCATGATGAAAATGTTGGGGCTTTACCAGAGATAATTAAAGTAATACCAGAAATAAAGGTTTATGGAACAAAGTTTACTTTAGATATCATTAAGAAAATGTTGGAGGAAGATAAAGTTAAAACGGATAATTTAATTCCTTTATATGCTCATCGAAAGATAGATTTTGGAAAGAATAGTGTTTTTCCTATTAGTTTAACTCATTCGATACCTGATAATGTTGGTTATGTTTTAAATACTGAAGATGGGGCAATATTTTATACAGGGAATTTTGTCTTTGATACTACAATGATGGGACCTTATAAGACTGATATTGGGAAATTAGCCTATGTAGGTAAACAAGGAGTTTTATGTTTATTAAGTGAATCTTTATATGCCGAAAGAAGCGGTTTTACTTCTCCTCATCATCGTATTTCTAGTTTAATTAGAGAAACTTTAGATAAAAAGAAAAATAGAATTGTTTTTAATGTTGTCTCAGCGAATATGTACCGGGTTCAGGAATTATTTACTGAATTAGTTAAAACTGATCGAAAAGTAGTTATTATGGGAAAAAGATTACAAAGCATGATTAATAATTTAATTGATCGCTGTTACTTAAAGATTAATAAAAATAAAATAGGAACACTATCAAATATTAATGATGAAGATATTGTAATTTTAATTGCCAGTGAATATGAAAGACCACTCTCTAATTTAAATCGTATTGTTAAAGGTTATGATAAATTTATTAAAATAAAAGAAACAGATACAGTTGTTTTTTTAGAACCAGTTAAAGATGGGGAACAACGTTTATTTGTCTTTATTTCTGATGAAATATCAAGGTTAGGTGGAGATGTTATAACTTTATCAAAGGAAAAACATTTATTACATCATGCTTCTAGAGAAGATTTATTATTAATGTTAGACTTAATCAAACCAAAGTATTATTTTCCTGTTATAGGACAATATCGTTATCAGGTCGCGAATGCTAAAATAGCTTTAAAAATGGGGATGAAAGAAGAAAACATTTTATTAAAACTTAATGGGGAAGTTGTTTCCATAGAAAAAGGGCTTTTAAAAGAAACTAATCAAAAGGTTTCTGTTGATGATGTTTTAATTGATGGAACTTCAATTGGAGATATTGGAGAATTAGTTTTAAAAGATCGAGAAATGTTAAGTACTAACGGAATAGTTATCGTTATTGTTTCTTTAAATAAAATAACTAAAGAAATTTTAGCTGGTCCAGAAATCTTAACAAGGGGTTTTATTTATGTGAAAGAAAACATCGATTTAATAAAAGAAATAAAAGAAGAATCATTAAAAGTAATTAAAAAGAATATTAAAAATAAATATGTGGATTTTACTAAAATAAAAGTTGGAATTAGAGATGAAGTCGGACGTTTTTTATATAAGAAAACCGAAAGTAGACCAATGATTATTACTGTTGTTTTAGAAGTTTAGATTGTTTTTGAAACAATCTTTTTTTTCTAAAAATTCCAAGCATGATTAAAAGAGTAATTATTAATAAAGGGGCTGAGATTAGATAATGGAATTTCTTTTGCATAAAATCTAAAGCAAAAATAGCCCGTCCTTTGAAAATAAAGTAAGAAATTAATAAGCCTAAAATACAAATAAGACTAATATTAAGTTTAAGAGACTTTTCTTTTTTTAATTTAAATAAACTTTTACTATATTCACTTATAAAATATAAGGTTAAAGTAGCTAAAATAAAGAAATTAAAATACCAGTGAATATTTAAAAAGTTTTCTAAACCGGTAATAAAATCTCCAATAACTATTTTTCTTTGAATGTAAGCCTCAGGATAGCGGTATAATTGGGCTAAACTAATGGTTAAAACGGTAGTAATCATAAAGTAAACTATAGAAAGAAGGATGAGGGAAGCTAAAAAGCCAATAATTAAATATTTTTTATAATGAGTATTGTCTTTGATTTTATTTTTAGGAATCATTGTTAAAGTTATTAAAGGGGGATAAGCATAACATAATAAGATTAAACTTTGAGAAATAACAGCTAGAGGACCATTTTTACAAATGGGAAAGATCTTTTCAGTATCAACCCAAGGATATAAAGAAAAGACAACGATGATAATTAAAAGGATTCCTCCATAAAAAAGGATTTCTCCTACCCGACTAATGATAGTTAAACCTTTTGATACAGCATAATAAAAGATAATAGTAGATAAACCTGCTAAAAATAAATAAGGAGTTTCTCCTGCATATAAAAAGATGGTTGTATAAGCACCACTCCAAATAATTATTCCAAATAAAACTAACATGCCCATTATTAAAAGGAAATTGATAATGTTGCCAAAAGTATTACCAAAGATGATTTTATTTTTTTCTAAAATATTTTTATTTGGTTCAAATTCCATAATATAAATTATGATAATTAAGGGAATAAAAGCAATAACAAGGGAAAATAAAGGTATTAGCCAAGAATCTTCATCAGCTTGATTAATTATAATAGATGTTCCAAAACCAGGGAAAAGAGCACTACCAAGAAAAAAACTTAAAATCCCTAGTTGAAAAGAAGTGATAGTTCCTTTATTTTTTAGCATTTTTCATCCTCCTTTTAGATGAATCTAAGAAAGCTTGCACATCTTTAAGTTTAGTTTTGATTTTAATATCATATTTGGTGGTAGGATAAATATTGTCCCAATCATCTTTTAATTTTTTCCATTCTTGATGATGATATCGATAAAGATGTTCTCCTACTCCAATAACATCACTTTTAAACTCCTTTTGAGTAGCTTTAATAGTTTTATTAATAATCCTTTTTAATTCCTTGTCAGCCATTTTTTCTATTTTTTTTAAATTCTTAGTCTTTTTTAAATCATAAGAGCAGTTAATTTCATTTAGGGATCCTTCTATTTCCACATTAAAAGAAGCATGAGGAATTCCTTTTTTAATGTCGACCTTTCTATTAAATTTTAATTTATCAACCGAAATACTAGCATAATTTTTCTTTTTATCACAAGGAAAAGAAAGAGTAAATTTTTTAATTCTTTGTCTTAATATTTGATAACCAAGACTTTCTTTTTCTTTAAAAAAACCAACTAATTTATCATCTTTAAAAACAGCATTGCCAATTATCTTTATTTTTGTTTGTGGTTCAGCTGTTTTTACATTTTTAGCTGTTTCTCCCTTTTTTGGTTTACCAACGATTTTGATGGCATTAAAACTAGTATTTCTTCCTTCTTGAAGAATACAATCAACAACTTTGTCAAAAGTAGAAACGCTAGAAGCACTACCACTTAAATAAGAAATATGTTTTAAACTTGTCACCAAATCTTTAGCTGGATAATCTTCTAAAGCAGAAGTTATTTTTAAAGCTTCATTAGCAGTTGATCCTTTAACAATAATTAAAGGAAATATTTTTCTTGCTCTTTTTTCTCTAAGGAAAAAGTCTAAAACATCATAAAGACCATTTTTAGCAGTTTGTTCTCCAATTAAAACAACTTCTAGATGCCCTAAATAAGGTTCTTTAGGGATTGTTAAAACAACTTTATTAATTGCTTCTAGAATAGTTTTTCCTTTGGCATCATAGGTAGCAAAAGGAAGTTTAGCTTCTGCTCCTCCTGCACTTCCTTCACTTTCAGGGCGGGTAATATTTAATATTTGTAAGGTTATTAGATATGTTTTAGATTTATTATCATAATCAACTCCAATTCCACTAATTAAATTAAAATCATCTAATTCTTTATATTCCCAACATCCTGATAAAGTTATAATTATTAAAAATAAAATTATTATTTTTATTTTCATTTTTTCTGATCCTTTCCTCGAAGGGGATTCTTTTTGGCTGTTAGGACATTTCTTTCTTGAAATTTAGCTACATTGGTTAAAAGAAAAGCATCGTGTTGATTTTTTAAATTAATAGGAGTATAAGGGGATAAATAAGAGATACCAAAAGATTCAATACTAGCTAAATAAGTTAAGAATAAGAATGTTCCCGCGAGTAGTCCTGTTATTCCAATAAAAGAAACTAAAAAGATAAATAATAATCGCCACCATCTAAGACCATTAACCAATTCCATGTTTGAAACTATTAAACCACTAATAGCAGTAATAGCTATTACAATAATCATAATCGGGGAGACTAAACCAGCTGTAACAGCAGCTTCTCCTAAAACTAAAGCACCAACGATACTTAAAGCACTACCTAAATTTTTGGGTATTCTTAAATCTGTTTCTTTTAGTATTTCAAAGATGATTAACATTATTAAAGCTTCTACAACAGTTGGAAAGGGAACTCCTTGCCTTTGAGTAGCAAAACTAATATATAATTGTTGAGGGATGGCTTCTTGATTATGAGTAGTAATAGCAATATAAAGAGCAGGAGTAAATAAAGTTAAAAAAAGAGCGATTAATCTTATGATTCTAGTATAATTAACATTAATTGCTTTTTGATAATAATCATCAGGTGAACGAAAGAAATCAACAAAGATAGCTGGAATAAGAACTACAGAAGGAGTATTATCTAAGACAATAGCAATTTTACCTTCTAATAAACTAGAACAAACCCGATCTGGTCTTTCTGTTGGTAAATAATTAGCAAAAGTTTTATATTTATTATCAGAAATTAATTCAATAATATAATTAGCGTCTAATATGGCATCAATATTAATACTTTCTATTTTATTTATTACATTTTGAACCATATTTAAATCGACAATATCCTTAATATACATAATTCCTATTTTAGTTTGACTGCGAACTCCAACAATTAATTCTTTTAATTTTAAATTAGAATCTTTTATTCTTGATCTAATTAAACCAAGATTAGTTTGATAATTTTCTACAAAAGAATCTTGAGGACCTTTAATAGTGCTTTCTAATTGAGCTTCTGAGATCGGACTATTTAATCCAGCTTTTGTTTCTAAGATTAAAACTTCATCAAAACCATCAATAATAAGGATTGTTAAACCACTAGTAAGAAAAGTAGTCAATTCTTGATAAGATTTAGTTTTTTTAATATTATTAATAGGTATTTTAGTTTTCAAATATTTTAAAAGATCTTCTTCTTCTATTTTCTCTTCTGGTTCTCTTTCTAAAAAACTTAAAATAAACTTATTGATAGTTGTTCTTTCACTAATGGTTTCATTAAATACAAGATGAAGATAAGTGTTAGAATAAGTTAAAGTTTTAATAATTAAATCAGGGAAATCTTGAAAATCATTTTTAATTTTATTAATTATTTCTTTACTATTTTTGACTAGTTTCTCCATTTCATCACCACTTTTTTTATTATTACCAATTATTTGTAAAATATTAAATAAACAAGGTAATTATGATATACTAGTAATGTATTAAGGAGGTTCTAATGGAAAAATATATTATGGTTTGTTCTTTTATTATTATTGTTGTTTTAGTCTTATTAATAAATAAATATTTTTCTTCTTCTAAAGTTTTTAAGTATATTCCTTTTATTTTTACTTTAATTAGTGGTTTTATCTTTCTGTTTATTAGTTTAGTTATTTTAAAAAATAAAAACTTAGTTTATTTTCTATTAGGTATGATTAATTTAGTTAGTTCTTTTGGGGCTTTAATGACAGCTTTATTAATTGATTTAAAAAAGTATTTTAAAGATCAAGAAAAGTTTCTTCAAAATTAGGAAAAAGGATGAGAGAATGAAATTTAGATATATAGTAATTATTTGTTTATTATTTTTTATTGGTTGTAATTTTAAAAAGACAGTATTTTCTAAAGATTATTTTTATATGGATACTTATTTTCAGGTTAAAATTTATTCTAAAAATAAAAAAGAAACTCTTCAAGCTTTAGAAGAGATTGATTTAATTTATAATTATTATCATCGTTTAACTGATCGTTTTCATCAAGATGAAGAATTAATTAATGTTTATTATTTAAACAATATTTTAAAAGTAGAAGAATCAATAAAAATAGATCAAGAATTATTTATTCTTTTAAAAGAATGTTTAAATTATTATGAAGAAAGTAATGGTTTATTTAATATTGCTTTAGGGAATGTTTTAGATGTTTGGCATAATTATAGGGAAAAACAAATGGGAGTTCCAACCTTAGAGGAATTAAAAAGTAGTGGTTCTATTAATATTAAAAGTATTGTTTTAAATGAAGATTTTACCTTTAAGAAAAAAGAAGATCTTAAAATAGATCTTGGGGGAATAGCTAAAGGATATGCGACAAAGGTTGTGGAAGAATATTTAAAGGAAAAAGGACTAACTAAATATTTAATTAATGCTGGAGGTCATGTAACAGTTGGGGAGCATTATAATAAAGGAAAATATAAAATTGGGATTGAAGATCCATTAAAAGATCAAGAGATCTTTAAGGTGATTAAAGCGAATAATATCACTGTTGATACTAGTGGTAGTTATGAAAGATATTATGAATATAAAGGGGTTAAATATCACCATTTAATTGATCCTTTTACTTTGTTTCCTCCTCATTATATGTTATCTGTAACTGTTCTTACAAAAGATAGTATGAAGGCTGATTTTTTATCTACTTATTTATTTTTAATTCCTATTGAAGAAGGGTTAGAAATAGTCAAGAAGATGGATGGAGTCGAAGCTTTATGGTATAGTAATGAAGGTCAAGTTTATTCATCTAAAGGAATAATTAATTATGAATAAGAGTGATTATCAGTTAATATTCTTTGTTTTATTTATTGTTACCTTATTTTGGATAATAGGTGGATTATTAACTAATTCTTCAAAGAAGATAGCTTTAGTTTATTATGAAGAAAAATTAATTAAAACGATTCCTTTAGATCATCAAGAGAAAAAGGAATATCTTGTTCAAGGTTATAATGGGCCAGTGGTAATTATTACTAAAGGAGATAAAATTAAAGTAAAAGAAGAAGAATCCCCTTTAAATCTTTGTTCTAAGCAAGGTTATATTTCTAAACCTTATGAAATGATTGTTTGTTTACCTAATCATTTAGTTATAAAAATAAAAGGAGAAAAGGAAGCATTTGATGCAGTAATTAGGTGAAATAGTGGAGTTAAAAAAAACAGTACGATTAGCGATGCTTTTATCTTTAGGAATAGTTTTAAACTTAGTAGAAAGTATGATCCCTTTTATTGGATCGATTATTCCTGGTTTAAAATTAGGTTTAACTAATATAGTAATTCTTTTAGTTCTTTATTTATATGGTTTTAAAGATGCTTTAACATTATCAATAATGAGAGTCTTTATAATTGGTATTTTAAGAACAGGTTTATTTAATATTATTTTCTTTTTTAGTTTAAGTGGAGCTTTATTTAGTGTTTTAGCAATGGCAATTTCTAAAAGATTAACGAAATTATCAATTATTGGAATTAGTATTATTGGAGCCTTATTTCATAGCTTTGGTCAAATAATAATAGCTATCCTTTATATAAATATGGAAATAATTTACTATTTACCGTGGTTATTATTATTTTCTCTTCCAACAGGTTTTTTAGTGGGAAAGATCGCCAATGAAGTGTTAAGTTTTTCTAACTCAGTTTTTAAATAAAGGCTAGAATGATATAATTAAGGAAGAAAGGTTGATATAAATGAAAAAGATAGTTTGTATAGGACATGCTTCTTATGATATTACATTTCCTTTTGATCATTATCCTATTGAAAACTCTAAAAATAGAGTTCCTAAAAGAGTAGAATGTGGTGGTGGACCTGCTTCTAATGCTGCTTATTTATTAGGTAAATGGGGATTAGATGTTAGTTTTGTTGGTGTTCTTGGAAATGATATTTATGGTCAAAGAATTCTAAAAGAGTTTAAAGAAGTAAATGTTAAAACAGACATGGTAGAAATTGATGTTAATTATGAAACGACTTTAAGTTTTATCGTGGTGAATAAAAGTAGAGGTAGTCGGACTACTTTTACTCAAAGAAATCCAGAAATGAAATTAAAGACAGAAAAGAATTTAATAGCAGATATTATTTTAGTTGATGGTCAAGAATTAGAGACTTCAATCAAGGCTATTAAAGATAATAAAAAGGCTATTTCTATTATTGATGCTGGTAGTTTAAAAGAAGAAAATATTATTTTAGGAAAAATGGTTGATTATTTAGTTTGTTCTAAAGATTTTGCAGAAGGTTTTACGAACTTAAAAATTGATTTAAAAGATCCAGATTCTATCACTGCTGTTTATCAGAAATTAGAAGAAGAGTTTTCTAATAAGATCATTATTACTGTTGAAGATCAAGGTTGTTTATATAAAGAAAATAATAAAATAAAAAGAATGCCTAGTATTAAAGTAAAGGCTCTTGATTCAACAGGGGCCGGAGATTTATTTCATGGTGCTTTTGTTTATGGGATTGCGAATGGCTTTTCTTTAGAAAAGACTTTAAAGATCTCTAATATAACAGGGGCCTTATCAGTTACCAAGATGGGGGGACGTTATTCAGTTTTACCCTTAGAAGAAATAATGAAAGTGTATGAGGAACATGCTTGATGACCTTTTTATTAAAAATTTACCAACTATTGATTTACATGGTTATGATCGTTTAACAGCAAGAATTCTTTTAATGGACTTTATAAAAGATTGTTATAAATTAAAGGAAAAAAGGATTGTGATTATCCATGGGAAAGGAACTTTTGTTTTAAAAGAAGAAATAACTAAAGTTTTAAAGAAAAATAAATATATAAAAGACTTTAAAAGTCAAGTTTTTAATGCGGGTTGTACTATTGCTGAATTAAATTTAAATTAAGGTGGAAAAGATTATGGCTCAAGAAAAAATATTAGAATATTTATTACAATTTGTAACTATTTATTTAGTAGTATCAACAAATGATTATCTTTATAAAAATAAAAGGTTGAAAAAGGCTAACAAATATAAAGGAAGAATAATTAAAGGAACTCCCTTTAATATTAATGATATTGAAGAAGAAAAAAGAATAAAAATAAAAGCAAAATTAGAACAAGAAAAAAGAGATAAAGTCTTAAATTTTATTCAGAAGCTAGAAAAGAATTTTAATGAAGAAGACTTATCTTTAATGTATGAAAATTTAGCTTCTTTAAAGATTAAGAAGAAACCTCCTTTAATGGGTATTATGCTTTCTTTAGCGGCTAGTTATAATGCGAAAAAGAACCGCATTAATATCTATTTTAACCGGGCTTTTGAACATGAAATGTTTCATTTAGCTTCAGCAAAATATGATGAGAAAAGTGATATTGAATGTGTTGGTTTTGTTCAAAAAAAAGATGATGTTACAATTGGTAAAGGTCTTAATGAAGGTTATACTGAATTATTAAGACAAAGATATTTTCCTAAAAAGATGGATACATTTTATAATGTTTATAATATAGAAACTAATCTTGCAGAAATGATGGAATATTTATTAAAAGATAAACAAGAATTATTAAAGTATTATTTAAAGGCTGATTTGCCTGGTTTAATTAATAGTTTAAGTGTTTATGCTAATTCTAAGGAAGTAATTAAATTAATAAAAGATATTGATTATATTACTGATTTTCATCGTGGGTTTATTCCTGGTCCTAAATATAAAGCTTATAAATTAATTTTAGAAACTAAAAAAACAATGCATGGTTGGTTTTTAACTAAAAAAGATCATGAAAAAGATATTAAAGGATTTGAAGAGGTAATGTTAAGAGGTTCTTTAGAAAAAATATTTTTAACTTCTAAAGAAGGTAAAAAAGTTGTTGTTAGATAGTTATTTTTTTTCTTAGGTGGTGAATTATGGATAAGTATATTAAAGGAACTGTTCGTAATATCTTTTATCAAACAGATAAAGGTTATATTGTTGGTTTATTTAAAATAAAAGAAACTAAAGATAAAATGATGAAAGTTTATCTTAATAGAACAATTACTTTTACAGGAACATTTCCTGATTTATTATTGGGAAGTGATTATCTTTTTTTTGGTGATTTAATTCATCATTATAAATATGGTAAACAATATAGTGTTTTTCGTTATGAAAAAATTTTACCAGAAGGAAGAAATGGAGTAATAAGTTTTTTATCTTCAGATTTATTTAAAGGAATCGGATTAAAAACAGCTACTAAAATAGTTAATCAGTTAGGTGAAAAGGCTATAGATAAAATTATTAAAGATTATAAAGTTTTATTAAAAATTTCTTCAATGACAGAAGAAAAAGCAAAAATGATTTATGATGTTTTAGAAATAGAAGTCTCTAGTTATAAAATAATTATTGATTTACAAAAGTTAGGTTTTAATATGAAAGATTCAACTAAAATTTATCAAAGATATCAAGAAGAAACAGATGTTATCTTAAAAAAGAATATTTATCAAATAATAGAAGATGTTGAAGGAATTAGTTTTTTAACTATTGATAAAATAGCTCTTAATCAAGGATTTAATCCAAAAGATGAAAATAGAATTAAGGCTTGTATTCAATATATCATGTTAATTTTATGTTTTAATGAAGGTCATGTTTATAATTTTATTACAGATATTTATACAGGAGTAAGTAATTATTTAAGAACAAATATTACGGAAAAAGAACTATTAAAATATTTAATAAGTTTAAATAAAGAGTATAAAGTTATTATTAAAGGGGATAATTATTATTTAAGAGATTTTTATCAAGTAGAAGAAATGAATGCGGTAACTATTTCTAAACTTTTAACAAAAAAAGATGATTATTATCAGGATATTTATTCTAAATTAAGAAAAATAGAAAAGAAAAATAAGATTACTTATGATGAACAACAAAAAGAAGCGATTATTAATAGTCTTAATAAAAATTTTTCTATTATTACAGGCGGTCCTGGAACAGGAAAAACTACTATTGTTAAAGCGATTGTAGATTTATTTATAGAATTAAATAATCTTGATCGAAGAAATTTAGATGATCAAATTGCTCTTTTAGCCCCAACTGGTCGTGCAGCGAAAAGAATGAAGGATTTAACTGGTTATTATGCAGTAACAATTCATCGTTTTTTAAAATGGAATAAAGAAACTAATGATTTTGGAATAAATGCCAATTTTAAATCTAATGTTAAACTAGTTATTATTGATGAAGCGAGTATGATAGATATGTTTCTTTTAAGAAGTTTATTTAATGGTTTAAAAGAAAATATTAAAATGATTTTTGTAGGTGATCATAATCAATTACCAAGTGTAGGACCAGGTCAAATAATTCAAGATTTAATTGAAAGTAAAATAATTCCTACTTTTAAATTAGAATCTTTATATCGACAAGAAGAAGGATCTTATATTATTGATTTAGCATATGAAATTAATAAAGGGGAATTATCTGAATTATGGTTAACAAAACAACCTGACTATAATTTTATAGAAAGTAGTAGAGAAGAAATTAAAAAAGTGATTGGAAAGCTATGTGAAAATGCTCTTAAGAAAAAATATCAACCAAAAGATATTCAAATTTTAGTTCCTATGTATAATGGAATAAATGGAATTCATCAAATCAATGAAATAGTTCGAGATATTTTTAATCCTTTAACATTAACAACAAAAATTTTTACTTATGCCCATCAAGATTATCGAGAAGGAGATAAAGTATTACAAACAAAGAATAATAATGAAGTGAATGTTTCTAATGGAGATATTGGGATTATTAAGAAAATAACTAAAGAAGATAAAAAAACAATTATTAAAATTGATTTTGATGGAGAATTAGTGGAATATCAACCTAAAGATTTTGAAGATTTAACTTTAGGTTATGCAATAAGTATTCATAAATCCCAAGGTAGTGAATTTAAGATTGTTCTTATTCCTATGGATTTATCTTTTTCTAGAATGCTTTATCGTAAACTTATTTATACTGCTGTTACTAGAGCGAAAAAATCTTTAATGTTAATTGGTCAAAAAGAGGCCTTTTTAAAAAGTGTTCATAATATTAAAGAAAAAGAAAGGCAAACTACTTTTAAAGATTTTTTAATTGATAAAACAACTAATGCATAAATCTTTAATAATTAGGGAAACTATAACTGATATCAATAATAGATATCAGGGTCATATTTTTTAACTAAGAGGTGATAAAATGAAGTTTAAAAAAGGTCTACTATATATGATGATGGGAGCAGCAGTGGGAGCTGGAGCCCATTATGCTTATCATCATTATGCTAATGGTGATTTGATGAAAACTTTTCATCAAATGAAAGACAAAACCCAAAATGAGTTGGAAGATATGATGTAGAGAAAACCCCGTTTGGGGTTTTTTCATGGAGAAATAGTTTACAATTTAATTCTCTTCTGATAAGATTAAATTATATTTAAATGGAGGTCTAATAATGGGAACTAAAAAAGTAAAAGATATCACTGCTAAAGAAATAGATTTTGCTCAGTGGTATACAGACGTTGTTAAAAAAACTGAATTGGTTGATTATTCAACTGTTAAGGGTTGTTTGATTATTAGACCCTATGGGTATGCAATTTGGGAAAATATTCAAAAATATCTTGATGCTAAATTTAAAGAAACTAATCATGAAAATGTTTATATGCCTTTATTTATTCCAGAAAGTTTATTAAATATGGAAAAAGAACATGTTGAAGGTTTTGCTCCTGAGGTAGCTTGGATTACTCATGGAGGAGATGATCAATTAATAGAAAGATTGTGTGTAAGACCAACTTCAGAAGTATTATTTTGTGATCATTATTCCAAGATAGTAAAATCTTATAGAGATTTACCTAAATTATATAATCAATGGTGTTCAGTAGTTAGATGGGAAAAAACAACAAGACCTTTTTTAAGATCAAGAGAATTTCTTTGGCAAGAAGGACATACCATTCATGCCACTAAAGAAGAAGCGATGGAAGAAACTTTAAGAATGTTAAATGTTTATGCTGACTTTTTAAAGGATTATTTAGCTATTCCAACTATTAAAGGAGAGAAAACTCCAAGTGAAAAATTTGCTGGGGCTTGGAATACTTTTACCATTGAAGGTTTAATGGATAATGGAGTTGCTTTACAAATGGGAACTTCTCATTATTTTGGTGATAATTTTTCTAAACCTTTTAAGATAATTTTTACTAATGAATTTAATGAAGAAAAGTATGTTCATCAAACATCATGGGGTTTATCAACTAGAGTAATTGGCGGTTTAATCATGGTTCATGGTGATAATAATGGTTTAGTTTTACCACCAAATATTGCTCCAACGAAGATCGCGATTATTCTTATTAATCCTAATTTAGAAGTTAAAGAAACAGCTATTAAAATTAAAGAAGAATTAACTAAAAATAATATTACTAATCTTTTAGATTTATCAGATAAAACACCTGGTTTTAAATTTTCTTTATATGAAATGAAAGGTTTTCCTCTTCGTTTAGAGCTCGGCCCAAAAGATTTATTAAATCAACAATGTGTTTTGGTGCGTCGTGATACAGGTGCTAAAAGTATAGTTTTAATAGAAAACTTAATTGAAGAAGTAAATAATTTATTAATGGATATTCAAAATAATTTATATGAAAAAGCTTTAAAAAGAAGAATGGAAAGGACTTTTGAGGTAAAAAATTTAAAGGAAATGAAAGAAATTATTGATAAAACTCCAGGTTTTATTAAAGCTTATTGGTGCGGAGATAAAGAGTGTGAAGAAAAGGTGAAAGAAGAAACAGGAGCTTCATCTAGATGTATTCCTTTAGAACAACCTTTAAATATGGGAACTACTAAATGTTTTGTCTGTGGTAAGAAAGCAACTAAATTAGTTTATTTTGGATTACAGTATTAAGTTATAAAACTTAAGGAAAAAAGATAAATCTTTAAAACTGTTCTTCATTATACAACAAACCAAAAACGCACAAATCCTTTAATAATATAGGTTTGTGCGTTTTTACTGTCAAACTTGAGTTGTTATAATTGAAATTATTTTGGATCTTAAATCATCCATGATATAATTTAAATGGTGAACAAAATGAAGTTTAAGATAGATAATGATGTTTATGATGTTGTAATAAAAAAGAAAGATAATAAATATTCCTATATTAGAGTTAAAGAAGATTTAAAGATTTATATTAATACTTCTAAAGAGATAACAGATAAAAAAATAAAGGAACTTTTAGAAGAAAATCAAGTTAAAATAAAAGGTTTTTTAGATAAAGAAAAGAAAAAGAAAAATGAAAGTTTAATGTTTTTAGGTAATCCTTTTGATATAGTTTTTGTTCCTTCTATTAAAGAACCTTCATTAGAAGAGGGAATTCTTTTAATAAATGATTTAAATAAATTAGATTCTTTTTATAAAAAAATGGGTTTTAGAATATGTCAAGAAAGATTAGATTTTTTTTATAATATTATAGAAGAAAAGATTCCATATCCGCAGTTAAAATTAAGAAAAATGAAAACTCGTTGGGGAGTATGTAATAGAAAAAATAATTCTATTACTCTTAATTTGGAGTTATTAAAAAAAGAAATTAAATTTTTAGATTATGTTTTAGTTCATGAACTATGTCATTTTGTTCATTTTAATCATTCTAAAGATTTTTGGTTATTAGTTTCTAAATATATAAAAGATTATAAAAAATTAAGAAAGGAAATTAAAGAATAATGTTAATTACATCACCTAATAATGAAAAAGTTAAAGAATGGAAAAGGTTAAAGGATCGAAAGTATCGTTTAAAACAAAAAAAGTTTTTAGTCGAGGGTCAGCATTTGGTTTTAGAGGCTTATAAAGAAGGTTATATTGATACTTTGATTTTAGAGCAAAATGAGTTATTACCTCTTAATGTTGAAACAGTTTATGTTAGTAATGAAGTAATTAATTCTTTATCTGATTTAGAATCAATTGCTACTGTAATGGCAGTTTGTAATTTCCCTAAAGAAGCAGAAACTTTTGGGAATGGTCTTTTAGTTATTGATGAAATTCAAGATCCTGGTAATTTAGGAATGATTATTAGAAGTGCTGTTGCTTTTAATATAGAAACAATTATTATTGGAAAAAATACGGTCGATGTTTTTAATCCTAAATGTATTAGGGCTACTCAAGGGATGATTTTTCATATTAATATACTTCATCAAGATTTATTTGATTTTCTTCCTTATTTATCAGATTTAGGTTATTTTATTTTAGGAACTAAAGTAACACATGGTAAAAAAGTAGAAGAATTACCGAATTTAACTAAATATGCTTTAGTGGTAGGTAATGAAGGAAATGGCATCAGAGAAGAAATATTAGATTTATGTGATGACTTTGTTTATATTGAAATGAATAGCGTTTGTGAATCCTTGAATGTTTCTGTAGCTTCCAGTATAATATTAAACCAACTGCATAATAGAAGGTGAAATATGGATTTATTATTAATTGGAAAATATGTTAATACTCATGGTCTTAAAGGAGAAATAAGAATAATTTCTGATTTTCGTTTTAAAAGTTTAATTTTTCAAGCGGGAAAAATTATTTATATAGGAAAAGATAAAAATCCTTTTATTATTAAAAAACATCGAGTTCATAAAAATTATGATTTACTTTCTTTTAAAAACATATCTAATATTAATGAAATTGAAGATCTTAAAAATAGTTTAGTTTATATTGATCAATCTTTATTTGATTTTGATATTCCTCCTATTGAAACTCTAATAGGATATAAGATTTATTTTAAAAAGGAATTTATAGGAACAGTGATTGATTATTATAAAGAAAAAGCTTATGATATTTTGGTAGTAAGTGAAAGAAGAATGAAAATCCCTTATATTGATGTTTTTATTAAAGAAATATTAAAAACAGAGAAAAAAATATATTTAAAAAAGAAGGGGGTTTATTAATGAAGATAGATATTTTAACTTTATTTCCTAATATGTATGAAGGCTTTTTAAAGGAATCTATTATTAAAAGAGCAATTTTGAATGAAAAGGTTAAAATTGATATTCATAATATTCGTGATTATAGTTTAGATAAACATAAACGGGTTGATGATATTCCTTATGGTGGGGGTCAAGGAATGATTCTTATGTGTCAACCGATATATGATGCTCTTTTGGAATTAAGAAAAGAAAAGACAAAAGTAATTTTATTATCTCCGCAGGGAGTTTTATACAATCAAAAGATTGCTTATCGTTTAAGTCAAGAAAAACATTTAATTCTTATCAGTGGTCATTATGAAGGCTTTGATGAACGAATTACCTCGATGGTTGATATGGAACTTAGTATTGGGGATTATATTCTAACAGGAGGGGAATTACCTAGTATGGTTGTAACTGATAGTATCGTTCGTTTGGTTCCTGGTGTTATTACTCAAGAGTCACATTTAAAAGAATCTTTTAATGATGATTTATTAGATTATCCTAACTATACAAAACCAAGGAACTTTCAAGGTAAAAAAGTGCCAGAGATATTATTAAGTGGACATCATCAAAATATAGAAAAATGGAGACAAACAGAAAGAATAATTAAAACTATGGAAAAACGTCCTGATTTAATAAAAAAGAAAAATAGTTATGTTTTAATAAAGGATCAATTAAATAAAGAAGTGTTTTATTTAGAATATGAAAAATTAGAAGGATTAAACTTTATGCCGAGAAATAATCCTAAAAGAGAAGATGTTATTAATGTGACAAAAATGATTTTAGTTAAAGATACTTTTATTAATAAAGTAATTAAGATTAAAATAGAAAGAAAGTTAGAATCTTTTATTGAACGTTTACATGAATTAGAGGAAGAAATTGATGAAGAAGATGAAGATGTTTTAATTAAAGAAATAGAAAGATATCACCAGTATTTAATAGTAAATTATCTTCGGTATTTAAAGAAGGAATATCAGGAATTAGTTTTGCAAAAAATACAATTATTACTTAATGAATTAAAAATGAAAAGGAATTTAAGATTAAATGTTAAAGCTGAAGAAAAACCTAAAAAAGGTAAATGATAGTTGTTATTTATTTTAGAGTATGTTAAAATTTAAACTATTGAAAAGCAATCCGCTGGAGTTTAATTTATGATTGTTAGATAGAAAGGAAGAGATTAGATGGGGATTATTGAAAAAATAACTAAAGAACAAATTAATCCAAATATTCCTCCTTTTAGAGTGGGAGATACTGTTTTGGTTAATGTTAAAATTACTGAAGGAAAAAGGGAACGTCTTCAGGCATTTGAAGGTCTTGTGATCTCTAAAAAAGGTGGTGGGGTCAGTGAAACTTTCACAGTAAGAAAGAAATCAGGAGGAATTGGTGTAGAAAGAACTTTCCCTGTTAATTCACCTCGTATTGGTGGGGTAGAAGTTGTTAAAAAAGGAAAAGTAAGAAGAGCCAAATTAAATTTCTTACGTAGTAAAATTGGACAATATAAAATAAAAGAAAGAGATTAAATAAGGCAGTAAGCCTTATTTTTGGTGAAACCATGAAAATTACAAAAACTTTTTTAGAATACTTTATCTTAATTTTAATAGTAGTTTTTATTCGTGCTTTTATTATTACTCCTGTTCAAGTCAATGGAGATTCTATGAAGGAGACAATTCATCATAATGATATTTTGCTTTTAAATAAATTAAATTCTCATCCCAAGAAGTTAAAACGTTTTGATATTATTGTTTTTAATTATTATAATGAAGCTTTAATTAAAAGAGTTATTGGTTTACCTGGAGAATCTATTGAATATAAAGATAATAAATTATTGGTTGATGGAAAACAGATTAAAGAACCACTTTCCTTTGGAAAAATTAGTAATTTTAGTTTGCGTTATATTGGATCTGGATATGAAAAGGTTCCAGAAGGAATGTATTTTGTTTTAGGGGATAATCGAAATAATTCAACTGATAGTAGAACTATTGGTTTTGTTTCTAAAAAAGATATTCAAGGTAAAGTGAATTTTATTTTATTTCCTTTTAAGCGGTTTGGTTATGTAAAGTAAGGTGGTAATATGAAAATTAATTGGTATCCAGGGCATATGTTAAAAACAAAGAAAATGATTAAAGAAAAGATTAATCTAATTGATGTTGTTTATGAAGTGCTTGATGCAAGGATTCCTTATTCTTCAAAATTAGAAGATATTGATGATTATCTTTTATCTAAACCCAGGTTACTTATTTTAACTAAAAGTGATTTATGTGATTTAAAAGAGACTAATAAATGGATTAAATATTATGAAGAAAAAGGTTATAAAGTTGTTTTAGTTGATCTTTTAAGACAAGTTAATCTAGATAAAATCTTTTTTAAAACTAAGGAATTAATGAAACCTTTTAATGAAAAAAGATTACAAAAAGGTTTACAAGTAAAAAGTACACGTGTTTTGGTTATTGGGATACCTAATGTTGGAAAGTCTACTCTTATTAATCAATTAGTTGGTAAAAAGGTTGTTAAGGTGGGAAATAAACCAGGCCTAACTAAAAGTTTAACTTGGATAAGGCTTAAAGAAAACATTGAATTATTAGATAGTCCTGGTATTCTTTGGCCGAAACTAAAAGAGAAAACAGAAGCTTTAAATTTAGGGGTAACTTTATCAATTAAAAAAGAAATTCTTCCTTTAGAAAATATTTGTCAGTATTTATTAATATTTTTAAATAAATACTATTATAATGCTTTAAAAGAATATTATAATATTGATCAAGTTAATAAAGAAAACATCCTTGAGGTTTTTAAACAAATAGGTAAACAAAAAGGTTTATTAATAAAGGGTGGTGAAGTAGATTATAATCAAGTATTTATTATAATTTTAAAGGATTTTAATGAAGGCAAATTAGGTTTAATAACCTTAGATAGATATAATAAAGAGGTGATAGAAAAATGAAAAGTTCTTTTTTAAAAAAGTTAGAGAAAGGCTTAAATTTAATTGCTAAAGATGAACGAGAAAAGATTATAAAAAAATATGAAAAAGAAATTGATAAATTAATCAAAGAAGGTTTTAAAGAAAAAGAAGCAGTATCATCTTTAGGAAATGTTGATGTTCTTATTTCAAAAGTTTTAGGAGAATATAAAATTTCTTCAAAATATATTAAAAAAATGGAAGATAAAAAAATAAGGGGTTTAGAAGCAGTGATTAATGATTTTGTGGAATTAATTATTTCTTTTGTGAATCGTTTTATGGAACAAGATATTAAAAGAATTATGGAAATTTTTTTATATATTTTGATTTTTATCCTTATTTTTTGGTTATTAAAAATACCATTTTTTATAATAGAAGTAATTGGGATTGGTTTTCTTCGAATGTTTAGTTATCCTTTAGGATTAGATTTAACACGTCTTTGGAGTTTCTTTATTTCTTTAATTTATTTATTCTTAATTATTTATACTCTTGTTGTTATTGCTAGAAGAATGGAAAAAGGAAATATTAAATTTTCTCCTAAAGAAGTATTAAAAGAACAAAAAAAGGTTTCTAATGTTTTATTAATTTTAATTAAGATTTTTGCTTTATTAGGAGTTATTCCTTTAATCCTTCTACAATTAACTTTCTTAATAATTTTAGGTTTATTAATTGGTTTAATGATTAAAGGGGTTTTAATTTTAGGACCAATTTTAATAATTTTCGCTTTTTTAATTATTATTGGTAGTTTTATTAATTTAGTATTTACTTTTATTTTTAGTAAAGGGGGATTAGACTAATGAAAAATTATAATTTTCCTTTATTAATTGGGGGTCTGTTATTAGTTGTTGGAATGGTTTTAACAATTTTAGATTTTTATCGTTTTGAATATTTAAATACTTTACCAGAAATGGATTTATCAATCAGAGAAATAGAAATTTATGAAAGATTTGATGATAAGGAATTTCGTTTTAATAAAAAAACAGCTTTAGTTAATATAATTGAAGATCCTTGCCTAGAAGAAGATGAATTATTAATTAAGATAATTTATTATAATGATTTTGCTACTTTAAGTAAAACGATGGATGAAACTTTTAATTATAAAAAATTAAATATTGAATTAAGCTATGATGATATTGTTAGTTCTTCTTTTAAAAAGGTTTTAACGAAAGGGTTTATTAATTTACGTCAAGGAAAAATTTATAATTATAGTTTATTATTTAAACCGACAATTGATGTTTATGTTAATAAAAATGATTATAAGAGAATAAAGATAATGAACTATTAATTTATTATTTTAGAGGAGTGAAGATGGAGGATTTATATAAATATGAACGAGTTTTATATGAACAGGGAATTAAATATATTGGTGGTGTTGATGAAGTAGGAAGGGGCCCTTTAATTGGTCCTGTTGTTAGTGCTTGTGTTATTTTACCTCAACATTTTTCTTTAGAAGGGTTAACTGATTCTAAAAAGATTTCTTCTTTTAAAAGAGAAGAATTTTATCAGATTATAAAGAAGGAAGCTTTAGCGATTGGAATTGGTTTTGTGGATGCGAAAATAATTGATGAGATTAATATTTTAGAAGCTTCTAAAAAATCAATGGAAATAGCAATAAAGAATCTTCATCATCCTATAGAACATGTTTTAATTGATGCTTTAACTTTAGATTTAGATGTTCCTTCAACCTCTATTATAAAAGGAGATAGTAAAAGTATTTCTATTGCTGCAGCATCAGTTATTGCTAAAGTTACTAGAGATAATTATATGATAGAATTAGGAAAAAAGTATCCTTTATATGGTTTTCAATATCATAAAGGATATCCTACTAAAAGACATTTAGAAGCTATAGAAAAATATGGTTTAATTGAAGAATATCGTTTAACTTATAAACCTATTCAAAAAGTAATGAGGAAAAAGGTTAGAAGTTAAAGAATAATATAATAAAGAGAAAGGAAGATTAGATGGGTAAAAGTCTTGTTATCGTAGAATCACCTAGTAAATCTAAAACAATTGAAAAATATTTAGGAAAAGACTATAAAGTAGTTTCTAGTAAAGGCCATATTCGGGATTTAGCAACTACTGGTAAATATGGATTAGGAGTTGACTTAGAAGATAATTTTAAACCTACTTATAAACCAATAAAAGGGAAAAAAACTATTATTGAAGAATTAAAAAAAGAAGCTTTAAAGCATGAAAAGGTCTTTTTAGCGACTGATCCTGACCGTGAAGGAGAAGCAATTAGTTGGCATTTAAAAGAGGCTTTAGAATTAAAGGATAATACTTATGAAAGAGTTGTTTTTAATGAAATAACAAAAGATGTTATTCAGAAGGCTTTTTTAAATCCGAAAAAGATAGATGATGATTTAGTTCGTTCTCAGGAAACTAGAAGAATACTAGATCGGATTATTGGTTTTCGTTTAAGTAAATTAATGCAATCAAAAACAGGTGGGAAAAGTGCTGGTCGGGTTCAAAGTGTTGCTTTAAAATTAATTGTTGATAAAGAAAAAGAAATTAATGATTTTAAAGAAGAAGAATATTGGACTATTACAGCTAAATTTAATGATTTTGAAGCTTTCTTAGAAAAGTATCAAGATCAAAAGATAACAATTAAAAATGAATTAGAAGCAAAAGAGATTATAGATAAATTATCTAAAGCTTTTAATTTAAAAGACATTGAAAAAGTTACTAAAAATAGAAATCCAAAGATGCCTTTTATTACAAGTACTTTACAACAAGAAGCGAGTAATAAATTAAATTTTAGTCCTAAAAAAACTATGATGATTGCTCAAAAATTATATGAGGGAATAGATTTAGAAAAAGAAACAACAGGTTTAATAACATATATGAGAACTGATTCTACTAGATTAGGAGATGAATTTACTAAAAATACTTTTTCTTATATAGAAACAAATTATGGAAAAGAATATTTAGGCATTAAAAGAGGGAAGAAGAAAAAGGATAATGTTCAAGATGCTCATGAAGCAATTAGACCAACGAATATTAATTATCATCCTTTAAAAATAAAAAATTATTTAAAAGAAGATGAATATAAATTATATTGTTTAATATATAAACGTGCTTTAGCTTCTTTAATGAAAGCGGCGAAAGTTAATCAAACAACTGTTTTTTTAGAAAATAATGATTATTTATTTAAAGCTAGTGGTCAAACATTAATATTTGATGGTTATTTAAAAGTTTATGGAGATTATGAACAAAGTGAAGAAAAGGAATTACCACCTTTAGATAAATATAAAAGTAATGTTTTAGTCGCGAATGAAATAATTAAAGAACAACATTTTACTAAACCTCCAGCTAGATATACAGCAGCAAAATTAATAAAGGAACTAGAAGAATTAGGAATAGGAAGACCTTCGACTTATTCTAAAATTATTGATACTTTAAATGAAAGAAGTTATGTAAGTATTATTAAAAAAAGTTTTCATCCGACAGAAATAGGAATAGAAACTACTAATAAATTACAAGAATTTTTTAGTAGTATTATTAATGTTAAATATACAGCCGAAATGGAAACTTCTTTAGATAAAATAGCTTTAGGAAAAGAAGAGTGGACGAAGTTATTAACGCTTTTTTATAGTGAATTTGAACCAATAGTTCAAAAGGCTTTTGAAGAAATGGAAAAAAAAGAACCAGAATATACAGGAGAAAATTGTCCAGAGTGTAATCAACCCTTAGTTATAAAGAATGGTAAATATGGAGCCTTTGTAGCTTGTAGTGGTTTTCCTAAATGTAAATATATAAAAAAAGAACCAAAAGAATTAAAAAAGATAACAGATTGTCCAAAGTGTGGTGGAGATATAGTGGAAAAGAAAACTAAAAGAGGAAAGATATTTTATGGATGCGCTAATTATCCAAAATGCACTTATGCTACATGGGATAAACCAACTGGGGAATTATGTCCTACATGTAATAATTTATTAGTTTTAAAAAAGGATAAAGTAATTTGTCCAGAATGTGATAAATAGAAGGAGATAAAAGTGGAAATAGTAAAAGTTAATAATTTAACTAAAACTTATGGTAAAGGAAGAGCCTTAGTTAAAGCTTTAAATAATGTTTCTTTTAATATTAAAAAAGGGGAATTTATCGCGATTGTTGGACCTTCAGGTAGTGGAAAATCAACTCTTTTACATATTTTAGGGGGAGTAGATAAACCAACTAGTGGGGAAGTAATAATTAATAATACGAATATTTATAAGTTAAATAATCAAGATTTAACCATCTTTAGAAGAAGAGAAATAGGGTTAATTTATCAGTTTTATAATTTAATTCCTATTTTAAATGTGGAAGAAAATATTACTTTACCAATCTTATTAGATCAAAAAAAGGTTAAAGAAGATGTTTTAAAAGAAATAATGGAAACTTTAAAATTAAAAAATAGAATTAAACATTTACCTAATCAATTATCAGGTGGCGAACAACAAAGAGTATCAATAGGAAGAGCTTTAATTAGTAAGCCCTCTATTATTTTAGCTGATGAACCAACAGGGAATCTTGATTCTAAAACTTCCAGTGAAATTATGTCTCTTTTAAAAATGGCTAATGAAAAGTATCAACAAACAATTATTTTAGTTACTCATAATTTAGATTTAGTAAAAGAAGTAGATCGAGTTATTTCTATAGCCGATGGTAAGATCATTAGTGATCAAAGAGGTAAAGATGAAAATAATTAAGACTTTAACTCAAAGACATTTAAAATTAAATAAAGTAAGAACCTTAGTTATTATGCTTGGCATTATTCTTGTTGGAGCGATGATTAGTGGGGTTTTTACTTTAGTTTCTAGTATTCATCATTTGCTTATAAAAGAACAAGTGGAAATAGTTGGTAATTATCATGCTTTAATTGAAAATATACCCGGAGAAAGAATTAAAGATATTAAAGAAAATAAAAATATTAAGGAAATATTTTTAAATCATAATCTTGGTTTTACTTTATTAGAAGATTCTCCTTTAAAAGAAAAACCTTATCTTTATATTAAAGAATATGATTCTAATAGTTTTGATAAAAAAATATTTCATCTTCTAGAAGGAAGATTTCCAAAAACAAAAGAAGAAATAATTCTTCCTGAACACTTTCTTTTAGATTTAGATTTAGGTTTAAAAATAGGAGATAAATTTACTTTAGAGATTGGAAAACGTTCTTTAGATGATACTTTATTAGAAGATAATTTACAGTATCAAGAAAAAGAACAATTAATTAATTTAGAAACTAAAACTTATACTTTAGTAGGAATAATGGAAAGACCTTATTTAGAAAATTATAATTTTCCTGGTTATACAGCTATAACTTATTTAGATTTTAAAAAGGATAATCTTTATTCAGTTTATCTTTTAGCTAAAAAACCAAAGAATATTTATTCTATAGCAGAATCTTTATTAGAAGAAGATAATAATGTTTATTATAATGAGAATTTATTAATGTTACTTGGAGCAAGTAAACAACAAAATATTAATAAAGCTCTTTATTCGATTGCTTCTATTTTAGCTTCTGTTATTATGATTGGTTCTATTGGAGTAATTTATAATGGCTTTAATATTTCTTTAACAGAAAGAAAAAAACAGTTTGGTGTTTTATCTAGTGTTGGAGCAACAAGAAAACAGATTGTTAAATCTGTTTTATATGAAGCCTTTTTAATGGGGATTATTGCTGTTCCTTTAGGAATACTATCTGGTATCTTAGGTATCTTTGTTACTTTAAAAGTAACAAATCATCTTTTAGCTGAACTTGATCTTTCTTTTGGTCTTTCTCTTTCCTTTTTACCCATACTATTATCTTTTATCTTTATTTTCTTAACTATTATTCTCTCTGTCTTAATACCAGCTTTTAGGACCGCTAAAACAAGCCCGATTGAAGCGATTAGAATGACAGATGATATAAAGATAAAAAGTAAACAAGTAAAAACTAGTAAACTAACTAAATTTATTTTTGGTATTGAAGGAGAAATTGCTTTAAAGAATATGAAAAGAAATAAAAGAAAATATCGAACAACTATTATTTCTTTATTTATTAGTATTGTTTTATTTATTACTGTTCATTCTTTTGTTAGTCTAGGTTTTAAAAGTATTGGTCTTTATCTTGATGATTTAAATGCTGATCTTCAGGTAGGTTTTTATGATGTTGAAGATCAAGTGGAAGTAGAAAAAATAATCAAAAGAATAACCCAAATAAAAGAAATAGATGAATATTCTATTTCTAGAACTTTAACTTTATTTATTAATGTCCCAGCTAAAGATTTCTATAATACTCAGGATAAAAAAGATAATGAAAGGGAAACTGTTTTAGTCCAAGTAGCAACATTTAAAGATCCTTATTATAAAAAATATGTTAAAAATACTAATTTAAAAGATAAAGAAGTAATTTTAATGAATAGGGGAAAAGAAATAGTTACTAATAAAAAGAAAGAAACTAAGGTTATTGAATATGATTTTTTAAAGGTTAAACCCCAAGATAAATTAATTTTAGAAACAATCGAAGATTATGAGTTCTTTGAAGAAGTAACGATTAAAAAGATCTATAATAAATCACCCCTTGGTTATGGAAATTATTTTCCTTTAATAATTGTTTCTAATCAGTTTTTTGAAGAGATGTTAATTAAATACAATAAGCCTAATTTAAGTAGTCAATCGATTAGTATTAATAGTAAAAAGGATGGTCTTGTGGAAGATAAAATAAATAAAATAACTAAAGATTTTCCTTCAATAAATATATCTATTTATAATGAAGCAAAAATGAAGAAAGAAGAAAGAAATGTGATGTTAGTCTTTTCTATCTTTTTATATGGTTTTATTGGTTTAATTACCTTAATTGGAGTGACAAATGTTTTTAATACTATTACTACAAATATTTATTTAAGAAGTAAAGAATTCGCTATCTTAAGATGTTTAGGATTAACAAAACAAGGCTTTAATAAAATCTTATATTATGAAAGTATCTTATATTGTTTAAAAGCTTTATTTTATGCTTTACCAGTTAGTATTTTAATTCATCGCTTTATGTTAGTAGGAATTAATGAAGTCTTTGTAATTAACACTAAAATACCATGGACATCTATTTTTATTACGATTATTAGTTTATTAATAATTGTCTTTTCTACAATGATTTATGCTAGTAGAAAAATAAAAGAAACAAATATTATTGATGCTATTAGAAGGGAGAATATTTAAAAAGGTAAAATGATTAAAGTTTATATTGGACCAATGTATAGTGGTAAAACAACCGCGATTATTGATTTATATTTAAATACTTGGAATAAAGAAGAGGTTTTATGTTTTAAACCAGAACTAGATACAAGAAGTCATTCTAAAATTAAATCAAGAAATATAGAACAATCTATTGAGGCTATAACTATTAAAAGGATAGAAGAAATAGATAAATATTTAGAAGATAAAATAACAAAAATCTTTATAGATGAAGCCCAATTTTTAAAAGGGGATGTTAATTATTTATTAGAATTATCTTTAATTAAGAATATGGAAATTCATATTGCTGGATTAAGTTTAACTTCAGAACAGAAACCCTTTGGCTTAATGCCGGAAATTCTTTCTATAGCTGATGAAATTAAGATATTTAAGGCGATATGTTATATTTGTAATAAACCAGCGGCCTATACTTATTATAATGGTAAAAAGGAAACTGAAATTTTAGTTGGAAGTAAAGGTTATATGCCTTTATGTAAAGAGTGTTTACTTAAAAAAAGAAACTGTCAAAAATAACTACCACAATTTGACAAATCTAATTTTTTTTGCTATCATATATTTATCAATCGGTTTTTCTGATTGATCTAGTGGGAACGGCTAGTAAACTCGTTCCTTTTTTTTGACAATGTATAAATAAAATGTTATTATATCAACTAAAAAAGAGGGAATGTAGATGACAAAAAAGATTAAACGTTATACTTTAAACATAATTGAAGGAGGAAACTTTATTCCAGTTTTTAAAGAAGATTTAAAAGGAATTGATAAAGTAACTACCACTTATCAAAACAAAGATGAATTATTAGATGATTTGATTAACAATCTTCATTTTCAAACTGATAAAATTAATTCTTTTTTAGGAATTACTTATCGCCAAAATAAAGGAACAAGAATGACAAAGGTTTTATATAAACCTGATAGTGAAGTTTTTAATGAACTAAAATTAAGTGAAAAGGTTTTAGCTTATAGTATTAATGAAGATTTTATTTATGAATTTGTTAGTCGTTATAAAAATAATCCTTATTTAAGAACTTTATCACATATGATAAAAGAAGCGATTAAATATGAAGAGAATTATTTTGATAATTTACAAAGATTATTAGATATTACTTTTGATCAATATAAATCAAGAAGGGATACTTATTTATTTATTAAAGATTATGAAAAAAGACAACTCCAAAATTTAGAAAAAAGAATAGATCAAAACAAAAATAAAGAAGAATTATTAAAAATAAGAGAAGCATTAACAAAACAAAAAGAAGAACCTAAACAGTTATCATTGTTTGATATTAAACCAAAAATTAAATAATTTTTTTATGTTAAAATTAAAGTGGTGATAAATATGGAAGAGTTTTTAAAAAAGTTTTTAAATTATTTAACTTATCAAAAAAGATATTCTAAACATACAGTTTTTAATTATGAAAAGGATATTGAATTATTTCATGAATTTTTAAAAAGAAAAACTTTAACATATCACACTTTAACTTATCAAAATATAAGAGAGTTTTTAATGGAACTATATGATAAAGATTATGCTAGAAGTAGTGTTTCTAGAAAGATAAGTTCTTTACGTAGTTATTTTAAGTATTTAGTTTTAGAAGATGTTTTAGAAGAAAATATTTTTAAATTAGTTTCTTTACCAAAAAAAGAAAAGAAAATACCTAAATTTATTTATCATCATGATTTAATGCCTTTATTTGAAGTTCCTGATCTTTTAACACCTTTAGGACAAAGAAATCGTTTAATCTTAGAAATACTTTATGGAACAGGAATAAGAGTTCAAGAATTAGTAGATATTAAAATAGAAGATATTGATCAATCAAATAAATTAATTAGAATATTAGGAAAAGGTAATAAAGAAAGAATGGTTGTTTATGGAGAATATAGTGAAGAAATATTAAATTTATATTTACAAGAAGGACGTTTTAAATTACTAGGTAATAATTATAGTGATTATTTATTTTTAAACAATCAAGGTAACAAAATATCTCCTAGGGGTGTTAGATATATATTAAACAAATTAATAAAAGAAACTAGTTTAAAAATAAATATTTCTCCCCATGTTTTACGTCATACATTCGCTACTCATATGTTAGAAAATGGGGCTGATTTAATTACTGTTCAAGAATTACTAGGACATGTTAGTTTATCAACAACAGGAAAATATATGCATGTTACTAATGAAAGATTAAGAGAAGTCTATTTACACCATCATCCAAGAGCTAGAGAGAATATCGTTGAATTAAAAAGTAAGTTCCCGTTTGAATGCTAAAATATAATTTCGTTACAAAGTTCTCGTTTGTGGGAGTTTTTTTAGTGTTTAAAATCTAAAAAGATGGTCTTTTTTTCAATATTATGATACTATATATTCGATGTTATAAATTTATAGCAGCTAAAAAAGGATACGTACTTGGTCATTTTAAGACTTAGTTCCCGTATCGGAATAATAAAAAAGAATTGTTGTTGGCTATTATTTGCCAACCAATCATTTAAAGTTATAGTAGATTTTTAAGTGATTGGTTGACAATCATTTGTAAGCAAAATGATCATCAATGAAAACTTTATTTAATTTTATAATCACTTAGATTAAATGTTACATTATCAGGTTTTATGTAAGAGCAATTTAATTTTTTTATAAAATTCGGATAAAGTTTTTTAGTTAATTCATATGGTGTCTTATTATCTAAACTTACTCTTGGAGTATTGTTTATGTTATTCTCAAGAAACTTCACTGTTTCATCAGTCAAATTTTCAAAAGATGTTCCTTTAGTAAAAACCTTTCTGATGTAATAGTGATTTTTTTCTATTTCTGCTTTTTGATTTGATTGATAAGGATCACAATAAAACACATTACATATTTTTTTATTGTTTTTATAATCTCTTTCCATCATATCAGGATTGAAAAATTCTCCTCCATTGTCGGTCAAAATAATCCGTAAAACTTGAGCGTATAACTTAATACCAAGTGTGTCTTTTAAAAATACAAATTTATCATCTACTGATGCTATATTATTTTTATCTAATAAAAAAATCAACATAAACTTAGTTTTAATAATTAAAAGCGTTAATAATACTTTTGAATTACCTTGTTTTCCAATAACAGTATCCATTTGGGCAACGTTCATTCTAGGATGTATAGTTGTGAAAAGCAGATAATCGTTATAAGTTCTATTTTTTAGAATAGCTAATTCACGTCTATTTCTACGTTGATTTAATTTCCTTTTTTTGTATTTTACTTTTTTAGGTAAATCTAAATTTGTTAAAGACAAAGCGTTAATATCAATGTACTTATAAAAAGTTGTTTTGCTCATGCAAAGAATGTCTTTGTGGTTTGCAAATACTTGGTTAACACTTTGTTTTTTATCTTTTATAAGTGGAACTATTATTTCTTCTATTTCTTCAATCTCTTGAGGAGTGATATCAATGCCTTCTCTTGTTGTACGAAGTTTAAGTTTATATAAATCGTATGCTATCTTAGCGTTATAGTAAAGCTTTTTTTTAGAGCATCCTCCTTTGGCTGAACAATTATTACAAACATATGGAACTTTATTGAGTTTAGGACAATTTGATGTGTTTTCATTGTTGTTTGAATATTTAGAGTATCTATTTCTTTTTACTTCTTTAGCAATAGTGGTGCGATCCTTTTCAATTGTTTTTCCAATATCAGTAAATGTAACGTTTTTTCTTATTAAAATTTCTATAACATCTCTTTGTTCTTTAGTAAGATGATTGTAACTTGATTTTGCCATTTTGACACTTCCTTTCATTAATGGCAAATAAACCAACATAGAATATAATATAACTAATTAATAAATATAGCAAAGTAAAATTCATTTCTAATAATTGATGAACTAAGTTTGATGGTTAAAATCCCTAAATTATTAAGTGATATGAATTTGCTCGTTTCTTGTTTGTTATATATAATGAATTAGGAATTTAAAAAATAGGTTCTTAATAAAAACAGTTCTATTACAGATGATATTACTGATAAAGATTGGATTTAAGTCAAGTATTTAGACGCTTTTTTATAAACGTTTTAATTTATATTTAAATTTATTCCAATTTCCTTTATGATTTTAGGAACCCAATTCGTGTTAATTTTGTCGTGGAAAGCGTATAGACGCTTTCGCTTTTACGACTAACACGAATTGCCTAAAATAATAAAGTTTTCTCGGCATAAATACAAAAAAATTCCTTAAAAGGAATCCAAAAAATTATTTCAACAACTAAGTTCCCATATGGTAGTTGGGCGGGAACTTACCTTTTTATTTAACAGCTAGAGAGAATATTATTGACATAACTAAAGATAGTGATAAAATATAATTATAATTAAAAAAGAAAAAGGTGAATCATGATTGATTTTATAGAATTTTTAAAAGATATATTTGGTTATGCTATTATAATTGCTTTAATTATTTTAATTAGAATATTTGTTTTAGTTCCTATTGAGGTAGTAGGAACTTCTATGGAACCAAATTTAAAAAATGGGGATATAATATTAATGGATAAAGTAGCATATAATTATTTTAAATTAAAACGTTTTGATGTTATAGTATCTGAATATGATAGCCCTAAACATATAGTTAAAAGAATAATAGGTTTACCAGGAGATAAAATTAGATATATAGATAATAAATTATATATTAATGAAAAAGAAGTAGAAGAAAAATTTAATAAATATGGAGTAATAGAAGATTATTCTTTAAAAGAATTAGATTATGAAAAAATACCAGAAGATATGTATTTTGTAATAGGGGATAATAGAGAAGATTCTGTTGATAGTCGTAGTTTTGGTTTAATCCATAAAGAAGAAATAGAAGGAAAACCTTTTCTTGTTATATGGCCCTTAAATCATTTTAAGTTAGTAAAATAATAAAAGACTTTTATTGTTTCCCAACAATTGCCAAAAAATAATTTTTGTGCTATTATATTTTTAAGTTTAGACATTTATTATTTAATTTGGCAAACTTTTTGAAAGAAAAGGACGCAAAGTTGGGAATCTAAGGTATTAGTGATGGTAATTGAATACTATGATCGTCCAACTGCAACTAGCGAATATTGCAGTTTTTTGTTTGAATAATAAGTGTTGAACGGGCTAAATATATTAATGGGAGGAAATATTTATGCTAAACAGAAAATTTATTGTAGCTTTTGCAGTTACAGTACTCGTTTTCTTGGGAATCTATACGTTTGCGTTAAACCCGCCAGCAGATGAACCTAAGGACGATGAAACAGGTGTTAAGGAGGAGCAAAAGACACCGAAAGAAGAGAATATAGAAGGGGAAAATATAGAGGAAGGGGAAGAGGCTGAAGAAGAATTTGAAGAAGGAACAGGAAGTGGTTTACAATTTACTCCTGGAAGAATTATACCTACTACAAGTTCTGTAACTAATTTACCAGAAAAGGTAGAGGAAGATACTGAAGAACCAGTGGTAGAGGAAGAAGTTATTCCATTATCAATTTCAGGAGTAGAAGAAGGGGCATATTATAATGATGAGCAACAGTTAGAAATAAAAGGAACAAACATAATTAGTGTTAAACGTAATGGGGAATCAGTTGGATTTACAGGTGGTAATTATTCTTTTAGTGAAGAAGCTGAATATGAAATAGTTGTTACTGATAATGATAATAATACTATTTCAGTGAATTTTGTGATTGATACTACTGTTCCAAGTATAAGTGGAATTGAAGAAAATACACATACGAATAATGAAGTAGAAATAACAATTGAGGATAAAAATTTAGAATCAGTTTTAGTTAACGATGAAATAATTGAATTAGATGAAAATAATAAATTTGTTCTTAGTGAAGAAAATGAATATGTTGTTATCGTTACTGATAAAGCGAATAATCAAACTAAAGTTGAATTCGTTATTGATAAAACAGCTCCTGAGGTAAAACTTAATGGAGATAAAAAAATATATTTAGAATTCAATCAAGATTATTATGATGATAAAGGTGCTACTGCAACAGATACTTTTACTGCAACAGAAGAATTAATATTTAGAAATTTAATTGAATATGTTGAAGTAATAGATGGTAATAAAAACTTCGTTAAAGTTTCAGAAATTGATAATACAAAAATTGGAAGATATAAAGTTTGGTATTATTTTAAAGATAAAGCTGGTAATGAAGGTAATGCCATAAGAAATGTTTATGTAGAAGATACTACTTCACCTATTATTGAATTAATAGGGGATTCAGAAATAATTATGAATCCATCAATTTTCTATTTTGATCAAGGAGCCACAGCTACTGATAATTATGATGGAGATTTAACAAAGAAAATTAAAAAAACAGGTTTTGTTAATCCATTAATTCCAGGAAAATATACGATTACTTATAATGTTACTGATAGTAATGGAAATGAAGCTGAACCTGTATCAAGAACCGTGATTGTTAAAGATACAATTAAACCAACAGTATTATTATTACCATATGGTAATAATAAAGCAGCTAAAACTCATAGTACTTGGGTAATTGTTTTAGATAATCACCGTGTTGATAATGATAGTTTAAAATATATATGGACTGATTCAACAGAAGCGCCAACTAAAGAAGAATTTAGTAATGAATTTAGAAATTTTAATGTAATTAAAAGTCCATCTGATTTAAATGGAACCTATTATTTATGGATTTATGCTAAAGATGTTAGTGGCAATGAAACAATAGTTAGTAGTAAAGCTTTTAATTTTGATAATGAAGGCCCAAGTGTAGAGGTAAATTATAGTATTACTGAAGAAACTAATGAAAATGTAGTAGTAACTATTAGTGCAAATGAAAAGATGCAAAAAGTAGATGGTTGGACATTATCAAATGATAAAAAAGAATTAAAGAAAGATTATAAAACAAATGTTTCTAATGAACGTGTTGTCTTAAAAGATTTGTTAGGAAATAGTACAGAAGTTTTTATAAGTATAACTAATATAGATAAAGGAAAACCTGATTTTAAAATTTCAAGGAATATTCCTTTTGATCAACCAACTAATCAAGATGTTACTCTAACTTTTGCTATTGCTTATGATAATTCTGGCGGTTTTGGTCTTCATGATGAACCTTATTCATTTGATGGGGGAAAGACATGGACTAATGACTCTTCTAAAACCTTTTCAAAAAACCAAAGTGTTAATGTAATGTTAAGAGATAAAGTTGGTAATACCTGTTCAGGAAGTATTAAAATTACCAATATTGATAAGGAAACTCCTGTTGTAACTTATAATGATAAAGAACAAAGAACAGTCAAAGAAACAATTACAATAAACCCAGATGGGGAATATGATGTGGAAGGAAACAATCCTTTTCTAGTAACAGATAATAGTCAAGAAGGTTATTTAGAACCTTATGAAATAAAAATTAGATATGCTCCAGAATGGGATGGGCAAAATGGAACATATAATGGTAAAAAAGTAGATAAAGTTGATTTGGGATTACTAGGAGTATATAGAATTGATTATAAATATAAAGATGAAGCAGGTAATAAAACTTATGGTGCTGTTTGGATTTATGTAGTTGTTGGTGAAAAACAAGTTTATAATGAAACAAAACAAATTCTTTATGATGTTATACAAGAAGCAATAAATGAAGCAGATGAAGGAAATACGATTTTAGTAGGACCTGGAGAATATGATGTAGCATATATTAAAGAATCTAAAAAACATTATTTATTGATTGAAAAACCAATAATTATTAAAGCTGCTGAAATGGATAATAAACCTATTTTAGTTGGAGATTATAATCAAATTCAAGCTCAAGGAAGCCATCAACAGGCAACCATAGAAATTTATAATACTGATAATGTTACTTTAGATGGTTTAGTTATACATAGTATAGAAAACTATCCTTCGACCTTTACTAAAGCATTAGAAATAACAAATTCAAATAATACTCTTATAAATAATTGTACTATTTACGATGAAGGTAGGACCGCTATTTATATTGCTGGAAATGAAGTAGGAAAATATACAATTTCAAATAATAACCTTGATGGTTCTATTGTTGTAGCTAATGGTGCTGGTGATGGAGAAGGGGCTAATGAAGCCATTATTAAAAATAATGTTATAAATGGAAGTATTTCTTTTACAGGAAAAACCAATTCAGGTTGGGATCCTTTATCTATTAACGAATATCCAAATATAAAAAATAATGTTATTAATGGAACAAATGAAGGAATGTTATTGAATAGTCGTGATAGTGATGAAGGTAATTTAATTAGTAATGATCTTTTAAATATGATTATCGAAAATAATGAGTTCCCTAGTGGAGAAATAGGTATAATGAAGGATAGTTATGAATGTTATGATGCAGAATTACATAGAAAAAGACTTATTTTAAATCCTTTGATTATTAATACTACAACTAGTTTTTCTTATTTAACTCTTCAAAATGCAATTAATGATGCTAACGAAGGAGATACTATTAAATTATTTGATCATCTTCAACTTAGTTCGACAATAAATATTTCTAATCTTAATTTTACACTAGATTTGAATGGTCATAGTTTGACAACTCCAGATGCTGAGGGTTCGGCTGCCCAAACGGTGTTTAAAATTGTTGGGGAGTCTAATGTTACGATACAAGGTAAAGGTTTGATTCAATCAGGGACCACTACTAGTTATGAAGGGTTTGTTAATATGACTCCAACAATCCATATAAATGATGCAAATTCTAGTCTTACAATAGATAATGCAACTATTAAAGGTGGAGATTCCATTAATTCACGAGATACAGCACCGGCCCTTTGGGGTCAAAACTTTAAGGAAATTAACATTATTGATGCAACTATACTCGGGGGAGACCACATTAAGAAAAAAGATGTAGGTATTGGATATAACAATTATGCTACTGCAGGTTATGCGATTGATTTAAATGTAGCAAGTGGCAAAACTGTAAATATCATTAGAAGTACCATTAGTGGTGGTAATGGAATAAACGGTGGATATAATACTTTTGAACAAGGTGAAGGATATAAGCAAGCTTCTGGTGGGCAAGCATTTTCTATGAATCAAACAAACGAAATAAATATTACAAATTCCACTATTAGGGGCGGTCACAGTGATTTACATCATGGAGGTCATGCTATTGTACGAGGCGTGGGGAAATTTGATATAAAAGCCTCTAGTTTAGTTGGTGGAAATGGTAATAAAGAAAATGGATATTCGGCAGGAAAAGGAGTATCTGGCTATGATTCTGGAAGTGGTAGTTACACTATTGATGAAAACTCTACTATAACTGATGGAGGTTCAAGTAATTCATAAGAATTAGAATAAACATAGGATACAGGGACATATTTACTGTCTTATAACGCAGTAATCTAAAACAAACTGGGTGGTTCAAAGTGAATCATCCAGTTTTCTTTTTTATCCCATGGAAAAGCGAGCAATTAAGTTCCCTTCTGTGAAGTGTTTTTTTAACAAAAACAATCTTATCTGAATAAAAGATTATCTATATTGATAACAAATTATAAAAGAGCATCTGCTCTTTTTTTCTTGTGAATAATGTTATATTATGCTAAAATTAAGTTGTAAGTAAGATAGTAAGGGAGTGAATGTAATGGCATTTTTAAAGTTTAGACCGTTAACATCAAGATTTAATTTTAGGAAAACTTTGAAAGAAGAAGAATTAAATGAGGAGTTTAAAAGTTATTTACTTGATGGTGAAGAGATAATGATGTCTTTTTCTTCTGGTCGGGATGTGGGTATTTTTACTGATAAAAGAATTCTATTAATTGATATTAAGGGATTAAGGGGTTTAAGAAGAAGTATTTTTACTCTTCGTTATGAATCTATTTCGGCTTATGAATTAAATGTTCGTTCTTTTGATAGTGCGATTAATATTACTAGTGATAGTGGTTATAAGATGTCTTTAAACTTTTTAAAACCTATTCCCTTAACAGATATGTTTAGGGTTTATGATTTAATAAACGAACACTTATTAGTCAATAATAGATAATAAATAGAGGAAGGAATTTAACATGAAGAAATACGTATATTTATTTAATGAAGGTAGTAAAGAGATGAAGGATTTATTAGGTGGTAAGGGGGCTAATTTAGCTGAAATGATTAAATTAGGTTTACCTGTTCCTAGTGGTTTAACTGTTACTACAGAAGCTTGTTTAAAATATTATCAAGATAATAAAAAGATTTCTAAAGAGATAATAAAAGAGATTAAAGAAAAAGTTAAGGAATTAGAAAAAATAACTGGTAAGAAGTTTGGATCTAGTACTAATCCTTTATTATTATCTGTTCGTTCGGGGGCTAAAATATCTATGCCAGGGATGATGGATACGGTTTTAAATGTTGGTTTAAATGAAGAAATTGTTCAAAGTTTAATTAAAGAAACTAATAATTCAAGGTTTGTTTATGATTTATATAGACGTTTAATTGGAATGTATGCTGATGTTGTTAAGGGATTACCAAAGGATAAGTTTGAAGAAATATTAGATTCTTTTAAAGATAAAAAAGGGGTGGAGCATGATACTTTATTAGATGAATTAGATCTAAAAGAAATAACTAAGAGATTTAAATTATTATATAAAGAATTGGTTGGTAGTTCTTTTCCAAGTGATCCTTTTGATCAATTAATCACTTGTGTAGAAGCTGTTTTTGCTTCTTGGAATAATAACAGGGCAATTACTTATCGACGTTTAAATAATATTCCTGATGATATAGGAACTGCTGTTAATATTCAAGAGATGGTTTATGGTAATAAAGGAGAAGACTGTTTAACTGGAGTTTATTTTTCTCGTAGTCCTGTTAATGGGATTGATGAGTTATATGGTGAATACTTACCTAATGCTCAAGGCGAAGATATTGTGGCGGGTATTAGAACTCCTCTTGATATAAATAAATTAAAAGAAAGTAATAAAAAGTTATATGATGAATTATATACTTATGCCAAGAAATTAGAACATCATTATAAAGATGTTCAAGATATAGAATTTACTGTAGAATCTAATCAGTTATATCTGCTTCAAACTCGTAATGGGAAAAGAACGATCGAAGCTGCTTTAAAAATTGCTGTTGATTTAGTTCATGAGGGATTAATTAATAAAGAGGAAGCCTTATTACAAATTAATCCTTTACAGTTAGAACAAGTTCTTCATAATAAGTTTGATGAAGAATCTTTGAATGAAGAATTAATCATTGGTAAAGGTTTACCAGCCTCTCCTGGGGCCGCTAGTGGGAGAATTTATTTTAATGCTAGTGATATTGTTCAAGCTAAAGAAAAGGGCTTTGAGGACCTTATTTTAGTTCGTTTAGAAACATCTCCTGAAGATATAGAAGGAATGAATAATGCTCTTGGTATTTTAACTTTAAGAGGAGGTATGACTTCTCATGCTGCTGTTGTAGCTAGAGGGATGGGTAAATGTTGTGTTAGTGGTTGTAATGATTTAATCATTAATGAAGAAGATAAAATATTAAAAACAAAAGAGGGTAAGATCTTTAAAGAAGGGGATTATATTTCTTTAGATGGAACAACAGGGAATATTTATCAAGGTAAAATTAAAACGATTCCTCCTTTTATTAGTTCTTATTTTAAAGAATTTATGAGTTGGGCTGATGATGTTAGTAAGTTAGAAGTAAGGGCTAATGCAGAAACTATAAGTGATGTTAAACAAGCCTTATTATTTGGAGCTAAAGGAATTGGATTATGTCGTACAGAACATATGTTTTTTGATGAAGAAAGGATTAATATTGTTAGAGAAATGATTATTTCTACTAATATAGAAAATAGACAAAAAGCTTTAGATAAATTATTACCTCTTCAACAAAGAGATTTTAAAGAACTTTTTAGAGAATTAAAAGGATATCCTATAACAATCCGTTATTTAGATCCTCCTTTACATGAGTTTTTACCAAAAACTGAAAAAGATTTAAAATCATTAATGGCAATAATGAATCTTTCTTTAGAAGAGTTAAAAGAAAGAATTAATAATTTAAAAGAATTTAATCCAATGATGGGACATCGGGGATGTCGGGTAGCGATTACTTATCCAGAAATTCTTATTATGCAAACTAAGGCTGTTATTTTAGCGGGTATAAAAAGTATTAAAGAAGGAATAAATGTTAATATTGAATTAATGATTCCTTTAGTAATTGATGTTGAAGAAATAAAATATTTAAAAAATATTATTAAAGAAACAATAGAACGTTTAATTAATGAAAGTAAAGTAGAGGTTCCTTATCAAATTGGAACAATGATAGAAACTCCTAGAGCTTGTTTATTAGTCGATGAAATTTCCAAGGAAGTAAGTTTCTTCTCTTTTGGAACGAATGATTTAACACAAATGACGTATGCATTTAGTAGAGATGACGCTGAGAAGTTTTTAAATGAATATTACCGTTTAAATATCTTAAAAGAAGATCCTTTTATTAAGTTAGATCAAGAAGGAGTAGGGTCTTTAATTAATATTGCTCTTAAAAAAAGTAAAAAAATAAATCCTAGTTTAAAAATAGGAATATGTGGAGAACATGGTGGAGAACCAAGTAGTATTAATTTCTTTCATCAAGAAGGATTTGATTACGTCTCTTGTTCTTCATTTAGAATACCAATTGCTAGATTAGCGGGAGCTCAAGCTAAATTAAGAAAGTAATAAGGGAGGGTTTATGAGAAATATTGATATTAAAAAACTAAATGAGGTAATTAATTTAAGTAAAAAAATATTAAGAATTGCTTTTATTTTAATTATTATTATTGTTATTTATGTTTTGACAATGCTTTTAAAAGAATGGCAAATATTTTTATATATCTTAAAAATATTTAAAATACTACTGCCTTTGTTTTTTGGTTTAGTTATTGTTTGGCTTTTAGAACCATCAGTAAAGTATTTAGTTAATAAAGGAGTTAATAGAGTTCTTGGAACTATTTTTATTTATGTTTTAATGCTTAGTTTTTTATATTTTGGTTTTATTGCTTTTTTCCCAATGTTTTTAGAACAAACTAATGAATTTATTCAAACTTTACCAGATATTATTACAGCGATTGCAGAATGGGCTAATCGTTTTTTAGAGAATTTTCGTCATCTTAGTTTTTTAGATATAGATTTAATTAAAGGAGATATAGTTGATTATTTAAATGGTTTAATAACTTCTGTTACAACAGAAATACCAGAAACTATTATTAATTTTATTACTAGTTTAATATCAACTATCGGAATCTTCTTCTTAGGTTTAATAATTGGATTTTATTTATTATTAAGTTCTGAAGATGTTAGTAAATCTCTTTTAACTTTAATTCCTAAAAAGAAAAGAACTTCTCTTGAATCTTTATTTAAAGATATTAATTATATACTTTATAGTTTTGTAAAAGGAACTGCTTTAATTGGTTTTATTGTCTTTTTAGTTAGTAGTGTTATCTTTAGTTTAATTGGTGTAAAAACTCCTTTACTACTTGGTTTAATTTGTGGTTTAACTAATGTTATACCTTATATAGGACCTTTTATCGGGGGAGCAATCGCTACTATTGTTGCTTTAACTCAAAGTTTTCCTTTAGGCATTTTAACAATGAGTTTATATACTATTGTTCAAACCTTAGAAAGTGTAGTTTTACAACCATTAATTATGGGAAGAACAATGAGATTACATCCTGCTACTGTCTTAATGGGTTTAATTGTTTTTGGTTACTTTTTTGGTATAATAGGAATGATTTTCGCTACTCCAATAATGGCGATCTTAAGAACTCTTTTTATGTTTTTAGAAAATCGTTATCAGTTTTTAAACTTTTTAAAATAATTATAATTCTCTTCACAAGAACAAACGTTTGTGTTATGATTGATTTTAGTTGGTGATTTAATGAAGAAGGATTTATATATTGATTTTGATGGCGTTATTTTAGATACTATTTCCATTATTTATAATTTAATGGAAGAGAAGAAGATTAATAAAAAAGATTTCTTAGAAGCTTTTAATTTTATTAAAGAGTTAGATTGGGAATATATTATTTTTAATGCTAAAGAAATTAATAATAGTTCTTTAACTATTTTAAAGTTAGTTAATAGTAAATTATATAATTTATCTATTCTTACGCATGTTTGTAGTAAGAAAGAAACTTTAATTAAAGGAACTTATATTAAAAGAAAATTTAAAGAAGTAAAACCTATTTTTGTTCCCAAAACAATTTCTAAAACAAAAATAGTTAATCCTAAAGATTCGATTTTAATTGATGATTTTAATGGTAACTTAAAAGAATGGCAAGAAAAAGGAGGAATAAGTATTAAATTTTCTAAAGAGGAAGAAAGGGATTCTTCTTATCCTGTGATTTCTAATTTAGAAGAAATGCTTTATCAAGATAAAATTAAAGTATTAGTAAAAAAGTAGCACTCTTTATTGACGAGTGCTATTTTTTAATTTATAATATCATTAATAGAAAGGAAGTTATTTATGAAAGAAAATCCTTATGCAGAAAATTTAGAAGATGTTTTAAAGAAGTATGGTCGTGATATTGTCGTCGATGTTAAAGAGGGAAAGATTGATCCTGTTATTGGTCGTGATGAAGAGGTCCGAAGTATTACTCGTATTTTATCTAGAAAGACTAAGAATAATCCTGTTTTAATAGGGGAACCTGGGGTTGGTAAAACTGCTATAGTAGAAGGTTTAGCTAGAAGGATTGTTGCAGGTGATGTTCCTAGTAGTTTAAAAAGTAAAACTATTTTTGAATTAGATATGGGAGCATTAATCGCTGGTGCTAAATATCGAGGAGAATTTGAAGAAAGATTAAAAGCTGTTTTAAAAGAGATAAAAGAAAGTAATGGAGAAATTATCTTATTTATTGATGAGATTCATATGATTGTAGGGGCTGGTAAATTAGAAGGAGCAATTGATGCTTCTAATATGTTAAAACCTCTTCTAGCTCGGGGGGAAATTCATTGTATTGGAGCAACAACTTTAAATGAGTATCGTCAGTATATAGAAGCAGATGGAGCTTTAGAAAGAAGATTTCAAAAGGTTTTAATTAGTGAACCTAATGTGTTAGATACGATTACTATTTTAAGAGGATTAAAAGAAAGATTTGAAGTTCATCATGGGGTTAATATTTTAGATAAAGCTTTAATTGCTGCTGCTAATTTATCTAATCGTTATATTACTGATCGTTTTTTACCTGATAAAGCAATTGATTTAATAGATGAAGCTTGTGCGACTATTAAAGTGCAAATGGATTCTGTTCCTGTAGAATTAGATCAATTAACAAGAAAGATAATGCAATTAGAAATAGAAAAACAAGCTTTAAAGAAGGAAAAAGATGAGATCAGTAATAAAAGAAAAATAAAATTAGAAGAAGAATTAAAAAATTTAAAAGAAGAAGAATCTAAATTAAGAAAAGAATGGGAAGATGAAAAATTAATTAATGAAAAAATAAATATTCAAAAGACTAAAATAGAAAAGGCTAAATTTAGATTAGAACAAGCAGAAAATAATTATGATTTAGAAACTTCAGCTAAGATTAAACATGGAGAAATACCTAGTTTAGAAAAAGAATTAATAGAATTAAAATTAAAAGATGAAAGTAAAATTCTTAGTGATACGGTTACTGAAGAAGGAGTGGCTGAAATAATTTCTAAATGGACAAATATTCCTTTAACTAAATTAGTAGAAAGTGAAAGGGAGAAATTATTACATTTAGAAGAACATATGAAGGAAAGAGTAGTTGGCCAAGATAAAGCATTAAAACTTGTTAGTGAAGCAATTATTAGGGCTAGAGCAGGTATTAAAGATCCTTTAAGACCGATTGGTTCTTTTATCTTTTTAGGTCCAACTGGAGTTGGTAAAACAGAAGTTGCTAAAACTCTTGCTTATCATTTATTTGATGATGAACGTCATTTAATTAGATTAGATATGAGTGAATATATGGAAAGTTTTAATGTTTCAAGGTTAATTGGATCTCCTCCTGGATATGTTGGTTATGAAGAAGGGGGACAATTAACAGAAGCCGTAAGAAGAAATCCATATAGTATTGTTTTATTTGATGAAATAGAAAAAGCTCATCCTGATGTTTTTAATTTATTATTACAAATATTAGATGCTGGAAGAATTACAGATAGTCATGGAAGAACAGTTGATTTTAAAAATACCATTATTATTATGACTTCTAATTTAGGTAGTGAACATATTTTAAATAATGATCAAGATAATGTTTTAGAAGTAGTAAAAAGAACTTTTCGTCCTGAATTTTTAAATCGAATAGATGAAATAATTATATTTGAAGCTCTTTTAAAAGATTCTATTAATAAAATAATAGATATGTTAATTAAAGAAGTAGAAGAAAGATTAAAAGAATATAATTTAACAATTAGTATTACTAAGGCAGTTAAAGAATATATTATAGCGTCATCTTATAATATTAATTATGGGGTTCGTCCTTTAAAAAGGTTTATTAGTAGTAATATAGAAATCTTATTAGCTAAAAAATTATTAAAAGAAGAAATAAAAATGGGAAGTAATTTAGTTATTGATTTAGAAAATGATAAATTAGTTATTAAATAATAAGGGGATTATTAATTAATTTCTTTAATATATAAATAGGGACAATTCTAATTGTCAAATTTTACAAAAAAATGAAAGAATATTTTTTTCAAGAAACAGTTAAGGTATAATATATAAATAGGTTTAGATGGGAGTGTTTAAATTGAAATATCATTTTATAGGAATTAAAGGCTCAGGAATGAGTGCTTTAGCAGGAATTATGCATGATTTAGGAAATGAAGTTCAAGGATCAGATAAAACTTATTATTTATTTCCTCAAGAATCTCTTGAAGAAAGAGGAATTAAGATGTTACCTTTTGATAAAAATAATATTACTAAAGATTTAACTGTAGTAATTGGGAATGCTTTTTCTGATAATCATCAAGAAGTTATAAGGGCCAAAGAATTAGGGGTGAAAACATATCATTATTTTGAATTATTAGGAGAATTAGTTAAACAATATCAAACAGTAGCTGTTTGTGGTTGTCATGGTAAGACGACAACAACTAGTTTATTAAGTCATGTTTTTAATGATATTGTTGGAACTAATTATTTAATTGGTGATGGTAGTGGTTATGCGAATAAAAATAATAAGTATTTTATGGTAGAAGCTTGTGAATATAAAAGACATTTCTTATATTACTTTCCTGAATATACTATTTTAACTAATATTGAGTTAGATCATGTAGATTATTATAAAACTTTAGAAGATTATAAAAAAGCTTATGAAGAGTTTTTAAGTCAAACTAATAATACTATTATTGCTTGTGGTGATGATTTGGATGTTCTTTCTTTAAAAGTAAAGAAACCTATTTTATATTATGGATTTAATGAAAATAATGATCTTCAAGCTAGGAATGTTTCTTTAAATATTGATGGTTCAGAATTTGATGTTTATTTAAAAGGGGAATTTTTAGAACATTTTTATTTACCTTTATATGGTGAACATATGATTTTAAATACTTTAGCGGTTATTATGATGGCTTATTTAGCTAAATTAGATCTGAAGAAAGTTAAAGAAAGTATTAAAAACTTTCAAGGAGCGAAAAGACGTTTTAAAGAGAAGGTTATTAAAGATATAGTTACTATTGATGATTATGCTCATCATCCTACTGAACTTGCTGTAACAATTAAATCAGCGCGTCAAAAGTATCCTGATAAAGAAATAGTAGCTCTTTATTTACCTAATACTTATTCAAGAACAAAAGAATTATATAAAGATATAGCTAAAGCTTTAAATCTAGCAGATAAAGCTTATGTGATGGATATTTTTTGTGAAAGAGAAAAAAAGGAAGATTGGCCAGGAGTATCCTCAAAGATGATTATTAAATTATTAAATAATGGAGATCAAATAAGTAAAGAAGAAGTAAAAAAATTATTAGTTCATAAAAATAGTGTAATGTTATTTATGAGTTGTACAGAAATATATCATCTTCAAACTTTATATGAAGAAATGCTTAAAAAAGAAAAGGAGTAATGTATGAAATATTTACCAAACTTTAGTGTTAAAAGACCAGTAGCAGTTGTTATGGGGGTATTAATAACTATTTTATTAGGGATAATATCCCTTCTTAATTTAACCACAGAATTATTACCTAATATTAATTTACCTTATATGGTTGTTACTACTGCTTATCCTGGATCTAATCCAGAATTAGTAGAAAATAATGTTACTAAACCAATAGAAAGTAGTTTATCTAAGGTTAGTGATATTAAAAACATATCATCTGTTTCTAATGAAAACTATTCATTAGTTATTTTAGAATTTAATGATGGGATTAATATTGATTCTTCTTTTGTGGAAGTAAGAGAAAATTTAGATATGTTAAAAAATTATTTGCCAGAGGAAGTTAAAACACCGACAATCCTAAAATTAAATCCTAATATAATGCCCATTATGCAACTAGGAATTAGTTTTTCTAATTTAACATTAACAGACAATAGTATTCTTCTTAAAAAAGAGATTGTAAACCGTTTAGAAAGTATTCCTGGGGTAGCGAGTGTTGATCTTGAAGGTTTGGTTCAAGAAATTATTGGAATAACCCTTAATCAAGAAAAGATTGATTCTTTAAATGAAGTTAATCGTCAAGTTTTTCAAGCCCAACGTTTACCTTATGAAGATTTAATTATTACTGATTCTTTATTAAAAGGTATAATAACAGGTCAGAATTTAGAAATGCCAATTGGTTTTATTGAAATGGATAAGGAATTAACTTTAGTAAGACTAGGAGATAAGATTAAATCTCTTGAAGAATTAGAAAACTTAATAATTATTAATAATCCTTTAATGAAAGTTAAAGTAAAGGATATTGCTGATGTTACTTTAATTAATAATGCTGATAAAATTTATTCTAAAATTAATGGAGAAAATACTATTGTTTTATCCTTTCAAAAACAAAATAATTATCCAACTAGTGAAGTAGTTAAAAATATTTATAAAAGGTTAGATCAAATAAAAGAAGAATATCCTCAGATGAAAACTACTATTTTACTTGATCAAGCTCGTTATATTAATATGACTATTGATAATGTTTTAAAAAACCTAATTTATGGCGGTCTTTTGGCAATTTTAGTTTTATTATTTTTCTTAAAAAATATTAAACCAACAATTGTTATTAGTTTAGCCATCCCTATAAGTGTGATTACGACCTTTATGATGATTTATTTTTCTGGGATTACTTTAAATATTATCTCTTTAGGTGGTTTAGCTTTAGGCGTAGGAATGCTTGTTGATAATGCGATAGTTGTTATAGAAAACATCTTTCGTTTAAGAAGAGAAGGACTTGACTCTAAAGAAGCTTCAATAGTGGGCGCAAGTCAAGTTTCAGGAGCAATTACAGCGTCTACTTTAACAACAGTTTCTGTCTTTGTTCCGATTCTTTTTATAAAAGGTTTAGTCGCAGAAATATTTAAACAAATGGCTTTAACAGTTTCTTTTTCTCTTTTAGCTAGTTTAATTGTCGCTTTAACATTAGTCCCAATGATTTCTTCTAAAATATTAATAAAAGAAGAAAAAGATAATAAAAACTTATTTAAAAAAATTTTAAATAGTTATGAGAAATTATTAAAAACTTTTTTACGTTTTAAATATTTAGTAGTTATTTTTTCTTTTCTTTTATTTATTGGAAGTATAATCCTTATTCCGAAAATAGGAACAGAGTTTATTCCTACTGAAGAAGAAGGAAATATGTTAATTACAGTAGATTTTCCAAAAGATGTAACCTTTAAAGATAAAGTAGAATCATATGATGAGTTAATGAATTTAATAACACCAATTAAAGGAATAGAAACTATAGCGATAACTTTAAATGACACTTCTTTTAATCTAATGGGTTTAAGTAATGATGTTTATGTTTTAATTGATGAAGAAGAATTTTCTTTTCAAGAAATAGAAAAGGAAATTCTAAAGAAAACAAAGAACTTTAATTATGATTTAGTAATTAATTCAGAGACTAAAATGGCTAATATGATGAATACAGGAATTAAATTAAAAATTAAAGGAGAAGATTTTGAAGAACTTAGAAAAATTAGTAATGATGTAATAAGTATGATTGAAGAAATAAAAGGGATTAGTAATATTGGAAGTAGCATTGATGAAGGGGCTAAAGAATTAAAGATTACAGTTGATAAAGATAAAAGTATTCAATCTAATTTAACTAATTATAATGTTTTTGATACCTTAAATAAGATGATTAATACTAATTATAAAGCTACGACGATTGATCTTAATTATGAACCTTATGATGTTTATGTTTATCCAAGTAATAGAAATACTGTTTCTTATTCTGATTTAAAAGAAGCCTTATTAGAAGAAGTATTTTTAAAAGAGATTGCTAGTTTTAATAAAAGTGAAGGTTTTACATCCATTAATAGGGATAATCAAAGCCGTTATATAAGTGTTTCCACTGAAATATTAGACGGTTATAATATCGGGAAAATTAGTCAAAAAATAAAAGAAAAGATTGATCATTATAACATTAAAGAAGGATATGAAATATCTTTTGAAGGGGAAGTAGAAGAAATGGAAACATCTTTAAAAGCTTTATTTCAATCTTTAATTTTAGCAGTTTTATTAATTTATATGGTAATGGCTATTCAGTTTGAATCATTATTATATCCTTTTATAGTTTTATTTACTGTTCCTTTAGCTTTTACTGGAAGTTTACTCGCTTTATATTTAACTAATACTTCCTTGAGTGTTGTCTCTTTAATTGGTATAATTATTTTAGCAGGAATAGTTGTGAATAATGCGATTGTTTTAGTTGATTATATTAATCAATTAAGAGAAAAGGGATCTAACGTTTATGAGGCTTTAATAGAAGCAGGAAAGGTTAGAATGAGGCCCATCTTAATGACTTCTTTAACAACTATTTTGGCTTTAATTATTTTAGCGATCGGAATAGGAGAAGGAACAGTAATGATGAGACCAATGGCGATTGCTACAATTGGTGGATTATTATATGCAACCCCACTTACTTTAGGGGTAATACCATGCTTATATTTAATAATAAATAAATTTAGAGGAGGAAAAAGGAATGAAAAATACTAAAACAGAACAAAATTTATTAAAAGCTTTTGCTGGGGAGTGTCAAGCAAGAACAAGATATGGAATGTATGCAAGTATTGCTAAAAAGGAAGGTTATGAACAAATAGCCGCTATTTTTACAGAAACTGCAGCGAATGAATATCAACATGCTAAACAATTTTATCGTAGATTAACAGGAAGAGAAGTGGAAATAGAAGCAAGTTACCCAGCAGGTATAATTGGTAATACTATGGAAAATTTAGAAGCAGCAGCTAATGGAGAAAAAGATGAAGCTGATGTTTTATATCCTGAGTTTGCAAAAACAGCTAGAGAAGAAGGCTTTGAAGAAGTAGCAGTTTTATTTGAAAAAACAGCTGAGATTGAAGAACATCACCATCAAAGATATTTAAAATTATTAGATAATATTAAAACAAATAGAGTATTTCATAGGGATACAGACCAAGAATGGAAATGCTTAGAATGTGGTTATATTCATTATGGTAAGGAAGCTCCTATTATATGTCCTGTTTGTGCTCATCCTCAAGCATTTTATCAATTACATGTAGAAGATTATTAAAAGTAAATATATAAAGAAAGGAGAATAAATAATGGCTTTTATGAAAAATTTAAAACTTAATATTCAAGCATTAAAAAATAAAAAAACATATAAACTTTTTAAGAACACATTTAAAACAGTTCAAAAATCAAGAAAAATAATTAATCCTCTAATTGATAATATAACTTCTTCAATTACAGGAATAGATATATCTAAAAACAATATTAAAAGAAGTAGATAATTTTAGTTAAAATTAAATAAAAGAGTTTTATAAATTATGGAATAAAAAAGCATCACAAAACTGTGGTGTTTTTAATTTTGTAAATTTGTATTTTAAAATTATCAAAAAATGTAAAAAAGTGTTATAATCATAAGAGATTATATCTTTTTTTATAAATAAATTAGTTAAACACTAGTAGATTGAGGAGTGATTAATATGATTACATCTGAGAAAATAAAAAGAAGATTATGGGAAGGCGCTAATGAATTAAGAGGTTCAATGGATGCTAGTAGATATAAAGATTATATGCTTGGTTTAATGTTTTATAAATTTTTAAGTGATAAAACACTAGAAAAATATAAAGATTTAACACGTTCAAAAGAACAAGGCTCTAAATTGGTTCAAGAATATAAAGAAGCAAGTCTTAAATATGAAAATTTATATAAAACAATTCAAACACATTTAGGTTATTATGTAGCATCAGAATACCTTTATCAAACTTGGATAGAAGATATAAATAATGGAACGTTTGAAGTGCAAAAAGTAACTGACAGTCTTAATAGTTTTGAAAGAACAATTTCCCAAGAAGAAACACCCAGTGATTTTAAAGGACTTTTTTCAAGTTCTACCATCGATTTTTCAGATACAGCATTAGGAAGCAATTTAAATGAAAGAAGTAAGAATATTCAAGCTTTGATTCTTTTATTTGCTGATCTTAATATGGTCTCACTTCAACATGGTGATGTTTTAGGTGATGCTTATGAATATTTAATTGGTCAATTTGCTATGGAATCAGGTAAAAAAGCAGGTGAATTCTACACACCTAAACAAGTAAGTGAAGTAATGGCTCAAATAGTAACGAAATCATCAAATATAGAATCAATATATGATCCAACAGTAGGATCTGGATCCCTTCTTTTAACGGTAAGTAAATATTTAGATGAAGATAATCAAAAAAAATTAAAATATTATGGGCAAGAAAAAAATACTGCTACTTATAATTTAACTAGAATGAATTTAATACTTCATGGTGTAAGACCAGAGAAGATGACCATAAAAAATGGAGATACACTAGGAGAGGACTGGCCAGAAGAAAAAAGTGGACAAGGAATTCAGTTTGATGCCGTAGTAATGAATCCACCTTATTCAGCTAAAAATTGGAATAAAACAGCTTTAAAAGTAACTGATCCACGTTTTATGATAGCAGGAGTATTACCACCAAATTCCAAAGGAGATTATGCTTTTTTACTTCATGGTTTATATCATTTAAGACCTGAAGGAACAATGGCCATTGTTCTTCCTCATGGAGTTTTATTTAGGGGTGGAGCAGAAGGTGAAATAAGAAGAGCCTTAATTGAAAAAAACCAAATAGATACAATCATCGGATTACCTAGCAATTTATTTACCAATACGGGAATACCTGTAACTGTTATAATATTAAAGAAAAACAGAAAATTAGATGAACCAGTTTTAATAATAGATGCATCAAAAGATTTTACCAAAATAGGAAATCAAAATGCTTTATTAGATAAAGATATAGCAAAAATAGTCGATACTTATGAACTAAAAAAAGAAATAGAAGGTTATAGTGCATTAGTATCAAAAAAAGATATAGTAAATAATGAATATAATTTAAATATCCCAAGATATGTAGCATCAATAAAAGATGAAATAGACCATGATGTCGATGCTCATTTATATGGTGGAATACCAATTCAAAATATAAAAGATTTAAGAATTTTAAATAAATTTATGAAAGAAACTTTATATTCCTTTTTTAATGAAATAAGACCTAACTATATAACATTAAATCAAGATATAGAAAAAATAGAAGAAAAATTATTAAATCATAACTTTGTTTTAACAAAAAAAGAACAATTAAATAATGAAATTAATGATTATTTAAATAAGTATTTTAATATGTTAATAAATAAAGAGGAAGAAAATCTAAAAGAAAAGATGCTTTTAGAAATAAAAGAAATATTAGCAAACTATGATTTTATAAATAAATATGATGGATATCAAATAATATCAGAAATATGGAAAGAAATATTATCAGAAGATAACGAAATAATTAAAGAGAAAGATTTTTACGAAACTGCAAAAGAATTAAAACCAAACATAATAATAAAAGGAACAGGAAGTAATAAAAGAGAAGTCCAAGAAGGTTTTAAAGGAATATTAATACCAAATGAGTTAGTGTTAAAACATCTTTATAATGAAGAACAAAACACTTTAGAAGAAAACAAAAATAAATTAGCAGAAATAGATTCAGAATTAGATGAATTAGTAGAGCAAGCTAAAATTGAAGATACAGAAGAATATGATGCTTTATTTGATTCTTTAAATAAAAATAAAGAAGGAGAACCTACAAACTCATTTAAGAAAACTGATCTTCAAAGTAATTTAAAAGAAGCAGAGAAAAACACAATAGAATACGAACTTCTATCAAAAACAATAATCTTAATAGAAGAAAGAACAAAAATAAATAAATATATAAATGCTAAAACAAAAGAATTAAAAATCAAAGCAGAAGAAAGAATCAAAAAACTTACAAATGAAGAAATAGATAAAATAATTTATGATAAATGGTATGGTAATATAAAAAATGAAATAAATAACTTAATATTGAATCCAATAAAAAAGGAAATAGATATATTAAAAACATTACATAAAAGATATAAATCAACAATAGATGATATAGATAAAGAAATAAGTAAACTAGAAGAAGAATTCCAAAACATGTTAAATGAATTGGTGGTTTCAAATGATTAAAAATATACCTAAAAGAAGATTTAAAGGATTTAATGATGAGTGGGAAGATAAGAAGTTGGGGGAGATAGGAACTGTTTTAACAGGTAATACTCCATCAACAATCAATAAAGAAAATTGGTCAGATGATAGTGTAGGATATGTTTGGATTACACCAAGCGATATAAATAAACTAAAAATAAATAACTCAGAACGAAAACTTACTGAAACAGGCTGGAAAAAATCAAGACAAATCCCAATAAATTCCGTTTTGATTACTAGTATTGCATCAATAGGTAAAAATGCAATTAATACTGTGTCAGCAAGTATTAATCAACAAATAAACGCAATAATCCCTAAAAATAATGACTATTATTTTATCTTAAATTCTATGGAAAAAGAAGTTAAAAGATTTTCTTCCGAAGCATCATTAGTCAGCAACATCAATTGTTAATAAAAGCGAATTTCAAAAATTTGAAATAACTATTCCTTCCTCTTCCTGAACAACAAAAAATAGGTGCCTTTTTTCAAAAATTAGACAAACAAATTTCACTTTATGATCAAAAGGTTAATAAACTAAATAATTTAAAAAAATCCTATTTAAATAGAATGTTTCTCAAAGATAATATGTTATATCCGGAATTGAGATTTAAAGGATTTAATGATGAGTGGGAAGAAAAGAAGTTGGGGGAGTTCGCAAAAATAACAATGGGTGAATCTCCTAGTTCTTTAAATTATACTAATAATCCATCTGATTTCATTCTAATTCAAGGAAACGCAGATTTAAAAAAAGGTCGTGTTATTCCTAGAGTTTGGACTACTCAAATTACTAAAAAAGCTTTCAAAAAGGATATAATTTTAACTGTAAGAGCTCCTGTAGGAGATGTGGGTATAACAGATTATGATGTAGTTATCGGTCGTGGTGTGGCTGCTATTAACGGAAATAATTTTCTTTTTCATTTATTAACAATGTGGAAAGATAGTGGTTTTTGGAATAGATTAAGTACTGGCTCTACATTTGATTCCATTAATTTAAAAGATATTCAAAAGTTAAATTTAAAAATTCCTTCTCTTTTAGAACAACAAAGAATAGGTTCTTTCTTCTCTAAATTAGACACTCTTATTAACTTATATCAAGATAAATATCATAAATTAAAAGACTTAAAAAAAGCATACTTAAATGAAATGTTTGTAAATTAATTGCTTTTTAAAGTATATTTACTATAAAAGAAAGGAGAGAGATATTATAATGTATTTAATATTATTATGTATTTTTTTATTAATCATTGAAATGTATTATTATTTAATTGCTCACATAGCAAGAATTGTTTGCGATTTTAATTATTATGAGTGTAGAATTGATATGAAGGCAAGGGAATATTTACCGTATATGATGCCTCCAAGATCTGGGACAATTATGATAATTAGAAATTCTATTTTATTTATTTTGATAATCTTAATTACCATCTTTGTAAATATTTTTGTTGGTATCTTGTTATTATTCTTTTTTCTATTTTATAGATTTTTTCTAAGTTTATTTTTAATAAAATACAGATTAATTAATTTAGAAAACTATGTCATTAAAAAATTAAAGCTGTTTCAAAAAAAATGGATTTTATTTTTTGAAAATGAATCAAATTTTAAAAAGGATATTGGTGAATTTGATAAGGATGAAGCAATTATGTTTTTTAAAGAAATATCTAATGACATTTTAAATGGTATTAAGAATTTTGAGGAAAATGCCTATAAGTAATATTGGGTCATTTTTAAATGAAATGTTTGTAAATAAATAGGAGGTATATTGTGAGAGAAAAAACTTCATCTGAAAAGGTATTTCAACAAAATTTAGTTGATGAATTAATTAAATATAAGTGGACAGCACCTGATTTTTTAGATGGTAATAAACAAAGAGTTACAGTTGGTGATTTAATAAATAACTGGAGAGAAGAGTTAAATAGATTAAACGCTGCAGAGCTTGAAGGAGTGCCACTTACTGATAATGAATTTAAACAAGTATTGGGTAAAATAAATCAAATAAACAATAGTTACGAAGCTGCTAAACTACTTGCTATGGAAAATTCTGCTGGTAAGATAGATGGTATATATCGTGATAAAAATCCGAGTGTCACTAAAAATCAAATAACATTAACTATCTTTAAAAAAGCAGATGTTGGTGGTGGAGATTCTAGTTATAAAATAGCTAGAGAAGTATTAACTAATAATAACAATAGGTTTGATTTAATACTTTTAATAAATGGATTACCTCTTATAAATATTGAACTTAAAAGGGTAGATAAAACTTTAAATGATGCTTTTTATCAATTTAAAAGATATTATAGAAGTGGTGAATACATTAATAACTTTATGGTGATGTCTCAAATGATGGTTATTATGTCCGAAATAGAAATGAGGTATTTTGCTACTCCTAAGAGTCTAAATGACTTTAATAAGAGTTTTGTCTTTAATTGGGCGGATAAGAATAACAATCCTATTCATGATTATATAAAAGTTGTAAAATATTTTCTTAAAATTCCGATGGCACATCAAATGGTGGGAGATTATCTTGTAATAGATGAATCAAAAGACCCAGAAAAAAGAAAACATATGATTTTAAGACCATATCAAGTATATGCCCTTCAAACAATTGTTTTAGCGGCTCGGGGGGCTGATAATGAAGACGGAATACCTAGAGGTGGCTTTATATGGCATACAACAGGATCAGGAAAAACAATTACTAGTTTTAAGAGTGCTTTATTTTTATCTCAAAGAGGTGGTTTTGACAAGGTTGTTTTTCTAGTTGACAGAAAAGAACTTGATCAAAAAACAAGTGAAAACTTTAAAGCGTATTCTGTCTATGATTCAGTTATAGTAGATGATACTAAAAGAACTTCAGAACTTGATAAACTATTTAAAAAAGGTAAAAGAGGTATTATAATAACTACCACTCATAAACTTAGTGCTTTAATTAAAGAATTAAATAATAATAGAGATTATAGTTTACAAGAAAAAAGAATGGTATTTATTATTGACGAAGCTCATCGTACTACTATGGGAGATATGATGGGGAGTATTAAAGAGTTTTTTAGAAAAAAATCGTTATTTTATGGATTTACGGGAACACCTTTATTTGAAGAAAATAAGGTTAAAGGTAAAATAAATGAAAAAAGTGAATTAATTAATACTACGGAAAAACTATTTGGTTCTTTGCTTCATCAATATACTATAGATGAAGCTATTAAAGATAAAAATGTTCTAGGTTTTAATGTTAATTATTTAAATACTGGTGAATTTATTAGTCATGAAGATTTAAGAAATAAACTAATAGAACTTGAAAAAGAAAGAAAGCAATTACCAGAAAGAAAAATAAATCAAAAATATTTTATGATGTCAAAAGCTGATATTGAAAGAGAAGCGATTAAAAATAAATTACTGATTTATAATGATAAATTACATATTCCGGTAGTTGTATCAGAAATAATAAAAAACTGGGATAAGCAATCACAAAATAAATTTTTTAATGCTATATTAACGGTTGAATATAAAGATCGAGTAATAAACTATTATAATGAATTTAAGAAACAGTTAAAAGAAAAAAACATTAATTTAAATATTGCTATGACATTTAGTTTTGGTAGTCAAATAGAAGATGATAATGTTCCTTTGGAAATAATTGAAGAAATGTTTGAAGATTATAGTAAATTTACAGGTGTATTATTTAAGATAGGAGATTCTAAATTAGGAGAAAAAAACTATTTTGCTGATTTAGTTGATAGATCAACTAAAGGGGGAAGTAGTAGAAATGAAACAAATATAGATTTAATGATAGTAGCTGAACAATTATTAACAGGTTATGATTCTAAATATTTAAATACGCTTTATATTGATAGACCATTAAAATTACAAAGCCTAGTTCAAGCATATTCAAGAACAAACAGAATCTATGGAAGAGAAAAAGAATTTGGTAGTATTGTTAATTTTATGTATCCAGCAATAACTGAAGAAAATGTTAAAAAAGCATTAAAATTATATGGTAGTGGGGGGACAAGTTCTATAGCAATAGTAGATACTTATGATGTTGCTGTAGATAAATTTGTTGCTTCAATAGAAAAATTAAAAGGTATATTAAAAAATCCTAGTGATTGGGTTATTTTAAAAGATACAGAAAAAGAGTCTAAATTTTTAGAAATATTTATAGAATCAAGTTCAGCTCTTAATTTAGTTAAACAATATTATGCTTATCAATGGGATAATGATTCTTTTGGTATAACAGAACATGAATGGTTAAAGTATATAGGTGCTTATAAAAATTTAAAACCTGAGGAAGAAGAAGGAAATAATGAAATTATTACAAAATTAGTTGGAAATGTAAAAATATCAAATATTCAAATAATTGATGCCGAACATATTTTAAAATTAATTGGAGAAAAGAAAAAAGATAGTAATGTAGATCCCTATGCTGATCAAGAAAATTTAAAGTTAATATATGAAAAGATTCAAGAATTAAGTGATATGGGAGAACATATGGAAGCAATGCTTTTAAAAGAATTTATTGAACAACAATTAACAAGTAAAGATTTATTTGAATCTATAAGTTTGGATGAAGATTATGAACAATGGAAAAAAAGTAAAGAATATGAAGAAATGTTTAAATTTTCTGATGAATGGGGAATAGATATAGAAATACTTATAAAATCACTGGAAAATTATTCTTTATCTGAGCCAGAAATAGTTCCATATATTGAAGAAATATCGAATTCTCTAAATTATGAAAATGCTAAAATAAAAAAAGGGAATTCTTATTTAGAGCATAACATAAAACTTACTAATGAGTTATCAAAATGGATGAGAAAAATAAAAAATAAATATTAATCTTTATAGTGATATTAACAACATTTAAAATTAAGCCTATCCTTTAGACTTCCTGTTATTATTTAAAGTGATTCTGGGTTACTCATTATTTTAAGCATTAAATTAAAATTATCATTATTAGCAGCTTTGTTTCTTTTAATAATTCCGCATTTAGTACAACGATAAACAATTTTGTAATTATCGTTTTTGTGCGGTTCAATTGCAATTGGCTTTAAAACCCCATGACATTTATTAGCCCGATCACCAGGATTATTGTCAACGTGTTTTGAACATAAACATTTTAGGCAATGATCTCTTGCTGTATACTCTAGTGGTTCAACTTTTGTACCACAAACATTACATTTAAACGCTTCATCAATCATAGTAAACTTAGGTTTCTTATGAGTAAATTCATTCATAAAACTTCCTCCTAAAATTCAAGATTAGTCTAACTCCTTTATATACTTATGTCAATTGGAACACATAATGATCCTGTAAATATTAAATAAAAAGGTAAGTCGGTAAATTTGGATCTTATTATTTTGAGAATTTGGGAAACTTTTAAAAATTTGCATTAAATTTAAATGTTATTACATAGTAATAAATAATAAATATTAATTTCTCTAATTAAAAAGAATGAGATTTATTTATAATCGTTCTTTTTTCTTCTAATTTTCATATACTGTAATGTAGAAAAGGGAGGAATAATATATATGGAAACACTTAAAGTTTCATCAAAATCAAATCCAAATTCAGTTGCAGGTGCTTTAGCGAATGTATTTCGGGAAAAAGGTTCAGTAGAAATTCAAGCGATAGGGGCAGGTGCTATTAATCAAGCTGTTAAAGCTATTGCTATAGCTAGAGGTTTTATTGCTCCTAGTGGAAAAAATTTAATTTGCATTCCCGCCTTTACTGATATTATAATTGAAGGTGAAGAAAGGACGGCCATTAAATTAATAGTTGAATCTAGATAATATATATATAAATAAGAGGTAAATAAAGAAAATTTACCTTTTTTTATTTGAATTTTTGAACAAAAATGATGTTTACGTTGAAAAAAATGTAAAAAAATGTTAAAATATAACAAATAAATGGAGAGGAAGATTTATTTTGAAAAGAATTGCTCTTGATTTGGATGGATTGTTAATTGACTATGAAGGTTTTGTAAAGAAATATGGTAGTTTATACTATGGAAAAAAATATGGATTAGACATTGTTAACCCTCAGGGTTTTGATGTTGATCAAGTTTTTGATTTAGAAAACTATTTTAAAAGTAAAAATCCAACATTTCATGAAGAAAAAATTAAAACTATGGTTAAGGAATCTAAAAGGGAGTTTTGGAAAAAACACATGGTAGAATATTGTTTTAAAACACCTTTTAGAAAAGGTGTAGCTAAAACAATTAATGCTTTATTAAGTGATGGTTATGAAACTACAATCTTAACAGCTAGAACTTTTGTTGATCAAGAAAGTTTATATGGTAAGGTTATGAGGAAAATTGTTAAATATCAATTTAAAAAGAATGGGGTTAAACCTGAACAACTTAATTTTATTTGGACAACAGAAAAGGATGATAAAAAGGATATTACTTATCGAAATTATTTTGATATTGTAGGAGATGATCGTCCTGATATTTTACAAGCGAATAATGAAATAACTGATACAATAACAATTAATACTAGTTATAATATTGATGAAGATTTAGGAAAAACTATTCGAATAAATGGATTTGAAAATAATGAATTTCTTAAAGCTGTAAAAGAAATAGAGGAAAAAAATAAAGAACCTTTACTTGATCCTAAAACACCTCTTACTAATAGTCCTTCTACTGATCAAAGATGGAAACAATTTTGGACTAAAGGGGATATGAAATGGGCTTTATATAAACATTCACCTTATGAACGTATGCAAATGGCTACAAAAGATCATCCAAAGGGGACTTTCTTAAAATATGGATTATTAAAAGATTTAGTTCCGAAAGTTAAAATGCATAAAAAAATTACTAATCAAGAATTTAATAAACTTGTTGATGAATGTGCTAATGCTTTAAGGTCAATTGGGATTGAAAAAGGTGATCCTGTTCCTTTTCAGTTTGCTAATACACCTGAAGCTAAAGTAGTTATTAATGCTTTATATAAAGTAAAAGCGAAGATGGTTCCAATTTTTGGATTAGCAGAAAAAGAGGAAATTATAACTAAATTAGATACTCTAAATGAAAAACCGAAAGTATATTTTGCTACTGATATTTGTTTTTCTAAAATAAAAGAGGCGATGGAGGAATTAGACATTGAAAAAGTTATTTGTTTATCACCTGGAACATCACTTCCACCTTTAGAAAAAGCAATATATCCTCTAATTGAAAAGGCAATTAGAAAGAAAGCGGGAACAGAAGCTGTTACTTATAATGAACGTTATATTAAATATACTGATTTTATTAAAGAAGGTCAAGGTAAAGAATATGAATTTGAAACAGGCTTTGATGATAGTTATGTTGCTGCTCAATTATTTACTGGAGGAACTATTAAATTTAAAGGGGTAGAAATTACTGAGGGTAATATTGAAGCTGGAGTTCATAACTTTTTAAATAATCATTATGATTTTAGAAGAGGGGATGTGATTGGAGATTTTATGCCTCTTGATCATACTTTTGGTTTATTAATTGCTAATCATATTGCTAGTAGTTTAGGAGTAACATTAGATGTCATAATGAAACTTAATATTAAACAAGTTGATGAAGTCTTAGAAAGAGTTAATATCTTTGGTGGTGTTCCCACATTATTTAAAGCAATTTATAATAATCCCAAAGTCTTAAAAAAGGAATTAAAAGATCTTCGTCATGTTTTATCAGGTGGTGCTCCTTTAAGAAGTTCGGTAAGGGAAAAAACGGAAGATTGTTTAAAGAAGGTTGGTGCTCCTGCTGGTATTAATGATGGATTTGGGTTAACTGAAACATCGGGGGGAGTTATTTATGATGGGTTACCAGTAATAAATCATGATATGAAAATAGTAGATCCTAAAACAGGGGAAGAACTTGGTTATGGGGATGAAACTAAAACTAAAAATGTTGGTGTTCTTAGTGTTAAAGGTCCTTTAATTATGAAAGGTTACGCTAATATGGAAAAAGAAACTAAAGAAACATTAAAAGATGGTTGGTTTTACACTAATGATATGGGTTATATTGATCCTGCTGGTAAATTTCATTTTGCTAATAGATATGATGATTTAATTATTGTTAATGGTCATAATGTTTATCCTAAGGATATTGAGGAATTATTAGATACTATTGATGAAATTAAAAATAATTCTGTTATTAGTAAAAAGGATCCAAAAAAGGATGAAGTTGTGGCGGCTTTAATTGAATTAAAAGAAGGAATTTCTTATACTGCTAAACTTGAAGCTAAAATTAAAGAAAGATATTTAAAATTACCTCCTTTTGCTAGACCAATAGAAACAATTATGGTTAATAATTTAGCTGATACAAGAATTTTTAAACCAGATAAAATAAAACATCGAAAAGTATTAGAAAAAACTTTACAATCAAGGGGAGTTTAAGATGAATGACTATAAAGATAAAAATTATCAATCATTTAAAGTTTTAAGAGGAATTGGAGTTCCAATTTTTAAAACACTTTTTCATCCTCAAATAAATAATAAAGAATTTATAAAAGGAAATGAACCAACTATTTTCTTTGGAAATCATCGTCATGTCTTTGATCAATTTCCTGTTATCTGTGCTACACCTAAATATATACGTTGGTTTGCGAAAAAGGAATACTTTGATTCTAAATTAAGAATATTATATGAAGCAACAGGTTGTATTGAAGTTGATCGTGGTGGAGATACTTCTAAAGCGATGGATGAGGCAACTGAATGTTTAGAACAGGGAGGAAGCATTGGTATTTTTCCTGAAGGAACAAGAAATATTTATTATTTATCTATTATGGCTCGTGATTTAGCTTTAAAAAAATTAAATAATCTTATTAATATTTACGGAAATAATCACCCTCAAATTGAACGAGCAAAATTAACTTATGAACAAGCAGAGTTACGGATTATAAAAGCGAAACAAAAATTAGAAGAACGTGGTTATGAAGTTATTGAAAATGATTTATTATTAGGCTTTAAAAAAGGAGCAGCGATTTTGTCTAATAAAACAGGTGTTTCTTTATCTCCTTTTGCTGTAACTGGAGATTATAAAATTACTAATAAAAATTTAACTGTTACTTTTGGAGAAAAAATATTACCAGAAAATAAAACAGTGGAAACTTTAAATGAAGAAATGCGTAATACTGTAAAAGAATTAGTCTTAAAAAACGAACCAAAAAGAAGTAACAAATAAAGTTACTTTTTTCTTTCTTTATGATATAATTTTTATAATTAAGTCTCTAATGAAGTAGGTGTAAAAATGAATTTTAATATCCAATTTCAATTAATCAGTTTGTTTTATTCAGTATTATTTATGATTATATATTTTTCTAAACCGCGTTTAAAATCTTTAGAAAATTATATCTATAAAAATTTATTAATTTTAAATATGATAGTTTTAGTTTTAGATATTTCTAGTATTTTCACTATTAATGCTTTAAACTCCTTTTCTAGTTCAAGAATTTTAAATATGATTATATCTAAAGGTTATTTAATCTCTTTAGCTTTATGGATTTTATTTTTTGTTTTATATTTTGTAGTAATGATTAAAAATACGAAAAGTGATTATAAAATTATTTATTTTAAAGAATTAGATCAAAAAACAAAAACTAATATTAATTTATTAACAATTTTAACTTTTATTGCTGTTATCTTTATTTCTATTTTGCCCTTATACTTTTATAATGAAAATGGAGTTTACTCATATGGACCATCATCTATGGTTTTATATATTTTTAATCCTTTTATGCTGGTTTTTTGTTTAATCTTAATTATTAAAAATTTAAAAACACTTCATAAACAAAGAATTATTCCTTTATTTGTTTTTTTACTTTTAACTTTAGTTTTAATTCCTGTTCAATTATTTAATCCTACTATTTTATTAGTTAGTACTGTTCAAACTTTTGTTGTAATTTTAATGTTTAATACCATTGAAAATCCCGATGTTAAATTATTAAATGAAATGATTTTAGCTAAAGATCAGGCTGAACAAGCGAATAATGCTAAAAGTCATTTTATCGCTAATATGTCTCATGAAATAAGAACTCCTTTAAATGCTATTATTGGTTATAGTGAGGAAATTAAAAATGAGGATACTTTAGAAGCAGCCAAAGAAAATGCTGATTATGTAATAAAATCAGGTAAAGTTTTATTAGAAATAATTGGAGGAATTCTTGATATTTCTAAAATAGAATCTGGTAATATGGAAATTACTAATGATGTTTATGACACTAAAGAATTATTCACTACTATTACTAATTTAATCAATGTTAAAATGAAAGAAAAGCCGTTAGAATTTAATGTTTTTATAGCTAATGATTTACCAAGGCGTCTTTATGGTGATAAAACAAATATTCAAAAAGTTTTAATAAATATTTTATCTAATGCTTATAAGTATACTCATAAAGGAAAAGTAGATTTTAAAGTAGATTGTATTAATAAAAATGGCATTTGTAAATTAATTATGTCTGTTCAAGATACGGGAAGAGGGATTAAAACAGAAAATATTGATAAATTATTTGCTAAATTTAATCGTTTAGATAAAGATCGCAATACTACTACTGAAGGAACAGGATTAGGTTTAGCAATCGCTAAGAAGATAGTAGAAATGATGGGCGGCACAATAACTGTTCAAAGTACTTATGGATTAGGTAGTAGATTTACAGTTTCTTTATTTCAACCAATTGAACAAAGTTCTTCTTTTCAAGAAGATAATATGACAAAAATATCATCTTCTTTATCTAAAGAAGATACTTCTTTAGAAGAAATAAAACTCCAAGATTTTAGTAATTTTACAATATTAGTAACTGATGATAATAGAATGAATTTAAAGATTGCTGAAAAAATTCTTACTAGAAATTATCAGGTTAAAGTTGTTTTATCAGAAACAGGGGCTGATACTTTAGAAAGGATTAATCAAGGGGAAAAATATGATCTTATTTTAATGGATGTTGAGATGCCTCTAAAAAAAGGAGATGAAGTGATGAAGGAATTAAAAGAAAAAGGTTATAAGATTCCAATTATTGCTTGGACAGCCAATGCTACTACAGGAGAAAGAGAAAGATATTTAAAAGAAGGATTTGATGAATATTTAGCTAAACCTTTTGATAGAAAAGAATTAAATAGAGTTTTAAATAAATTTTTAAAACTTGATCATAATTAAAGAAGAAACAACTTTAAAAGAGGTTGTTTCTTTTTATTATTGTTATTTTATGGTATACTTTTTTTAATTACCTTTTTTATTATAATGCTTAGAGGGTGGGGTTATGGATGATTTTAAACAATTAGAATTAAAAATTAAGGATTATAAAATCAAAGAATTAAAATCTCTTAATAAAATATTATTATATTTTTTAAATAATTTATCAATTGGAAATGAACGGCAAAAAGACATTTCTTCTTCTTATCAATTAAAAGAAATAAAAGCTAATGTTAATCATTTTTATAAAGAATTAGATAAAAGAATATATACTGATATTTTAGATTTGCTTAATAAGGAAAATATTTATTATAAAAATCAAAAAGGAATTCAAGGATTAACTACTATTCAAGAAGATAAAATTCATATTATTATGAATTTAAACAATTCTTTAGAAGATCATTTTCTTTTAGCTCATGAATTGATGCATGGTCTTGTTTTAAAAAATTCTTTTCCTTTTTTAAAAATGGATGAACGTTTATTTGAAATAGAATCTCATTTTATAGAATTTCTTTTAAGTGATTTTTTATTAAAAAATAAATATGAAGAAAATTCAATTCTTAATTATAATCTTAAAAGATCAAAAATGGTTTTTCGCCATGCTCATCGAAGTTTTTGGGAACTTAATTTAATAAATGTTTATAATCAATTTGGATCTTTAGAAAAAGATCTTGTTTATAATTATTTTAAAACTAGTTATTTAGTTCATGATCAAGAAAAAATTAAATTAATTATTCAGGGTTTAACTAAAGAAAAATTTAATTTAAATTATGCTCTTCGTTATTTTTGGGGGGAATTAATAAGTCATCAATTATATACTAATTATAAAAAGGAGCCTGCTTATAATTTAAATCTTTTTAAAAATTATATTTATAATAATTCTTCTTTAACTTTTGAAAAAGGATTAGAGAAATTAAATATTTCTTTTAATCCTCAAATAATAAATAATTATGCTAAATATGTAAAAAATAATCAATTAAAATTGAAAACTTTAGAAAAGAAATATAAATAATTATATTTTTTTGCTATAATAGAAGTATAAACGTTGAACAAGAGGAGTAATTAAACAATGCTTTTAGGGAATTAGTGGTTAGTGAAAACTAATAAGATTGTTTTATGAAGGTCGCTTGGGAGTTTTATATTTGAATAAATAGAATATAACGTTAACGGCGTTAAAGTAGAAGAGCATAATAATTATTATGAACTAAGGTGGCACCGCGTTTAAAACGTCCTTATTAAAGGATGTTTTTTTTAGAAAGGATTTTTATTTGAAAAATGAAAAAAGCAAAGAAAACTTTTTATAATTATGTTCAATTATATAATTTAAATAATCAAATGATTAATTATAAATATCATCATTCCCTTCGAGTATCTGATTTATCAGTTAAAATAAGTCAATCTTTAAATTTAGCTAAAGAACAAATAAATCTTAGCGCTTTAATTGGTTTATTGCATGATATTGGACGTTTTGATCAATGGAAAAAGTTTCAAAGTTTTAATGATTTTAAAACTTTTGATCATGGAGATTATGCTGTTTGGTTATTATTTACAAACAATTTAATTAGGGATTATCTTCATGAGACTAAAAATGATGAACTTATTAAAAAGGCTATTAAAGCTCATAATAAAAAAGTAATTCCTAAATACTATACAGAAGAAGAAAAATTATATAGTAAAATAATTCGGGATGCTGATAAAATTGATATTTTAACTGCTTATGGAGGATATTTTAAAAGAACAATGGATCAAGAATATTCCAAAGAGGTATTAAATTTAATTAAAGAAAGAAAAACAATAGATACTAAACAAACTAAAACTACTGTAGATGATCTTTTAGTTAAATTTGCTTTTATTTATGATATTAATTTTAATTATAGTTTAAAATATATTTATAATAATGATTTACTTGGTAAAATAATTAATAATATTCAATTTAATGATTTAAAAATTAAAGAACTTTTAGAAGAACTTAAAGAAGAGATCTATCTTTATATAAAATTAAAGGAGGAAGATAAAAATGAAGAAAAAGTATAATCATTTTTTAGTTGAAAAAGATAAATATTCTTTTTGGTTAGATAATAATTTATTTAAAGCTGGTAATGAAGAGAAGGAACCTTTTTGTTTAGTTATTCCTCCTCCTAATGTTACGGGTAAACTTCATTTAGGGCATGCTTGGGATACAACTATTCAAGATGTAATAAGTCGTTATAAAAGAATGCAAGGATACGATGTTTTATGGTTACCTGGAATGGATCATGCGGGTATTGCTACTCAAGCTAAGGTTGATGAAAGGTTAAAAAAGGAAGGTTTTAATCCTCGGGAAATGGATCGTGAAGAGTGGTTAAAGCAAGCTTGGGCTTGGAAAGAAGAATATGCTCATGTAATAAGAGAACAGTGGGCTAAATTAGGTCTTAGTTTAGATTATTCTAAAGAAGCTTTTACTATGGATGAACACTTTAATCAAGCTGTTAATAAAGTTTTTATTGATCTTTATAATAAAGGATTAATCTATCAAGGAGAAAGAATTATTCATTTTGATCCTGTTGCGAAAACTGCTTTATCTAATATTGAAGTAATTTATAAAGAAGTTACTGATAAATTATATTATTTAAAATATGAATTTGTAGATAGTGATGATTATTTAATAATAGCTACAACAAGACCAGAAACTATTTTTGGAGATGTGGCTGTAGCAGTTAATCCTCATGATCAACGTTATCTTAATTTAATTGGAAAAGAAGTCTTTATTCCTTTATTAAATAAAAAGATTCCTCTTATAAGTGATGATTATGTAGATATTGAATTTGGAACAGGGGTTCTTAAAATAACTCCTGCTCATGATCAAAATGATTTTGAGATTGGTTTACGTCATAATTTAGAACGAATTAAATGTTTAAATGTTGATGGAACAATGAATGAAAAGGCGGGAATCTATCAAGGTTTAGATCGTTTTGTTTGTCGTGATCAAGTAATTAAAGATTTAAAGAAAGAAGATTTGTTTATTAAAGAAGAATCAATTGTTCATACTGTTGGTTTTAGTGAAAGAACAGATACTATTATTGAACCTTATCTTTCTAAACAATGGTTTGTTAAAATGGCTCCTTTAGCTAAAAGAGCTTTATTAAATCAAACAAATAAAAAGACAAAAGTAACTTTTATTCCTAATCGTTTTGAAAATATTTTTCTTAATTGGATGGAAAATATCCAAGATTGGTGTATTTCTCGTCAATTATGGTGGGGACATCGTCTTCCTGTTTGGTATAAAAACGATGAGGTTTATGTTGGTTTAACGCCTCCTAAAGAAGAAGGGTGGTTACAAGATGAAGATGTATTAGATACTTGGTTTTCATCTGCCTTATGGCCTTTTGTTACCTTAGATTGGCCTTCTAATTTAAACAAAAGATATTTTCCTAATAATATTTTAGTTACTGGTTATGATATTATTTTCTTTTGGGTTAGTCGAATGATTTTTCAATCTTTAGAATTTACTAAGGAAAGACCTTTTCAAGAAGTATTAATTCATGGTTTAATTAGGGATCAAGAAGGGCGTAAAATGAGCAAATCATTAGGTAATGGAGTTGATCCCCTAAAAGTAATAGAAGAATATGGGGCTGATACTTTAAGGTTCTTCTTAACAACTAATTCAGCTCCTGGACAAGACTTAAGATATGAGGAAGAAAAAGTAAGGGCTTCTTGGAATTTTCTTAATAAACTTTTTAATGCCAGTTCTTTTGTCGAAATGAATATAAAAGATGAAATCTTAACCAATCCTCAAATTGAATTTTTAACTATTTATGATAAATGGATTTTAACTAGATTAAATCAAACCATTAAAGAAGTAACTATTTTTATGGATAAATATGAATATAATATTGTTGGTAATACTTTAATTTCTTTTATTTGGAATGATTTTTGTGATTGGTATTTAGAATTTTCAAAATTACAAATGGATCATAAAGAAACCAAAAATACTTTATCTTATGTTTTAATCAAGATTCTTCAATTGCTTCATCCTTTTATTCCTCATCTTACAGAAGAAATTTATCAAACTTTAACTAAAAATAAAACTTCTATTATGAATAGTCAGTATCCTCTTTATAAAAAAGAAGAAATATTTATCAAAGAAAGTCAAGAAGTAGAAAAATTAAAGGAAATAATCGGAAAAGTTCGTCATTTTAAACAAGAAAATAATATTAATCAAGACTTTTATTTAGTTAATAATTTATTTGGTAAAGAAAAAGAATTATTGAAAAAAGAACATCATCTTCTAAATAAAATGTTAAAGATAAAAGAAGAGTCTTTGGATAAATATTCAGAGATTCCTATTCCTTTTTCTTATGGAACAATTCTTTTAAGATATACTTCTGGTTCTAAAATTAATGAAATTAAAAAATTAGAAAAGGAAAAAGAATTATTAATAAATAGTCTCAAACGACGAAAAAAATTACTTTCTAATGAAAATTATTTAAAAAAAGCTCCTTCTTTATTAGTTAATGAAGAACAAGAAAAATTAAAAAATGAAGAACAAAAATTAAAAATTATTGAACAAAAATTAAATGATTTATTTTAAAAAGATGGAAACATCTTTTTTTTTCGACAAAAATAAGGTTCCTTTTTTGTTAAATTTATCTTGGTGATAACATGAAACAAACAATAATTTATATTATTTTAGCAATAATTGTTGGTCTTGTTTTAGGTAAATATATGTTTAATCAATATGATAAAAAGATTCAAGAAGCATTTTTAGAAAAAGATTGTATTTATATTTTACAACAAGGAGTTTATCAAGATGAAAAGAATATTAAAGGTAATATTAAAGAAATAAAAGATTATTTAATTGTTTTAGAAGAAAATTTTTATCATGTTTATGTAGGAATGACGAAAAAAAAAGAAAATGCTTATAAAATGGAAGAAGTTTATACCAAGATGGGAAATGATATATATATTAAGGAAATAGAAATAAATGTAGGTCCTTTTTTAGAAATATTAAAACAATATGATTTATTATTAGGAGAAGTTAATCAAAAAAAGGATATTTTAGAAATTCAAAAACAAGTTTTAAATAAGTATAAGGAGTTGGTTTTAATTAATGAAAAGTATTAAATTAAAAGAATTACCCCTTGATGAACAACCAAGGGAAAAATTATTAAAATATGGTGTGGAAAATGTTTCAACCTCTGATTTAATTGCTATTATTTTAAAAACAGGAACTAAGAAGGATAATGTTTTTTCTTTAGCTCAAAAGGTTTTAATTGAAGTGGAAGAGATAGATAATTTAAAAGATATCTCTTTAGCTTCCCTGACTAAAATTCCTGGAATAGGACAGGTTAAAGCTTTACAATTAATCGCTTCTATAGAATTAGGTAGACGAGTTTATTATGAAAAAAAACTTGATTCTAAATTAATTTTAACTAATCCAAAAATTATTTATGATTACATCAAATATTTTCTTCAAGATAAAAAACAAGAACATTTTTATGTTTTATATTTAGATAATAAACATCGCTTAATTGAAAAGCGATTATTATTTGTTGGAACTATTAATATTAGTGTTGTTCATCCACGAGAAATTTTTAAATATGCTTATCTTTTTTCAGCAGCAGGAATAATTTGTGTTCATAATCATCCTAGTGGTAATCCTGAAGCGAGTAAAGAAGATCAAATTCTTACTCAAAAATTAAGGGAAATAGGAACATTATTAGGTATTAAACTAATTGATCATTTAATCATTGGACAAGAAGAATATTATAGTTTTTACGAAAATAATAAGTTATAATAGAAATAATTAAGGAGGTTTTTAATGAGATTATATAAAAGACATTCTAAATTAGAAAAAAGAAACTTTATTATAATTATTCTTTTAATTATTACGATTATAATTGCTCTCTTTTTTTATACTATTAATGATAAAAGAGAATTAAATATTATTGAAAAAACTTTTAAAGATGGTTATAGTTTTTTAGAAAAGATCTTTTATTTACCGCTTATTAAAATAGGAGATTATTTTGATCATGCTTTTACTATCAAAAGTTTTTATCAAGATTATCAAAAAGATCAAACAGCTCGTGATCAAAATAAGTTATTAAAAGAAGAGAACAAAGAATTAAAAAAGGAAATTAATAGTTTAAAAAAACTTTTGGAAATAGATATTTCTCATGCTTTATATCAACCAATTAGAGCGACAGTTATTCAAAGAGATGTTGGTTATTGGTATAACATCTTAACAGTTGATAAAGGCCAAAAAGAGGGGATTAAAAGTGATATGCCTGTTATTAGTGAAGGAGGATTAATTGGAATAGTAATTAGAACGACTAATCATACTAGTGATGTTAAATTAATAACCACAAATGATTTAAATCGCCAAATTTCAGTGGCAGTTGTTAATCAAGATGATGAAATAACTTATGGTTTAATTGCTGGATATCATAGTGAAACAAAACATCTTTTAATAGAGAATATAATTGATGAAATAAAGATTGAAAAAGGAGATAAGGTTATTACTTCAGGATTAAGTAATCTTTTTCCAAGAGGAATTTTAATCGGAAAAGTAGAAAAAGAAAGTAAAGATCATTTTGGGATTTCTAAACAATTATTTGTTAAAAGTGAAGTTAATTTTACTGATATTCGTTTTGTCCAAATTTTAAAAAGAGAAGGTTCTGAAAATGAAGATTATTAGTCTTTTATTAATAATTACCTTTTTCCTTGATGGTTTATTATCTTTTTATACTATTACCTTTTTAGGAATTACCCTTTTAGTTTTTATTGGACCTTATTATTTAAAAAAGGAAAAAAGTTATTATTTAACAGCTTTTAGTTATGGTTTATTTTACGATTTAATTTATACTAACACCTTATTTTTAAATAGTTTACTTTTTTTATTAAGTAGTTTTTTAATTTTAAAATTTTATCTATTTTTTCATCATAATTTCTTTAGCAGTTTTTTTCTTAATTTAAGTATCCTTTTTACTTATCATTTTTTATCTTACTTAATTTTAATTTTAATAGGTTATCTTTCTTTTTCTTTAACTTTCTTTTTTACTCCTTTAACCTCTTTATTTATATCAGGTAGTTTTTATTTTACTTTCTTGTTTTTAATTTTAAGATTAAAATTTAATAATATCTTTTAATGTTTTTCATATATTTTATTAGGTGATTTTATGAAAAGTCTTGAAGAGGTAAGGGAAAACTTTAAAAATAAAATTAGATTAAATAAAAATTCTAAAAAATTAAAAAATTATTCCCCACGTTTATATGGGATTTTTACAAAATTAATGCTTTTATTAGTAATATTTTTAAGTTTTCTAATTATTATTAAAGGATCACCTCAATATAAAAAGATTATTACTAATAAATTATTTCAAGAAAATATTCCTTTTATGAAAATTAATAATTTATATACTACTTATCTAGGAAATCTCTTTCCTTTTTCTAATATGTTTTTAAATACTAAACCAGTTTTTAAAGAGAAATTAGTTTATCAAGATTTATCTAAATACAAAGATGGGGTTTGTCTAAAAGTTGATAAGAATTATTTAGTTCCAGTTAAAGAAAGTGGCATTGTTATTTTTATTGGAGAACAAGAAGATTATCAAAAAACTGTTATTATTCAAGAAGCTAGTGGAATAGAAATATGGTATGGTAATTTAAAAGATATAAATGTTAATATTTATGATTATGTGGAACAAGGAACCTTTTTAGGAGAAGTAAAAGATGAAACTTTATATTTAGTTTTTAAAAAGGATGGACAGATTATTGATTATCAAAAGTTTTTTTAAAAATTTAGAGATTCATTCTTTTACTTTTATTTTAGCTTTTTTAACTATTATTACAGGTTTATTTAAATACTTTTTAATTTTATTTATTATAATTATTCTTCATGAATTAGGTCATTATTTAGTCGCTTGTTATTATCAATGGAAGGTTAAAAAGATTATTCTTTATCCTTTTGGTGGTTTAATTTTATTTGATGAACCTTTAAATAAACCTCTTTTAGAAGAATTGTTTATTATTTTAGGTGGACCCTTTTTTCAAATGCTTAGTTATTTAGTATTTTTCTTTTTCTTTAAAAATAACTTTTTTTTATTAAATACTTGGAATTTATATCATAATTATCATTACACTCTTCTATTCTTTAATTTGTTACCTCTTTATCCTTTAGATGGTTTTAAATTGTTCAATATAATAGGAAACTATTTAGTTTCTTTTAAAAAGATGCATATAATCTCTTTATTTATTTCCTTTTTTGGTCTATCTTTAATTTTTTTTAAAACATTATTTTCTTTTAATTTAAGTGTTTTTTGGGTTTTTCTTTTTTTATTAACTAAATCCATTATAGAATTTAAAAATCACTCCTTAATTTTTAATAAGTTTTTATTAGAAAGATTTTTATATAATTTTTCTTTTAAAAAAAAGTATTTTATAAAATCAAATAATTTAGAAAAAATGAAACGGGATAAAAAACATTATTTTTTAATTAAAGAAAAATACATAGCTGAAAAGGAAATATTAAGAAAAAGGTTTCAATTTTCAGAAAATATGATAAAATAAAACATATAAATATTAGTTCATGAAAATTTAAATCTTTTCTCATGGACTATTTTAAATAAAGGAGATGGGAAAATGATTGAAAATAATGTTTTGCCACCAGTTTTATCTAAAGAAGAAGAAGAAAAATATATTGAATTATTAAAAACTGGTTCCAAAGAAGCAGAAAAGAAATTAATTCTCCATAATTTAAGATTAGTTGGTTATATTACTGATAGTTTTAATAATATACCTATTTATAATTGTGAACGTTATGACTTTTTTAGTTTAGGAACAATTGGTTTAATTAATGGAGTAAGAAGTTTTGATCCTAATAAAAAGATAAAATTATCAACCTATGTTTCTAAATGTATTTATAATGAAATATTATTATATCTACGTCATCAAAGAAGAGGACCAAAAGAAACAAGCATGAATAAAACTCTTTTTATTGATGAGGAGGGTAATAACTTAAACTTAAAAGATATTTTAGTTGAAGAAAATCCTGAACCTGATGAATTATTAATTAAAAAGGAAGAAAAGGAAATATTAAAAGAAAAGTTAAGTTTATTAAATGAACGAGATCAAAAAGTTTTAAAATTAAAATATGGCTTTATTGATGATGAACTTTATACAGATAAAGAAATAGGAGAATTAATTGGAGTAACTCAATCTTATGTATCAAGATTAAAAAAAAGAGCTTTATTAAAATTAAAGGATTTACTTATAATAAATGAAGAAAAAACAATAAATAATCAAAAAAATAAAGAAGAAAAGATTTTGAAGATATGATAAAATAATAATGTCAAGCAAGAGTGGCGGAATCGGTAGACGCACATGTTTGAGGGGCATGTGAACACTGTTCATGAGGGTTCAAATCCCTTCTCTTGCACCATATTTAGTAGGGGAGGTTTTTATTATGGTTGAAAATGAGTTTTTACCATCAGTCTTATCAAAAGAAGAAGAAGAGAAATATATTAATTTATTAAGTGCTGGTTCCAAAGAAGCAGAAAGGAAATTAATTCTCCATAATTTAAGATTAGTTGGTTATATAGCTGATCAATTTGATAATGTTTCAATTTATAATTGTGAACGCAATGACTTTTTTAGTTTAGGAACAATTGGTTTAATTAATGGAGTAAGAAGTTTTGATCCTAATAAAAAAGTTAAATTAGCGACCTATGTTTCTAAATGTATTTATAATGAAATCTTATTGTATTTGCGCTTTGTTAAAAAACGTTCTAAGGAAATAAGTATGAATAATATTACTTTTACTGATAATGATGGTAATAATTTAAGTTTTAAAGATATGTTAATTGATGATAATGCTAATCTTGATGAAATTATAATTGAAAAAGAAGAAAAAGAAATAGTTAAAGAAAAATTAAATTTATTAACCGAACGAGATCAAGAGATTTTAAAATTAAAATATGGCTTTACTGATGATGAACTTTATACAGATAAAGAAATAGGTAAATTAATTGGTTTATCACAAACTCAAGTTACAAAATTAAAAAAGAAAGCTCTCTTAAAATTAAAAGATATGCTTATGATAGATGAAAAAGATGAAACAGTTAAAAATTTGACTTAAACCATTGTTTATGTTAAAATTTTGATGTTATTTTATCCTCAGTCTGTAACCGCTCGAAAAAGGGTTTTAAACATTTTATGTTCCTTTAAGGCGAGTCTGAGAATTTTAAAGGAGGTAGAACAATGAAAGCAGTTATTGAAACTGGTGGGAAACAATATTATGTGGAAAAGGATTCCATACTTTATGTGGAAAAATTAAAACAAAAAGTCGGAGAAGAAGTCATTTTTGATCGGGTTTTAATGTTAAATGGAATTACAGGAAGACCTTATCATCGTAATGCTAGAGTAGTAGGAGAAGTTTTAAAGCATGGTAAACGTCGTAAATATGTTATTTTTAAATATCGTCCTAAAAAAAGTTCTCATACTAAACAAGGTCATCGTCAACCATATACTAAAGTAAAGATTAATAAAATAGAAATTGTTGAAAAAAAGAATGATTAAAATATTTATTAAAAAAGAATTAGATCGTATAAAATATATAAAAATTAAGGGACATGCTAATTATGATGAACTAGGAAAAGATATTGTCTGTGCAGCAGTTAGTTCAACTGTTTTAACTACTATTAATGGTATTTTTAAAATTAATCAAAATTATTTAACTTCTTATCAAGAAAAAGAACAATTAATTATTAATATTTTAAAGAATGATCAAATCTTAAATAAATTAATTATTAATATGATCGATTTATTAAAAGAATTAGAAGTTAATTATCCTAATAATATAAAAATAATAGAGGAGGTGTTGTAATGTTTAAGTTTAATATTCAATTATTTGCCCATAAAAAAGGTCAAGGTTCTAGTACTAATGGTCGAGATTCCATTTCTAAAAGATTAGGATCAAAAGCTGCTGATGGGGAATTTGTTTCGGCTGGTTCTATTATTTATCGCCAAAGGGGTTTAAAAATTAAACCAGGAATTAATGTTGGTTTAGGTAGTGATGATACCTTATTTTCTAAGATTGAAGGTTATGTTAAATTTGAGACCTTTGGTAATAAAAATAAAAGAGTTAGTGTTTATGAAATAAGATAAGGCTTTAGTCTTATCTTTTTTTAGAAAGGATAATTATGTTTATTGATGAGGTTATTATTAAAGTAGAAGCTGGTAAGGGTGGGGATGGTTGTTCATCCTTTCGCCGGGAAAAATTTGTTCCTCATGGTGGTCCTGATGGTGGTAATGGCGGTCAAGGTAGTAATATTATTTTTAAAGTTGATGATGGTCTTCATACTTTGCTTGATTTAAGATATTTAAAAAATATTAAAGGAAAAAAAGGGGAAAATGGTTCTGGGAAGAACAAAAATGGGAAGAACGCTGAAGATATTATTATCAAGGTTCCAAAAGGGTCTATTATTAAAGATTTAGATTCTAATTATATCTTAGCTGATCTAACAAAAAAGAACGAAGAATTTCTTGTTGCTACTGGTGGTCGTGGTGGACGTGGTAATAAAGCTTTTGTTTCTTCTGTTAATACTGCTCCCTCTATTTCTGAATATGGAGAATTAGGAGAGAAAAAAACAATCAAGATTGAATTAAAACTTTTAGCTGATGTTGGTTTAGTTGGTTTACCTAATGTTGGAAAATCAACAATTTTATCTAAAGTATCAGCTTCTAAAGCAAAAATAGATTCTTATCCTTTTACTACTTTAACTCCCAATCTTGGAGTTGTAAAAACTAAGGATCATCGCTCTTTTGTGATGGCTGATTTACCAGGTTTAATCAAAGGAGCTTCTTTAGGAGAAGGTTTAGGGGATCAATTTTTAAAACATATAGAAAGAACAAAAATAATTGCTCATGTTATAGATATGAGTGGAATAGAGGGAAGAGATCCAATTATTGATTTTAAGTTAATAAATGAAGAATTAAAGGCCTTTAAACCTTCATTATTAGATAAACCTCAAATTGTTATTGCTAATAAAATGGATCTTCTTAATGCTGAATCAAATTATAAAAAATTTCAAGAAAAAATTAAACTACCAATTTTTAAAGTTAGTGCTGTTTTAGGGACTGGTTTAGATTTAGTATTGATAAAACTAGCTGATATGCTTCAAGAAATAAAAGAACATCCTTTTCATCAAGAAGAAGAAATGGAAAGTTATGTTTTATATAAATTTAAAGAAGAAAAACCTTTTATAATTGAATCTACAAAAGAAGGTTGGTTAGTTCAAGGAAAAGAAGTAGAAAGATTATTACAAATGACAAAGTTTTCTAATCTCGAAGCCACAATTATATTTGCTAAAAAGTTAAGAAAAATGGGAATTGATGAAGAATTAAAAAAAAGGGGAGCAAAAAATGGAGATCTAGTTAAAATCTTAGATTATGAATTTGAATATACTGAATAAAGATGTCTACTTGGCAATTAATTTACGTCAAAAAAAAAGAAAAAGAGAAAAAGTTTTATATTTTTTTCTCTTTTATTTTATAAGGAATAATTACTTAAAAAGAGTAAAAAGTGACGAATATACGTTTGACCCTAAAAAAAGATAATGCTATAATTAATTTAGAAATATAGACTAGAGAGGGAGAAGTAATATGATTGAAAAGGTAATTAAACGAAGTGGAAGAAAGGTTAAATTTGATCGAACTAGAATAGAAAAAGCTGTTTCTAAAGCGATAATTAATACTCGAGATAACTTAACAGAGGAAAAAACAAAGGATTTAGCTGAATTAACAACTAATATTGTTCTTTTTAAATTAAAAGAGCGTAATGGTTTAATTGTTCATATAGAAGATATTCAAAACGTTGTTGAAGAAACTTTGATGATTTTAGGAATGACTGATGTAGCTAGAAGTTATGTTCGTTATCGTTTTCAAAGAGAACTTTTAAGAGGAGATAAAGAAACAGGTTTTAGCATTAAAAGAATGATTGGTAATTATATTTCTGAAGAAGATTGGCAAGTTAAAGAAAATGCTAATATGGATTATTCTTTACAAGGATTAAATAATTATATAGTTACTGAAATTACTAGAAACTTTTGGCTTAATCACATTTTTTCTACTGAACAAAAACTAGCTCATGAAAGTGGGAGTATTCATATTCATGATTTAGGTTTATTATCCACCTATTGTTGTGGTTGGGATTTAGAAACTTTATTATTAGAAGGATTTAGAGGAGTTAAAAATAAAGCCCAAACAAAACCTGCTAGACACCTTAAAACAGCAATGGGGCAATTAGTTAATTTCTTTTATACTTTACAAGGAGAAGCAGCTGGAGCGCAAGCAGTTTCTAGTTTTGATACTTATTTAGCTCCTTTTGTTCGTCATGATAAATTAAATTATAAAGAAGTAAAACAATGTATGCAAGAATTTATTTTTAATTTAAGTGTACCAACAAGAGTTGGTTTTCAAACTCCTTTTGTTAATATAACTATGGATTTAAATCCTTCACCTTTATTAAAAGATAAACCAGTTATTATTGGAGGAGAATATCAAGAAGAAACTTATGGAGAATATCAAGAAGAAATGAATATGTTAAATAAAGCTTTTTGTGAAGTGATGTCTGAAGGAGATGCTAGTGGAAGAATTTTTACTTTTCCTATTCCTACTTATAATATAACTAAAGATTTTGATTGGAATAATGAAGTTGTGGATGATATTATGAAAATGACTAGTAAATATGGTATTCCTTACTTTGCAAATTTTATTAATAGTGATATGAAACCAGAAGATGCTAGAAGTATGTGTTGCAGGCTTCGTCTTGATAATAGAGAATTAAGAAAACGAGGAGGGGGAATGTTTGGGGCTAATCCTTTAACAGGTAGTATCGGGATTGTTACAATTAACTTACCAAGATTAGGTTATTTATATCGTAATAAAAAAGATTTTTATCAAAATTTAAAAAGAATGCTTGATATTTCTAAAAATATATTAGAAATAAGAAGAAAAGTAATTGAAAAAAATACTCAATCAGGATTATATCCTTATAGTAGATTTTATCTTAAAGAAATATATCAACGTTTTCATGAATATTGGAAAAATCATTTTAGTACTATTGGTATCATTGGAATGAATGAATGTATTTTAAATTATTACGATAGTAAAGAAGATATAACCACTAAAAAAGGACAAGAATTTGCTTTAGAAGTCTTAGATTATATTCGTGATATCATTGTTGAATATCAAAAAGATGGTTATTTATACAATTTAGAAGCCACTCCAGGAGAAGGAACAACATATCGTTTAGCTAAAAAAGATAAAGAACAATTTTCTGATATTATTACAGCTGGTGACAAAGAACCTTATTATACTAATAGTACTCAATTACCAGTTAATTTTTCTGATGATTTATTTAAAGTTTTAAATTTACAAGATAAATTACAAACAAAATATACCGGAGGAACTGTTTTACATGCTTATTTAGGGGAAAAGATAAATGATTATCAAGTAACTAAAAAACTAATTAAAAGTGTTTTAGAAAATTATGAGCTTCCTTACTTTTCATTAACTCCAACTTTTTCTACTTGTGATGATCATGGTTATATTACAGGGGAACATTTTTCTTGTCCAACTTGTGGAAAAGATACAGAAGTTTGGACAAGAGTCGTTGGTTTTTATCGACCAATTCAAGCTTTTAATAAAGGAAAAAGAGAAGAGTATGATGAAAGAGTGGAATTTAATATAAAATGAAAAAAATGATTTATGGTTTAAACCCAACTTCTTTAATTGATTATCCTAATGAGTTTTCTTTTGTAATTTATACTGGAGGTTGTAATTTTAATTGTCCTTATTGCCATAATAAAAATATCGTCAATAAAAACACTGACACTTATAGTGAAGAAGAAGTTTTAAAAATGTTAAAAGAAAGAAAAGGATTTTTTAAAGCTGTAGTTATTACAGGAGGAGAACCAACTATTCATGGAATTAGGTTAATTAATTTTATTAAAGATATAAAGAAATTAGGTTATAAAATAAAACTAGATAGTAATGGTAGTAATCCTAAGTTATTAAAAGAAATAATAAAATTAAAGATTATTGATTTTATTGCTATAGATCTTAAAAATACTTATGAACAATACGAAGAAACAATCGGAAGAAAGTTTGATTTAAATAATTTAAAAGAAAGTATTAAACTTGTTGAAAATAGTAATATTGAATATCAATTAAGAACAACAGTTAATAAAACTATGCATAATAAAGATACTTTATTAACAATACTTACTTATTTAAAAAATAAAGAAAAATTAGTTCTTCAACCATATCGTTATAATGAAAATCAAATCCGAGATTTTAACTTCGGAGAATATACTGATGAAGAACTAGAACAATTAAAAAAAGAATTACAAGTAGAAGTTCATTAAACTTTTAAATTATATTTCTTTATAGTTTTAACAGGAAATTCATAAGTATCTTTCGCTTCTTTCTTAGTTTTTATTAAACTAAAAGGAGGAACATTTTCTTTTAAATAAACAATCTGATTAAACTTATCTACCATTACAACATCAATTCTTTGAAACATAAAAAAAGTATGAATTGAATTACAATTTTTAAAATATAATCCATAATCAATCTTTTTAATTTTAAACATAAAACCAATTAATCTAGAAAAAAAGGTTTTACATTCATATATTGAAAAATCTAATTTTTTAATATTTAATTTCACATTCTCACCCACTAATATAGTAGCATATGTCAACTATACTTGACAACAAGATTAAAAATGTCTAAAATATTAATAGAAATAATAGGTGATGCTTATGAAATTTCTCTCAAGAAAAGGTCAAGCTTTAATGGAGTATGTTTTAATTATTTCCCTAATCGCTGTAATAGCAATTGGAGCGGTGCGTATATTAGGGGGATATTTAAAAGATGCCATTACTAAAGCATCTTGTCCAATGGTTGATAAAACCTTTATTGAAGGCGATTCCCCAGGAAAAGGGTATTGTGGTGATCCAATCGAATTATGGAAAAATGATTAAAATCCATTTTATTAAGAAAAATTAAATGCTTCTCAAATAATTAAAAAAATCTAAGGTTTATATTATTGTTTTCTTTTATGTATTTATATAGAGTTTTATTTAATAAACAATCTAAAATAAATCTTTTTTTTATTAAGAATAATCTTTATCCTAAAAGAAAAGAAATTTAGCTCTTATGATATAATAAATTATAGAAAGGAAGATTAAATGTATGCATATCTAAAAGGAACAATAACTGATCAGCAATCTACTTTTATTATTTTAGAAAATAATCAGATTGGTTATTTAATTTATACAGCGAATCCATATTCTTTTGAAATAAACAAAGAATATAAAATATATGTTTATCAACATGTTAAAGAAGATATTTTAGCTTTTTATGGATTTAAAACTAAAGAAGAAAAAGATTTATTTTTAAAATTAATTGAAGTAAAAGGGATTGGTCCTAAAACAGCATTACCTATTTTAGCTACAGGTTCAATAGAAGGTATTATTGATGCTATTGAAAGGGAAAATATTCTATATTTAAAAAAATTCCCTAAAATAGGGGATAAGGTAGCGAAACAGATAATTTTAGATTTAAAAGGAAAATTTAATTATGAAAAAGATAATAAAATAGAAGAACCAAGTAATGAATTAGTTGAAGTATTACAAGGATTAGGTTATAAAAATAAAGTTATAAATAAAATTTTACCAAAAATAAATATAAATAATCCTCTTGAAGAACAAATAAAAGAGGCTTTAAAATTAATGCTTAAATAGGAGGGAAAAATGGAGGAAAGGGTTATTACTAATTATAAATTAGAAGAAGATTCTTTAGAAAACAGTTTAAGACCTGATAATTTTGAAGAGTATATTGGACAAACTGATGTTAAAGAAAATCTAAAAATATTTACTAAAGCGGCTAAAATAAGAGAAGAAGCACTTGATCATGTTTTACTTTATGGGCCTCCAGGCTTAGGGAAAACAACTTTAGCTTATATAATCGCTAATGAGATGGAATGTGATTTAAAAACAGCAAGTGGTCCTTCTATTGAAAAAAGTGGTGATTTAGCAGCTATCTTATCAACATTAGAACCAGGTAATGTATTATTTATTGATGAGATTCACCGTCTACCTAAATATATTGAAGAAATGCTTTATCCTGCTATGGAAGATTTTTCTTTGGATATTATTGTTGGAGGTGAAGGAAATAGTCGTAATATTAAAATAGATTTACCACCTTTTACTTTAATTGGAGCGACAACTAGAGCTGGAGATATTTCTGCTCCTCTTCGGGATCGTTTTGGCATTATTTCTAAATTAAATTATTATAATAATGAGGAATTAGAACAAATAGTTAAAAGAACTAGTAAAGTTTTAAATATAAAAATAGAAGAAAAAGCAGCTTTGGAACTAGCTAAAAGAAGTAGGGGAACACCAAGAATAGCCAATCGCTTAGTAAAAAGGGTTCGTGATTTTGCTCTTGTGATTGGAAAAGGAATTATTGATTTAGAAATTATTAATACTTCTTTAACTAGATTAAAAGTTGATAATTTAGGCTTAGATGAAACTGATCATCAATTACTTTTAGCAATCATTAAAAAATTTAATGGGGGACCTGTTGGAGTTGATGCTTTAGCGGCTTCGATTGGAGAAGAGGTAACAACAATTGAAGATGTTTATGAACCATATTTATTACAAAATGGTTTCTTAAAAAGAACTACTAGAGGAAGAATTGCTACTGAAAAAGCTTATCAACATTTAAAAATTGATTATCAAGAAAAAATTATATAAATGAGATGTTAACATGCAAACTAAAGATTATGATTATTTTTTACCAAAAAAATTAATTGCTCAAAGACCAAGAAAAAAACGGGATCAATCTCGCCTTTTAGTAGTGGATCGAAAAACTAAAACGATTAAACATCAATCCTTTTTTAATATAATTGATTACTTAAATAAAGATGATGTTTTAGTTTTAAATAATTCTAAAGTTATCCCCGCTAGATTTTATACTTATAAAAAAGATACTAAAGCAAAAATAGAAATCTTAGTTTTAAAAATAGAGAATAATTTAATTGAAGCCTTAATTAGACCTAGCAGAAAAGTTAAAGTAGGATCCATTTTAGAAGTTATGACGAAAGATTGTTCTTTAACTTGTCTTCAAGAAAAGGAGGAAGGAATTAGAGTTTTTCAAGTAAATTATAATGATAATTTTAATGACTTATTACAAGAAATAGGAGAAATGCCCCTTCCTCCTTACATTACTACTAAACTAAAAGAAAAGGACCGCTATCAAACTGTTTACGCTAATATATTAGGTAGTTCTGCTGCTCCAACAGCGGGACTTCATTTTACTAAAGGATTATTAGATAAAATAAATAATAAAGGAGTAAAAATTGTTTTTATAACTTTACATGTTGGTTTAGGCACCTTTCGACCAATTAAAGTAGATAAAATAAAAGATCATAAAATGCATCAAGAATTTTATCAAATTGATGAAAAAACTGCTAAGATTATTAACCAAGCTAAAGAAAAGGGAAATAAAATTATTGCTGTTGGAACTACAGTCGCTAGAACTTTAGAAACAGTTATTATTAAAGAAAAAAAGATTATCCCAAGTAAAGGTTGGACCAATATCTTTATATATCCCCCTTATCAATTTAAGATAGTAGATCTTTTAATAACTAATTTTCATCTTCCTAAATCAACTTTATTAATGCTAGTTAGTGCTTTTAGTAGTAAAGATTTAATTATGAAATCTTATCAAGAAGCCATCAAAAAAGAATATTACTTTTTCTCTTTTGGTGATAGTATGTTAATAAAATAATTGTCAAGATATGGAATTTAATATATAATTGAAATAGAAAATAAAAGTGAGGTCTTTGTGAAAATAAAATATGAATTAATTTATCAAGATAAAAATTCAAAAGCAAGATATGGAAAAATTCATACTAATAGAGGTAGTTATGAAACTCCATTATTTATGCCAGTTGGAACTAGAGGAACTGTTAAAATGCTAACTAAAGAAGAATTAAAAGCAAATCATGTTTCTATTATTTTAGCGAATACTTATCACTTATGGTTAAGACCAGGAGAAGATATTATAAAAGAAGCTGGAGGACTCCATCAATTTATGAATTATGATGGACCTATATTAACAGATAGTGGTGGTTTTCAAGTTTTTTCTTTAGCAGATAAAAGAAAGATTAAAGAAGAAGGAGTTTATTTTCAAAGTCATATTGATGGTTCTTCTTTATTTTTATCTCCTGAAAAATCAATCAAAATTCAATCAAAATTAAATGCTGATATTATAATGAGTTTTGATGAATGTCCCCCATATCCCGCTTCTTATGAATATATGAAAGAAAGTGTTCTTCGAACTTTAAGATGGGCTAAAAGAGGAAAAGAACAACCCTTAAAAGAAAATCAATCTTTATTTGGAATCGTTCAAGGTGGAGAATTTCCTGATTTAAGAAAATTAAGTGCTATAGAAACAGTTAAATTATCTTTTGATGGATATGCCATTGGTGGAGTTAGTGTTGGTGAAGATAAAAAAACAATGCGAAAAGCAATAGATTATACTATTCCTTATTTACCTAAGGATAAACCAAGATATTTAATGGGAGTAGGAGATCCAATTGATATTATTGATGGCGTCTTAAAAGGAATTGACATGTTTGATTGTGTTTTACCAACTAGATTAGCAAGACATGGTCATGCTTATACAAAACAGGGAAAAATAAATTTAAAAAAAGCTCAATATAAAAATGATTTTTCTAAATTAGATGAAAATTGTTCTTGTTATACTTGTCAAAATTATACTAAAGCTTATTTAAGACATTTATTAAATGTCAATGAAGGCTTAGGAGGAAGATTATTATCAATCCATAATATTAGATTCTTAATTCAATTAACAGAAGAAATAAGAGAAAGCATTAAAAAGAATGATCTTTTAAATTACCGAAAGAACTTTATTAAAGATTATTATAAAGGAGGTAACAAATGAAATGTCCTAAATGTGGTCAAAATATTGTTAGTAATACTGATTTTTGTATTAATTGTGGAACTGATATAAAAAAAACAAATTATGGTGGTGGTTTTAATTTAAAAGTTATTATTATTATCATGATTATTTTTATAATAGCTGGAACAGGCATTGTTTTAGGAATAATGTTTTTAGGAACAGATAAAGAATTAGAACAATTCTTAAAAAATAATGAAGAAACCAAAGAGCCAAACCCCAATAAAATTTTAGAAGAAGAACCAACTTCATCTTTTTCAATAAATAAATATTATGGAAATTATCTAATTAAAGATATTATTCCAACTAATAAAACTCCTCATAAGATCAAAGAAGAAACCAAAGAGTTTTTAAATTGGTCAATATCTTTATTAGAAAATCAAGTAAAAATAGCAATTTATCAAACTGATTGGATTATTTTAAAAAATACTAATTTTTATTTAGAAGAAATTATTCCTGAAGAATTAAAAAATAATATTAATAATATTGAAACAGTCTTTTTTATTAAAGGAGACAGTTCTACTCCTTCTATTATTAATGAAGTCTGTTTTGTTATTAGTAATAACTCTTTATTTCTTTATCTACATGATACTTTCTTTAAATTAGAAAAAGAAGAAATAACTTATAAAACTAACAATAATTTTTATAAAATTATTACTCCTCCTAAAACATTTGAAAATTCTGAAATAAACTCTTTTATATTAGAATTGGAAAATGAATTTAAAAGAAAAGTAGAATCTAATACAAGTTATATCATTAATTATTATTATAAAGAAATCACGGATAATGAATTTTCCTTTTTAATCTTTACTAAGCTAATTGGTTATCCTTATGGACATACTTATCTTTATTATAAAACTATTTGTTATGATTTAAATAAAAAAAACATCTATACTTTATTTGATTATTTAAAATTTAAAAACCTTAATATTAATTTTATTAAAGAAGAATATGAAAAAGGTTTATCTAATTTATCTTTAGATTTAGAAAATTATCCTTTTAATGATTCTTTACCTTATTATGTAATAAATAATAACTTACATATCTTATTAGAAGAAGATACTATTATTATTAATTTTTAAATTATGTCTTTTTCTTTTTAAAACTTATTCCAAACATACTCCCTAAGGTTGAAGAAATTAAAATCAAAGTATAATATAAAATTAGTTTCCAAGAAAAATTAAATTTAAAAATTATATTAAAAAAAAGAAAAAGGAAAATAATAGTCATTCCAAATTTTAATCCTGCTAACCAACCTTTTTGATTGGTTTGGCGACCTATTTGAAAAGCCCCTAATAATAAAGTTATAATTAATATTAATAGTTTACCAATATCTAATAGATTATGATTTATTAAATTAAAATAATGACTAATAGTTAAAATTAAGATTAAAATTAAAATTAATAAAAAAGAATAACCAATTGTTTTAAGATATAATTTCATGATATCAACTCCTATTTATATATATTAATTGTATAAAATATTATGACTCAGGACATAACTAACTAGGTGATTAAAATGGAATATTTAAATCTTTTATTAAAAATAATATTTTTTTATTTCTTTATTACAATTGCTTATAAAATAATGGGGAAAAGGGAAGTTGGTCAATTAGGGGTTATTGATTTAATTGTTTCTATTTTAATAGCAGAATTAACAGCAATAAGTGTTGAAGATCCAACTAAACCGATATTTTATACTATTATTCCAGTTACTTTTTTAGTTATTGTTCAAGTTTCAGTCGCTTATATCTCTTTAAAATCTCCTAAGATTAGAATTTTATTTAGTGGAAAACCTTCAATGATTATAAATAAAGGAAAATTAGACTTTAAAGAAATGATTAAACAAAGATATAATTTAGATGACTTATTATTACAGCTTAGAGAACAACAAATTAAAAGTTTAGAAGAAATTGAATATGCTATCTTAGAAAACAATGGTAAACTTTCTATTTTTCCTTACCAAGATAAAAAGAGTGATTTACCTCTTCCTATCATATTAGATGGCCAAGTTCAATCAGATACTTTAAAATTATTAAAAAAAGAAAGAGAATGGTTAAATTTAATCTTAAATAAAGAAAAAGTTAAAATTGAAGATATCTTTTATGCTTTTTATAAAGGAAGCAAAACTTTTATTATTAAAAAAAATGATATTGGTAAATAAAAAAGGAGGTTAATAATGAAAAAAGATTGTTCTTATTATTCTGATGGACGAATTAAAAGTGCTTTAAAAGCCTTAGATATTTATCTAAAAATAAAAAAAGAAAAAGAATCAGAAAAAAAGGAAAAAGTATTGACAAAGTAAAACATAATATGCTAAAATTATTTTATCAAGTAAATGGTTTGTTTGTTTATTTGATCTAGTTGAAGCGGCTAGTAAAATCGCTTCTTTTTTTATTTGATATTGCAAACAAGCGTTCGCTCTGTTATAATTGAAATAATAAGGGAGAAAAAAATGAAACCAATTATCTTTCATATTGATGTAAATAATGCTTTTTTATCTTGGACAGCTGTTAATATATTAAAAACAGGATCTAAAAAAGATATTCGTTTAGAATATTCTGTAATCGGGGGAAATGAACATTCAAGACAAGGAATTGTTTTAGCGAGAAGTCCTTTAGCTAAAGAAAAGGGAATTAAAACAGGAGAAACTTTATATGAAGCTAGAAAGAAATATCCTTATTTAAAGGTTTATCCTCCAGAATATGATTTATATCAACAAAAATCAAAAGAATTCTTTTTATTTTTAAAATCTTTTACTCCTGATCTTGAAATATACTCCATTGATGAATGTTTCTTTAATTATAGTAGCATCAAACATCTTTATGGAGAAGAAATAGACTTTGCTCATTATTTAAAAGATAAAGTAAATAAAACCTTAGGTTTTACTGTTAATATTGGAATTAGTAATAACAAACTTTTAGCTAAAATGGCTTCTAATTTTAAAAAACCAAATTTAGTTCATACTTTATATAAAGAAGAAATTCCACTTAAAATGTGGCCTTTACCAGTGAGTAACTTATTTGGGGTTGGTCCTAAAACAACTAAAAAATTAAATCAATTAAAAATTAAAACAATAAAAGATTTAGCTTTAGCTAATGAATTAATATTAATAAAATATTTTAAAAATCAAGCTAAAGTCTTAATAGAAAAAGCTAATGGAATTGATGAAAGCAAAATAATTACTAATCAAAAGGTTTCAAAAGGAATAAGTCAATCACTAACTTTAAAATATGATTTAACAACTACCTTAGAAATAATGAAAGTAATTAATAAAATGGCTGATAATTTAGCTTTAAAATTAAGAACAGAAAAACGTTATGCCGCTGTTATTAGTGTTATTTTAAAAGATACCTCTTTTAAAACCACTTCTTTTCAACTAAAAATTAAAAATCCAACGAATAATGCAAAAAAGATTTCCCAAGTAGCTAAAATGTTACTTCATAAAAGATGGAATAAAAAACCAGTCCGATTAGTTGGTCTTAGACTAGATAAATTAGTTACTAAGGTTAATTATCAATTATCCTTTTTTGATAATTTTGAAAAACATTTAGAAATAACTAAATTAGATCAAGTTCTTGATCAGTTAAAAAATAAACATGGTCAAAATATTATCAAAAAAGGTAATTAAAATGGCAATTTTTGTTTAGATTTAGTTTATTTAATCTTAATTTGTTGTAATATTAAAAATAATAATCTATAATGATATTAAAATATAGGAGGATATATGATCGGGAAAATATTATTTATTGATGATAATTCGGCTAAAGTTTCTTTAAACATAGCTGAAGGGGTTATGGAGAACATTATTAATATTCATTTAGTTTTTGAAGATGATGAAAGAAGAATTTTAGGCGAAATTACTACTTTAGAAAACGATATAGTTACAGTTCAATTTTTAGGAGAATTTAAAGAAGATAGTTTTATTAGTGGAATTATAAGAAAACCAAAATTAGCAGCGAAAGTAAGAATTATTTCTAAAGAAGAGTTAGCGGTTATCATGTCTCATAATGATCCTAAAACTTTTGCTTTTGGAAAATCTGTTTTATATAAAAATTATCCTGTTTATGTTAATATTGATGATTTATTTAGTAATCATTTAGCCATCTTTGGAAATACTGGTAGTGGAAAATCTTATGGTGTAACAAAAATTTTACAATCTTTATTTTATAATGAAAAAAACATTGCTGTTAATTCTACCTTTTTTATTTTTGATGTTCACGGTGAATATAATAATGCTTTTAAAAACTTAAATGAATTTAATAATAATTATCAATATAAAATGTTTCGAACTAATAACTATAATTTAGATGGGGAAATGTTAACAATTCCTCTTTGGTTATTAGATATTGAAGATATTGCTTTATTATTAGGAGCAACAGAATATAGTCAATTAGTAATAATTGAAAAAGCTTTATTAATTCTTTCTGTTTTAACTGAACGTTCTGAAACTACAACTAAATATAAAAACCATTTAATAGCTAAATCAATTCAAACAATTTTATATTCTAATCTTTCAGCCACAAAAATTAGAAGTGAAGTTTTTGAAATATTAAGCATTTGTTCTACTGATGAATTAAATCTTAATGCTTTAATCCCGGGAATAGGATATACAAGAGACTTTAAAAGATGTTTTGATATCAATAAAATGGGAACCTTTGCTGAAAATGTTTTAATTCATGAATATATTAATCAATTTATTGATGAAGAATTAGAAAAAAAAGTTAGTAAAAAGATTAATAAATGTACTTTAAATGATTTAGAAGATGCTCTTAATTTTGTAATTATCTCTGAAAACATTTTAGTTGATGATCAATTTTATAATCAAGCGATGATGTTAAAATTAAAATTAAGAAATTTAATTGTTAAGGGATATGGTCGTTTATTTGATTTTCCTGAGTATTTAAATAAAGAAAGTTATCTTACTAAATTAATGATAAAAAATAATCGACGTTCTCAATTAATAAACATTAATTTAGAGGGTTTAAATGCTAATATTGCCTATTTTGTTACTCACACTTTAGCGAAACTAATTTTTGATTTTATATCTTCTTTAGAAAATAGAGCTTCAGTTCCCATTCATTTTCTGATTGAAGAAGCCCATCATTTTATTAAGAATAAAGATAATCCTCTTTATGGAGAAAATGTTTTTGAACAAATAGCTAAAGAAGGCCGTAAATATGGGGTTATTATTACTTTAATTTCTCAACGTCCAACAGAATTATCCGAAACGGCTTTATCTCAATGCTCTAGTTTTTTACTTTTTCGAACTAATCATCCTCGGGATTTAGAATATATGAAAAGGGCAATACCTAATGTTAACACTGATATTATTGAAAAACAAAGAAGTGTTCAACCAGGATATTGTGTTGGTTTAGGAAAAGTTTTTAAAATTCCTTTAATAGTAAAATTAGATTTACCAAATCCTCCTCCTCATAGTAGTAATGCTTTAGTTTATAATATTTGGTCAGGAAATAATAATAAGGCTATTTAAAAGCCTTTTTTATTTTATAAAAATTTAAACTAGTAACTATTATCATATTTACTATATTAGAAATAATAAGAGAATACATTCCAATTTTTAAGAAAGATAAACTAATCAATAAACATATTTTTATAATCATACCAATAAGAGTATTAAGCATTGCTTCTTTAGCTCTATTAATAGCTTGTAAAGTAGCAGTTAATGGTGCTTGAATATAATAAAAGAGAAAAAAAGGAGCAATTTCCTTAATATAATCTTTACCAGCTGTAGTATTATAAACAAGTTTTAAAAAAAACTCTGGTTGAATAATTAAAAGAAAAGTGGTAATGATTCCTAAAAACAAAGATATTATTAGGCCTTGTTTTAATTTATTTTTTACATAATGAAGATTCTTCTTGGAATATCCTTTACTAATCGCTGGAATTAAAGCAATACCAATGGTCTGGATTAAAAAAGAAGGCATCATTAATAAAGGAAAAACATAACCATTTAAAATTCCATATTCTCTTATAAAAAATATATTAGTATAACCTACTTTAATTAAAATAAAACTAAGAATAAAAGGTTCTAAAAAGTAACCTAAAGACCCAATTAAACGAGATCCTGTAGTTGGTATTCCAATATTTAATATATCCTTAATAATGGTTAAATCAGGCTTAATATCACTTTTATTAATCTTGATATTTTTAGGTAAAAAACATAATAAAATAATTATAGAAGTTAATTCACTAAAAATATTAATTAAAATTATTCCTGCTATTGTTATTTTTAAACTATACTTTAATAAAAAGGGAGTAAAAATAATAATTAATAATAAACGCATTATTTGTTCAAAAATATTTGATATTGTATGGGGTAACATTTGTTCTTTTCCAAAAAAGTAACCACGAATAATACTAGAAAGACTAATAAAAGGTAAAACAAAACCAATTGCTATAATAGGAAGTAAAGTCCTTTCATCAAGCAATAACTTACTAATATAAGGACCTAATAAAATAATAATTATTAATAAAAGAAAATTTAAGAATAAAGAAAATGGAATTATGGAAAAAACTATATTCTTATTTCCTTTTTTATTTTCAGCTACTAATTTAGAAATAGCAATCGGATATCCTAAAACAGAGATATTAATAAATAACATAAAAGTAGGTAAGATTAACATATAAATACTTATCCCTTCAAGTCCAATTGCTCTAGTCATAATAACCTTAATTAACATTCCTAATATTTTTGTAATTACTGCTCCTATTAATAAAATAAAGGTTGAAGTTAAAAACTTATTCTTTTTCACCTAACCACCCCTAAAAGTATTCATAATAATATATATGGAATTGCTTTAATATTAATTATGTTATACAATTAAAAAGGAAAATTAAAGGAGGGATAAAATGGAAAAGATGAAAATTGAATTAATGCCTCATACCCCATTCTTAAAAGAAGATGGAACTTTTGATAAGGAAAAAGCTCTTAATTATAGTGGTAAAATAGCTGGTATTTGTTATAGTAAAGAAGGCTTTAAAGCTTTAGAAAAAGAAAAAGAAGAAATAACTAAAAAAAGAACTAATCTAACTTTAAATTTAGAACATCATAGTGTTTTTGATCATCTTAATATTGGTCTTAATTTAAGTAATGTTCCTAAAATTGTGGCCATGTTATTAAATAATGAAAAACAATATAATACCAGTGAAAAATCTGCTCGTTATACCCCAGTAATAAGAAAAGAAGGGGGGATAATTTCTCAAGAAGAAGAAGTTCTTTATAATAAATGGATGCATATTTTTAAAGAAGAAATAAAAAAAGAATATAGCGATGTTTTAAAAGAAAATAAAATTGAAAAATTAGCTCAAGAAAATAGTCGTTATTTAGTTACAGTCTTTATGCCAACTGAACTTATTTATACAGTTCCTTTGGCCCAATTAAATAAAATAACTTCTTTTATGAATAAAATGATTAAAGAAGATAATAAGGATGATTTTAAAAGAAAAATAATTCCTTATTTAAAAGAATTTGTTTCTTTACTCAGTAAACTTAATGTTTTAGAAGAAAGATTACAAATAAATTCTAAAAATAGATCATTTTCCTTGTTTGGAGAAAAATTAAAAGAAGAATATTTTGGTGATGTTTATTCCACCAATTATAAAACTTCTTTAGCTTCTTTAGCCCAAGCTCATCGTCATCGAACTATTGATTATGAAATCTTTCTTTTAAAAGAAAAGGAATATTTTATTCCTCCTATTATTAAAGATAATCCTCTTTTAGTAAAAGAATGGTTAAAAGATATTCAATCTTTAGCTCATGTTTATCCTCAAGGGGAATTAGTTTTGGTTAATGAAACTGGAACTTATCAAAATTTTCTTTTAAAAGCTAAAGAACGTTTATGTAGTAATGCCCAACTAGAAATTGCTAATCAAACTAAAAAAACTTTAGAAAAATATCAAGAAGCCTTACAAAAAAATAAACATCCCCTAAGTCAAGATATTGCTGCTTATACTAAAGGAGCGAGATGCACTTTTCCTGATTATCAATGCTCTAGTGATTGTAAGTTTCCTTTAGGAAAAACATTAAAAAGAAAAATATAAATTTTAAAATTAATCATCTTTAAAAACGTAGTTTTAGCTATGTTTTTATTTTCCTTACTTATTTAAATAGTGTATAATTATTTAGTGTGAAAAAAGAAAGGAACATCAAGAATGCTTAAAATCTTTAAATATCTTAGAAAAAAAGAATGGACCTTAATAATAATTAGTTTTCTTTTAATTGTTTCACAAGTATGGCTAGATTTAAAAATCCCAGATTATATGGCCGAAATAACTAAGTTAGTTCAAACATCAGGAAATAATTTTAAAGCAATTTTAAATCAAGGTCTCTTTATGCTTTTATGCACCTTAGGAAGTGTTATTTTAACTATAATTATTAGCTTTTTTAGTGCTAGAATCGCTTCTGTTTTTGCTAAAAATTTAAGAAGTAAATTATTTTCCAAAGTTAATTCTTTATCCATGAAAGAAATAAATCAATTTTCTTCAGCTAGTTTAATTACTCGTTCTACTAATGATATTACACAAATTCAAATATTAATAATGATGAGTTTACAAATTATTATTAAAGCTCCTATTATGGCTAGTTTAGCCTTAGTTAAAATATCTGGAAAAGGATTAGAATGGTCTTTGCTAACTCTTTTTGCTGTTTTAATTTTAATTACCTTTATAACTGCTATTTTAATTTTTGTTTTACCAAAGTTTAAACAAATGCAAGAATTAACTGATGAATTAAATAAAGTAACTAAAGAAAACTTAAGTGGTTTAAGAGTTATTAAGGCTTATAATGCTGATTCCTTTCAAGAAGAAAAGTTTAATAAAGTTAATACTAAACTAACTAATACTAAACTTTATACAAGTCGTAGTATGGTTTTATTAATGCCTTTAATGAGTTTAGTAATGAGTAGTTTATCTTTATTTATTTATTGGATTGGGGCTTATTTAATTGCTTATAGTAATGCTCCTGATGCTTTAACCATCTTTTCTAATATGGTTGTCTTTTCTTCATATGCTATTCAAGTTATTATGTCTTTTATGATGCTAGGAATTGTTTTTATTATGATTCCAAGAGCTTCTATTTCAGCTAAAAGAATAAATGAAGTATTAAAAACAATTCCCTCTATTTTTGATGGCCCCTTAACTAAAGGAAAAGATCATCTCCAAGGAGAAATAGAATTTAGAAATGTTAGTTTTAAATATTATGAAAATTCAGAATATGTATTAAAAGATCTTAATTTTACTATTAAAAAAGGGGAAACCTTTGCTTTTATTGGTCCCACTGGAGCGGGTAAAACTACTTTAGTTAATCTTATACCAAGGTTTTTTGATGTTACCGAAGGAGAGGTCTTAGTTAATGGAATAAATGTTAAAGATTATGTTAGTAAAACTTTATATAATAAAATAGGTTATGTCTCTCAAAAGGCTCTTTTATTTCAGGGAACTGTTAACTTTAATGTTAGTTATGGAGAAAATGAGAACCAAGAAAAAACACCAAAGATGATTAAAGAAGCAATTGAAATTGCTCAAGGGAAAGATTTTGTTTTAGCAATGAAAAATCAATATGAAGAAGAAATAGCTAGAGGAGGAACAAATATTTCTGGAGGTCAAAAACAAAGATTATCTATTGCAAGAGCAATTTGTCATCAACCAGAAATCTATATCTTTGATGATAGTTTTTCTGCTTTAGATTATAAAACAGAACGCTTATTAAAAAAAGCATTAAAAGAAAAAAGCAAAGATATTACCACTTTAATTATTTCTCAAAGAATTGGTTCTATAATAGATGCTGATCAAATAATAGTTCTTGATGAAGGAAAAATTGTCGGCAAAGGAACCCATCAAGAATTACTAAATAATTGCCAAGTTTATCAAGAAATAGCTATTAGTCAATTAAATGAAAAGGAGTTAATGTTATGAAAAATAAAACAGAAAGAACTCCGATTCCGATCAAAAGATTTCAAGGAGGAATAGGAGTTATTGAAAAACCTAAAAATTTAAAAAAAACATGGCTAAAAATTATAAAATATGCCAATCCTTTTTTAAAAATAATAGTTCTCGCCATCTTTTTAGCTTTTTTAGGAACTCTTTTTCAAATTATTGGTCCTAATAAATTAAGAGATATAACCAATGAAATAATTAAAGGACTTCCCACAATAAAAAACGAACAATTAATTATAGGTCAAATAAATTTAAAAGCTATTACAAAAATAGCTTGGTTTTTACTTTTCTTATATGGAGGTTCTGGTCTTTTAAATTTTATTCAAAGTTATATGATGGCTACAGTTACTCAAAACTTAACCAAACAAATGCGTCATGATATTTCTCTTAAAATTAATCGTTTACCTTTTAAATATTATGATAAAACTAGTTATGGTGATATTATTAGTCGAATTACTAATGATGTTGATGCTATAGGACAAACAATGAATCAAAGTGTAGCAACTCTTTTTACTTCCTTAACGATGTTAATTGGCTCTTTAATTATGATGTTTTATAATAGTTTTTTATTAACAATCATTTCCGTTATTACTAGTCTAATTGGCTTTCTTTTTATGAAAATTATTATTTCTAAATCACAAAAGTATTTTATTGAACAACAAAAAAACTTAGGAGAAGTCAATGGCTATATTGAAGAAATCTTTTCTGCTCATCATATTGTTAAAGTTTATAATGGAAGTGCTGAAGCAAAAAGAACTTTTGAAAACATTAATAATAAACTTTATAATAGTGCTTGGAAAGCAGAATTCTTATCAAGTTTAATGCATCCTTTAATGCATTTTGTTGGTAATTTAGGTTATGTTTTAGTTTGTGTTATAGGAGCCATTTTAGCCATGAATAATGTTATTACCTTTGGTGTTATTGTCGCTTTTTTAATTTATATTCGCTTATTTACTCAACCTTTATCTCAATTAGCTCAAGTTATGAATAATTTTCAAAGAGCAGCAGCAGCTGGAGAAAGAGTTTTTGAATTCTTAGAAGAAAAAGAATTAGAAAAAGAAAATTATAAAACTTTAAGATTAAAAAATATTCAAGGTAAAGTGCAATTTAAAAATGTTAAATTTGGTTATACTGATGATGTAATTATTATTCCTAACTTTTCAGTTAAGATAAAACCAGGTCAAAAGGTGGCAATTGTTGGTCCCACAGGAGCGGGTAAAACTACTATTGTAAATCTTTTAATGCGTTTTTATGAGGTAAATGATGGAGAAATACTAATTGATGATCTTCCTTTAAGTCTTGTTCCAAGAGAAAATGTTCATGATCAATTTTCCATGGTTTTACAAGATACTTGGTTATTTGAAGGAACAATAAAAGAGAATATTATATTTAACAAAAATAATATTACTGAAGAAAAAGTAATCGAAACTTGTAAAATTGTTGGTCTTCATCACTTTATTCAAACCTTACCTAATGGATACAATACCATCTTAGATGATAAAACTACTTTATCTGAAGGTCAAAAACAATTAATAACTATTGCTCGAGCAATGATTCAAAATGCTCCTTTACTTATTCTTGATGAAGCTACTAGTTCTGTTGATACTAAAACAGAAAGAACAGTTCAATTAGCAATGGATAAACTAACTAAAGGAAGAACTTCTTTTGTAATTGCTCACCGTTTATCAACCATTAAAAATGCTGATCTTATTTTGGTTATGAAAGAAGGAAATATTATTGAAAAAGGAAATCATCAAGAATTGTTAGAACAAAAAGGATTTTATCATGAGCTTTATTATAGTCAATTTGAAGAAACTTTTTCTTAAAGACTAATATACAACTTTCTTCTTCCATGCTATAATATTAATGATATAAAGGAGGAAAAGTGGAAATTAAATTTACATCTTTAAAAGAATTATATGTAAAAATAAAACCTGCTTTAACTTCTAAAAAAGAAGAATTAAGTAGGATTGGTTTAAATCATATAAAAGAAGAAGATATTTGGAATTATTTAAAAGAAACTAAATGGGGAAAAACAACTAATTTATCATTAGCAGAAATGGTTAATGATATTTTAAATACTGATAATGATAAGATAGAAACTTATGTT